>CAYUCC010000126.1:0-10629 GCA_964443225.1 uncultured Anaerolineae bacterium
GGACGCCTGGTTGTGTCGCCGGGCATTTGCATCGGCTGACACGAAACCGAGACGGCGTTCTGAACGTCATACCTGGCATGAGACGATTTGGGCGTTCGATTCTGTTCGTTCTGTTGGGGGTGACCATCCTGGGTGGCCTGGCCGGTTGTGCGCGGCCGCCGCGGCCGTGTGAGCAGGTGCGCTTGGGTAGCCACCTGATTGACACGGTGGAAGCGCAGATGGCGGTACTGCCTGGGCCGGCGCCCAAGCTCTTTCTGACCAGTCGCGTCGTCGACCGCAACGGAACGCTGTTGGGTGAGTATTGGCACGAGGGCCGCCGCTATTGGGTGCCGCTGCATGCCATTGCTCAAACGGCCCAGCGGGCCACGGTGGCGACGGAGGACAAAACCTTCTACACGAACCCGGGCGTCGATTGGTCGGGCATCGTGCGCGCGGTCACGCAGAACCAGGAGCAGGGGGCGATCGTCTCCGGTGCCTCGACGATTACGCAGCAGCTGGCGCGCAACATCGCCCTGCCTTACGAGCGGCGCATCGAACGTTCCATCGACCGTAAACTCGAGGAGACTTCACTCGCCCAACAGCTGACGAGCTGCTTTTCCAAGGACGAGATCCTGGAGATGTACCTGAACGTGGTCTACTACGGCCACCTGGCGTACGGCATCGAGGCCGCGGCGCAGACCTTTTTCGCCAAACCGGCTGCTGAATTGACTTTGGCCGAAAGTGCGCTGCTGGCCGCGCTGCCGCCGGCACCCGCTTTGCGAGATCCGCTGATCCCTGAATACCGTGAAACGGCCAAAACCTACCAGGGTGTGGTCCTGGCGCTCATGGCGCGCAACGGGGTGATTAGCGAGGCCGAAGCCGAGGCGGCGTTTGCCGAGCCGTTGAATTTCCGCAGCCAGGAGATTCCCACCCTGGCCCCGCACGCGCTGGCGTCCGTGCAGCAGGCGTTGGCTTCGACGCTGGGCAGTGCCGAGGCGGTCGGCCGCGCCGGACTCACGATTACGACGACGCTCGATCTGCGGCTGCAGACCCGCGCCGAGGCGCTGGTGCGCGAACAAGTTGCTGCGTCACGCGAACGATACCAGATGGACAATGCGGCTCTGGTCGCCATGCAGCCCGGCACGGGCGACATCCTGGCCCTCGTCGGTGGGGTCGATTTTTACGACCCGCACGCCGGCCAGGTCAACGTTGCCGAGCAGCCGCGCCAGCCGGGTTCGGCGATCAAGCCGGTGCTGTACGCGGCGGCCTTTGCCCGCGGCTATTCGCCGGCGCACCTGCTGTGGGACATCCCGGTCGAGTTTCCGGTGGGAGATGGCCAGGTCTACCAGCCGGTCAACTACGACGGTCGTTTTCATGGCCCCGTGCGCCTGCGCACCGCCCTGGCCAATTCCTACAACGTCCCGGCGATCGAACTGCTCGACCAGGTGGGGCTGCCCGCGCTGCTGCAGACGGCGCGGGCAATGGGGATCACGCGTTGGGATGAAACCACAACCGCTCGCTACGGGCTCTCCCTGACCCTCGGCGGCGGTGAGGTCAGCCTGCTCGAACTGACATCCGCCTACGCCACATTGGCCAACCGCGGCACTTACACGCCGCCGCACCTGGTGGGTGCCATGACCGACAGTGCCGGACGCCAGGTGCTGTCCGCGGCGCCGGTCACGTCCACGCCGGCGATTGATCCGCGCGTCGCCTACCTGGTGAGCCAGGTGCTCTCTGACAACGCAGCGCGTACGCCCGCCTTTGGCCCCAACAGCCAGCTCCAGCTCAGCCGGCCGGCGGCAGCCAAAACCGGCACCACCACCGATTTTCGTGACAACTGGACCGTCGGCTACACGCCGCACCTGGTGACCGGTGTCTGGGCCGGCAACACCGATGGCTCGCCGATGCGTAATTCGTCGGGTCTCACGGGAGCGGCGCCGATCTGGCACAATTTTATGGAAGCGGTCCTCGCTGACCCACAGCTGGACGGTATCGTGCGCCCGGCCGGCAGTGCGCTGGAATTCGTGCGCCCGCCTGGACTGCTCGATGCGCCGGTGTGTGACCTGGCCACGCTCGACGGTGGAGCAGCCTGCCCGGTGACGGTACCGGAGTTGTTCATCGATCCCAGCCATCCCGTCACCCTCGGCGTTCCGATCACGACCACGGCGCTCGTGACGGCGGTGCCGATCACGGCGGAGGTTGGGCTGCCAGCGCAGGCGTCGTTGGACAACAGCGTGATCGTCCTGCCGGCGGTTGCCCTGCGCGACCCGGCGGTGATCGAAGTCCCGGTGGGGTGGCTGCCCACGGGTGAGCGCTGTGCGGGCGAGGGTGGCACCCCGGCGCTGCTCCTGCGGGTGCCCGCCAATGCGCAGGCGGCGGAAGCAGTGCGCCAGTGGGCGATGGCAGCCGGTCTGCCGGTCGAGCCCCCACCCTGTGATGGGCCAGCCCTGCCGGCGCCCGCGCCAGGGGACAGCTACGCCGGCATGAATGCCAGTGCCAGCATCTGGTCACCCGAGCCGGGCCAGGTCATCAGCGGCCCCGTCGAGATCATGGGGACCGCGCTGTTCGACGCGGCCGAGTTCGAGTTCTACAAGGTGGAATTTGGGGAGGGGACCGCCCCGGGCACGTGGACCACCATGGGCGATGTGCACCGCGCACCGGTGAACGGTGGCTGGCTCGAAACGTGGTACGCCGGCGCGCTACCGCCCGGCCCCTACGCCCTGCGCGTCGTCATCGTGCGCCGCGACGGCAACTACTACGCCAGCGAACCGCTGATCGTGCAAATCCAGCCCTGAAACCGCCAATCACGCCAATTTGCGCCAATCCTGAAACCGCCAATCACGCCAATTTGCGCCAATGGTCTTTTTACCACAGGAAGTACCATTGATTCGGAGCACGTTTGCTGCTCCTTACTCCCTACTCCCTCCGTTAAATCCGCTCCAATCCGTTCAATCCGTTCCCCGAATCCGTTGACAGTAATCCGTTCAATCCGTTCCCCGAATCCGTTGACAGTAATCCGTTCAATCCGTTCCCCATCAGTATCACCCAATACCACCAAACCCACCCCCATGCGTTATAATGCGCCCATCCCATCAAGGAGTACACCATGTCAACCCACTTTCACGCAACCCTGGCACGCTGGCTGGCGCTGGTGGCGATCGTCACCCTGCTGGCGGGCGCGCTGCCTCTATCGGCACAGGCCGCACCCGCAGCCCAACCCGCCAACCCCTGGTCCGACGTCGACGAAAGCGACATCGTCGCCGCCGGCCCGCGCTGGATCGTGCCGCAGAAGTACCGCACGCTGGCGCTGGACGTGCCGGCCCTGCAGGCGCTGCTGGCCAGCGCCCCCATGGAGTTCACGCCCGCCGGCCAGAATTCTGACGTGATCCTGGCGCTGCCCCTGCCGGAAGGCGGCTTCGGCCGCTTCCGTATCGTCGAATCGCCGGTCATGGCGCCTGAGCTGGCCGCCCAATTCCCCGAAATCACCACCTACGCGGGCCAGGGTATCGACGATCCCACGGCGACGACACGCTTCGACTGGACACCCCACGGTTTCCACGCGATCATCTTCGGGATCAGCGGCACGGTCTACATCGATCCCTTCAGCCGCAGCGATACGACGCACTACATCAGCTACTACGCGCGCGACTTCGTGCCCAGCGCCGACAAGGAATTCATCGAAATCCTGCCCGACGCCAAAGAGACCGATGCCTTGAAGAAGGAGCTGGCCGCGTTAGTGGAAGCGGGTGCACTCCCTCCCACCGGCCCGCAGCTGCGCACCTACCGGCTGGCCGTGGCCGCCACCGGTGAATACACCGCCTTCCACGGCGGCACGGTGCCGCTCGGCCTGGCCGCGATCGTCACGTCGGTCAACCGTGTCAGCGGCGTGTACGAGCGCGAAGTGGCTGTGCGTTTGGTGCTGATTGCCAACAACAACCTGATCGTCTACACCAACCCCAGCACCGATCCCTACACCAACAGCAACGGCGGCACCATGCTCGGCCAGAACCAGTCCAACCTGGACAGCGTCATCGGCAACGCCAACTACGACATCGGGCACGTCTTCTCCACCGGTGGCGGCGGCGTGGCCGGGTTGGGCGTCGTGTGCATCACCGGCCAGAAGGCGCGCGGCGTCACCGGATCCTCGGCCCCGGTTGGCGATCCCTTCGACATCGACTACGTGGCGCACGAGATGGGGCACCAGTTTGCGGGCAACCACTCGTTCAACGGTAACGCCGGCTCGTGCAGCGGCGGCAACCGCAACGGCCCCACCGCCTACGAACCCGGCAGCGGCTCGACAATCATGGCCTACGCCGGCATCTGCGGCGCACAGGACCTGCAGCCGCACAGCGACGATTATTTCCACGGCATCAACCTGGACGAGATCACCACGTTCACCTCGGCCGGTTCGGGCAGCAGCTGTGACGTCGTGACCAACACCGGTAACAGCGCCCCCACCGTGAACGCCGGCACCGGCGGCTTCACGATCCCGGCGCAGACACCGTTCTCCCTGACCGGCTCAGCCACCGATCCTAACGGCGATGCCCTGACCTACAACTGGGAAGAATTCGACCTGGGTGCCGCTGGCGCGCCCAACAACCCGCTGGTGCCGCCCTTCTTCCGCTCCTGGCCGGCGACCGCCAGCCCCACACGGACGTTCCCGCGGCTGAGTGACCTGGTCAACAATACCACCGTGATCGGCGAAGTGCTGCCCAACGTCACGCGCGCCCTGAATTTCCGCCTCACGGCACGTGACAACCGCAGCGGGGGCGGCGGCGTCAGCTCGGCCAGCCTCGCGTTCAACGTCACCACCGCCGCCGGGCCGTTCCAGGTCACCGCACCCAACACCGCCGTCTCCTGGACCGGCACGACCCAGCAGACCGTCACGTGGAACGTGGCCAACACCACGGCGTCGCCGGTGAGCTGTGCCAACGTCGCCATCCTGCTCTCGACCGACGGCGGCCTGACCTACCCGACGACCCTGCTGGCCAGCACGCCGAATGACGGCAGCCAGAGCATCGTCGTGCCCAACGTCAATACCACGACGGCGCGCGTGCGCGTGGGGTGTGCGACCAACGTCTTCTTCGACATCTCCAACGTCAACTTCACGATCGTGCCGGGATCCACACCCGACTTCACCCTCGACGTCACCCCCGACGTACAGTCGGTCTGTGCGCCCGCCAACGCCGCCTTTACGATCGCCCTGGGCAGCCTGGCCGGCTTCAGCAGCCCGGTGACGATGAGCACCATGGGTGTGCCCGCCGGCGCGACCTCGTCGATCGTACCCAATCCGCTGACCCCACCCGGTGCATCCACTCTGACCATTGGCAGCACCGGCAGTGCCGCACCCGGCAGCTACACCCTGACCGTCAACGGCACGGGGGCCAGCATGAACCACAGCGACACCGCCGTCCTGAACCTGGCAACCCAGGCGCCGGGTGTGCCGCTGCTCACCTCGCCCGCCATCGGTGCGACCAACGTCGCCGTGCAGCCGACCCTGGTCTGGTCGGCCGCGCCACAGGCCACCACCTACGACATCCAGGTCGCGACCGACAGCACCTTCACGCAGATTGCCGCGACCGCCAGCGGCCTGACGACGACCAGTCATGCGGTACCCGTGGCTTTGAACTCGGGCACCACCTACTTCTGGCACGTGCGCGCCAACAACGCCTGCGGCACGGGGCGCTGGTCGGCGGTGTTCCGTTTCACGACCACGGGGACTTCAGCGGCATGCCCGGCGGGCACGACGACGCGTGTCCTGTACAGCAATACCTTCGAGAGCGGTGCCGCGGGCTGGACGCACAGCGGCACCGGGGACACCTGGGTCCTGTCGACGGTGCGGGCGCACAGCGGCACCACCTCGTGGCTGGGCGTCAACTCGGCCACGGTCAGCGACCAGCGGCTGGTCTCGCCGGCGGTGGTTCTGCCCACGGGCGAAAACCCGGTCTCCCTCGCCTTCTGGAACTACCAGTCGATCGAGGCCAACGGCAGCACGGCGTGCTACGACGGGGCGATCCTCGAAGTCTCCACCAACGCCGGCAGCACGTGGACGCAGGTGCCCAACGCCAACCTGCTGACCGATCCGTACAACGGGCTGGTAAACGGCAGTTATGGTAACCCGCTGGCCGGGTCGAGCGCCTGGTGTGGTGACCCGCAGGACTGGCTCAACTCGATCGCCACCCTGACCAGTTACGCCGGGCAAAGTGTCAACCTGCGATTCCGCCTGGGAACGGACAACTCCGAAAGCCGCGAGGGCTGGTACATCGACGACGTCGTCGTGCAGTCGTGCCAGGCCGCCTGTTACTGGCCCGACGTCAACTGCTCCTGTGGCGCCGGCTCGACGACCATCGACGTGCTGGACATCACCACCGCGGCCAACGCCTGGAGCGGCTACCAATCCACGGGTGCCTACGTGATCGCTGCCGACGTCAACTGCCGCGCATCGGGCGGCTGCGACGGCACCAACGACATCCTCGACATCCAGGCCGTCGCCTCCATGTGGGGCACGGCCTGCCAGTAGTTATTTTGCCACCGAGGGCGCAGAGAACACAGAGGGTGATCTGAAAGATACTTCAGAAAATCTCTGTGACCTCTGTGCCCTCTGTGGCCCAAATAGGAGGTTTCTCTATGTCCGATCCGTTGACCGAATCAATCATTGGGGCGGCGATCGAGGTACACCGGGTGTTGGGGCCTGGATTGTTGGAATCGATCTATGAAGAGGCACTGTGTATCGAGATGACACTGCGCGGGATTCAATTCGAGCGCCAGGTCGAGCTGGACGTGTTCTACAAGGGGCATACGATCAAGGGTCAGCGCGTAGACCTGCTGGTGGGGGGTGAGGTGGTCGTGGAACTGAAGTCGGTTTCGCGGTTACCTGACGTGGCCACCGCGCAAGTGTTGTCGTACCTCAAAGGTACAGGGCTCAAACGCGGACTGCTGATCAACTTCGGCCAACAGCGGTTGGTGGACGGTATCAAGCGCCTGTCGAACTGAGTTTTCGTTTGCCACAGAGGACACAGAGAACACAGAGTAACGCTCCAAACACTCTCTGTGATCTCCGTGTTCTCTGTGGCAAACCAATAGCGTGCCTTGGTCCGGGGGATGACCATGTCGAAGGCGGATGGGTATCGGGTGGTGCTGCGGGGGATGGATGAGTGGGATGCCTACCTGCTGCAGGAATCGGGGCTGCCGGGGCCGCGTGGGAACCTGGAATTGGCGCAGGTAGTGGCAGACGAAGGGGATGTGGCGCTCTTTCAGCGTTACATTACCTATACGCCCGACATTGCGCCAGTGAATTCCCCGTATGAGTTTCTTGCGTTCTGTGGTATCGTTGGCCTGGGGCGTTTGTTGGCCGAGGGGGATCGCGGGCAGCTGCCCACCCTGCGCCAGGCTGCGTCTGATCCGCGCTGGCGGCTGCGCGAGGCGGTGGCGATGGCACTGCAGCGCTGGGGTGATGTCGACATGGAACCGCTGCTCGGTGAGATGCAGCAGTGGGCGGATGGTTCGCGGCTGGAGCAGCGCGCCGCCGTAGCCGCCCTGTGTGAGCCGCGGCTGCTGCGTCAAGCCGTGCACGCACGGGCGGTTCTGCAGATTATGGACCGCGTGACCGCGTCCGTCGAAAGTGAAGACGCCGACCGTCGCCGCAGCCAGGACTTCCTGATCCTGCGCCAGGGGTTGGGCTACGGCTGGAGTGTGGCCGTCGTGGCACTGCCGGCGGAGGGCAAGGCTCTCATGGAAAAGTGGCTCGCCGTGCCCGACCCCGACGTGCAGTGGCTCCTGCGCGAGAACCTGAAAAAGGCACGCCTGGCCAGGATGGACGCCGGTTGGGTCACCGCCTGCCGCATCCGGATGCAGTGAGCACCGGTCATTCGCATCTGGTGTGCTTGTCGAATGCAGACCCTGTGTGCTAAACTTCAATCACACCCATCCAATCCAAAATCAAATCCAAAATCAAATCCAAAATCCAAAATCCAAAATCCAAAATCCAAAATCCAAAATCCAAAATCCGGAGTCCGCCCATGCCCGAACCGATCATCACCCTCCCGCTCATCCTCGGCGCCGCCGCCAGCGGTGCCGCTGAAGCCCTGGTCACCCGGGCGACCGAACGCAAACCGGGCCTGCTGCAGCAGGCGCAGTCGCTCTTCAAGTTCGCCCGGGACCTGCCGGCCAACGATGCTGCGGACGCCATCCGCCGTGCCGTCGAGGCCGCGCGCCAGGAGATGCGCGAGCGCATCCGCCAGGGCGAGCTGGACCTGGAACCGCAAATCGCCGATGACATGGTGGCCCTGCTCGAATTTCCCACTTTCGCCGGCAGCGTGACCAACCAGGTGCTCTTCGGTGGTGCGCCCGACTTCGACCGCCTGGCCGATGCCTATTTCAGGCGCACCGGCCAGACAAGTGCACGGTGGGAGCGCCTGGAGGAACCGCTGCTCGATTTCTTCGATGCGATCAAGTTGCACCTGCAGGCCGATCCACAGTTCAGTTACCTGGTGCGTGAGGTCGAGCGCCTGGCCAGGTTGGTGCGGCTCGACAATGCCAGCCAGATCATTGCCGAGGCCAGCCAGCAGGCCGTGGCCGTGCAGGAACGCATCGCACAGAGCAGCGAACGCGGCACCGCCAGCCTGGAGACCCTGGTAGAGATCGCGGCACGCCAGGAACGCAGCGGCAGCCAGGCCGTGACTTTCCAGGCGCAGCAGGTCGTCACCCTCGGCCAGATCCAGAACCTGCTGGCCCGCGTGTTGGACGTGTTGGGTGAATCCGCGCAGCCCTCGGCCACGCCGGCAGGTTATGCCCTGACCCTGCCCGAAAACGCCTACCTGGGCAGCCTGCGCGAGCGCTGCAACCGCCTGCCCCTCGCCCTGGCCTACGACCGCCGCGCCCAGGACCCGCAAGCTGCCGGCCAGGTGTCGCTGGCCAACGTCTACGTCGACCTGCAGACGACGTCCAGCCCCACGTGGGGCCTGGTGTTCGACCGGTTGGGCGTGCCGCGCGAGGAGCGGCCGCGCCTGCGCATGGCCTTGCAGCCGGCCGGCGAACGCGGGGCGGGCGGGCGCGCCGCGCTGCCGCTGGAGGTCAGCGAGCAGGCGGTGGGTGAGCTGCTGCGCGGCGGGCGGGAGGATTTCGAGAAACACCCGCTGCGGCCGTGGGCGCCGGACGAAGCGGCGCTGCGGGCGGCCATGGACCGCGTCACCGCCCTCGATGCACTGGCTGGCAGCCCGGTGCTGGTGCTGCTGGGTAAACCCGGCTCCGGCAAGAGCACGCTGGTCAACCACATCGCCTTCACCATGGCCAGCGGCCTGCTCGACCTCGATGTCGACTGGCAGGCGGTGTTGGGCCCGACCTTTGCCACGCCCTGGTTTCCGCTGCGTGTCGTCTTACGCCAGTGGAGCGCCAGCCTGGAACCCGGCAGCCAGCCAGGGCACACGCTGGTGTACGAAGCCCTGGCGCAGGCTACCGGATTGACCGACTCGGCCGCGCTGCTGGCCCGCCTGGCACGGCCTGACACCCTCGTGCTGTTCGATGGTCTCGACGAGGTGCCGGTGGCAGACAGCGAAAACGCCGACACCTTCGACCGGCGGCGGGTCATCATCGACAGTGTCCAGGATTTCATCGCCGCCCACCGCACGTGCCGCATCCTGGTCACCAGCCGCGTCAAGCCCTACCGCGAGAGTGATTATCAGCTCGCCGGGGTCCCGGTCTTCGAGCTGGCCGATCTCGACGATGGACGGATCGAACGGTTCATCCAGCTCTGGTACGACGAGCTGGTGCGGGTGGGGCGCAAGGAACAGGAGGAGGCAGGGGGTCTGCGCAGCCGCCTGCACACCGCCCTCGGCAGCCGGCGGGTGCTGCGCGAGATGGCGGGCACGCCGCTGCTGTTAACAATGCTGGCGCAGGTCAACAGTTGGGCCGGGCTGCCCGAAAGCCGGGCCGAGTTGTACCACGACTGTGTCGAGCAGCTCCTGTGGGAATGGGAGAAACACAAGGCGACGGGACCCGAGGGGGGAACCAGTGCGCCCAGTCTGGATAAGTTGTTGGGCGAAGGCAGCACCCAATGCGGCGTGCCCATCACACGCGGCGACATCGAGCGCAAGTTATGGGCGTTGACCTACGATGCCCACGCGGCCAGCGGCCGTGAGACCGCCGACCTGCTGGCGCGCGACATCGAACACCGGCTGGCCGAGGTCTGTCCACGGCGGGCGGCAGGCAAGGCATGGGCCAGCCGTATGGTGGATCTCATCGCCGAGCGCGGCGGCTTGTTGATCGAGACCGAAACGGGGCATTTTACCTTTCCCCACCGTTCGTTCCAGGAATACCTGGCGGCGTGCGGCCTGCTCGAAAACGAAAACCGCCTGCGCCTGGCGTTCGAACACGCCGGCAGCGAGGCGTGGTCGGAGGTGGTGCTGCTGGCCTGCGGTGAGCTCAACCGCGCCAAACGGTTTGGCGACACCCAGGCGCTCATCTTCGAGCTGGCCAGCGGCGAGGACGAAACGCCCGAGGACTGGCGCCGGTTGGTGGTGGCGGGGCAGGCCTGGCTCGAATTTGGCCCGCACCGCGCCGACCTGGCGAGTGGGCGCCGGCTCAAGTCCGAACTGCCTGGCCGCCTGGTGCGCCTGATGCAGAACCGCGCCGTGCCGCCGCGCCTGCGCCTGG
>CAYUCC010000127.1:0-10582 GCA_964443225.1 uncultured Anaerolineae bacterium
CTCCCCCCCCCCCGCGGCTGGCGGGGCTTGCGGCCGTATTTTACCCCCCCCACCCCCGCCCCCGCGGCGCCCCCCCCCCCCCGGGGCGCCACTCCTCTTCTACACGGAAGGATCCGCATCGATAGCCATTAATCGAGTGTAATCGATGGCTATGCTCGAGCCAGGTGACCTGGTGATATTTCGAGTACGAGTACGAGTACCGTCCTATTCGTACTCGTACTCGATCGTCACCCCGGATCAAGTAGTAGTGAGCCACTTGCCACGACTGTAGCCATTGACCCGGTAATAGTCCGAGCACGAGTACCGTCCTATTCGTACTCGTACTCGATCGTCACCCCAGATCAAGTAGTGCCGTCCTATTCGTACTCGTACTCGTACTCGTACTCGATCGTCACCGCAGATCAAGTAGTAGTGAGCCACTCGCCACGACTGTAGCCATTGACCCGGTAGTAGTCCGAGTACGAGTAGGAGTACGAGTACGAGTACCGTCCTATTCGTACTCGTACTCGATCGTCACCCCAGATCAAGTAGTAGTGAGCCACTTGCCACGACTGTAGCCATTGACCCGGTAATAGTCCGAGCACGAGTACCGTCCTATTCGTACTCGTACTCGATCGTCACCCCAGATCAAGTAGTGCCGTCCTATTCGTACTCGTACTCGTACTCGTACTCGATCGTCACCGCAGATCAAGTAGTAGTGAGCCACTCGCCACGACTGTAGCTATTGACCCGGTAATAGTCCGAGTACGAGTACGAGTAGGAGTAGGAGTACGAGTAGGAGTACGAGTACGAGTACGAGTACGAGTAGGATGGCGAGTGACTTGCACCCTACTCGAAGTCCTCGTCCATCCCCTCTTCTGGGTCATCATCATACTCATCTTCGTAGTAGGAATACTGGACGGGTGGCGTACCACGCTCCTCCAGCAAGGTGGCTTCTTTGATCGCCATGGCCGGATCGACGGCCCGCAGCGTGACCTCGATTTCCCACCAGTCGCCGAAGTCGTAGATGAACGTCATGGTCTGTCCCACAGCCAGCGGCAGCTGCCCAACCGTCACGTCGCGCGTCCACGGTCCTTCATCGAGCTGGGGATGGTGGACCGCTACCTGGGAACCGAAACGGTTGTTGTACAAGAATTCATACAGGTGATCGTTGTCGAATCTCAGGACACCCAGGATGGCGTCTGCCAGGTCGTCGAGTGTGGCCGTTGCGGGCATGGCCAGCCGGCCCTGGAAGCCGGCCACCCGAACGTCGAACAGGTGCGCACCCGGGCGCGGTTCCCAGGTGGGCAGACGCAGGTTGCGCTGCCACTGTGCCATGTAGGGCTGGAGCGTGGCATGGACCAGACCATAGGATGGGATTTCGCCGTCTTCAGTCAACAAGGTCTGGAACCACTGGCCAATGAGTTGATTACCCAGCAGCGTAGACAACGCATCACCAAGAGGGGTACGTGCGATACGGTCGATACGCCGGCCACCACCCGCATCAGGCGCGCTGTCGGTCACTGCGATCAGGCCAAACAGCTCGAGTAGGCCCAGGATGTGCCACCCAGGGACGTAGTGGAACCGTTTTTCAAATCTTGGATCACCGTAAACCTGCCGGCCCTCGTCCGGCAGATCCCGATGAAACCATAACCACTTCAGAAAGTTCTCAGCGAGTGGGGGGAATCGATCGGGCTCGCCGACGAGATTCAAGCTGCCACGCACCAGCCAGGCCTCGAGCAGCGAACCGTACTGCTCGGTTGGATTCAAAGACATCCAGTCGCGATACAAGTCCGGGTCCAAAAACAGCAGTGGTTTTTTGGCCGTCCCAGCCACATACGTCAGTCCCGAAGCACGCAGCAGCACATACAACCCAAGGATTGGCGGGTACGACTTTGGCTGGGACCGCTTCAGGTCGATCTGCAGCGGGTGCGCCAGGCGCGCATTGATGTCTGGCAGGACTGAACGCGTCAGTTGATGCCTGGCGGTCACTGGCATCGGGCGTTCCTGCAAATAGGAAAGCATCATCTCGAAATCCCGCAACACGGTACCCGGACCCGCCTTCGAGATCTGAAGTTCGGTCAGGGTGCGTGCGTGCGCAGGGGTGAATTCAGGTAATCCGGACAGGTCCAGCATGAGGTCCTCCTCGCCCTTTTGAAGTCATTGCCGTACAGGTCCTTATTGCCCCAAGATGCTGCGTGCCGCCTGGTTGGCCAGGGACCGTGCCGTGTCCGTGGGGGCGAAGCTGGGTTCGCCCAGTGCCACCTCGAGCACCGACTGGCTCGCCAGGAAGTCGCGCATCGCCTGGCGGCCTGCTTCGACCAGGGCTTCGCGTTCGGCGTCGGTCATGTCGAACTGGGTGGTGTCGTAGCCTCCCGCGGGCAGGCGCACGACGTTTGCCGCAAAGATGGCCTTAGCCAGGTTGTCGTGCGCACCGATGGCCGTATTGAGCAGCCGCTGCAGGCGGTTGACGGTGCGCAGGCCGGCGAAGGCTGCCCCACTGCCCGCCGGACGGGGCGGCCGGCCCGCCACCGGCAGCGACTCGTCGATCAGCAGGCCCAGGACGTTTTTGGTGTGCGCCGGGCCCACGACCGCCGTGGCTTCGGGCTGGTCGGCCAGGAAAAGTGCAATCGGGAAGTTGGAGAGCAGGCCGCCGTCGACGATCGTATGGCCATCGATGTCGTTGGGTTCGAGCTGCTCGGTTTGAGGATTCCACGTGTAATACGGCCCCCACGACGACTGCCACTCAACCTCCTGCCAGAGCAGGGGCACACTCATCGACATACGTGCCGCCCACACCACGGGGCAATCCGGCGCCGTGCGGTGGTTGAGCCACAGCACGCGCGACCACTTCGTATCCGCGGCTACCAGCGTCAGCTCGACCTGGGTTTGCTCGAAGAATTTCTCCAGCGTCATTTTGCCATAGCCGCGCGGTTGGCCGTCGGGTTTGTTTTGGTCGAGTTTATCCTGGGCCCAATCGACGAAGGCATCCGCCGCGTACCAGCCGCCGCGTTCGACGAACGAAAAGAGGTGGCGGCCCCACACGTTGCCCGCCAGCTGGTTGGCGATCCAATCGTCGATGCGGTTCTCGGCAAAGTCCGGCACCAGTGGGATGTTCAGCTCCGACAGCAGGCGGCGGATCGCACTGGTGCGCACGGCGTCGGCGTCGAAGGGGGGTGGAAACCCGAGGAAGCTCATGAAGATCGGGTTGTCGTCGGCGTCTTTTTCGGTCAAGGCGGCGTTGAGCTCGGCGACGCTGTACCCGGCGGCCAGTGCCAGGGCTGTGATCGCGCCCGCCGAGGTGCCGAGCAGGCGGCCGTGGGTGTGTTGTTCGTTCTGAAAGAGAACGTCGAGCGCGCCAATGAAGACCATTCCCTTGGCGCCGCCCCCTTCGAAGACCAGATCGATCGTTGACATGACGTACCTCCCTGGATTGTAGTGTATGATCGGCGTGCCGCCTGGATCATACCGACATAACGCTGCCCACTTTCTGGGTTGAATTCTACTACCACTCTCCGTCCCGTGCAATACGCAGTGGGCGGGAGGCGTACTTCATTTTGGGGGTGAACCCGCCCGGCATGCTATAATTGACCCGTCCGGATCAGAATGACAAAAGGATGGCATCTATGACATACAACAGAATAACGGTTGATCCCAAGGTCATGGGTGGTGCACCCTGTATCCGGGGATTACGAATTCCGGTAGCCACTGTGATCGGTATGATAGCCGAAGGCATGGTTGAGAATGAAATCCTCGAGGCGTATCCCGATCTCGAACGGGATGATATTCGCCAATCGTTACACTATGCTGCGGCAGCGGTCCGGGAACGCGAACTTCCACTACTGCAGATCGCATGAAATTCCTGGTTGACACCGCACTATCGCCCCAATTCGCCTTTGGTCTGACAAAAGCCGGCCATGATGTCGTGCATGTGCGAGACATTGGCTTGGCCAGCGCTACCGACGAGGCAATCTTCGAGGTGGCACGCCAGCAAGAACGTGTCATCGTCACAGCCGACACCGACTTTGGCACACTCCTGGCACTCAGACGAGAAGCAAAGCCTTCGGTCATCTTGTTTCGCAAAGGAACGTCTCGGCATCCTCAACGCCAGCAGGAACTGTTGTTGGCCAATTTGGACGTCATACGACAACCATTGGAGGATGGCAGTATTGTCGTCTTCGAGGAACAGCGCATACGCGTCCGTTCCCTACCGATCAATCTGTAATTGCGCCGCGAGCGCCTCGCCAGTCGTCACCGGCAGTTGGCAAGCGAAGTTCTCACATACGTAAGCCGTTGCCTTTCCCTCGATTTGTCCCCGCCCCGTCATCACTGGCAGCATGGCCTGCGCCGCGGCATCGTCCGGCGGTGCGGATGCCAGGATCGTGTTCGGCAGATAGTGCCGATTGACCGTAGCCAGCAGCGCCTGGGTATCGGCCGCTGCCAGGTCCCCCACGACGGCCACCTCACGCGCCGGCGCCAGGTAGAAGTCGAGCGCGTTCAACAGGTGCGCAAATGCTCCCGGTGACTGCAGCATGCCTTCGCGCAGCAGGCGCAGCACCGCCTCGCCGTGCTGCGCATAGACCGTGTTGTCCAACAAACGCCCCAACGTCAGCAGCGCCAGGGTGGCACTGGCGTTGGCCGACGGCATTGCACTGTCGATGAGGTCCTTGGGGCGGGTGATCAGTTCCTCGTGATCGTCGCTGGTGCTGAAAAAACCACCGTTCTGCGCATCCCAGAAGTGGTCGATCATCCGCTCGGCCAGCTCGGCGGCGCCGCGCAGCCAGCGCAGGTCGAAGGTGGCCTGGTAGAGGGCCAGCAGCCCGTTGGCCAGCATGGCGTAGTCTTCCAGGTAGGCGTTGAGCCGGGCCTGGCCGTCCTTGTAGGTGCGCAGCAGGCGGCCGCTGGCCGGGTCGCGCAGGCGCGTCCAAACGAATTCGGCGGCACGCACCGCGGTTTGCACGTAATCGGCACGGGCCAGGATACGCCCGGCGTCGGCGAAGGCCTGGATCATCATACCGTTCCAGGCAGTCAACGACTTGTCGTCGAGGTCGGGTGGGATTCGCTGCTGGCGGGCGGCGAAGAGGGTTGCGCGGCCACGGGCGAGCACGGTCTGCAGGTGTTCGGGGGTGACCTTGAGCTGGTCGGCAACCGTGTCGACCGGCAGGGCGACGTGCAGGATGTTGTGACCCTCGAAGTTGCCGTAGCGGGTGATGTCGTAGTATTTAGTGAACAGCTCGGCATCGTCTTTGCCCAGCAGCGTCCGCACCTCATCGAGCGACCAGACGAAGAACTTCCCTTCTTCGCCTTCGCTGTCGGCGTCCTGGGCCGAATAGAAGCCGCCTTCGGCGTGGGTCATTTCGCGCAGCACGTAGGCCAGCACCTCTTCGGTGATCTGGCGGTAAAACGGGTTACCGGTGACCTGGTGGGCCAGGGCATAGACGCGTGCCAGCTGGGCGTTGTCGTAGAGCATTTTCTCAAAATGGGGCACCAGCCAGTGTTCGTCGACCGAATAGCGGTGGAAACCGCCGCCCAGCTGGTCGTACATCCCACCGCGGGCCATCTGGTCGAGGGTGAACTCGGCCATTTCCAGGGCGCGGCGGCTGCCGGTGCGGTGGTAGGTGCGCAGCAGGAACTCCAGGGACATCGATGGCGGGAACTTGGGTGCGCCGCCGAAGCCGCCGTAGCGTGTGTCGTAGCGGTTTTCGAGGGCCTGGTAGGCGCGGTCGAGGATCGAGGGTTCGAGCGGTTCGGCGGTGGCGTGCAGCAGCGTGGCCTGGCGCAGCATCGTACGCATCTGGGCGGCGTTGTGCTCGATATCCTGCGGGCGGTTTTGGTAGGCTTTGGCCAGGCTGAGCAGCAGCTGTTTGAAGCCGGGCATCCCGTAGCGTGGTTCGCGCGGGAAGTAGGTCCCGCCGTAGAACGGCACGCCGTCGGGGGTCAGGAAGACCGTCATCGGCCAGCCGCCCTGGCCGGTCATCGCCTGCACCGCTTCCATGTAGATTGCGTCGAGGTCGGGGCGTTCTTCGCGATCGACTTTGACCGGCACATAAAGGCGATTCATCAGCGCGGCGGTTTCGGGGTCCTCGAACGACTCGTGCGACATGACATGACACCAGTGGCACGCCGAGTAACCGATGCTGAGCAGGATCGGTTTGTTTTCGCTGCGTGCCCGGGCCAGCGCTTCCTCGCCCCAGGGGTACCAATCGACCGGGTTGTGGGCGTGCTGCAGGAGGTAGGGGCTGGTTTCGTTGGCCAGGCGGTTGGTATCGCGCGGCCCGTCGTGGGACTGTTTACGGCTCATCGCCGGCGCTCCATGTGTGGTGGATTTGGGTGGACCGGGGTGTCCTGGGTCGTGCACCGTGCGGTCGGCGGTGCGTAGGTCCATTGTATCATAGAATGACGGCGCGTGCGCGATGATGGGCGTCACCCGGTAATGCCGCATCGGATCACGGCCAGCCCATCCGCTGTTATCCCCGATCCCGATGTACGTCCGTGCGTGGTTACTACCCAGGTCACGCAGCTGCCGTCCCTGCTGTTTCATGGTTGGGGTTCGAAAAACAACAACTTGCTGTGATTTGCAGCGAAATCTGGCAGTTCTGCAGAAGGTTATGCTTTTGCCGGCCCTTGTTGCGTCAATTTTACATTTACCGAAGCGGTTTCAGCAGTTCGATCAACTCCTCTCGAGTCCAGCCCCCCATCGGGCCACCCGCGGCTTCGATAATCCGTCCTGCCATATCGCGCTTTCTGGCCAGCAGCTTGTCGAGCCTTTCTTCCAGGGTGCCACCCACGATGATCTTGTGCACGTGCACAGTGCGGTCCTGTCCGATGCGGTGGACGCGATCGGTAGCCTGGTCTTCGACGGCAGGATTCCACCAGCGGTCGGCATGGATGACATGGTTAGCCGCGGTCAGGTTGATACCATGGCCCGTCGCCAGAGTGCTGAGCAATGCAACCTGTGCCTGCCGGTTATTGAATCGGTCAATGAGTACTTGCCGGTCATTGGTGCTGCCATCGATGCGGACATAGGTCATAGATCGGCTGTGCATTGCCCGCTCCAAAAGTGACAGCATGTCCAGAAAACGGCTAAACACGACAACCTGTTCTCCGGCTGTCACAATCTCAACAGCTTTTTCAACCACCCAGTCGAACTTTTCAGACCGTCCATCGATGGGATCCATGTTCCGGTTGATGATTGCCGGATGATCGCAGATTTGCAGTAGGTGGGTCAGCACCGGCAAGATGGAGGTGGTATAGTTCACATTTCCCCCGGCCTGCAGCAGGATAACAAGTTGTTTTGCATTTTCTTGCAGCGGGGCATAGAGGCCACGCTGTTCTGTCGTGAGTTCACACCATTCTTCGGTCTCGATTTTATCTGGCAAATCCCTGGCAACTTCGCGCTTCAAGCGTCGCAGCAAGAACGGTCGCACTCTTTTGCCAAGTCGCTGGGCGGCGGTGTGATCGCCATTGACAATCGGTGCCTCAAACTGCCGTTGAAACGATGCCTGGTTTCCAAGATGACCCCGCATCAGGAAGTCAAAAAGTGACCACAGTTCGGCCGGTCGGTTTTCGACGGGCGTGCCGCTGAGTGCCAGGCGGTGGGCTGCGTTCAAGGCCTTGGCAGCACTGGTACGCACAGCAGTTGGGTTTTTGATCTGTGTTGCCTCGTCGAGTATGAGATAGAACAGCGGAATCGCGGCAAAAGCCTCGATGTCGTTTTTTACCGTCGCATAAGTCGTGATGAAACATATCGGTTGCGTCGCATGAAGAAGGTTCCGTCGTCGTCCGGGACCATGGTAGACATACCGGTTCATTCGCGGGAAGTAGCGTCGCAGCTCGCGCTCCCAGTGATGTAGAACGGATTTGGGAGCGACTACCAGGCTGTGGTGGTGCGAAGCAGTACGTTCGTATGCCAGGCGCATGGCGGCAATTGCCTGCAAGGTCTTGCCGAGACCCATGTCATCGGCCAACACTCCGTGCAACCCATTCTCTGATAACCAGCTCAGCCAGTGAATGCCCCCCCGCTGGTACGGACGCAGCTTAACTCCCGCGCGGTCCAGATCAGTTTCGGCTGCCTCTGATAACTGAAACGCCTCGTTGGGTCGAAAATCGATCAAGAGGTCTAGAAACCGCCGGTAGGCCTCTGTCACGACGTACCTACCGCCGACTTCGCTCATGAATTCCTGGAGAGAGGCATAGGCATGAACCGGTAGGCGATATCCACCCGGCGATGGTACCGCGCCCAGGTTTTCGCATCCCTCTGCAATCTCCTGGGCCTGTTTGACGTTTACTTTGATCCAGGTCGTAGGATTGATACGCGCATAGTCCTGGTCACCCAGCTTGAGCAGTTGGTCCTGCGCAATTGCAACATCCGCAGCCTGATACGTCAGGCGGAAGCTGAGCCAGCCTGGCGCAGTTTGATCGAGATGGAAGATGGGCTTCATGGGCTCGCGGATGATTCGTACCTGGGTGACAAGATCACTCAGAACAGCATTGAACTCCGTGTGGTACAGGACGAGATCACGCTGGAAGAATTCTGGAATCTCAGGTAGGGAAATGGAGCGGTTTCCTTGCTGCAGAAGGGTCTGCTGGCCCGCAGTCAATTTGTCCGGCATGGGGACGAAGCGATTGCCCATGCGTGCCCATTTGCCATCCGGGGTGAGCTTGAGCTGCGATTCAGGGATGATCTCCGGCTGATTGCCATCGCGATAGCCCGCCTTGACTTCGGCACCGGTCTTTGGGTCGAACGAAATCGCAGCCGACACAGACAACGGCGTTTTCTCAACAACCAGATCGCGTGCCGCCGGAGCCTCTTTGACGTTATCTTTTTGTCGCAGGTAGGATAATACGGGCGGTAACACATCGAGAACCAAACTGCCGTCCGCTTCGACATCGGGATTGAGACTCTGGATTGATTGCAGCGTTTGCCAGTCAGACACATCAAGTACCAGGACTGTCTCACCATCGAGCGATTTTTCCTGGTACCCATAGCGCAGCAAAGGGCGCCAATCGGTCACCTGTTCTGTGCGATCGCCATAGTTCTTGTGGAGATAGACCCTGTACCGACCGTTGGCATCTATGTCGGCGGTGAACTCCAGATTGAGCGGAACAAAACGCACAGAATGAAACAGACGCGCCCACAGATTGGCCATTAGTTCGCAGCTCCCTCAACCATCTCTCTAAACCACTCCGGCATTGGTTCCCACACAGGGAATACACCGCGCAGGTAACGATCCAGCGCGTCGGATGTGACCGGTTGTCCTTGCAGCGCCCGCACAAAGTCGTTGTACGATATCGATTCCAACGCAGCAATCTCCGTTTTTAGCCGATGAAGTTGTTCGGTTAACGCAACTTCTTGTTCCGTCAAGGACGTTATCTCTGTTTTGACCGCAGCCAACTGGGCTGCTGTACCGGCCAGCACCTCGGCTTTACCTGGAAAATCACCAGCGAGCAGGGCAGCTTTTTGCTTCTCATAGTTTGACAGCCAGGCATCGATGGCTGTCTGGCGCGCGTCACCAATCCCAACAACATATCGTGACGCATAGCTCAGCGAATGCAGACCTGCATTTTCTTCCGCATACAGGCGAAGCTGTTCGGCCAAAGCCGGCCCGATGGTGGGAATCTCGCGCAGCCGCGTGCGCAGGATGTGTGTCTCCAGAGCGCTTTGCAGCTCACCATCCCTTGCACGATCGAGGTTAGATTTGCGTTGTTGTGCCGCGGTCAGGGCTGAGTCGCAGCGATCCAATTGGCGCAAATACCGCGCCTGCGCATCACGCATCATTTTCAGATGGATCGTGCCCCGTGCGCTGTGGTAGTCGAGGCGCGCCTGGGCCCGCAACCTGGCATGTGCCTGGGCTGCTGGACTCAAAGCGACCAGATAGACTGTGATCCCAATGACCACGGTGACGATCACGGACAAGATCAGCAGAAACAATACGTCATTGGTCATCGAGACTCCGGTTCCTCCGTCGGTTGGTCAGGCAAGGCCAGACGCCAGTGGATGACACGCCGATCTGACAGGACGCAAGTGCTTCCAAGGTCACCGGCTGCACAGCGGAAGTCTGGTTGCTTCAAATGAGGCAGTTGGGAATCCAGTGGCGATCGCAATGGTGTACCCAGAATTCAGGACAATTGCGTCGCGGCCGCTTCAACCGTGCGCCTACGACGGGCTTATTTAGGGACCAGGTGTATCAACGCACGAAGGACCGGATTGACCAATTCCGTATCTGGAGAGCCCGCGCACATCAGCATCTCGCACGACTGTGTCATTGGGACGGGGTCGACACCCGCATCAGAATCGAGCCGTCCGCACGTTGAATCGTGATCGTGCAGCCCTCGTACAGCGACTGGTGGCATTCGCCGCGTTTACCCAGGCGCCCAGAAAAGCCGCAATCCATGATTGACATATGCTACACTGATTCTGTAGCGATGTCAAGAGAATCGAGCCCAAAACGCAAGCTCACGCGCAAGGGTTTGAGCAGATTAGAAGCACTGCTGAACCCACGCTGGAATGTACTGAATGACAGACGAAGAAGCCGGCAACGACCGAAAAACATTGACATTCCCCGCATTCTGTTTTATAGTAACTCTGTCACACGAAACTCGA
>CAYUCC010000128.1:0-10457 GCA_964443225.1 uncultured Anaerolineae bacterium
ATCGAGACGTCGAGCGCCGAGATGGGCTCGTCGCACACGATGAACTTTGGCCCGAGGGCCAGGGCGCGGGCGACGCCGATGCGCTGGCGCTGCCCGCCCGAAAACTCGTGCGGGTAGCGGTTGACGAAGTATGGATTGAGACCCACGATCTCCAACAGGTCCTGCACGCGCTGGCGGCGCAGCTTACTATCGCCCACGTTGTGCACGTCCAACGGCTCGCCAATGATGTTGCCCACGGTCATGCGCGGGTTGAGCGAGGCGTAGGGGTCCTGGAAGATCATCTGCATCTGGCGGCGCTGCTGGCGCAGTTTTTCGCCCTCCAGTTTGGTCAGCTCATTGCCCTGGAAGATGACACTGCCGGCGGTGGGTTTGTAGAGCTGCAGGATCGCACGACCCGTGGTCGACTTGCCACAGCCGCTTTCGCCCACGAGACCCAGCGTCTCACCCTGTTTGATGTCGAAATTCAACCCATCGACGGCTTTGATGGCGCCCACCTGGCGCTGCAGGAGGCCTTTCATAATGGGGAAGTGCATCTTGAGGCCCCGCACCTGGACGATTGGGCCCTCATAGGTGGTCTGGCCATTGGTGCTGGTGGCCACTGCGCTGTCACTCATTGACGGCTACCTCCTGTGGTGACGTCGACCCAGCACGCGATCTTGTGCCCGGGACCGACCGGCTCCAGGACAGGGTTGTCGACCAGGCACTTCTCCACGCGATAGACACAGCGGGCGGCAAAAGGGCACCCCTTGGGCAGGTCGATCAGGTCCGGTGGCAGGCCTTCGATCGACTGTAGGCGCACCGGGTTGTCTTCGTCCAGCCGCGGCAGCGACCCGATCAGTCCCAGCGTATAGGGGTGGCGCGGGTTGGCGTACAGCTCGCGCACCGCTGCTTCTTCGACGATAAAGCCGGCGTACATCACAATCACCCGCTCGGCCATCCCGGCGACGACCCCCAGGTCGTGGGTGATCCAGATGATGGCCATGCCGATGTCTTCTTTCAGCCGGGTGACCAGGTCGACGATTTGGGCCTGAATGGTGACGTCCAGAGCGGTCGTCGGTTCATCAGCGATCAATAATTGCGGATTGCAGGACAGACCCATCGCGATCATCACGCGCTGGCGCATACCGCCGGAGAACTGGTGGGGGTAATCGTCCAGGCGATTTGCGGCACTTGGAATACCGACCATCTCGAGCAGCTCGGCACTGCGTTTGCGTGACTGCTCTTTGTTCATGCCCAGGTGCAGCTGCAGGGCTTCGGCAATCTGGAAGCCAATCGTCAGCACCGGGTTGAGCGACGTCATCGGATCCTGGAAGATCATCGCGATCCGGTTACCCCGGACCTGGCGGATCTCGTCGTCGTCCAGCTTCAGTAGATCGCGCCCGTCAAATTGAACTTCCCCAGCCACCACTTTGCCCGGCGGGCTCGGGATGAGACGGATCAGCGACATGACGCCGACGCTCTTCCCGCAACCGCTTTCGCCGACGATTGCCAGGGTCTCGCCTTCATTTAACGTGTACGAAATACCGTTGACTGCTTTGACGACGCCATCTTTGGTGAAAAAATGGGTGTGAAGATTGCGGACGTCAAGCAGTGTACCCATGGGACACTCCTTGGTTCAAGGATTCGGCACAGTGAGCGGTGGGCGGGCAATAGACCATAGTGTGCTTCCGCTGCTTCCTTTCAATCATGATTTACGGGTAGGAGCACGCTGGTATGGACGAATGTATGGATTGGCCATCCCTGGAGAATCCGTCATGCGGCTGGGCAATGATGGCCACATCAGGTTGGATTGTTCGAGTTAACCTCTTGGGCAAATCAGGTTATCCAATAAACATACAACCTTGAGCGTGACGATCATAACACAGATGAAACAGGTTGTCAAGGTAACACAGCGCCTGTCAGGCACCCGTGACACATCCTAACAAAAACCTGACAAGAATAATGTAAACAATGCAAGACTTCAGCGGCAGAATCAAACTTGCGATTGTAAGCTTACTGTAATATAATGTGTAACAAGTGCAACGCACAATCAACCCCCTGCACTTTTCCAACATCGCAAGCCCGGATCCCCTGGGGTCCGGGCGGCACAACAGGAGCTTGTATCGTGAAAGCGACCGTGCTCGTAGCGGTGGCGCTGCTGTCCAGCCTGTCCCTGGTGGCGGCTGCACCAGCGTCCGCCGACGAACCCGCGACCGTAATCACCGTCTGCCCAACGGGGGGCACTTACCAAACGATTCAGTCCGCAATCAATGCGGCGCATTGGGGCGACACCATCGAGGTGTGCGCAGGTACCTATCGGGAAAACATTACGCTGCGTGCTGGCATCACCCTGCACGGTGCCGATCGTGCAACGACGATTATCGACGGCGGCCGCGCCCAGGCAACGGTGCGGGCCGAAATGTCCAGCCTGGGTCCCAACGTGGTCATGCGCGGATTTACGATCCGCAACGGCCGGCACCGCGACGGCGGTGGTCTGCTCATCCGCAGCGGACGTCCGGCGTTCGACGACCTGATCATCGAAAACAACGATGCGGCCGGCAGTATGGGCGGCGGCCTCGCGGTACGCAGTGGCGCGCAGGTGGTTTTGACGAACAGCATCGTGCGCAACAATGTGGCTCAACGCGGCGGTGGTGGTCTGGTCATTGGCTCTGGTTCACGTCTCACCCTACAGCAGGTCACCATCGAAGCCAACACCACCACGGCTGACGGCGGTGGCATCTACGTGACCGATCGCGCCCAGTTGATTCTACAAAACAGTTCGGTGCAGTACAATACGACCTCAGTCGCCGGCGGCGGTATTTTCTTCGACCCGCTGACGACCGGAACACTGACCGCCAGCAGCATCCGCGAGAATCATGGGCGCAACGGCGGTGGTCTGTATGCCCGTCAGTCCACGATTACCTTGCAGCAGATGGAGTTGGCAGGCAACACGGCCGACGAGCACGGTGGCGGTGCCGTTCTCCTGGATGGATCGACCATCACCATCGCGGACAGCACGCTGGCCAGCAACCGTGCCATCAATGGCCAGGGTGGTGCGATCACCGTCCAGGATACGAATACGACCCTGGTGATGCGCCGCAGCACAGTGCGTGCCAACCAGGCTGCAAGCCAGGCCGGCGGCATCAAAGCCTACGGCAACCACGTAGACGTTACTATCGAAGATACGCTCTTTGTCGATAACCTGGCGCGCAGCGGAGGCGGTGCCCTGCTGCAGGGCGGCAGTGCAGAACTGCGCCGCTGTACCTTCCGCAACAACCGGGTCACGCACTATGGCGGGGCCCTCGGGATCACCGCCGACACCCAATTTCTGGTCGAGGCAAGTCTGTTCGAGGGCAACCATGCCGACAGTGACGCCGGTGCGATGACCATTCAGGAGCGCGCCGTTGGCGAATTGAAAACGTCGACGTTTCGTGACAACGAGGCCACGGTCATCGGCGGAGCGATCAAGGTGTGGGGCGGTGCGGCACCCACCATCGTGGACAATGACATCCATCACAACCTGGCCCGTGATGGCGCGGCGCTCTACATCGAAGCCGATGCGGCGCCCCTGGTCGTGGGCAACCGACTCTATGCCAATCAGGCCACCCGTGCTGGCGGTGCCGTGGTCATCAACGACGCGCGGCCAATCCTGCGGGCGAATCAAATCCATGACAACCGTGCCGGCTGGAACGGTGGTGCCATCTATATCCTTGCCCAGTCACAGCCTGTTCTGGAAACCAATGTCATCCGAAACAACGTGGCTGCCAATTCGGGCGGTGCGTTGCTCTTCATCGATTCGGCGGGCAGTGCCAGCGGAAATACGATTCAGGGCAACCAGGCCAATTATCAGGGTGGTGGCATCGTCGTTACGCACAGCACACCGACGCTGCGCAGCAACATCATCGAACACAACCGCGCCGAGGAGTTCGGCGGTGGCATTGTGGTCCAGGATGGCAGCCAGCCGGTGTTGGCCAACAATACGATCCGCTTCAACGAGGCCAACGTTGGCGGCGGGATGTACTTCACCGGCACACCTGGCACCCAGGTGCGGGACAATGACATCGAACACAACGTGGCTCGCGCGAAAGGTGGAGGTGTCGTCATACACAATTCGACCGTCACCTTCACAGGTAACGGCGTACGCTACAACCGCAGTACCCAGCCCGGCGGCGGCTTACGCGTCCAGGGGACGTCGAACCTGATATTCAGCGGTGGCAGTCTCAGCTTCAACCAGGCGCCGGATGGCGCGGGGGCCTACATCACCGACGGCTCCACGTTTCAGGCTGTGAACAACCAGATCGTACACAACCAGGCCAGCGGTCGCGGGGGTGGGCTATGGCTCGAAAACAGCACCGCCGTCATCCGCGATAATCAGATTCTGCGTAACCGTGCAACACAGGGCGGGGGACTGGCCACCAACGGCGGCCAGCTCCAGGTCCTGCACAACGTCATCGATCACAACCGCGCCGACCACGGTGGTGGCCTCCTGATCGAGGGCGGGACCAACGCCGATGTACGCAACAACACCGTTTGCAGCAACTCGCCGAGCGGTCTCAGCGTGGTGGGAGCGGACGCACGCCTGTTGTTCAACACCGTGATGGGCAACGGCCTGGGTGTGGGTGGTGAAGGTGTCTTGCTGGCGGATGCAAACAATACAGAGATCCGCGCCAATGTCTTTCGCGGCAACTTCGTGGGCGTGCGGGCCAGCGGGAGTCAGCCGGTGGTCGCACGCAACAACCTGTGGACAAACGGCACCGACTATGTCGGGCTGCCCGTCCATCCATCGGATTTGCGGGTGGATCCCCGGCACATTCCAGGTCCGCTGGGGCCGTTGTACCTGAGCCAGGTCGCTGCCGGCCAGCCCATCAACAGCCCGCTGGTGAACGCCGCCGATATGACGGCGGCCAACGCCGGCCTCGACGATCTGGCCACCCGGATCGATGGTGGGACCGACATCGGCATGGCCGACATCGGCGCCCATTTCCCGCCGCTGACGTTGAACCGGCGTACCTGGCTGCCCGTCATCACCGCCGGTGCGTGATCAAACTCATGTTCTGGAGAAACCAGGCGTTTCGTGAGCCTCATACCGCCTCAAAACCCCACGTTTCAACAGAACATGAGTTTAGAATTGAATCCGATACACGTCGCCGTCGATACGGTCGAGGGCGTAGATGTCGCCATTTGCATCACGACCAAATGATGTCGTGTAGCTCAGGTCCTGACCGGTGGGCAGAATCAGACTGCGCTCGACGGCGCTAAACGTGCCGTACTGGTTGTGGATGGTGAACAGCTTGTTGCTGGTACAGAAATCGGCATACACGTAGACGCCGTAATACGGGCTGGCACTGCGGCCGCGGAAGACGTAACCACCGGTGACGGAACACGCGGTGGGTGAGTGGGGGTACTCGTGCACCGGCCAGGTAAAGGTTTTTCCCTGGCAGTAGGGTAGGGCCGAATTCCCCTCGTAGTCGTGCGTCCCCTCGTAACAGTCCCAGCCGTAGTTGCGCCCGCCTGGGCTGGCCGCCGGTTCCATGTTGATCTCTTCCCAACGCCTCTGCCCCACATCGCCGATCCACAAATTGCCGGTCAGCGGATCGAAACTGAAACGCCAGGGGTTGCGCAGCCCCATGCTCCAGATTTCGTCGCGCGGGTCACCCGCTCCCACGAAGGGGTTGGAGGGGGGTATGGCGTAGGGCGTGCCGCTGTCGACGTCGATGCGCAGAATTTTACCCATGAGCGTAGCGGGGTTCTGGCTGTTGTTGTAAGGATCGCCTGGATCGGCCCCGTCACCGGTGCTGATATAGAGATAACCATCCCTACCAAACTGGAGCTGACCGCCGTAGTGGTTGAGTTCGGCGGGGTGATAGACCTCCAGAATCTTGAGCGCGCTGTCGCGGTCGGCAACGTCTGGATCGTCGGAGACCATATAGCGTTCGATGATCAGGTGGTTGTTGTGATCGACGTAGGATACATAAAAATAGCCGTTCTGCGCGTAGTTAGGATGAAAAACCAGGCTCAACAGTCCGTACTCACCGCAGCAGTACACGATGCTCGAGATGTCCAGGAACGAGGTCGACTGGAAGGTGCCGCTGCGCAGGATGCGCACGCGGCCGTACTGAGACGTCACGAACAGGCGTTGCGTATCGCCAGGCGGAGCCGCCAGGTCGGTAGGAACCGGGATGCCGGTACCGACCCGCGTGGCGTACAGCGGCTGGCCGATGCCGGTGCGCAGAGCGGGAATGTAGACGTGGGAGGTTGCAGCCGGCACGTCGTCTGCTTCGGAAATGGACGGGGCCGGCGCGGCCTGGGCCGAGGTGGCCAGTACCGCGAGACACAACACGGCCAGCGACCACACCGTGATACGCACGCGCGTGCCGGAAAACCAGACGAAAGAGAGAAGTGGGATCACGCAAAGACTCCGTCGTTACCGGTAGAGAGAGCGCCTACCGGGATTCTTTGAGTTCATGCGAAAACCCGCCGAGGGGCCTCCTTGTTCAGGTGATTTCAGGGTTTTCGGATAGACTCTTGTGAATCATATCACTACTTTGATGATCCCGCAAGCAGTCGATTTGGCACGTCGCGTATCTTCCGGCTACAATATGCGGGCAAAAGTCGCTGCGCACCCGGTCAGACGGTGCTACCACCCGGTGCCAGGCGACAGACCTGAAACAGATTGAGCCGGCGGCTGCGACCATCGGCGTAATAGGACTCGACGACCGCCAAACCAGCGGCGGCGGCCAGCTGTGCGGCTTCGACGGCATCGACGTGGTGGCAATAACGCAGCCCCGCGGTGCCACGCCGCCAGCTCAGGAGCGCATCCCCTGGGTCGACCTGACCGGCGTCGATGCCCACTGCATCCCAGGGAACCACTTTTGCGCGCTGGGCGGGATCGTCGAGGAATTGCCAGTAGGAGACGACGAGAACGGCCTCTGCGGCCAGGTACCGGCGGGCGATCTCCAGGATGTGTGCCCGCTGGGCGAAGCCCGGGAGGTGGTGGACGACGCCGAGCACAAATACGGCGTCGAACGATCGTTCCTCCAGCGGCGCAGGCCAGTTGGGCTGGTCCAGGTCGGCCTCGAAGAGGGTCACGGTCAGACCGGGCGCCGCGGCCAGGGCACGGTGGGCCGCTGCCAGGAGCGAGGACGAGCCATCGAGTCCGACGTACGTCACCGTTGTGCGATGTTCGGCGAGAAAAAGCCCCAGGCGTCCGTTCCCACAGCCGACGTCGAGGATACGCGGTGCTGGCGGCAGCCAGGGCAGAACAGGCCGCAGGCCGCCCTGCGCCGGACCACGCGACTGGGCAAAGGTCGCGGCACAGTCTTGGTAGAACTGGCGATTGAGCGCCAGCAGGCGTTGGCGAACGGCTGTTTCCATGCCTGAATTGTAGCTGCGAAGGGTGATCCCGGCCAATACGCGCTGCGACGTGCCCGCGTCCCGGGACGCGCACCGCCACCGGATTGAATTGGACACTTTGACCTGAAGGCATCCACTTTGTCGACGAAACCGTTGAGCAGCGAACACCTTGCCCGCTGGCGCGCGGCACATGCCGAACCGCTCGATCTGGCGCCTTACGAGGCCGAACTGCTGGCCTTGTTCGACGCCGTGGCCAGGACCCCGCAGTGGGGCGCGCGTACGTTGGATCGCCTGGCGCGGCGGCACCTGGGACCGGCGGTTGCAGCGCGGTTTACCCGCGACCACCTGGTGTATGCCTACCGCACCCTGGCGGCGGCCGATCGACTCGTGATCGATCGGACCACGTTGGAACGTTTGCAGCGCAAGCCGACCCGCACGATCTCAGGGGTCACCCCGGTGGCGGTGCTCACCAAACCGTACGCCTGTCCCGGCCGCTGCATTTTCTGCCCTACCGACGAGCTGATGCCCAAGAGCTACCTGCGCGACGAACCGGGTGCGCAGCGCGCCTATTTGGAACAGTTCGACCCCTTCGCCCAGACGGCGGGCCGGATAACAGCGCTGACGTCGATTGCCCACGCAACGGACAAAATCGAGCTGTTGATCCTGGGTGGGACCTGGTCGGCCTATCCGCGCACCTACCAGGAATGGTTCGTCCACCGCTGCCTGGATGCGCTGAACGAGGAGGCTACACCGAGCCTGTGGGCCGCCCAGCAGGTCAACGAGCACGCACCCCACCGCAACGTCGGTTTGGTGATCGAGACGCGGCCCGATTGGATTACACCGGAGGAAGTCCGCTGGCTGCGCACCCTGGGTGTGACCAAGGTCCAGCTCGGCATCCAGAGCCTGGATGATGAGATTCTGGCTGTGAACAAACGGGGCCACACCGTGGACGAAAGCCGGCGTGCGATGCGTCTGCTGCGTGCTGCCGGCTTCAAGCTTCACCTGCACTGGATGCCCAACCTGCTCGGCGCCACGCCCACCAGCGACCTGGCCGATTTCCAGCGTCTGTGGTCAGACCTGGCCATGCGGCCGGATGAGTTGAAGATCTATCCGTGCTCGCTGCTCGATGGCACGGAACTCATGGGGTACTGGCAGCGCGGCGAGTACGTACCGTACGATGAAGAGACGTTGGTCGAGCTGTTGGTGCAGTGCAAAGCCCTCGTTCCGCCCGACTGCCGGCTCAACCGCGTGATCCGCGACATTCCTTCCAATCACATCGTCGCCGGCAACCGCACCGTCAACCTGCGCGAGGTGGTGCAGCGTGAAATGGCGCGCCGAGGACTGCGGTGTCAGTGTATCCGCTGCCAGGAGGTGCGTGGTCAGCGCGTCGACGCGTCGACCCTGCGCCTCGACGCGTTGTCGAACCCGACCGACACGAGCGTCGAGTGGTTCCTGCGCGCATCGACACCGGAAGGTCGCCTGGCCGGCTTCCTGCGCCTGTCTCTGCCGCGACCGTTTGAGAACGGCAATCCTCTCGCGGTCAGCGACGTCATCGAGGAGATTCGTGGTGCCGCCATGATTCGTGAAGTGCACGTCTACGGGCCGGCGTTGGCCCTGGGATCGACCAGCCATGGCGAGGCGCAGCACATCGGCGTTGGCAGCCAGCTCATGGCCACCGCCAAACAGCTCGCCGCCCGCGAAGGTTACACGCGCCTGGCCGTCATCGCCGCCACCGGCACCCGCGCCTACTACCGCCGCCACGGTTTCGAACTGGGCGAGCTGTACATGGCAAAGGGCCTGTAAACCGCGAATCACGCCAATCCGCGCGAATCATTTTCCGGGTTTTGTCGAGTATATTTCACGCGCGTAGGTGAATCCGTTGACAGCAATCCGTTGATAGTAATCCGTTGACAGTAATCCGTTCCCCGAATCCGTTCCAATCATCCGTTCAATCCGTTCCCCGAATCCGTTGACAGTAATCCGTTCCCCCTACTCCCTACTCCGTACTCCCTACTCCGTACTCCCTCCGTTCAATCCGTTCCCCGAATCCGTTGACAGTAATCCGTTCCCCCTACTCCCTACTCCGTACTCCCTACTCCGTACTCCCTCCGTTCAATCCGTTCCCCGAATCCGTTGACAGCCATCCGTTCCACCCCTCCACCTCCGCCGCCGTCGGCAGCGACGTCTGTGCGCCGGGTCGCGTCACCGAAATCGCCGCCACGGCATTGGCGTACCGCACAGCATCGACCGGGCCCCAGCCCTGACCGAGCGCGACGGCCAATCCACCGTTGAATGCATCGCCCGCGGCGACCGTATCGACGGCGTCGACCTGGAAAGCGGGCACGGTGAATGGTTCGGCACCTTGCGGTGCCACGTAGGCACCCGCCTCGCCCAACGTGATGATGACGGAACCGACACCCGCATCCAGCAGGGTGGTGGCAGCTGCCGAGAGCGGCGCATCGGCGGGCAGGCCCGCCACGATGCGTGCTTCGAGTTCGTTAGGGGTCAACACGTCGATCCCTGTCAGCAGGCTGGCCGGCAGGGGGCGCGCCGGGGCCGGGTTCAGAATCACCCGGACGCCGGCGGTGTGTGCGCAGTGCACAGCGGCTTCGACGGTGGCCAGAGGCGTTTCCAGCTGCACGAGCAGCACGTCGGCCGCGCGGATTGCGCTGGCTGCCTGCTCTATGTCGTCCGGAGTCAGGCAGTTGTTCGCCCCGGGTGCCACGGCGATCACATTGTGTCCGGCCGCATCGACAAAAATCAACGCCACTCCCGACGGTGCTGCGGTTGTGGTGCGCACGTAACGCACGTCGATCCCTTCAGCGCGATAGTGCTGCAAGGCCGCCGTGCCGAACGCATCGCTGCCCACGCATGCGACGAAGGTGACGCGCGCACCGAGCCGTGCCGCCGCCACCGCCTGGTTGGCCCCCTTGCCACCCGCCACGGTCGACAAATCGCCCCCCAACACCGTCTCGCCCGCCGCCGGCAGCCGCGGCACCCGCACCACCAGATCAGTATTACTACTGCCCACCACAACGATACCTGTGTTCACGCTACCTCACTCTGATCCCCAACCCCCAATCCCCAACCCCCAACCCCCAACCCCCAATCCCCAACCCCCATCC
>CAYUCC010000129.1:0-10439 GCA_964443225.1 uncultured Anaerolineae bacterium
CAGCAGGTGCCGGGACTGGTCGTCTATGCAGGCAACCAGGTTCAGAAGTTTGCCCTGGACCGGCCCCAGATCACCCTCGGACGACAGGCGGGCAACGATATCGTTCTGGGCGCCGCCGTCGTGTCTGGCCAGCACGCACGTTTACAGCAGGAGGGCAGCACCTACCGCATCGTCGACCTGAACAGCTCCAACGGTCTGACTTTCGACGGTCAGCGCATCGCACAAAAGGTCCTGGCAGACGGGGACGTCGTATCGATCACCAACCAGGTGGCACTTCAATACCGCAGCGCCATCGGTTTTGTCGTTGGCGGTGCGGGCGCCGACGTGGCCACCGAACCGGCCAAGGTGGTTGCCCTGCCCACCGACCAGGAACCAGTGCGCATCGGGCGCGCCGCGGACAACCAGATCGTACTCGATCACCCTCAGATCAGCCGCTATCACGCCATGATCGAACGGATGGGTGTGGGCCGTTATCGCGTGCACGATCTCAAGAGCTCCAACGGCGTCTTCGTCAACAATCAGCGTGTCGATCGAGAGGCCTGGTTGAAGGATGGTGACGAGATTGGAATCGGTCCCTTCCGCTTGTCCATGCAGGATGGGGGTATCCGATCGAGTGCACTGCGTGGTCTGCGCCTGGATGCACTGCACCTGCAGAAGTGGGTCAGCAAGGAGAAAAACCTGCTGCAGGACATCTCGCTGTCTATCTATCCGCAGGAGTTCGTCGCCCTGGTGGGTCTGTCGGGGGCGGGCAAGTCGACATTGATGAACGCCTTGAGCGGATTCTCACCCGCCACCCACGGTGCCGTATTCATCAACGACGTCGACCTGTACCGCAATTTCGATATGTTCCGCAACGAGCTCGGTTACGTGCCGCAGAAAGACATCGTGCACGCCGAATTGACCGTGTACCAGGCGCTGGATTACGTCGCCCAGCTGCGGATGCCTGCTGACACGACGGCGGCGGAACGGCACAAGCGCATTCTGGAAGTGCTGGACGACCTGGACCTGACCGAGCGCAAGGACCTGCCGATCCACAAACTCTCCGGAGGGCAGCTCAAGCGTGTTTCCATTGGCGTCGAGCTGCTGACCAAACCACGGCTCTTCTTCCTGGACGAACCAACGTCGGGCCTCGATCCGGGCACCGAATACAACATGATGAAGCTCCTGCGTCACCTGGCCGACCAGGGCCGCACGATTGCCCTCATCACGCACGCGACCAAAAACGTCATGATGTGCGACAAGGTGGTTTTCCTGGTGCGCGGCGGCTACGTCGCGTTCTACGGACCTCCCGAAGAGGCCCTGGCCTACTTCGACCGCTACCGGACCGATCGCGAACGGCGCGAAAAGGACATGGAGTTCGATAGTATCTACATCGTGCTGGAGGATGAGGCGCGCGGCAGCCCCGTGGAATGGGCCGAACGCTACCAGAAGTCGCCCGAATTCAAAAAATACGTGGTCGAGCGCCTGCGTGCGCGCAGCCAGGCCGGTGCTGCCGACAGTGTAGGTCCCTCCACGGCGGCCAGCCGCGTCAGCCGTGCCACGTCACGCCGCATCAGTGCGTCACGACAGCTGACCATTCTCTCGGCGCGCAATCTTAAGATCCTGACACGTGACCGCCTGAGCCTGGCGTTGATGCTGGTCCTGGCACCAGCCATCGGCCTGCTCGACTTCATGTGGGGACGCAAGCTCTTCGATTCGGTCGAAGGCGATCCGGGTAAGATCGTGACGATGTTCTTTATGCTGGGGCTGATTACGATCCTGATCGGCGCGCTGAGTTCGGTGCTGCAGATCGTCAAAGAGGAAGACATCTACAAACGCGAGCGCGCCGTGGGTCTCAGGATTGGTCCCTACATCCTCTCCAAGGTCTGGATCGGGGTCATCCTGGCGATTTACCAGTCGGCGGTGCTGCTGTTTTTCCGCCAGGTGTTCGTCAACCCCACCATGCCCACGTCGGGCGCATACGTGGCGATGTACGTGACACTTTTCCTCGGCACGTTGTCCGGGTATCTGTTTGGCCTGGCCATATCTGCCGGCTCACCCAACCTGAACGTCGCCTTGTTGATGGTCATTGTCGTGTTGGTGCCCCAGTTCATGTTCGCCGGTGCCCTGCTGCCCCTCGACCTGATCCCCGGTGGAGAGACGCTGAGTGCTGTGGCATCGACGCGCTGGGCATTCGAGGCGATGGTGAAAATCACCGGGTTTGGAGATATTGTCATCGAAGACCCCTGTTGGGGCAACCGGCCCAAAAACGACGAGGGGGGTGTCACCGGCTGGAATACGATGCTCAAGATGTCCGATGCCGAGAAACTAGCGGCGGGCTGTGTCTGCATGGGATCGGCCATGTTCGACAGGTGCGCAAGTTTCCCCGGCATCCGGAGCAAGGACTATTATGACACCGAAACACAGCTCGCTTTGAATCAACCCGAACCGGTGAAACCGTCCACACCCACACCGTACCCGTCACCCACGCCGTACCCCTCGCCGACGCCGCTGCCCACACCCAACAGCCCACAGGGTTTCGACCGTTACATGGATGACATGCGGCAGCAGGGTGCGGCCTACCAGGATACCCGCGAGGCCCAGGGCCAGGCGTACCAGGACCTGCGTGAGCAGCAGGGTGATGAGTATACCGATCAAATGACGGTGTACGGGGACGCCAGGGCCGAATGGCAGCGCCAGCGCGAGCAGGCGATCCAGAGTGCCGAAGGGGTGATGAAGAACATCGTGCAGAACTTCGGTCGTGCTTTCAAGGGTCTGGTGGTAACACGCTGGTTGGCCATGGGGGTCATCATGGTCGTACTGCTGGGCTTGATCTTCTTCTTCATGAAGCGCAAGGACGTCGTGTAACAACGAGCGGCGCGTCCCGTGCCGCAACGACAGCGAGGACGTTATGGCATCCTTAACCGGGCGATACCTGGGAAAGTACGAAATCCAAACCGAAATCGGCCGTGGTGGCATGGGTATCGTTTACAAGGGGTACGATACCATGCTCCAGCGACCGGTTGCAGTCAAGGTGCTGCCCCCGGCCCTGGCGGTGGATGAGGACTTTGTGCAGCGTTTTCAACGCGAGGCGATTCTGGCGGCCCGCCTGCACCATCCCAACATCGTCATCGTCCACGACGTAGGGGAGCAGGACAGTATCCACTTCATCGTGATGGACTATCTCACGGGGAATACCCTGGATTCGTGGATGCAGCAGCACGGACCGATGCCTGCCGCCCAGGCCAACCACGTGGTCCAGCAGGTCGCCAGCGCCCTCGATTATGCCCACGAGCAGGGAGTTATTCACCGCGACATCAAACCGTCCAATATCATGCTGAGCCCCACCGGGCACGTGACGTTGATGGACTTTGGCCTGGTGCGCGCCATCGAAGGGACCGGTGTGACCCGCAGCGGGATCCTGATCGGCACGCCCGAGTACATGGCACCCGAACAGATCATGGGACAGCCCGCCGACCGGCGCACCGATGTCTACGCGTTTGGTGTGGTGGTGTATCAGCTGCTGACCGGGCAGGTGCCGTTTCCGCGAACAACGCCGCCGGCCATCTTTCATGCCCATGTCTACGAATCACCTCCACCGCCGCGCGTGCTGCGGCCGGAGCTGTCACCGGCCACCGAAGCGGTGGTGTTGAAGGCGCTGGCCAAACAGCCGGAGCAGCGTTATGCGCAGGCGGGTCTGCTGGCCAACGATTTTGCCGCCGCCGTTGGCGGACGGGCTCCGACGGGTGCCGTCGCGGCGGCCGCTGTGGCCGCCGCGTCACCCGGGCCACGGCCAGCGACGCCACCACCGTCACCCATACCACGCCGGACCGGCACACCGCCGCCAACCACGACCAGCCCGGCACCGCCGCGGCGCTCCCGCCTGCCGCTTCTGATCCTGCTGACGATGGCTGCCCTGGTGTTGGTCGGCGTGGCGCTGGTGTGGGCCCTGGGACAGGGTAAATCAGCCGTCACGGATGGTGGCATCGCCGCAGCCCCGACACTGCTCGCGCCGGTATCCCCGAGCCAGCCCACAGCCACGCTGGTCGTCGTCATGCCAACCGCAACCCAGCCGCCCACCGTGGTGCCTGAACCGACACACACGCCCCTGGCGACGCCCACCGATCCGCCCACGCGGACCCCCATCGCGACCACACCGCCACCGGCTATCCCCACGTCACCACCCCCCACGTCACCGCCGCGGCCGACGTCACCACCCCCCACGTCACCCCCGGCGCGGCCCGGCCTGGTACTGGACGGTGAACAGGACCTGACCTGGCGGCGTGGTGACCAGCCGTACGGCACGCTCAGCCGCAGTCGCGAGCAGGTCTACGCCGGGACTGGTGCGTGGAAGATGGACTACGATTTCCCCGCCGTTGGCGACAACTTCGTTGTGTGGCAGCTGCGGCCGCCGGTGCGTCTCGCCAGCCAGGCCACCGGATTGACCGCCTGGGTCTACGGCGATGGCTCGGGCCACTTCCTCAACGCCTGGCTGACGGACGCCGCCAACGAGGTGCGTTCGTACAGCTTCGGGCAGATCAACCACCAGGGATGGCAGCAAATGACGGCCTGGTTCGATGACCAGGCGGGTTGGCCCAATGGCCACATTGGCGGCCCCGACAACGGCCAGCTCGACAGCCCGGCCGCGTTGTATGGCCTGGTGTTGGACGGTGTCCCCGATGGACAGGCCAGCCGCGGTGCGCTCACGATCGACGAGATGTTCGTCACGGAGGCCCCGCGACCGGTGGCGGTGCCCACTGCGGAACCACCGCCGCCCGCCACGGCCACGGGCGGTGCGCACGCACCGGGTGTGCCGGTGGCCACTGGTCTGATCGTGACCGCTGTCTTTTTGCTGCTTGGCAGCGCGCTGACGATCGGGCTGGCCAGCGATGTGGGCTATCGTCTGCTGCGGTGGTGGAGGATGTGACGCGCGGTGGAATCACTCATCGGCCAGACCCTCGGCAGCAAATACGCCATCGAAGCGCTGATCGGGCGCGGTGGCATGGGTGTCGTTATCCCAGCTGCGCGTCAAGTCGCCGTGATGGTGACCTATTCGTTCATTCGTTCTGCCGCAGCCATTCATCGAAGGCCGCGCCCCAGATGTGCGATGACAGGCCGTTGGCACATCACGTTTGACGTCGTCTTTGTCGCCGCGTATAATCAACGCGGTCTGGGAGTGACACTGAACGATGGCTCGAACGTTTGAACGTGACCGACTGACCTGGTTGACCTATCTGTTTCTGGGTTTTTACACGTTTTTCCTCAACGCCCTGGGACCGGTTACCCCGTTTCTAAAGGCAGAGCTGGGTCTCTCTTACACCGTCAGCAGCCTGCACTTCACGGCATTTGCGATTGGCATGGTCCTCGTGGGCCTGGGTGGCCACCTGGTGATCGAACGTATGGGCCGCCGGCGTGCCCTGTGGACGGCGGTGTCTGGCATCAGTCTGGGCGCACTGCTCCTGGTGGTGGGCAAGATGCCGGCGATTACCATCGGCGCAGCCCTGGTCATGGGCACGATTGGTTCGCTGATCCTGGTGATCGTGCCGTCGGTGCTGTCCGATCGGCACGGTGAGCGGCGCCCTGTGGCTCTGGCGGAGGCCAACGTTGTGGCTTCCTCGACATCGGCAGCGGCGCCGCTGCTGGTGGGTTGGACGGTGGCGTTGTTTGGCGATTGGCGGCTGGCGTTGGGATCGGTTGCGCTCCTGCCAGTCGTGCTGTATCCTAATTTCAGGAAGGTGACATTTCCGGTTGGCGCGCAGACCCGTGCCGAGGCGGAGGCGGCACCACGGTCCCTGCCGCGCCTGTATTGGATCTACTGGACGGCGCTCTTTCTCTCTGTTGCCGTGGAATTTTGCATGATTTCGTGGAGTGTCGATTACGTCGAGAACGTGTTGGGACTATCCAAAGCCAGTGCCGCCCAGGCACTGAGCCTGTTCCTGATCGCCATGATCGTGGGGCGCCTGGCAGCAAGTTGGGTTGTGCAGCGTGTGCCCACCCGTCGCTGGATCGTTGCGTCCATCGGGGTGGCAGCGATCGGTTTCCTGCTCTTCTGGCGTGCCGAGGTACCCGTGGTTGGTTTGATGGGCCTGTTCGTCACCGGCCTGGGTGTGGCGGGTCTGTATCCCCTGATTCTGGCATTGGCGCTTGCGGCTGCTCCCAACAACACCGTACAAGCCAGTGCGCGTGCTGCCCTGGCGTCGGGCACGGCGATTCTGACCTTGCCTCTGCTGCTTGGCAGTCTTGCTGATGCGGTGGGCATCCAGTCGGCCTACAGTATCGTGGTTCTACTCCTGCTGGGGATGTTTTTTATGATCCAGATTGCCGGCCGGCCACAGCCGGCGCTGCAGGGATCATAATTTCTGGCTGAACTGGAGTGACCCGTCATGCCCGGAACCCGACGACACCCGCCCACGCTGGCACCAGATGCCCAGCTTGATCCTGCTGGCCCACGTCTGAGGCTGCGCCTGCTCGGCCCGCCAGACGTCACGTGGGACGGTCAACCTGTTACCATTCCCCGGCGCCAGCCGCGTGCTCTCCTGTACCGGTTGGCCAGCCAACTCCAGCCCCTGGCGCGCGAGCAGCTCCATTTCCTCTTTTGGCCCGATCACACCGAACGTGCGGCACGGCGCGGGTTGAGCCAGGCGCTCTACCTGCTGCACGAGGCGCTGGGTGCCGCCCGCGCCCTGGTCATCAACGACGAGTGGATTGCGCTCGACCCGCAGATCACGTGGTGCGACACGGTCGAATTTGCTCGCCTGGGTGCCGAGGCCGGCGCGCAGGATGATGCGGGCCGCATACCGCTGCTCCGCCGCGCCGTCGACCTGGTCCGGGGCCCATTCCTGGCCGGTGTTTCGGCCCCACACGCACCCGAATTCGAGGCGTGGCTTATGCAGGAACGCCAGGCCTGGGAACTCCTCTATTTGGCGCACCTGGAGACCCTCTGCGCCGACGCTGCTGCGCGGGGCGAGCGTGCAGCAGCCATCGCGTATGCTCAGCGTTACCTGGCCACCAACGAGCTGGCCGAGCCCATGCACCGGCGGCTGATCGAGCTCTATGTCCAAAGCGGCGACCGCTCCGCAGCGATTCGCCAGTTCGAACGGTGCATGATCATCCTGGATCGCGAGCTCGGCACCAGCCCTATGCCTGAAACGCGGGTGGCCTATCAGCAGGTGTTTGCCGCGCAGCCACTGCCCGCACCCGTGACGATGGACAGCCCCCAACCCACGATGGGGCCCGAACCAGAGCTGCCGCTCATTGGACGCAACCGGGTCATCGAGCGACTGCAGGCGGCCCAGGTCGCCGCCACTGCCGGCCACGGGGGCATCGTCCTGATCACTGGTGAACCTGGAATCGGGAAAACGCGCGTCATGCACGACCTGGCCGCGCACTGGCAGCCTGGCGCAATCGTCATCGAAGGGGCTGGCCAGCCCCAGGCTCAAGCACTGCCCTACCAACCGATCGTGCAAGCCCTGCGTGCCGGCGCACGCGCCCACGGTGCGGCGTGGCTTCAGCAGCTGCGGGTACCGTCCTACTGGCTGAACGAGGCGGCGCGGCTCGTGCCGGAGCTGAGGCCGGATGATCCACCCCAACCTGCGGCCGCTCCCGCCGAGTCGAACGATGCGCGACTGCACCTGTTCGAGGCGGTGAGTCAGGTGGTTCTGGGCTTAGCCGCGCAGCAGACGTTGGTGCTGTGCCTGGACGATCTGCACTGGGCCGATCGTGCGACGCTCGATTGGCTGATCCACGTGGCACGTTACCTGGCCTCGAACCGCGTGCTCATTGTGGGCACCGTGCGCAGCGAAGAACTGCCACGGTTGTCCGACCTGCGGCATACGTTACGGCGCCAGCACGTGTTGACCGAGTTACCTTTGGAAGGGTTGGACCGCGCGGGCGTGCGCGAGCTCCTCACTCATATGGGCGTCGACGAGAATATGGCCGAATCCTGGGCAGATCGCCTGGTGGTGGCGACCGGCGGCAACCCCTTTTTCATCCTGGAGACGGTACGCGCCCTGACGGAGCAAAACAAACACCGCCCGCCCGGATCACAAAGTGCCAGCGCAACGCTGCCCTTGCCGGACACGGTGCGCGCGGCCGTCGACGAACGCCTTCAGCACGTGACGCCGCTGGCGCGGCAGGTGCTCGAGGCGGGTGCCGTCCTGGGATCGAGCTTTGCCTTCGACCTGTTGCTCAACAGTGCCGGGCGCAGTGAGGTGGAAACGGTCGATGCGCTGGAAGAACTCGTGGGGCGCCACCTGCTCGTCGAACAGACCGGCCACTATCGTTTTCCACACGAAATCGTGCAATCGGTTGTCTACCAGCAGTTGAGTTTCGGTCGACGGCGTCTGCTGCACCGTCGCGCAGGTGAAATGCTGGAGAAACGTTTTGTGACCGAGGCCGCCGTCTTGCAGGGCAGCATGGGTGAAACACCCACTTTGGATTGGACGGCGGCTCGCCGGCGCGTGCAGCCGGATGCCGACCTGGTCGCACACCTGGCGCGCCATTTTGGCAGCAGTGGAGACCTCAGTAAGGCGATCGTCTACCTGCTGCAGGCCGGTGACCTGGCGCGTGAGCTGTACGCCTATCAAGAGGCAATCCAGGCCTATCGCCAGGCGCTCGATTTTCTGCAGGAAATTGGAGAACTCGAACAGGCGGCACGCACCCTGATGAAACTGGCGCTTTCCTACCACCTGGCGTTCGACTACGTCCATGCCCGTGAGGTCTACGCGCAGGGGTTCGATCTCTGGCAGCGTGCCTCGAAGCGACCACCCCCATCCATGCCGCCAGCCCCGCATGCCCTGCGCATCAATTGGCCCGACCCGACGACCCTCGATCCGGGCCGTGTCTGGGATACGTACACGAGCACGGTCGTCGATCAACTTTTCCGCGGACTGGTCGAACGAACGTCCGATCTGGAGATCGTCCCGGCGGTTGCGCGGGCGTGGGAGATCCTCGACGGGGGCCAGCGCTATGTCTTTCACCTGCGCGACGATGTCCATTGGAGTGATGGCCAACCGGTCACGGCGGGTGATTTTGCCTTTGCCTGGCAGCGGGTGCTCGCCTCGGCCCACCAGACGGGTGTGTCGATCTCGACATTCTCCGATATCAAAAATGCCGCGGCAATTCGCGAGGGTCGGGCTGATGCCGCCTCGCTCGGTGTTCACGTGGTCGATCCAACGACCCTGGTCGTCGAGCTCGACCAGCCCACCAGTTACTTCCTGCAGTTGATGGCCTGTTCGGTCTGTTACCCGGTGCCGCGCCACGTGATAGAGAAGTACGGCGAGACCTGGACTCAGATCGACCGGCTGGTGGTCAATGGCCCTTTCCGGCCGGCGGCATGGGTGCCCGGCCAGACCCTGCGCTTGGTACGCAATCGGGACTACTACGGGCGTTTTACCGGCAACGTGCAGCAGATCGACCTGTTTACGGCTGGGGACCCAGCGGTCGGCCTGCAATCGTACGAGACCGGCGAGCTTGACGTGTTGGGTCTGTGGAATCTCTCACCGGCCGCTGCCGAGGGTGCGCGCCGGCAGCATCCCGGCGAGTATGTCTCTTTTCCCGCCCTGGAGACGTGGTTCGTGCAGTTCGACTGCCGCCAGGCACCCTTTGCCGATGCACGTGTGCGGCGGGCACTGGCACTGGCAGTTGATACGGAACGGCTTGCCGGCGTGATCCTGCCCGGACGCGGCGTACCGGCCAGCGGTGGTCTTGTGCCGCCGGGCATGCCCCAACACGCACCGGGTATGGGACTGCCCTACCGTCCGGGCCAGGCGTGGCGGCTGCTGGCAGAGGCAGGATTCGGCGCCGGTGGCGATTTTCCCGTGATCAACGGCGTGGCATTCGCGGGCTGCGAATCATTCTGCCAGTTCATTTCGGCACAGTGGCGCGAAAACCTTGGCATCGACAGCACCTGGGAGATCGTCGAGTTTGGCCAGCTGACCGATTCCCTGGCAACGCGTATGCCCGGCGTGCGCATTACCTCGTGGACGGCCGATTATCCTGATCCCGATAATTTTTTACGCGAGGTGGTGCGGCGTCCGTTCGGTGCCTGGCGCCATGCGCACTACGACGCCCTCGTGGATGAGGCACGATGCATCGCCGACCCAGACCAGAGGATGGCACTGTACGGTCAGGCAGAGTCGATTCTCATTGCCGAGGCCAGCATCATACCCGTGATGTATGGACGCCAGCCGTTACTGCTCAAGCCGTGGATCAAACGTTTTCCATCGTCAGCGATCGAATGGTGGTTCTGGAAAGACGTTATCCTGGAAGATCACCCCAACACAGCGCGCACCTGATCGCTCGTCGCGGCCTCCGTTGCAGAGCCCACTTATGGCTTGTAAAAGAACAACTTCCACCATAGAAAAAAAGTTCTGCCTGCCGGCTCCATTTCGGCGGGCAAATGCTCATTTTGTAGATAATCTGTCGATAACGACCTGTTATACTGCCAGCAGCTTGATCGA
>CAYUCC010000130.1:0-10289 GCA_964443225.1 uncultured Anaerolineae bacterium
CCGCTTCGGCCGCAGTCAGCACCGGCGCCTCGGCAAATCCGAGATGGTCGCGCCAGCCCTGGTTGGTGAAATCGGCCGAAAAACCGCGGCCGGCAAACAGGTCCTCGTGCGTCAGCAGGCTCTGCCCGGCCGACACCGCGGCCAGCGGCAGTACCGAGAGCAGGTGTTTGCCACGATCGACCGCGGCAAAGTAGCGCGGCGGGTAGGCGTTGACGAACGAAAACGGGCGCTGCTGGTCGCGCAGCTGGCTCAGCAGCGTGCCCGCCTGCACGACCGCCTGCACCGCCGGGTTGGGTTTGGGACCGTAGTGTTCCCCAATCACCTGCGGCACGTTACGCCCGGTGAGCAGCGTCGCCTGGCCGGTGGCACTCTGCGGGCGGCCGGGTACGCCGAGCGTAGCATCGATGGGGACCATGGAGGCGATGGCCGTCGCCGTACGCCCGGTCGACGCGGTCAATGGTTGGCCCCCCAGCAGTTCGCGCAGCACCGGCAGGTCGGCGCGCGCCAGGGGATTGACGTCACGCTCGTCGACGCCCAGGCCGACACCGTCGAGGAACAAGAAGATGACCCGTCGTGCGGTTTGTCCGTTGCTGACCATGGCGAGGATTATAGCTGATGCGGGAAGGTGGGACAAATGGGGTTGGGGGATGGGGGTTGGGGTTCAGGGGTTGGGGGTTGGGGTTCAGGGATTGGGGGTTGGAGGGTGGAGGGGTGGCGAGTATCGTGAATGAGCAGAGATTGAGCATTGTTTGGGCTTGAAGTAAGAGATGTCTTTGCGTACACTACGTCCAACACGTTGAGATGTGGGCTCTGCCACCTCAGGGTTTGTAGAAGAATAACTTACCGTTCTTCGCGGCAAATTCCGGCTATTTTGCAGGAAGTTATTCTTTTACAAGCCCTTACGACAGGAGAACCAACCATGACGACTCCAACCATCGAATTTACCGTGCGTAACTACTTCTCGTTGATCGATGCCGGCAAGTTGGGCCTTCTCGGCCATTTTTCGACACCCGGTTACATCATGCACTATGCGGGACTGCCGGAGCCGCTGAACGCCGAGGGCGCCGCGCAACTCATCGCCGGCATCCGCGCCGCGTTCCCTGATTTGCGACACGACATCGAACGCATCGACGAGGCCAACGGTCGTGCCAGCGTCCAGATCATGGCGCGTGGCACGCAGCGCGGCGAGTTCCAGGGTGTGCCCGCCAGCGGGCGCTCGATTGTGGTGCCCAGCACGCACACGTTCCGCTTTGCCGGCGGCCAGATTGCCGAGCACTGGATCGCAATCGAAATGGCCGAGATCATGCGCCAGATCAGTGAGGGGCCGGTGGTGAGCCGCAATGGCCATGCCAGCCTGGCAGCCAACAAAGCGCTCGTGCGCCGGCTGTACGATGAAGTGATCAACCTGGAAAACCAGGGCGTCGTCGACGAGATAATCGCCAGCCATGCCATCATCCACGACGAGTTCACCGGCGTCAGGGTCGGGCGCGAAGCGTTCCGCCAGCTGTTAGGCCTGTTCGATGCTGCGTTTCCCCATCACCGCGTTGTCGTCGAAGCCGTGATGGCCGAGGGTGACTACGTCTCGGTGCTGCACACGCACTACGCCACCCACAACGGCCAGTTCATGTTCCTCGGCCCCAGCGGCAAGTCGGTCGTGGTCAACGGGCTGGAGTTGTTTCGGGTGGTCGATGGGCGGATCGTCGAGTTCTGGCGCAAGGATGACGACGTCAGTTTGCTGATGCAGCTCGGTGCCCTCTCGGTGCCGCAGACGGCGTGATGGAGTACAATAGGCTTTCTTCTGTTGATTGTCAGGTAAGGGCTAGTAAAAGAATAACTTCCAGCAAAACGGCTGGAATTCGTCACAGATCACGGGAAGTTATTCTTTTACTAGCCCTAAGATAACGATCAGTGCAGATCACTGCTCGATATCCTCACCCGCGGCGTAGATCGTTAGCATCAACTCCGCGTCGTCCAGCAGACGGTAGACTGGCCGGCGGCCAGCGAGCTGCTCGCTGCGGCTCAAGATCAACGGCACGCCCTCGCCCCGCTTGTCCATGATGTGGTTGCGATGCGCCTGCAGTTCGGGCGACTTGCTGCGCACCGGGCAGCGCGCTAGCAGGCTGGTGATGGTCTCGTTGCGGGCGAACTGGCGATAAGGCAAGCTCTCGATGGTGAGCGTATTGGGAATGGAACCAGGCACGTACAGTTCCAGCCGGTCGTCAAACATACGCAGACGAATCTTGGCACCATACATGGAGTAATCGCGGTGGGCCACCGCATTGACGACAGCCTCGAAGACCGCGATCAGATCGTACTGCGGTAGGTCTTGACGACCCAATCCCTTGCTCGCCCGCACGAACATGTTCTTGCGCACGAAATCGACCGCTGCGAAGATTTGCTCGTCCAGCACGCCAGTAATATCCTCTGCGTCGCGTTGGTAGAGGTGGTTACCGTCTGGCCGGACCGTGGTCCCGCGATAAGCCACGGCCTGAATGTATGCGTTGGGTAAGAAGCGCTGTGGCTCAACTGCGGCCAACAAAACGCCGGCCACCGTTGGTCGCAGGGTTCCGTCCTCGTCGGATCGCGCCATCCCCAGTTTCTGCAGCAGGCTTTCCGGTGTGTCATGCGTACGTGGGGTGGCGAAGCGCTCCCACTCTTGTGGGAGCAGGTCCTGTAGTGTAGCCGCCGACACGGTCTGTTCGTCGAAGCGGATCAGCCGGGTCTGGCTGCGCTGCTGGAAGAGGCGTGCCAGGTATTCGGGTGACATCTGGCGCTGGCTGCTGCCCACGCGGTGCCGATAGCCGCCCGGGCTTTGATGCACAAACAGGCTGTGCGGCACGTCCACGCGCAGCAGTGCGACCATCTCCCCGGCGTGGTTGGGCAGCGTCAATCGTTCGATAGCCGGCAGAATGGGGGGATGGATCGAGTCGTTGCACGCCTCACGCACCAGGTTTTCGACGGCATCGAGCCGTTCTTGGGGGATGCCAAGAATTTCGCGGGTCTTATCTTCCACACCCAACACCAGCACGCCGCCACGGCTGTTGGCGAAGGCAGCCAGCTCGTCAGCCAGGTCGTTGCGCGCTGGTGCGCTGACCCGCTCACCACTGAAACGTACTTCCTTGAGCTCCAGGTAGCTGTCTTCTCCCAGATGTATCTTGTCGAGCAGATCACGCTTGTTGGGGAACATGGCAGCTCCTTCTCATGGGACGACCGATGCCATTTCTTGAAGGCACTGGGAAGATTATAACACAGTGCCCACCATTCAGCCACTTGAACCGGGCGCTTGGGGAGACAGAGATCGCACGCACTTCTCACTGCCGGCCGGCGGCCAGGAAGAGGGCGAGGCGTCGTAAACAAGGGGCAACATTCACCATTCGTGCGCGGGGCCGAATTGGCGGTCGCGGTGCTGCAAGATGCCGTTCTGGTGGCGGTGCGTTACGATGCAGGCACGCGCTGGCCTTACGGCTTTGCGCCACCCGCAGAGGATTAGTGGGTGACCTGGCTTGAGCATCGCCATCGATTACGCTCGATCGTTGGCTGCCGTCGCGGCAAGTGACCCGCTACGACTCAGATCTGCGGCAAGGGTCGAGTAGGAGTAGGAGTACGACGGCACTCGTACTCCTACTCGTACTCGTCCCACCGGGTCACCTTGCCTGAGCACAACCATCGATTACGCTCGATCGTTGGCTGCCGTCGTGGCAGGCGACCCGCTACGGCACCGTCACCCCCGTCAAATTCCACGTCGTGGTCGTTGTGCTGGTCGAGTTGCTGCTGGTCTGCGTCAAGCTGTCACTGCCCTGCAGCCGGCCGTGCGGCGCCGAGGCCGGCCAGGGGCGCAGGTCGGAGTCACGTAGATCGGTTTGCAGCCAGGGGATGTGCGTCCAGGTGGTGAACACCTCACAGCGATCAGGCGCCGGGATGAGGCCTGCCGCATAGAACTGGCGATGCATCGTCTCACCGCTCAAGTCCTCGATGATACGCAAAGCACCCAGGCTGGCGCTGAGCGCGCCGCCGCCCGTGCGCGTACAGCTGGTCGTTTGCCCGGTCTGCAGATTCAGCGCGGTAAACGTCGTCAGCCAGGTGCCGCTGCCGGCTGTCGGCTGGTACTCCAGCTGCACCTGATCGCCGCTCAGGGTGCGCCCTGTCACGGTGAAGGTTGGCGTCGCCTCACCGCGCAGGGTGTAGTCAACCCGACTCTCCGCAGTCCAGGAGCTTCCCACCATCTGCCAGTTGCTGGTTCCCTGCCAGCCGGCGCAGGGCACATCGCTGCTCACCAGGCGCAGGTCGCCGTTGGGTGCGATGCGGTCGTTGCGCCGCTGCCAGTTGCTGTTGCTGATGATCAGGAGCACCTTCAGTACCCGTTCTGCTGGGTTGTCCTGGCAGAACAGGCTCCACTTACGCTGCGACCAATCTTCCGGCCCTTGCCAGCCCTGCCCGGCGCGGTAGAGCAGCGCCTGCACGCGCATGTGGGGCATGTTGTAGAAGGTGTTATCAAACGCCCACATGCGCACGTCGCCGGCGATCGTGATCTCCTCGTAGTAGATGCCCAGGTCGGGCACGGTGAGCGGATCGCCGGCGGAACTGCCAGCAGGATAGTAGACCCAATAGGGGTCGCCCGCCAGCGCCACCTGTGACGTCACCATACGCCAGTCCACCCGCCAGCGCTTCTGGAAGTTGTCCCACGCTTCATAGCGGTTGTGAGGCGGCAGGTTCAGGTTGAGCAGGGCAAACTCCGGCCAGCGCTGCGCCCACCCGCCCGTGATGCGGCTGTTGATGACCTGGTACAGGTCGCCGTTGGCAGCGTTTTCGGTGGCAGAAAAGATCTGCGCCAGCAGTTGGGGGCGATAGGCGCCGGTGTACTGGGTCATGTAGAAGGGCCACAGGTAGGCACCGTACTCGCGGATGCCGGTGATGTCGTCCAGCCAGCGCCAGGCCGATTCCAGGTACGATGTGGCATAGTCGTGTTCGGTCTGTGCATCGGGCTGGCCGTCCATGCGCTCGAAGTAGTCAATCGCCCAGTTGGCCGTTGCCTCCAGCCACCACGGATCGTAACAGCCGGCCGCCGGGTTGTAGGCAAACTGGATCATGTGCATGAATTCATGCACAATGGTGTTGGTTTCGGACGAGCTGGGTCTGAGCACCAGCATGTAGGTGGGTGTTGCCCGGCAGCCACGGCCAGGATAGGGGCTGACCAGCGCCAGGGCATTTTCGAAACCGAGGACGGCGTTATCAACCAGGTAGACATCCAGACGGCCATCGCTGGGATTGCAGCCCAGGCCCGCATCACTCAACGGCGTTCGCAGCAGGTCGGTCAGAATGGGATGGATGCGCGTCTCCAGGTTGTCGCTGATCGACAGCGCGCGCTGCCAATAGGCGTTGTCGTTGGGCGGAAACCAGACCACGAAGTGATCGGTTTCCAGCGGAATCAGCCCGCCTTGGGCGATCTCGTTGCAGCGATCGCTGATGCGATCGGCCGGTTCGGCGTCGACCACCGTGCCCGCCGTCCCATGGATGCGCTGATCGTACCAGCTGCCGGCGTACACCGGTGGAACCAGGAAGGAAACCAGCGTCTGGCGCGCGGCCGGCGTCAGCGTTTCGAAGCGGCGCGTCGCCTCGGCCACGGCGTCGGAGTCCACCACGCCGCTGTCGTCGCCGCGCAGCCGGTCGGGCAGGCGCGAATCACCAAACACGGCGAACACCCGGTAGATCAAGGCGGTTTCCGCGTTGATGTCCCCACGCTTGCGCGCCTGTTCGATCAGATCGTCGGTGGTTGGCAGGCGGTGGTGGGTCATCATGGGCAGGAACACGGTGGTTTGGCTGGCGGGACCGTGAACGGACCCTGCGTCGCCATCGTCCGCGTGCACAGAACCCGCCCCCGGCCAGAGCAGCAGTCCAAAACCAAGCGCCAATGCCGCCCAGACCAGGCGCCAACGAGGGGTGAAAACCATACGAATCATGTGTGTGCTCCTTCGGTGCGAGGGATAGAGTCGGTTGGTGCACTTCTCCCGTAGTGTACAAAACGATCGTAAAGAGATCGTATATTGACGAGCAGCACGCAAAGTTGCCAACTTTTGGAAAGTTGGCAACTTTGCTCGCCCGCCGAAACCTGACCCATTTTGTATCGGAAAGCGATACCCAACGCCTGGCGTCTTGTGCTAGAATTCAGTGGAGGCCACCGGACAATTCATCGCCGAACTCGGAATCGGCACGAATCCCAACGCGCGGCCGCAGGGCAACATCATCACCGGTGAAAAAGTTCTCGGCACCATTGAATGGCCAATCCCCGGGACACGGGTCGCAGATTGGAAGATAGCGGAACTGCTGTTAGAATGGCTGCACCACTTAGTCCACCACCTATTCCAATGGAGATGAAAATGTCAGACTGGGATCACTCGACCGATGTCATTGTGGCCGGCACGGGCGGTGGAGGAATGACCGCCGCGCTGGTCGCCAGGCAGGCTGGGCTCGACGTGTTGATGGTCGAAAAGTCGGCCTACTACGGCGGCTCGACGGCGCTTTCGGGGGGCGGGTTGTGGATTCCGAACAATTACCTGCTCCAGCAGGATGGCCTGGACGATTCTATGGAAAAGGCGCGCACCTACTTGCAGCACACCATCGGGGATCGCACGCCGCAGTCCCTGCAAGATGCCTACCTGGTAAACGCCCCCGAGATGGTCCGGTACCTGGTGGACCATTCCCACGTCCGCTTTCACCGTTCGAAAGGCTACGCCGACTACTACCCCGAACGTCCCGGCGGCATGGCCGACGGCCGCGCCATCGAAGGCTCGCCCTTCGACGGCGCCAAACTGGGCAAAGACCTCGACCAGCTGCTCCCCATGAGCATCAAGGTCCCGGCGGGGCTGGCCTTCACCGCCAGCGAATACAACAAACTGGGGATGATCACCTCCACCTGGGCGGGTAAGCGGACGGCGCTCAACGTGGGCGTGCGCACGATTTTCAATGTGCTGACCGGCGTCAAATACCTGGCGCTTGGCCAGGCCCTGATCGCACGGCTGCGCCTCTCGCTCAAGGATGAAAACGTGCCCATCTGGCTGAACTCACCGCTCAGGGAATTGGTCATGCAAGATGGGGCGTGCGTGGGGGTCGTCGTCGAAAAGGAGGGGAAGCCGGTGCGGATACGCGCCAACAAGGGCGTCATTCTGGCCGCGGGCGGATTCGCCCACAACCAGGCGATGCGTGAACGCTATCAGAAGCCACCCGTCAACCACACGTGGAGTTCCGCTGCCGCTGCCAACACCGGCGAAACGATCCAAGCGGGGATGGCGGTCGGCGCAAAGATCGACCTGATGGATGATGCCTGGTGGGGACCCACCAGCGTCCCGCCGAACGCACCGGTGATGTTTCACGTCGGCGAGCGTGCGTACCCCGGCGGGATCATGGTCAACGCCGCCGGCCAGCGATTCACGAATGAATCGGCTTCCTACGTCGAAGTCGTGCACGCGATGTACGAAAAGCACACCGCCGCAGTGCCGCACATCCCCGCTACCTTCATCATGGACGGTCGCTATCGCCGCAAATACATCTTCGGCACGCTGTTCCCGCTGCAGCCGGTTCCCGAAGCCTATCTCGAGAGCGGCTATTTCAAACGCGGCGACACGCTGGAGGAGCTGGCGCACCGCTGCGGTCTCGACCCCCAGGCGCTCGTCGCGACGGTGGAACGCTTCAACCGTTTTGCCCGCCGCGGTGTGGACGAAGATTTCCATCGTGGGGCGAGCGCCTACGACCGCTACTACGGCGACCCGACAGTGAAGCCCAATCCCTGCCTGGCGCCGCTCGAAAAGCCGCCGTTTTACGCCGTGCAGATGGTGGCGGGCGATCTCGGCACGAAGGGCGGGCTGGTGATGGACGAGCACGCGCGCGTCCTGCGCGAGGACGGCTCCGTGATCCCCGGCCTGTACGTCACCGGCAACAACGCCGCCTCGGTGATGGGCAACACCTATCCCGGCGCCGGCAGCACCATTGGACCGTCGATGACGTTTGGTTACATCGCCGCCAAATACATCGCCGTCGACGGGTAAGGTCAAGTTGCCATCTTTTGAAAAGATGGCAACTTTCTGGAGGCGAAGTTCATGACTCCCGTTGCAGAGCTACACATCAATCTCCTGGGGCCGCCGCAGCTCACCTGGCGCGGCGAGCCCTTCGACGTGGCGCGGCGTCAGGTACGCGGCCTGCTCTTCTACCTGGCCTACACCGCTGACTTCGGCGAGCAGCTCGACTGGGCTCGGCTCGACCGAGCTCGCCGAAGTCTCAGTCGAGCCGCGCCCGCGCCGCGCGACCGGCTGGCCTACCTTTTCTGGCCCGATCTCCCCGATCTGGAGGCGCGCCAAAACCTCAAACGCCTGCTGAGCGCTCTGCGCAGCACCCTGCCCGACGCGTCGCTGCTGCTGGCCGACCACAGCACCGCCGGCCTCGACCCAACGCGGCTCTGGTGCGATGCGACGGCCTTCGCACGGCTGACCGCGACCTCTGACCCCGGCGCGTGGGCGCAGGCAGTGGCTATCTACCGCGGTCCCTTTCTCGATGGCTTCTCCCTGCCCGACAATCCTGAGTACGGCGACTGGCAGGCGCAGGTGCAGGCGCAGCTGGAACGGCGCTGCCTGGCCGCGCTGGCCGGCCTGGTCGACGCCCGCCGCGCCGCCGGCGAGTTGGACGCCGCAATCGAGTACGCCCGGCGGGCGCTGGCCCTGGACGAGCTGGCCGAGGAGATGCACCGCCGCCTGATCGAGCTCTACGCCGCCCGCGGTGAGCGTAACGCCGCCGCCCGCCAGTTCGAGCAGTGCGTCATGATCCTGGAACGGGAGCTGGGGGTCAAGCCGCTGCCGGAGACGCGAGCCGCCTACGAAGCGGCGATCGCCGCCCGCGCGCCGCAGCCGCCGCTCCCCCCACGCTGGACGGTGCTGCCCAGCCTCGATCTGCCCCTGGTGGGCCGCACCGATGCGCTGCACACCCTCACCCAGGCCTATCGCCGTCTGCGCGCCGGCGGGCTGATCCTCGTCTCCGGCGAGCCGGGCATCGGCAAATCGCGACTGATGCAGACCTTCGCCCACGAATCCAGCGTCACGGTGCTGGCCAGCGGCAGCCCGCCGGGCGGCGAAACATCCCCTTACAGCGCCGTGAGCGAGGCGCTCCGCCAGGCGCTGGCCTGGCCCGGCCGCTGGCAGGGCATCCGGCCCATCTGGCTGGCCGAGGCCGGCCGCCTGCTGCCCGAGCTGGCCGAGGTCTTCCCCGATCTGCCTCAGCCGGTGGCGGTGGCGCCAGCGCAGGCGCAGGCGCGGCTGTTCGAGGCCCTGAGCCGCTGTTTCCTGGGGCTGGCCAGCCAGGGGCCGCTGCTGCTCTGCCTGGACGACCTGCACTGGGCCGACCCGGCGACGCTGGGCTGGCTGGCCGCGCTGCCGCGCTGGCTGGACGGCAGCCGCATCTGCCTGCTGGCCAGCTGCCGCCCGGCCGAGGCCGATGTCCTGGCCGATGTGAAGCGCGCCTTTGCCCGGCCGGGCCGTCTGGCCGAGATCGAACTCGCCCGCCTGTCCGCGGGCGACGTGGCCGTGCTGCTGGCCCACCTGCCCCAGGCGCCCGCCGACCCCCACGCCGTGGCCGCGGCCATCCATGCGGCCACCGGCGGCAACGCCTTCTTCGTGCTGGAGACGGTGCGTGCGCTGCTGGAGGCCGGCCGCCTGGCCGATCCGCCCGAACGCCTGCCCCTGGCCGGCACGGTGCAGGCCGCCATCCAGCGGCGCCTGGGGCGTCTCAGCCCGCTGGGGCGGCAGGTGCTGGAGACGGCCGCGGTGCTGGCCCCCGACGTGACGCTCGGTCTGCTGGCGCAGACGGCCGGCCGCTCCGGCCTGGAGACGGCGCAGGGGCTGGACGAGCTGGCGCGACGCCAACTGCTGGAGGGAGGCGAGCCGCAGCGCTTCAGCCACGACCTGGTGCGCCAGGCGGTGTACGACCAGATCAGCCCCTGGCGCCGGCGCATCCTGCACCGCCGTGCGGCCGAGGCCCTGGACGGGGCGCGGCCGCCGCGCGGCGACCCGGCCTGGGCCGCGGTGGCCGGGCACTACGACCGCGCCGCCGAGGCAGCGGAGGCCATCCGCTGCCTCGTACAGGCCGCGTCGGCGGCCCAGCGCCTGCACGCCCATCAGGAGGCCATCGGCCACGCCCGCCGCGCTCTCGCACTGTCTGCGCAGGCGCCGCCCCCGCCGGAACAGCTCGCACGCTTGCACGAAACGCTGGGCGACAGCCTGCTGGTGCGCGGCCAGCACGCGGCGGCCGAA
>CAYUCC010000131.1:0-10220 GCA_964443225.1 uncultured Anaerolineae bacterium
AATTCATGCAGATAGCACCCAACGGAGCCGACAATACGAGCCTGCTCACCGCCGCGCGCGCGGCCAACCAGCGCGCCAACCGCCTGGTCAGCAACCTGCTCGAAGTGGCCCGCGCCAGCATTCAGCAGACACAGCACAAAGTGCAAACCATCCGGGGCGCCGATATCCTGGCCGCGATCCAGGCTGTGGCCCCGGGTCTGGCTCGCTACTACAACGACCCCCCAGTGCCGGTCACCTTCGCCATCGACGGCACCCCGACGACCATCGCCCTCGACGTCGAACAACTTCAGCGCGCCATCCTCAACCTGCTCGACAATGCCCTGGCCCACACACCACCCGGCGGTGCCATCACCGTGCACAGCCGGCTCGACAACGGCACCTGGTCCATCGCCGTGCAGGACAGCGGCCCCGGCATCCCCACCAGCATCCTCGAAGCTCTGCGGAGCAACACAACCACCAACGGCGCCCCCGGCCCGCACCTCGGCCTCGGTCTGCGCCAGGTCCACACCACCGCCGCCGCTCATGGCGGTCGCGTTACGATCACCAGCACCCCCCACGGCAGCACGGTGCAGATCGGTCTGCCGGTCCAGCCGGCGGAGTCATGAACCACCAAGGCACCAAGGCACCAAGTTGAATTAGTGTCAATTCTTGGCGTCTTCGTGCCTTGGTGGTTCCATCAAACAAATACAGTCCCTTTGTGCGTCAGTGGTTCAACAAGAAGGAGGTTCCTACCCATGCCCCAACCAATTCCCGCGCCTGCCAACGCCATCGCGCGCAAGGTGGTCGACGCAGCCTACCACGTGCACACCACCCTCGGCCCCGGCTTCCTCGAAACGGTCTATGAGGTCTGCCTGGCCTATGAGCTAAACAAACGAGGCGTGCAAACTCAGCGCCAGGTGTTCGTGCCCGTGGTCTACGACGGCGTCCAACTCGACGCCGGTTTCCGCATCGACGTGCTGGTCGCAGACACGGTGCTCATCGAGCTCAAGGCAGTCGAGGCCCTGCTGCCGGTGCACACCGCCCAGGTGCTCACCTACCTCAAGCTGACCGGTCACCGGCTGGGATTTTTGATGAACTTCAACGTGCCACGCATCAAGGACGGTATCCAGCGGCTGGTGTTGTGAAGGGAACCACCAAGACGCCAAGAACAACCACTAAAAACCTTGGTGTCTTGGTGCCTTGGTGGTTCCACAAAAAAGCGTTTTCGATCCCCTGCCCAAACCGATCCCCACGCGGACGGCCCGACTCACACCCGCCGGTGATTGTCGATCTGGTGGTACGTCCCACCAAACACGAGGTCCAGGATGTTGTCGCTGGTCAGGAATTCGTGCGGGAAACCGAGCTCGATGGCGCTGACCGCGTCGAGACGGGCGAGGTGGTCGGCGCTGAGCGCCACCTGCAAGGCGCCCAAATTGTCGGTGAGCTGCTCCACCCGGCTGGCCCCCAGGATCGGGATGATCGGTGCAGTGTGCGGGCGCTGCTGCGCCAGCACCCAGGCAATCGCCAGCTGCGATGGGGTGCAGCCGATCTCACCCGCCAGTGTGCGCACAGCATCGGCCAGCGCCAGGTCACGCGCCGCCGGCCCCCAACGCGCCACACGCCCTGCGGCCTGGGGATCGGCGTTGTACTTGCCGGTCAGCACCCCCGCACCCAGCACGCTCCACGGCGTCACGGCGATGTCCAGCGCACGCGCCATCGGCAGCAGCTCGCGCTCAGCCGAACGGTCGGCCAGGCTGTAGCGGATCTGCAGACCGACGAAACGCGACCACCCGCGCAGGTCCGCAATGGCGTTGGCGTGCGAAACAACCCACGCCGGCGTGTCGCTGATGCCGACGTAGTGCACGGTGCCCTGGCGCACCAGGTCGTCCAGCCCGCGCAGAACCTCCTCCACCGGCGTGGTGAAGTCCCAGGCATGCAGCCACAGGAGGTCGATGTAATCGGTGTTGAGCCGCTGCAGGCTGGCCTGCACCGACTGCATCAGGTTCTTGCGGTGGTTACCGCTGAAGCTGGGATCACCCTGGCGCATCTTGAGCGTGTACTTGGTTGCCAGGACAAAGTGCTCGCGGTCGCGGGCGATGAACTCGCCGACGTAACGCTCGCTGGTACCCTCGGTGTAGCGGTTGGCGGTGTCGATGAAGTTGCCGCCCGCATCGGCATACGCGTCGAAGATGGCCTGGCTGGTCGGTTTGTCCGCGCCCCAACCCCACTCCGGCCCAAAGGTCATCGTGCCCAACGCCAGCTCCGATACCCGCAGGCCGCTGCGGCCAAACAGTTTGTAACGCATGCTTATGATCTCCCCTCGAATCGATTCCCGGTCAGCGGCACCAGGTCCTCGCGCACGACGACACTCTCCTGCTCGTTGGGGTCGGTGCGGGCGATGACCGCCACCGCGTCCTCGCTGCCCGGATTGTACGGCAGGTGCACCACCCCGGCCGGGATGTAGAGCCAGTCGCCCGCTTCCATCTCCAGGTGCTGCTCGAGCTGCTCGCCGTACCACATCGCCGCCCGTCCGGACAGCAGGTAGATCGCTGTTTCGTGGTTGGCGTGCAGGTGCGGGTGGGCCCGCGCCCCCGGCGGCAGCCGCAGCAGGTGCATGCAGATCGCCTGCGCGCCGACACTCTCGGCCGATATGCCGGCCTCGTAGGTCAATCCCTGGCGACCGGCGTAGGTGGCATGGGGCCGGATCACGGCGCATACCGGGCGTCGCGGGTCGTTGGTTTCCTGGTTGGACATCGTGGTGGGTTCCTCCTGGTGCTTGAGAATCGGACACCGTCGTGGGACGGTCTGCGCGGCCAAGTATAACACGCCAGACCGATCGCGCAAACAGGGGCGCAGGCCGCACGGGGTGCATCGAACGTAACCACCAGGCTGCTCATGAGGCCAATGGCCTCATGTTTTCTACAAGAAACGTGGCAGCGAGGAGTCCGCACCCCCAGGTGCGGATCGTGTGCGTGTTGTGAGGAGCCCGCACCCCCAGGTGCGGACCGTGTGCGTGTCGTGAGGAGTCCGCACCCCCAGGTGCGGACCGTGTGCGTGTCGTGAGGAGTCCGCACCCCCAGGTGCGGACCGGCTGCGTGTTGTGAGGAGTCCGCACCCCCAGGTGCGGACCGTGTGTGTGTCGTGAGGAGTCCGCACCCCCAGGTGCGGACTCCTCACAGCTTCTTGATCCCGCCGTTTCGCGGTCAGGCGTGGTCGTCCAACTGCCGGATGAGCGCGGCCAGGGCGGTCGCGGTGCCTGCCAGCCGCAGCGGGTCGACGATCTCCAGCGTGTCGCGCGCCGTGTGCACGATCTCGCCGAGCAGTTCTTCGATTGCCGCCGAGGTGACCGCCAGTGCCGGGCGCTGGTGCATCAGGAAAAGGAAATGGTCCCCCTGGTACCACGGCTCACCTTCGACGATGCCGGGGTCGGCGGTCAGCACATGCCGTGCCAGCGCCTCGATCTGGGGCGGGCACTCGTACAGCGAAAACGCCGTCGGCCCGCGCCGGTAGCCCACACCATCGATGTTGATGCCCAGCACGATCTCGTCGAAGCGGCCGGCGTTCTCACGGAGATACAACATCTCGCCGGGGTTGGCGTAGTAGTCCTCCCCGTTGAGGGCAACGATCTCGATCCCCAACGGGCCGGCGTAATCGGCCAGCAGCCCGGCCACGAGCAGCAGCACGGTCACCCCGGCAGCGTTGTCGATGGCGCCGGGCGTGCCCGCCTTGGCGTCGATGTGGGCAAAGAACACGACACGCCGTGCCCCGCCGCGCGTCGCCACCACGTTGCAGCCGGTGCTGGGCAGCCGCTGCGCCCGGATCGTCAGCGTGACCGTCTGGCCGGCAAAACCTGCCAGGCGTGCGCCCTCTTCTGCGGTCAGGTAGACCGAGGGAATGTCGAAGTCACCATCTTCGATCAGCGGGCAGGGGTAGAGCGCGCCGGCCAGCGCCGGGCTGCGGGCCGTCGCCCCCACCACGGCGAGGGGCTGCTGGCGTTCGAGCTGGGCGATGATCTGGCGGTGCTCGTCGGGGTTGTAGAACTCGAAGTTCTTGGGCATCAGCGGCTCTTGGGCCAGCTCGCCGCGCAGCAGGAGGATTTTGCCCCCAGCATCCACCGCCGCCAACTCCGCCAGCGTGGACGCCACCGCCAGCGGCGCCTGGGCCTGGCCGCCCAGGGAATACGGGCTGGGCAGCACGTCAAATGGCACCCCGTCCACGTCCAGCGCCGCCCCGTCACTCACCCAGTCGATGCAGTCGAACGCGGGGGTAGCCACGTCGAAGCCAAAGGCGGCCACAGTCTCGGCAAAAAAGGCGGTCGCCGCCCGGTTACCCCCACTGCCAACCGCCCGGCCCAGAATATCCTGGCACAGCACGCGCAGGTAATCCACTGCGTTGTCTGCCAAATGGCTCGATGCCATAGGTTCTCCTGCCATCGCCAAATCAATCCAAAATCCAAAATCCAAAATCCAAAATCTAAAATGTTCTCAACCCAAGGGCACTGCGCGCAGGGTGGTCGCTGTGGGCTGGGAGTACTGGTGATCCAACTGTCCCAGGCTCACCTCGCTGCCCGCCAGCTCTACCTTACCATCGATCGTGGCCAGGACGTAAGTCACCACGGCGCCGCCCAGGTACGAGGTCTGGCCGGAACGCCAGAAGCTCTTTTTGGTGATGGCCTCCCCGCCGCTGGAGACGATCTTCAGATACAAGAGGTGGGTGATCCGCTGCTCGCGGATCTGCTGCCGCACAGCGGCCTGCAGCCACAGCGGCGGCGTCGACGCGTCGGGTGCTGTGGTCAAGGACGCCGTGAATTCGGTGAAGGCCTGCGCCAGCGTATCGGCGCTGCTGATCGCGCCCTGGGCACGGCGCAAAAAATCCTCGTCGAACCGGAGCGCTTTCTGGAGCTCGGCCAGTTCTTTGCGCAGGGCTGCGCGCTGCGCTTCGTCGGTCGTGATGAGCGGGTCGAGCTGCGCCTGCAGTGCGGCGCGCGCGGCCGGCGCCGCCGCGATGCGCGCCGTCAGCGGCTGCACAACCTGTGTCTCGACCGCACCCTTGCTCTGGCTCAGCGACAGCTTCTTTTCGACCAGCTGCGACCAGCGGTTGACCAGCCCCGATTCACGCACCAGATTAAAGTTGAAAATCTGCACGTGATGCCTGGTGATCCGGCCGGCGACCTCGGCCACCAGAGCATCACCGCTCAAATCGAACGTCTGCCCCGTGACCGTGTAGTCGGTCTTGAAGAAGCCGATGATGTCCGCCACCGAGCTGACGATCGCCGGCGCGGCCGCTGCGAAGGATGCAACACCCGCCGCAGGCAGGAACTCGAGCTGGCCCGCTTCCGTGTCGGGCCCCTGAACCTCCAGCCCACCCATCGCCGCGGCTGGGGGATAGTTGGCTTCCATCTCCTCCCGCAGGTGGTCCAGCTGCCGCACCCCGGCATCGAACTGGGTACCGAAGAGGTCAAACTGGCGCTCGACCTGTACCAGCGCCAAGTCACCCTGGGCCACGTTACGCTCGTCGACGATGAGAATTCTGGCGGGGCCGTCCGCCAGCGGCTTGTCGGAGATGGTTTTGGCCACCGTGGCAGCACACGCCCGCATCACCTGGTAGGCGACGAGCGTGGCCAGGTAACCGAACTTCTCGTCGGTCGTCACCGACCCCTCGCGCGGTTTGCTCTCCCCCTTGGGCACGATCGCCTCCAGGGTCGCCTTACGCGCCGCGGCGGCCGCACTCTCGGCCTGGGCGATCGCCTGCTGCACCTCGGCCGGCTTCTGCTGCATACCCGCCTGCAGGTCGGCAATCTCCTTCTGCGTCTTGAGGATATCGAGCTGCTGCTGCAGCTGTTTGAGCTGTTCTTCTGGTGTCATGGTTGGTTTGCTCCTTCGGTTGGCCTACGAGGAAACCTGCGAATGATAGAATTTACCACAAAGACACAGAACACACAAAAGATTTGTACGGTTTCCTTGTGTGTTCTATGTGCGTTGTGCCGTGAAACCCGCAGCTAACAGATCAACCCCCAATGCGCGGTGACGAGCTGGATGTCGACCATGTCGACGTCACCATCGCCGTCGCGGTCGGCGTAGCCGGGGGCGGGGAGGTCGCCCCAGGCGTCGGCGATGACCTGGATGTCGTAGATCGTCACGACGCCGTCATCGTTGACGTCATGCGCAATCGCGCAGCGCCAGTAGCCACCGGTGACGATGTAGCTGGCGCTGGCGGCAGTGGGTGGGCTGGCCGATCCCTGGCCGGCGGTGCTGTTGACGGCATAACTGGCCGAGCTGATGGGCGCGCCCCCACCGCCGATCACGTGCCAGGTCAGGTCGTAGGTGGTGGAGGTCTGGGCCTGGACCACACCGGCGGTGACGATCACCAGCAGCAGCAGAAACGCAATTTTCGTTTGCATGCTGGCCTCCTACTGTAAGGTCACGTAGACGTACAACAGCGTCTGGCCCGACGCCAGTGGTGCCAACGCCTTGCCCAGGACGGTGCCCGGCGCGGCGAGCTGCACCCCGTCCACGTTGATCTCGGCTGCACGGCCAGCATGGCCGGCCAAGGGAGCCGCCGCCAACAGATCCCCCGTCTCGATCGCGGCCGTGCTTGCATCGACCTTGACCAGGCACGGGCCACGCACGACGATCAACAGATACTCACCCGGTGCCGCGGGGCCTGGCCGGGTGGGTGGCAGCGCTGCGTCCCGACCGGTGGCGCCCGTTGGGTCGAGCGCCGCGGGGTCTTCGAGCCAGGCGGCCGAATAGGTGGCATGGACGACACCGATCACACCGCGGCTGTTGGCCGCGTCCGCTTTGCGTACGTGCAGCAACGGTACTCCCGCCACCGGCGACTCACCCACCCCGGCTATGACCACCACGTCACCTTGTTCGAGTGCACTACGGTCGCCGTTCTGTACGACCTGCATGGCCGCGCCGAGGGAGTGATAGTTGAGCGAATAGAGGTTATCGGAGGTGTACACGCCGTAGTTGTTGTCGGCGCGAGCGGTGGAACTGTGCACGCCGTTGCCTTCGGCGCTGTAACCCCAGGCGCCGTTGCCGGTGCTGTAACTGACCCCAGACGTGCCCGAACCATTGCCATCCGTGCGGCCGTAGACGCCCAGGCCGCTACTAGTGCCGGATTGGAAGCCGTACACGCCGTAGGCACCCGTGGTAAGGCCGTAAACGCCGGCATCACCGATGTCATCACTGCCGGTAATGCCCGAAACGCCGTGGCTATTGATACTGCGGCCATAGACACCCGGGCCGTCGGTGCTCTCGCCGCGCACGCCGGCGTAGGAGGCATCACTGACACCGTAGACACCCACCCCTTGCAGGCTGCGCCCATAGACCCCGGGTGCCAGGGTGTTGGCATAGGTCCGGTTCGCAGCGCTGTAGCCATATACGCCAATGCCGTTGTCACTGGTGAAGTAACCGCCGTAACCACGCGCTGCGCTCGTGCCTGTATCGCTGCCATAGACGGCATAACCGTCCTGGGTGTAACCGTAGATACCCAGTCCGCCGGCCGACTCGCCGCGTACCGCAGAGCCGGTGGCGGTCACACCGGTCACGGCACTGGCCTGCGGATACGCCCCGTCCATCGTCACGTTGAACACCCAGCCGGTCCACGCCGTCGGTTCGCCGCGCACCTGGGCGCCGGGACGCAGACTCAAGGCGTAGGGCACCGGCGACAGCTCCTGGCGCGGCGTCAGCCATTCGCCGTTCACGTAGAGGCGCAGCCACAAGGCCCGCCCATCGAAGTCCGCAGGGTCGACCGAGAGGATGGCGTTGAAGAGGCCGTTATCCACGGCCACATTGAAAACGCCGCTGTCCCAGAGGAGCGTGCCAACGGCGGCATCGTCGTAGACCTGGAAGCGCATGGGGTACGTGCCATCCAGGGGCAGACCGCTGCTGTTGGTCAGACGCCCCTGGTAGTTGATTTTGCCGGCCACCACGGCGTCGGGCGGTGTTGGCGGCGCAGCAGCAACCAAGGAGACAGTCAGTAGAACAGCACAGAGGACCACCAAGGTTTTCATCCTTCACCTCGTTTCGATACTGGTGCAAAACCAGGGTCTCATCGTTTTTCCGCGACCAGCTGTTGGGCACGGGCCCGCATCGCCGCCGCGGTAGCAGTGTCACCAAGCCGGGCATAACAGTGGGCAAGACCCGCATAGGCACGGGCGAATGTGGGTTCCCAGTAGATCGCACGCTCATAGGCCCATTTGGCATCGGCCACCTGCCCCTGGGCCAGGCGCGCATCGCCAAGATACGCGTAAGCAACGCCATCGGTGGCGTCGAGGTCGACGGCCCGCCGCAGTTCCTGCGTGCCCGCTGCGAGTTGGCCGTCCTGCACGAGCACCAGTCCCAGGGCGGTGTGGTAGGCGGCCACGGTCGGTGCCAGGATGGCGGCCTGACGGTAGGCCGCCGCCGCCGCGGCGCGGTGTTCGGCGGTCTGCTCACCCCAGCGTGCCTGCAGGTCGCCCAGGGCCGCCCAGGTGGCGGGGTCGGCCGGGTTCAGCGCCACGGCACGCTCGACTTCGGCGGCGGCCGCCGGCCACGCGCCCTGTTCCATCAGGCGGGCGGCCAGGTTCAGGCGGTAGATCGGTTCGTTGGGGTTGAGGCGGACCGCCTGCACCGCGGCGGCGAGACGGGCATCCAGGGGTTGGCCGGCCTGTTGTGACTGCCAGTGTGCGGCGTCGGCCAGCAGGGGGCGGACACCCAGTGGGAGCCAGAGAAGCAGCGCCAACGCAATGGCCAGCAGAGTCAGGGGGCGAGCAGCGGGCCGGCGTTCCACGATCGTACGGGAGGGGCCGGCGTCCGTCAGACCACCGGGCCGCGTCAGCGCCGCGGCCATGGCCAGCAGCAGCCAGAACACGGTTGCCGTCGTGGTGACCTCGAAGCTGGACTGCAGGGTGACCAGGTGTCCACCGACGGCAGCCGCCAGGGCGGTCCACCGTGCGCATGTCCAGTGGTCGGGTGCCGCGCGCAGGCTGCGCCAGGCCAGCCAGAAAAAGGTCAGCAGCACAGCACCAAAGGCGAGGACAGCGGCCAGTCCGCTGCTCAGACCCAGGTCGAGCCACAGGTTGTGGGCGCGGTCGACCACTGCCTGGCGCCCCTGGTAGTAGACCAACTGCGGCGGATAGACGGTGACAAAGGTCGTACGAAGTGTTTCGGGACCATACCCGAGCCAGGGGTGCGCGTGCAGCAGGGGCAATGCAGCCTGCCAGATCGTGAGACGGGCGCGTATCGAGCCGGCGTCCAGGTTGACCGCTTGGGTCAGGTGCGGCAGTGCGGAACGCACGATCAGCGCCTGGGGGAGTGCTTCGGGTGCCAGCCACACAGTGCCCAGCGCGATGATGACCACTATCGCCAGGAGACAGCCCGCCAGGATCAGCCAGGCCAGTCGGCGACGGCCAGTCGTCCAGGTCCATACCAGGGCGAATGCCGCGCCGGCCAAGGCCATTCCGAGCCACGCCCCGCGCGCATGGCTCAGCACCAGGCAGGTCAGCTGGCCGGCGCACAACAGCATGAGACCGGTTCGGGTCCGCGTCACCAGGAGCTGGCTCCACGTCAGCGGAATGATCAGGACCAGGTAGGTGCCCAGGAAATTGGAACGCCCCACCGTCGACAAGACCGGTGAGGCCGCATCGCTTTGCCAGCCCAGGGGGTCGACGCGGAGCGCCTGCAGCAGCCCGTACAGCACCACCGGTGCGCTGGCCCACACCAGGGCGCGCCACAGGAGGTCGACGTGTGGGCGGGTGCGCAGCCCCACGGCGGTGATGAAAAACAGCGCCAGGTAGGCCAGCAAGGTGAGCAGACCCTGTTGGCGTTCGTAGGAACCCCAGACACTGATGCGGAGGTCGGTGGATACGAGGGTGCTCAGAAGAAGGACCAGCGTGAAGGCCAGGACGGTCACCACCAGGGGATGCTGCAGCCACCGGCGGGCCTGCATCGCCGCCGAATGCCGGTCGGCAAGGAACCGTGCCACCGCAAGCGCCGCGAGGACAAGCACCAGGGCGCGTAACAGCGTCACTTTGGGGAGCTCGAAGGCGTTGCTCGCCCAGGGTGCAATCGTCAGCGGAACCGTAACGGCAATCGCGCACCCAATGAGCAGGACAGTGTCCAGGGGAGGCAGCGAGGACAGGGTCGCGGTGCGGGTCTTCCCAGACGGCGCAGTGGCCATGGGTGGTATCCTGTGCGCTGTGGGGGGACAGGACCGGTTGCGGTGAACCTGAGTGAATCGTAGCACTGGAGGGG
>CAYUCC010000132.1:0-10182 GCA_964443225.1 uncultured Anaerolineae bacterium
CGGTGCGGCAGCACGCCCCCCCCTGGTGCGCCAGCCCGCCCCCCCCCGGGGCGGCAGCACGACCCCCCCCGGGGCGGCACCCCCCCCCCCCCGACGGAGGAGTTCGCACCCCCCGGTGCGAACTCCTCTGTTGGGGGGAGTTACCTGGTAGGCCTGTAAAAGAATAACCTCCTGCAAAATGGCCGGCATTCGCCGCAAATCACGGTGAGTTATTCTTTTACAGGCCCTATCTCGACATCAGACTTCCGTGACTGGTGAGTTGGCGTTCGATACGGAACTCGTCTTCTTCTTGCGCTGCCCTCGGACGATGTAGGGAAGCAGGAACAGATACGCCCCACTGATGGCCATGACCAGCATCAACACAGACGGGATTTTGTCCAGTTTGTCCCAGGCGGCTACCAGTTGCGGATCGCCGAACAGTTTGATGATCACAGCCACCGGGATCACCAACGCAGTCGGCACAGCGATCCACCGGTGAAATTTACGAAACCACTTGCTCAAGAACTTCGTCACGTGTGAATATCTCCTTTAGGAAGCCAGGCTGGGGCTGTGTTCTTGGCTCTGCACCAACATCGAAGCAAGGATGATGGCCCGAGCGCTCAAACGCATGGCAACAGTATAGCCGCGTCCCTCCGATCTGGTAACGACTAAAGTCGGAAATGCAGCAAATGGGTCGTTCGCCAAGATGGACACCTCCCCAAAGATGCCAACTCTTTAAGAGTTGGCATCTTTGGGGCGATTCTCTCACGAGCCCTGCCACTTCATGACTCCCTATCCCGCGACATTCACCCCAATCAGCCGTCCCACGCCAAACGTGATCGCAGCCGCGACCATGCCGAACAGAACCTGGCGCATCCCCGAGTACCACACGCTGCGCCCGGTCATCAAGGTGATTGCAGCGCCGATGGCGAACAAACCAATGGCACTCACCGTTGCGCTGACCACGATGCCCGTCGTGCCGGTCCAGAAGATGTATGGAAACACCGGAATGATCGCGCCAATGGCAAAGAGCACGAACGACGTGATGGCCGCTTCCCACGCCGAGCCGCCTAACTCGGCCGGGTCGATGTTCAGTTCCTCGCGCGCCAGGGTGTCCAGCGCCGTGGCCTCGTCGGCTAGCAGGCGCTCGGCCATCTGCTGCGCGGCATCGGCCGGCACGCCCTTGGCCTGGTAGATCAACGCCAGTTCCGCTTTCTCCTCCTCCGGCGCGGCGGCCAGCTCGTCGCGCTCGATGTTCAGTTGGTGCTGGTACAGCTCACGCGAGCTCTGTACGGACAGCCACTCACCCAACGCCATCGACAGGGCGCCGGCAATGAGCCCGGCAAAACCGGTGAGCAGGATCTCGCGGCTGCCGACACCGGCACCCGCCACCCCCATCACCAGGCAGAATACCGACACCAGGCCGTCGTTGGCGCCCAACACCCCGGCGCGCAAGGCGTTCCCTCCGGCTGCCCGGTGCCGCCCCTCGAAACGGGCCACGGCGCTGCCCTCCAGCCCATCTGTCGTTTTGGCCAGCTGGCGGAAAATCCGTGCGTGCGAGCGTTCGTGCTGCGGCATGCCGGCCGCTTCGGCCTCAGGCTGGCCGTCGTACGTCGCACCAGCCTGCTGCTCGATGCCGGCAATCGTCGGCATGACAAACCCGGCGCCAAAGCGCGCGGCCAATGCCCCCAGAACTCGTGTGCGCCAGTTGGGCCGAAACGGTGGCACCTGGGCACCCGAGGCCTGCAGCCGCTCCTCCCAAAACTGTGCGTGCTGGCGCTCGGTGTCGGCCAGCCGGCGATAAAGTGTCGCCAGGCTGGCATTGACTTCGTTCTCGGCCAGCCGCTCGTACAGCAGGGTCGCGTTTCGCTCGGCGTCGAGGTTGCGCAGGTAGCGTGAGATTTCCGGCGCCTTTGGTTCTCCGGATTGCAGTTGCGATGGTGCAGTCATTCAGCCTCCTTGCTGACGTGACGATAGTACGAGCGGGCTGCGTGGATAAAAAGGGGATTTCGCACCGTGACCTCCTCATTCAACCCGCTGGGGGGTGCAGTCGGAAAGGACTGACCCCAAGACCATTATACCACCATCCATGGCAGATCGTATCGTGTGATCCAGAGTTGCCAACTCTTGTCGATAGCGGATTTGAGCGAGGTGTGCTATAATCGGTCCCGCAGAACGACGACGTGGACCTGCACCCCCAGCGACCAGATACCGGCACAAGGAGCGGCCAACGGCTGACGCCATGAACGAGAGCTACACCCGTATCGCACGCAACTCGATCTTCAGCATCGTGCGGTTCGTCGTGCTGCTGCCGCTCCCGATCATCATCCTGCCGTTCATGCTCACCCAGCTGGGTGACGTGGCATTTGGGCTGTGGGCGCTGTTTGCGACCTTCATCACCTACACCCAGCTGGCCGATTTCGGCATGGGTCTGGCGCTGACGAAGTACGTGGCGGCGTATGCGGCCAAAGCCGAGTGGCACGCGGTACTGCGCGCCACCAATACGGTGTTCTTTTTTTACACCGCCGTGGCCCTGGGGTTGGGGCTTCTGCTGGCTGGCCTGAGCCCATTGCTGACGCGGCTGATCCCGCAGGGACCGGCCTTCTCCGGCGAGCTGTTGGTGACGTTGATCGCGTTGGCCTACGTCACCTTCGCCATCAACCTGACGTTTGGGGCCTTTGGATCGGTCCTCCAGGGGCTGCAGCGCCTGGACCTGACCAACCTGGTGTCCTTCATGGCCACGGCTGGCCTGTATCTGGGCATCGTGACGGTGCTCACCCTGGGTCATGGCCTGGCCGGTATCCTGGTGCTGAGTGCGCTGCTCGCCCTGGCCACCGCCGTTGTGCAGGTGTGGCTGGTCTACCGGCTGGTGCCCGGTTACCGGCTGCGCATTGCGGCGTTCGACCGGACCTACCTGCGCACGATTTTGGGTTACAGCCTGAATGTCCAGGGCGGCACCCTGGCAGCGCTGCTTTTTGATCCGGCGACGAAATTAATCCTGACACGCGCCGTCGGTATCGCCTCGGTGACGCAGTACGAAGTGGGTACGCGCATCACGACCCAGCTGCGCAATTTGTTTGCCGTGGCCCTGCTGCCGCTGTTTCCTGGCGTGTCGCATATGGAGGCGGACGAGGGACACGCGCGCGTCGAGGCAGTGTACCGGCGATCTGCGCGTTATGTCGTCATCTTCGGGCTGCCGGCCTATTTGTTGTTGATCATCGTCGCGCCGTGGCTGCTGAATGCCTGGTTAGGCCCCGGCTACGAACCGGCCAGTATGGTGATGCGTATCATGACCCTGGGTTGGTTCGTGAGCCTGGTTGCGATGCCGTCCTATTTCATCTTGCAGGCGCTGGGGCATGCGCGGCTGTGTATGATGACCCACGTCGTGCAGGGTGTCCTCAACGTGGGTTTGGCGTTGGTGCTGGCGCGGCTGTGGGGGTTCACCGGCGTGACGCTGGCGGCGTTCGTGGCCCTGGTCGTTGGCTCAACCCTGGTCATCGCCGGTTACGCTCGTGTCATGCCGATGACGCTGCGCGCCATGTTGAATGTCGTGCCGTGGCGGGTCGTCGTCGTAGTGACCATCCTTGGCGCAGGTGTCTACGTGATTCTGAGCAGCGCCGCGCAGGTGACTCTGCTGGGACTGATCGTTATTTGTCTGGTGTACGGTGTCGTGTATGGTGGCCTCTTGCTGGTAATACGCGCGTTCAACCAGGCCGATTGGAATTTGCTGCGGTCACTGCTGCCCGCGCGCTGGGCTGCCCGCGCCCCGGCACAGCTGTTCAGGTCAAAAAGTGGCTGATCTGCGTTTTCAACGCTGGTTCACGGTGGGGCTGTTGATCCTCATCGCTGTGCTGCTGGTGGTGAGTATTGCGCCCTATGCGGCGACGTGGCAGCGCAGCGTGGCGTGCGAAACTCAGGCGCGTGACCTGATGTATCAATTCGTTCAGGCGCCGGCAGAAGTCAGCCGCTTCGATGCCGCTGCCGATGCGCTGCGCACACAGTGCCCACCGCCAGACGAAATGGCCGCCGGCAGCTGGCCCATCCTGGCCAACCTGGCCGTGCAGCTGGGCAATCATGCCTGGGGGCAGCAGGCGTGGGACACCGCCGCGATGTATTATCGTCTGGCAATTGCCTATGCGCCGGAGCAGGCGCCAGCCCACCGGCGCCTGGCTGAGGTCCTGCTCTATCACCAGCAGAACCCGGCCGAGGCCCTGGCACAGCTCGATGTAGCCGAGGTCCTCGACCCGCACGAGGCGTACACGTACATGCTGAAGGCGCACAGTTATGCAGCGCTGGACGACCTGCCACGGGCACTGGAAGAAGCCCAGCGGGCGGTAGCACTGGCCAACAACAGTTATGGTTACCTGGTACAGGGCGATATGCTGGCCAACCTGGACCGCTGGCCCGAAGCCATCGCCAGCTACGAGCGGAGCATCGAGTTAGATCCTAACTCAGCGATTTCGTTCCATCAACTGGGCCACGCCCTCCGGGCAGTGGGCCAGCTGGAGGAAGCCGCCGCGGCCTGGCAGCAGGCGCAGCAGCTTGATCCGTCCTTGTCAATACCGAATCCGTGAGACAGTCGAGACTATTGGGCATGAATGCACTTCGTTACCGTTCTAACTACTGGATCATCGCGACCCTGGCAGCCGCCGCCGGCATTGCCCTCGCCTTCGTCATTGGCCTGAGCAACGACGTGCTGCTGCTGGTCGTCACCCTGGCTATCGTAGGCGTGTCGTTACTGTTTCTACCGCCCCGCTGGTACGTGTTTCTACTCGTTGCCCTGTCGGTCTACTTCCCGGTGGTGGAAGGAATCCAACTGCCGGTTGCCAGCTCGAATATTCACCTGCTCGACGTATTTATGGTGATGGCGCTTGGCGCCTGGATTGTGCGCTGGGCGCTGCAGCTCAATACGATTCACTTCTCGATGCGAACGGTCGCCTTGCTGGCGACGATCATGGCTGTGTTGTTGATACCCCTGGGTGTGGGACTCACCCAGGGTCACCAGGTCACATCGATCTTACGTGATATGCGCGTGCCGATCTACTATGCCATTCTGATCCTGGTTGTCGGTTCGAGCCTGCGCACACGCGAGGATATTCCAGCACTGCTGATTGGCATGGTCGTGATTACGGTGCCCGCCGTGATCTACTTCTACATTGCGTGGATTTTAGGCATCCGCACGACGGAAGGCGCCGCATCGGTGGTCCTGAACACCGGACGTTACTATCGTTACGGCCTGATTACGAGTTGGGAGTATATGCTGTTCTCGTGGCTGAGCTGTATCGCATTCCTGGTCAGCGGCAAGGTGCGCGCCGACCGCCGCCTGTGGCTGCTGCTCTACATCGGTGTGACCCTGGTCCCTCTCCTGGTACTGCTCGTGCGCGCCTTGTACCTGGGCATGTTGGGGGGTGCGGTGATCATCCTGGCGCTCAGCCGCTGGATCAGGCAGCCGCAGCGCGTGCTCTACTTTGTCTTAGGTGGTTTGATACTCGGCATTATGCTGTTGGCCGTGGACGCCGCATCCGGTTCGGGGCTCTTGAACGCCGTCACCGAACGGGCGGCATCGATCGTTGACCCGGCCGCTTCGACCTCGGGTTCGGCTGCCAACCGCGAGACCCGCCTGCAGGCGGCGCGTTTTATTGCACGCAGCACCACCAATCCCTTCATCGGTGCCGGCTATGGCGACCGCGGCCTGTTCAGTTTTTCGCGCAGCATCGAACTGCAGGCCCTGTTCCGGCACAGCTCCTACAGCTGGTTGTTCTATCGGGTTGGCCTGGTTCAGGGTCTGTTTCTTCTCGGCATCTTCCTGCTGATTGCCGCACGGGCGGCGCTGCGCATCTGGCCGCAGCCGGATGGCCGCGTGCGCGCGGCCGCCCTGGCCTTTTTGGCGGTGTTCGTCGCCAACCTCCTGGTCGGATTTGGCAACAACACCGTCTTCGACTTTTTTGGTGCCTTCCTGGTGCAGCCCGTCACCGCGTTGATCGTGCTGCTGCAGCTTGACCAGCTCCTGCCAACCACCGCACCCGAACGCAACGCAGACGCAGACCCTGCGTCACTCGGCGATGCACCCGCCCCGGCCACCAGTGGCTTCATTGTCTCACCGCGAGGCCGTTGACGTGAACGGACCGGTCGTCTCTGTCGTGATACCGGTACTCAACAGCGAGCGTTGGCTGGAACCTGCCATCGTATCGGTGCTGGAGCAGGACTATCCGCACCTGGAATGCATCGTCAAAGATGGTGGCTCGACCGACCAGACGCAGGCAATCGTGGCGCGCTACCACGAACACGTCGTGTGGATCAGCCAGCCCGACACCGGCATTGCCAACGCCGTCAACCAGGGTTGGGCGCAATCGACCGGCGAAATACTGGGCTGGATCGGCAGTGATGATGGACTCGAACCAGGCGCCATACGCGCCGTGGTCGATTTCCTCGACGCACACCCGTCCATCGAAGCGGTTTATGGTGACTGTGCCGTCGTCGACAACGAGGGCTGCGTCGTGGACATGATCCGGCCAGGCCCCTATGATCGCAAACGCATTCTAGGCTGGAACTATATCGCCGATCCGGCCACCTTCGTCCGCCGGTCGCTGATGGCGCGTGTCGGCTGGTTGGACGAGAGCCTGCGCAACGTGATGGATCACGACCTGTGGATCAAATTTGCCATCCACGGATCGATGGCCCATCTGCCGCAGACGCTGGCCCGCTTTCGCGTGCATGCCGGCAGCATGACCAACCGCCACGTGCGGCGGGCGGGCGATGAAACGATTGCCGTGGTCACCCGCGCCTTTGCCGACCCAGCCATGCCGGCCGAGCTGCGGGCAGCGCAGCCTCAAGCCCTGGGTGCGGCCTATCTGCGGGCTGGCATGTGTTATTATGCCGCCCAGGACCTGGGACAGGCCCGCGCCTACCTGGGGCAGGCGGTCCGGCATGCCCCCAACCTGGTCATCGATCCGCGGTTCCTGCGCACCTTCGGTTTGGCGCTGCTTGGGCCGCAGTTGATTGCGCAGCTCCGCCGGCTGCGCCGCACCCCCTCATCGGCACGGGAATAATACGTTGTCTGCCATACGCGTCGCACATGTCATCAAGAACCTTCCGTTCCACGGCGGAACCACCCAATACCTGTACAGCCTGCTGGCAGCACTCGACCTGGCGCAGTTTCCTTCCGAGATCATCGTTCTCGAAAGCGACGCACCGGGCGACAGTTACGCCGACGTGCTGCGGGCACTGGGTGTACGCGTGACCTACCTGCACATGCGTCACAGCTTCGACACCGCGGCCCTGGCACAGATCGGCAATTTGCTGCGCAGACACGATGCAGCCATCGTACAGACCCACCTGGCGCGTTCCCACATCTACGGCGGATTGGCCGCCCGTCGCCTGCACCGCCCGGTGATCATAACCGAACATGGCATCGTGCGCAACCGCACACTGCCGGTACGGGCATGGGATAATCTGTTCGGCCAACAGGTGGCGCGCATCGTGTGCAACTCGGCTGCGACCCAGCACGCCGTGCAGCGCGATTTGCCGTTGGTGCACGCCCGCAAAGTGCAGGTCGTCTATCCCGGCGTGCCTGACTGGACTCGCGACGACGTTCCCGCGCTGGCACGTTCTGACCTGGGTCTGCAGCCCGACGACCTGGTCGTGGGTTATATCGGCACCTTCATGCCGGTGCGGCGGCACGATTTTTTACTCGAAGCCTTCAGCCAGGTCGTGCACCAGGTGCCGCAGGCTCGTTTGCTGTTGATGGGTGAGGGTCCCCTACGGGGCGAGGTGAAGTCGCACATCCAGGCACGTGGGCTGGCCACGCGGGTCCAGGTTTTGGGCGCACGGGACGACGCCCGCCAGGTGATGCGTTTACTGGATGCCTACGTGAATCCAGCCAACGCCGAAGCCTTTGGTATTGCAACGGTCGAAGCGATGCTGGCCCGTCTGCCCGTCGTAGTGGCCAACTGCGGTGCACTGCCCGAACTGATTACCCACGGATATACAGGGCTCACCGTCGACGCCACAGACATCGATGCCCTGGCGGCGGCGTTGGTGCAGGCGCTGACCGACCGTACCCACGCCCGGCAGTGGGGCGAAGCGGCACGCCAGAGTGCCCTGGTTCGTTTCTCCCCCACCCAGTTTGCATGCCACTTCGCCACGATCTACCGGTCGGTGTTATCATGAGCGAGCAGCCACCCGCCGTGACCACACGGCCGACCCGGCGACCGCGTATGCTGGTTGCCGGACCCACGCCGCCACCCTACGCCGGCGTGGAAACCTTCACCCAAACGGTCGTCACCTCCGAGATCGTCCATGCGCATTTCGATCTGAGTTTCTGCAACATGCAGAAGCCGATCACCAACGAACAGCGCGGACGCCTGGGATTGGTCAACATCACGTATAACCTGTCACACCTCTGGCAAATGTTACGCATGAGTGCGCGCACACGACCCGACGTGGCGTATCTTCCGCTCAGTCAGAACCGCACCGGTTTTTTTCGTGACTCACTGCTCCTTGTGGCTGCGCGACCTTTTTCGCGACGTGTCGTCTATCAGGTGCACGGTGGCTCGTTCGACGAATTTTACCGCCGCCAGCCGGGCTGGTTCCAGATGTATACGCGGTGGATATTCGGTCGTGCCGATGCGTTCTTTTTGGGCGGCGAACGCCTGCGGTGGCAGTTTAGAGACCTGATTCCACCGGCCAAATTCCACGTGGCAGCCTACGGTGTGCGCACCAATTATCCGCCGCGGAGTCGCCCAGTCGATGATGATGAGCGGGAGATTCGGATTCTGTTCATGGGGCACATCTCGTTTGCAAAAGGGGCGGTGGACTTGATCCGCGCCGTGCCCCTGCTGCTGTCCGAACTGCGGGCGCACAATATCCGCCTGCAGGTTCAGCTCGCGGGCGAGTTCATCAACAAAGAACGTAATATTCTGTTCATCCCCGAGCGTGACAATGCGCCCGATACGATTCAGCAGGTGATTGCAGAACACGAACTGCACGATGTCGTGACGTTCCTGGGCGTCATCAAGGACCAACGAAAGTTGCAAACCCTGGTCGATTCTGATATCTTTGTGCTGCCATCGTACACGGAGGCTATTGGTCTTTCGGTGATGGAAGCGATGGCCGCCGGGCTGCCGGTGGTGGTCACACCGGCCGGTGCACTGCCGGACATGCTGACCCATGGCACCCACTGCCTTTTTGTCAACCCAGGGGCACCTGCCGAATTGGCGAAGCAGCTGCTGACCCTGATCGAGGACCGTGAACTGCGGCAGCAAATGGGGTGTGCGAACCGTGCGACCATCGAAACACACTACAACGAAGAGGCCTTCCTGGAACGCCTGGTTGCAGCCTTCCATGAAGTCCTGAGCGAATGATATGACCACCTCAGCGATCACGAGCCCGAATGTGGCCTTCACATCACCGCCGCGTGTGCAAGTCATGGGCGTGCCGGTGGATTGTGTCACCGAAATCGCGGCGGTAACGATGAGCCTGCAGGCGATCGTTCAGCGCCGCCAGCTGCGGATCGTGCCGATCAATGCGGCCCAAACGATTCTGGCTCACGAGAACCCTGAGTTCCGCGCGACGATCCAGCAGTTCGAGCTGGCGCTCGCCGATGGTAAGGCGGTGGCGTGGGGTGCCAAGTGGTGGCTGCGTTTGCCAGTGCCCGAACAGGTGGGGGTACCGCCGTTTGTGCACAAACTGCTGCCGGCGGCGGCGGCGCACAGTTACCGCGTCTTTCTGTTTGGCGCCACCGACGACGTCGTTCACGCCACCGCAGCGCACTGCCTGGCCAGTTGGCCCACGCTGCAGATTGCTGGGATGCGCAACGGCTATTTTAGCCCCCAGGACGAGCCCGACGTGGTGACCCAAATCAACGACAGCGGTGCCGACATCCTGCTGGTGGCACTGCCATCACCCATGAAGGAGTTCTGGGTGACTCGCCAAAGCGCTGCCCTGCGGCCACCGGTGATCGTCGGCGTCGGCGGCCTGTTCGATGTCATGGCGGGCAAGGTCAAGGCTGCCCCCGAACCGGTCCGCATGCTCGGAATGGAATGGGCTTTCCGTATGCTGCAGGAACCGGAACGGCTGTGGAAACGCTACATGACGACGACGCCGTTGTACGTGTATCGGCTGCTGCGGCATTATGAGCCTGGTGCTTGAGCCTGGTGCTCAAGCACCAGGCTCATAGCTCAAGTCCGCTGAAGCGGACTGGGG
>CAYUCC010000133.1:0-10082 GCA_964443225.1 uncultured Anaerolineae bacterium
CTGTTAAAGAACGCTCGTCATGCGCTGCAAAAGTCGAGTCCCTACTCCCTACTCCGTACTCCCTACTCCCTCCCCCGATTATACCCCATCGGCGCGTTCAAGGAAAACAGCCCACCTTCCCAATTTCGGTAATTTTAACACATAGGTTTGACAAAATTGTCTAAACGAGATACAATCCGACCCATCAACTTTGGCGAAAGGAGCCCATACGTGGCGTTGATCAAGAGCATCCAGGACACCCCTGCCGGCAACGTGATCGAGATCCTGCAGCGGCACGGTCCCCTGCGCATCAAAGATATCGAAGCGCACATGGGGGTTACCAAAACTGCGGTCCGTCAACAGCTGACCAGCCTGATGGCCGAGGGCCTGGTGAGCACACGCCTGGTGCGCGAAGGAGTTGGTCGCCCGCACTACGTCTATTTGTTGACGGGCAAAGCGCGCGAGCTGTTCGCCTGCTACTGCGACGAAGTGGTCCTTTCGCTGTACGAGGAGCTGATCGCTGAAGTGGGGCCGGCACAGGTCACGCAGATGCTGAACCGGGTGAGCGACCGCGTGGCACAGCGCTACGGTGGGCAGGTGCCGGGCAGTGCCCTCGCCGACCGCGTGCGCGACCTGACCCAGTCGTTGGGCGCGCGCGGTATCCTGGCGGATTGGCAGGTTATCGACGGCGGGTATGTGCTCAAAGAATACAACTGCCCCTATCACGAGCTGGCACAGGAGCACCGCGAGATCTGCGAAATGGAACAGACGATGATGTCGCAGGTACTGGCGGCCGATGTCGAACTCACACAGTGTATGATGGACGGCCATCACGGCTGTCATTTTAACGTTCTCCCGCGCACCGCCGTCGTGCAGCTACATCTGCAATCATCGTGAAGTCTGAACGAAAACCTGCGCACAGCCAAAACGCGGTTTTCGGATGAACTCTAAAAAGAACAACGAGGAAAGGAATAAAATTTCACCCATGGCTTCGGAACTGGTAATCAAAGACTTACATGTCACCGTCCAGGACAAAGAAATCCTCAAGGGCGTCAATCTGACTGTGCGGCAGGGCGAAACCCATGCGCTCATGGGGCCAAACGGCTCTGGCAAGAGCACCCTCGCCTATGCGATCATGGGTCATCCTAAGTATGTCATCACCGAGGGTGACATCCTGCTCGATGGCGTCAGCCTGCTGGAGATGGAAGCCGACGAGCGGGCCAAGGCCGGTATCTTCCTGGCTTTTCAATACCCCACAGCCATCCCGGGTGTCAGCCTGGCCAACTTCCTGCGCACCGCCGTCAGCAATGTGCGGGGTTATCGCGACCAGGCACCCAAAGATGGTAATGGAAATGGTCAAAGCGCCAAGGTTGTCGGCTCTGACCTGATGCCCATGAAAGAATTCCGCAAGGAAATGCGCGATAAGATGGCCAAACTCGGTGTCGATCCCTCGTTTGCCAACCGCTACCTGAATGAAGGTTTTTCCGGCGGCGAAAAGAAACGGGCCGAGATCCTGCAAATGGCGATGCTCAGTCCAAAGATCGCCGTGCTGGACGAAACCGATTCGGGCCTCGACATCGATGCGCTGCGCACGGTGGCCGAAGGGGTCAACAAACTGATCGGCCCTGAAATGGGCGCCCTGGTGATTACACATTACCAACGACTGCTCAACTACATCCACCCCGATTTTGTGCACGTCTTTTTTGATGGTCGCGTGGTGCTCTCGGGCGGACCTGAGCTGGCGCTCGAACTGGAAGCCCGCGGGTACGACTGGGTGCGCGAGCAGTTTGGCGAAGAAGTTGCTAAGTACGTGACGCATCACGATTAACGGGAGAGAAAACGATGGCAACCGAAAGCGATCGTGCAGTACTGGCCGAAGTAAAACAAGACTATCAATACGGCTTTTCCGACCCGGAAAAGTACGTATTTAAATCCGAACGTGGCCTGACCCACGAACTGATCGACCAGATGTCGTATATGAAGCGGGAACCAGAATGGATGCGCGAGTTCCGCCACCGTTCGATGGACATTTTCCTGTCCAAGCCAATGCCCCAGTGGGGTGCTGACCTTAGCGGCATCGATTTTGAGAACATCTATTACTACGTCAAACCGGTTGACAAACAGGGCCGCAGTTGGGAAGAAGTCCCCACCGAGATGAAAAACACCTTCGACCGCCTGGGTATCCCCGATGCGGAGCGTAAGTTCCTGGCCGGCGTGGGCGCCCAGTACGAGTCGGAAGTGATCTACCACTCGCTGCGTGAGGAGTGGTCCAAGCTCGGTGTCATCTTTCTGGATACCGACAGCGGCCTGCGCGAGTACGAAGATGTCTTCAAGGAATACTTCGGCACCATCATTCCGCCGACCGACAACAAGTTTGCCGCGCTCAACAGCGCCGTGTGGTCGGGCGGCTCGTTCGTTTACGTGCCCAAGGGCGTCAACCTGGACATCCCGCTGCAGGCGTACTTCCGCATCAACGCCCAGAACATGGGCCAGTTCGAGCGCACGCTGATCATCGTCGAAGAAGGTGCCAACGTGCACTATGTCGAAGGCTGTACGGCACCGGTTTATTCGAGCGACAGCCTGCACAGCGCCGTGGTCGAGATCGTCGTCAAAAAAGGCGCCCACTGCCGCTACACCACGATCCAGAACTGGTCGAACAACGTCTACAACCTGGTGACCAAACGGGCCATGGCGTACGAAGATGCGCGCATGGAATGGATCGACGGTAACCTCGGCTGCCTGGCTGAAGGTTCGACGGTCACGACACCGGGCGGAATCAAGGCGATCGAAGCGCTTGAGGTGGGTGACGAGGTCCTGTCGTACGACGAGCAGGCGGGGCAGCTCTGTTTCCGGCGCGTCGCCGGCAAACAATTCTCTGGTTACCAGCCCGTACACACCGTGCGCGTCGGCGAGCGCCAGCTCAACGTCACGGCCAATCACCCGTTCTATTCCTACGTTTACGATCCCAACGCAGCCAAAAAAGCGGGGCGTTACAACCTGGCCTACGTGCGCGCGGATCACCTGAATGAGGCGATCATCCCGGCCACGTCACTGCCGTACGGCCGGCCCTACCGCTTGCAGATGCCCGAACTGGTGACACGCTTCGCATCGGCCAATCAGTATGCGGAAGACCTGACCATGGAACGCACGCGTGACTCGCGCCTCGCTCCGCTGGACACTACGACCGACAACATTATGTGGCTGTTCGGTTATTGGGTCGGCGATGGCAACGTCGAGGTCAAGCCGGCGCAAACACCGAGCGTCATGCGCTGGGGCAAGGTTGGTTTCTCGACACCGGCCAACGACCGCGCGCGTGAACGTCTGACACAGACGATGGCCGCGGTCATCGAGGCCGAGCCGACCGAACGGGCCGATGGTCTGCACCTGTCGTGGAGCAGCAAGGAGTTGGTAGAATTTTTGCAGGTCAACGGCTTCACCGGTAAGGCCGACAGTAAACGCGTGCCGGCGTGGGTGTGGTCGCTGCCCGAGTCGCAGCGCCTGGCCTTCGTGGCCGGCTACCTGGACGCCGACGGCCACGTGCAGCCGCCGCGCAGCTTCGTGCTGAAATCGGTCAACCGCGCCTTGCTTGAGGATGTGGCATCGCTCCTGGTGACACTGGGTATCACGTCGCGCCTCCAGACCGAGTTCGATGATGCGCGGACCGTCACCATCCAGGGCATCGAGTGTGTGGCGCACGGCGCCTACCGCCTGGTCATGCCGCTGGATGTCCGCTTGTTCGATCACGTCAGCCCGCACCTGCGCCAGTCCGCCGAGGCCTGCCCGCCGGTCAAACGGCCGCACCATCGCCACGTGGGGCGCTCGAACATCACACTGCCCGCCAGTGTCGAGATCGCCGACGTGCAGGTGACCGAGCCAACACCGTATAGCGTGCCCACCTGGGACATCGAGGTGGAGGGCACCGGCAACTTCGTATCGCAAGGATTCATCGTGCACAACTCCAAGGTCACGATGAAATACCCGGCAGTCTACATGATGGGGCCGCGCGCCCACGGCGAGATTCTGTCGATTGCCTTTGCGGGCCGCGGCCAGCACCAGGACGCCGGCGGCAAGGTCGTGCACGGTGCGCCGTACACCACCAGCCAGATCATCTCCAAGTCGATCAGTAAAAACGGGGGACGGGCCTCCTACCGCGGCCTGCTCAAGGTCGCCAAGGGTGCGCATGGCTCCAAGTCCAACGTCGTATGCGACGCCCTGCTGCTTGACGAGGATTCACGCTCCGACACCTACCCCTACATCGAGATCGACGAGGACGACGTCAAGGTCGGCCACGAGGCCTCGGTGAGCAAAATTGGTGAGGAACAGCTCTTCTACCTGATGAGCCGCGGCCTCAGCGAGGATGAAGCCTCGTCGATGATCGTTGCCGGTTTCATCGAACCGATGGTCAAGGAACTGCCGATGGAGTACGCGGTTGAGATGAACCGCCTCATCCAGCTGCAGATGGAAGGATCGATTGGGTGAGGCCGATCATGATGCCCCAAGAACTGGTAGTGCCTGAGACACTGTCGCAGGCGGCGGTCGAGGCGCTCTCGGCCCTCCGCGATGAGCCATCGTGGATGCTCGACCAGCGCCGGCTGGCGTGGCGCTTCTTCGAGGAGCTGCCGATGCCCACCGGCCAGGAAGAAACGTGGCGCCGCACGCGCCTGACCGGTCTCAAACTGGACGCCGTGCGTCCTTTTGCGGCGCCGCGCGCGGTACGCGTGGAAAAACAGACCGATCTGCCCGCCGCTATCCAGGAGGAGCTGGCCACACTCAGCAGCAACGCCGGTGCCATCGTGCACCGCGATGCCGACCTGATGTACGCCAGCCTGCGGCCCGACCTGGCGGCACGCGGCGTTATATTCACCGACCTGCAGACCGCCGTCCGCGAGCATTCGGGCCTGGTCCAGAAATACTTCATGACCGAAGGTGTGCCGCTGCCAGATGACGACAAGTTCGCCGCGCTGCACGCCGCACTGTGGAACAACGGGGTATTCCTGTACATCCCGCGCGGGGTGGTGATCGACGAGCCGCTGCAGGGTTTGATCACCCAGGACGAAGCGGGTGTGGGCAACTTCTCGCATACGATCATCGTGGCCGAAGAGGGCAGCGAAGTCACCTACCTGGAAGAGATGGTCTCGCTCAACGAACGGTCGACGCAGGACTTTCACAGCGGCGTCGTCGAGCTGATCGTACGGCCCGCCGCGCGCGTCAACTACATCAGCCTGCAAAGCTGGGGCAGCAACGTCTGGAACTTCTCACGCGAGCGGGCCGTGGTGGGGCGCGATGCGCAGGTGCGCTGGGTCACCAGCCAGCTGGGCAGCCGTGTGACCAAAACCTTCCAGCGCGCCGATCTGAACGGGCCGGGCGGCTTTAGCGAAATGCTCGGCGTGCTCTTTGCCACCGGACGGCAGCACATCGATCTGGACACTCTCCAGCGCCACGTGGCGCCCAACACGGTCAGCGACCTGCTGTACAAGGGGGCCCTGCGTGACCGCGCACGTGCGGTGTGGCGCGGCATGATCCGTGTCGAACCGCATGCGCAGAAGACCAACGCCTACCAGAAGAACCAGAACCTGATTCTGAGCAAGGACGCACGTGCCGACTCGGTGCCGGGTCTGGAGATCTCGGCTGACGACGTGCGCTGCACCCACGGTGTGACCGTGGCGCAGGTGGAAGAGGAGTATCTTTTTTACCTCATGAGCCGCGGTTTGCACAAAGAACAGGCCGAGCACATGATCGTGTCCGGTTTCTTCGAGGAAGTGCTGACCCGCATCCCGCTCGAGGGGGTGCGCGACAAGCTGGAGACTGCCATCGGTCGCCGCATTGGGGTGTAGGGTAACCACATAGAACGCACAGTGCACATAGAACTTTTTGGTGTATGTGCACTGTGCGTCCACCCGAGGAGTCCGCACCCCCAGGTGCGGGGACGTTCCTGCCGATGCGGAGTCCGCACCCCCAGGTGCGGAGACTTTCCTGCCGGTGTGGAGTCCGCCAGGCTCAACGGACCGTGCTGCACGTGGGCGTGCAGCACTCCTCAGGGCTGTACATCCACCCGAGGAGTCCGCACCCCCAGGTGCGGAGACTGTCCTGCCGGTGCAGGAAACGCATTCGCGAACAAGAAGGAGTACCAATGACCATGTCCAGTGACACCTACGCCCATCCAGACGTCCTGGTGTCCACCCAATGGGTGGCCGACCATCTGCACGACCCCAACGTGCGCCTGGTCGAGTCGAACGAGGACATTCTGCTTTACGACATCAAACACATCCCTGGCGCAGTGCAGATCGACTGGCAGAAAGACCTGAACGACCCGCTGCGGCGTGATTACCTGGATCGCCAGAAGTTCGAATCGCTCCTGGCGCGCCACGGGATTGGCAACGACACCCTGGTCGTTTTTTACGGTGACAAGAACAACTGGTGGGCCACTTATGCGTTCTGGGTGTTCCAGTTGTTTGGGCACACCAACGCCCGCGTGATGGATGGTGGCCGTGCCAAGTGGGAAGCGGAAGGGCGTGCGATGGATCGGGCAATACCGTTTTACCCGCCGGTTACCTACAAAGCGCCCGCACGCGCCGACTACAAGATCCGCGCCACGCGCGACCAGGTCCTGGAGCACATCCGCGATCAGCGCCCGCTCGTCGATGTGCGGTCGCCGGGTGAATACAGCGGCGAACTGCTGCACATGCCCAACTATCCACAGGAGGGTGCACTGCGCGGGGGGCACATCCCCGGTGCGCGTAACATTCCCTGGGCACGCGCCGCCAATGCCGACGGCACCTTCAAGCCGGCCAGCGAGCTGCGGGCGATCTATGAAACCGAGCAGGGACTGCATCCCGACGACAACGTCGTGGCGTACTGCCGTATCGGCGAACGTTCGTCGCACACGTGGTTTGTATTGACCTACCTGCTGGGTTATCCCAATGTACGCAACTATGACGGTTCCTGGACTGAGTGGGGCAACCTGGTCAACGTGCCGATCGAGCGGTGAGGTCATAGGACTCGATCGACCTCCCTTCGCCGGACAGGGAAGAATGCTGGATATGTTGCGGCGCGGGTGGCTTGCGATTTTGTCCGAAACGGAGTACAATCGGCGCCGCGCCTCCCCGGGCGCGGCGTTTGCTGACACTGGCCAACGAGGTATGTGGTGGACCGACAAGCCAAAATCGATTTTATCCTGGATCATTACGAGGACCCGCGCGGTCATGGCGTGACCGAACCTGCCGATATCGTCATGCAGGGGGGTAACCCCGGCTGTGGTGACATCGTGACCATCTATCTCCAGACCGATGGTGCGAAGCAGATCACGGGCCTGAGTTTCGAAGGTGAGGGCTGTACCATCAGCCAGGCGGCGACCTCCATGGTGATGGAGAAGTTTCAAGGCAAAACGCTGGAAGACATCGAAACTGCGGAGAGCGGTGCCATCATCGACTTGATTGGCCGCGAGATTGCGTCCACGCGCCTGCGTTGTGCCACCCTGGGGCTCACCACGGCCCAGAATGCCGTGCGTGAACTGCGCCGGCAGCGGTTGGCTGCGGCCTACGGCGTCACCCTGCCCGAACACCGCTCCGAAGGCTTCGTCCCCCTGGACGAGATCGAGGTATCATGACGGTCACAGATCGGTCGTTGGATGTTGCGGCGGTACGGGCGCGATTTCCGATCCTGCAGCGCGAGATTCACGGAAAGCCGCTCATTTATCTCGACTCCACGGCCAGCGCTCAAAAGCCTGACGTGGTGATCGAGCGCCTGCGCCAGTACTACGCCTGCGAGCACGCCAACGTCCACCGCGGGGTGTATACACTCAGCGAAGAGGCCACGGCCGCTTTCGAGGCGGCGCGCGGCCGCGTGGCGCGTTTCATCAACGCGCCCAGCCCAAAGCAGGTGATCTGGACGCGTAACACCACCGAAGCGATCAATCTGCTGGCCTACAGCTGGAGCAGCACCAACCTGGGGCCGGGCGACGAGGTGCTCATTACCGAGATGGAGCACCACTCCAATATCGTGCCCTGGCAGCTGGCCTGCCAGCGCAGCGGGGCGACGCTGCGCTACGTGCCGGTCGACGACCAGGGCCTGCTGCGTCTCGACCTCCTGCCCGATCTGCTGACGCCGCACACGAAACTGTTTGCCTTCACGGCCATGTCCAACGTCCTGGGGACGATCAACCCGGTCGCCGAGCTGGTGCGTGCCGCACACGCCGTCGGTGCTGTGACCGTCGTCGATGCAGCGCAGAGTGTGCCGCACCTCCCCGTCGACGTGCAGGCGCTCGATGTTGACTTCATGGCCTTTTCCGGACACAAGATGTGCGGACCCACGGGAATCGGCGTACTCTACGGCCGGCGTGACCTGCTGGAGGCCATGCCGCCGTTCATGGGTGGCGGCGAAATGATCCGCGAGGTGCGTCTGAGTGGCTCGCGCTGGAACGTGCTGCCCTGGAAATTCGAGGCCGGTACGCCGGCGATCGCCGAGGCCATTGGGATGGGTGCCGCGATCGATTTTCTGGAGGAATTGGGCATGCCCGCCGTGCAGGCCCACGAGCATACCCTGGTGACGTATGCCATGGCGCAGCTGGCACAGGTCGAGGGCTTGCACATCATCGGTCCTGCGGCCGGCCAGCGGGGTGGTGTCGTCGCGTTCACCCTGGGTGACATTCATCCGCATGACCTGGCGGCCATCCTGGACAGCGAGGGCATCGCGATTCGGGCCGGGCATCATTGTGCCCAGCCGCTGCACGACCGCTATGGCCTGGCGGCCACTGCCCGCGCCAGCTTCTACGTCTACAATACCACGGCCGAGATCGACCGTCTGGTCGACGTCCTGGATCGGGCGCGCGTCATGTTTGGGCTGCCATAGGGGAAGGAAGTTGTTGATGGACGATCTGTATCGCTCGGAGATTCTGGCGCACTACCGTCACCCGCATCACTACGGGCAGCTGGACAATCCGTCGGTCAGTTACCACGACACCAACCCGTTCTGCGGGGATGAGATCACCATCGACCTGCAGATCGAAGATGGTGTGGTGATCGATGCTGCTTTCCACGGCAAAGGCTGTGCCATCAGCCAGGCCTCGGCATCCATGATGATGGATGAGATCATTGGCCGGCCGTTGGACGAGCTGAAACAGTGGTCGAAGGACGACGTGCTGGACCTGCTCGGAATCGAGATTGGGCCGGTCCGTATGAAATGCGCCCTGCTGCCGCTCAAGGTGCTCAAAGCGGGTGTCTGGGGTCTGCAGTCCGATGATGAGGAGTAGGGTACCGAGACAGCTATGAAACGATTTGTGCGCGTGGCTGCCCAGGCCGATATTGCCGTGGGCGGCAAAAAACTGATGGAGATCGACGGCGTTCCGGTTGCGGTGTTTAACGTCGACGGCGTATTCTACGCCATCGAGGACATCTGCACACACGATGGGGGAAACCTGGTCGAGGGGGACCTCATCGGCCATGAAGTCGAGTGCCCGCGGCATGGGGCACGTTTCGACGTACGGACCGGTACTGCCACCAAAATGCCGGCATTCGAGCCGGTGCCTACGTATGAAGTGCAGACTGCCGGTGACGACATACTGGTCGAGTCATTCTGAGGAAGCAGCGGCAGAAAACCAGGAGGGAACGATGCCAACACCCGATGAGGTCCGCGAAGTCATACGGACTTACGTCAAAGATCCGGAATTGATGCTCAACGTCGTCGATTTGGGTCTCGTTTACGATATCGAAGTCGAAGACAAACTCGCTACGATCACCATGACCCTGACCAGCCCAGGCTGCCCGGTGGGCCCCATGATCCTGGGCGATGCCCAGCGTTACGTGCACCAGGCTTTTCCCGAGCTGGAAGAGGTCAATATCAACCTGGTCTGGACGCCGTTTTGGAATCCGAGCATGTTGAGCGAAGCGGCGCGCGAGGAACTGGGGATTTTTTAGGCACCGCATGACCACCCCCCCAGGGGCGGGAACTGGTTGTCCACAACCAGTTCCCGCCTTTTTGTTTTGTACAGTGCCGCAGCAGGGAACTTACGCGGTCACATGTCCCTGTTTTCAACACTCAAGACACCGAGGCGCTTCGCTGCCCGGTTTTGGGAATTTTCTGGGAAAAACCTGGGACAAATTGGAGAC
>CAYUCC010000134.1:0-9988 GCA_964443225.1 uncultured Anaerolineae bacterium
ACTCGATCCTTGCCGCATATCTGGCAGTAGTGGATCCCCTGCCACGACTGCAGCCTTTAATCGAACACATTCGATGGTTATGCTCAAACCAGATGACCCGGTAGTTCGAGTACGAGTACCGTTGCACTGAGTACGAGTACCGTCCTACTCGTACTCGTAAAGTGACACGACTTATGTCGAAGAGACAGCTCATGGAAAACACAGCAGAACAGACGATTGATCGACGACGCCAGCACAACCCGATCGCGGCCGGCTTGCTTTTGATCGGCCTCGGCGTCCTGGCCTTGACCGGCTGGTGGTGGCCGGGCATCATGGTGGTGCTGGGCATCGCCATCGGTGCCGGCCTGGTCTTCCGCGGCCGCTATCTGGCGGGCGCAGCGATGGCGGCGCTCTTTTTTGCCATTCCGCTGTTGGTGGAATCCGACATCCCGTGGCAAATCTTTGGCCCGATGGTCCTCATCGGCATCGGTGCGGTGCTGCTCATCAAGGCGTTTTACCTGCGCGAAGCCTGAGGCTCGTGCGCAAAAACGTCGGGCTGGTGGCCTATGCTATCTGCAAGTTCACGGCCGGCTTCGTCCGTGGGTGAAGATCACAGCCTCCTGCTGCACGCGAACAGCAGCCGGAACGACATCGCCGCCTTCTTGCAGCCGATTCTACAGGACTGAAATACAGACAAGGGGAGATTTCACGTGCAAATGATTCTGAAGCTGCTGCTGCTTCTCGCCGGGCTGGGTACCGTGGGGGTTTTCACCGCCTTCCTGTTCGTTCCCCGGATGAACCGTTGGGGTGCCACCCAGGCAGAGATCGACGCAAGCTACCCGGGCGACGAGCTCGTGCCGGCGCCGGCGCGCTTCATCAACCGGGCAATTACCATCCAGGCCAGTCCAGACCAGGTCTACCCCTGGCTCGTGCAAATGGGCGCCGACAAGGGCGGCCTGTACAGCCACACCTGGCTGGAAGCGCTCATCCGCTGCCCGATGGTCAACGCCAATCGCATCCACGCCGAATGGCAGAACCTTCAGGTGGGTGATGAAGTCAAGATGTGCCCCAAGGACCCGGCTCCGCCGCCGTACATCGTGGCCCAGCTGCACCCCGACCGGGCAATCGTATTGGGACACCAGGACAACGGGGTGTGGGTCGATGTGTGGCAGTTTGTGCTCGTGCCGCAGACCGCTGGCAGCACACGGCTGATCCTGCGCACGCGCACGATGATGACCGGCGGGTTTTGGGATGCCATCCAGCCGGGGGTATTTCTCATGGAACACGGCATGCTGCGTGGCATCAAAGCGCGCGCAGAAAAAGTGACCTGACGCCGGACATCAACCCGGCACCGGCGCCAGCAGGTCATCGGGACCGGCCAGGAGAATCCCTTCGGCGCGTGCGGCATCGCGCAGCTCCGGCGTGAAACCCGCCCGGGCAAACAGGGCGTAGTGCAGCTGACCAGTACCAGACTCACCCAGTGACGGGGGAGTTAATTTCACCCTGGGTTTATGATGGAAGCAAGGAGCAACATCATTGGCCGCACGCCTGCGAGGTACCCCATGAAACTGACCCGTCGTAGATACCAGTGCGAGGACGACTACTGGGCAATTCGCGCCTTCCTGCGCGAGGTCTATCTGCTGCACGACCGCCGCGCGGTGACCTGGCCGGTCTACCGCTGGGACTATTGGCGCTGGCACATCAACGCCAACCGGCTGCACCTGGGCCTGGAGGCAGCGGTGTTCCTTTGGGAGACTGTCGATGGGCGGTTGGCGGCGGTGCTGCATCCCGCGGGTCCCGGTGAAGCCTGCCTGCAGGTTCACCCCACCTACCGTGCCAATGAGCTGGAGGTGGAGATGATCACCACCGCCGAAACGCAGTTCGCCACCGTGCTGCCCGACGGCAGCCAGCGGCTGGTGCTCTGGGCGCACGAATGCGACACCCTGCGCCAGGACCTGCTGACACGCCGCGGTTACGCGCGTGGCCAGTTTCCCGAATGTCAACGCCGCCGCGTATTGACACAGCCTATCGTGGACGCTCCCCTCCCTGCCGGCTACACCCTGCGCGCCCTGGGGGACGAGGCCGAGCTGCCAGCGCGCAGCCGGCTGGCCTGGCGCGTCTTCCATCCCGACGAGCCATACCCGGGATGGGAATGGTACCGCAGCGTACAGCGTGCTCCCCTCTACCGGCGCGACCTCGACCTGGTGGCCGCTGCGCCGGACGGTGAACTGGCCGCCCTGGCCACCGTCTGGTTCGACGACGTCACCCGCACGGCGGCCTTCGAGCCGGTGGGTGTCGATCCCGACCACCAACACCTGGGGCTGGACACGGCACTCGTGGCCGAAGGGCTGCGGCGAGCCGTTGCGCTGGGTGCCACCCTGGCGATCGCGCCCACGGAAGGCGCAGCAATGGACGCGTGGTACCTGGCGGCCGGTTTTGTCGACTGCGACCGCAGCGAGCCCTGGATCAGGCAGACGCAATGACGGTCTGTCCCCAGATTAGGCAATGCGCCCCGCGTTTGTTAGAATAACACCCACGCAACTGCCTATGCCGAAATCGAACGACCCATCTGCCATGACACGTACGCTGCAGGACCTGACGGCCGCTGTCGAACGCATGCAGGCCGGCGACCTGACGACGCGCCTGCCAGAAACCGGGGAGACCGCCGAGGTCGTTGCGCTGGTGCGCGCACTCAACCGCCTGGCCGACACCTGGCAGCCGCGCGAGGCCGAACGTCGCCAGGTGGAGGGCCGCTTTCGTGCCGCCTTCGAGAGTTCGGCGATTGGCATGGGCCTGCTTACGCTGGATGGACGCATCATGGCCGCCAACGCGGCGGTCTGTGAGATGTCGGGTTATACCGAAGAAGAGCTGCAGCAGCGATACGACAGTCAAAATGTCTATCCGCCGGATGCCAACGTGGGCATGGACCGGTTTGCCGAACTGCTGGCGGGCAGGCGCGGTTACTACAGCGTGGAACGACGTTATGTCCGCAAAAACGGAGACGTCTTCTGGACGCGGCTGACGCTGTCGTTGGTGCGGAATGATCAGGGTCAGCCCGACTACCTGGTGGGCATGGTCGAGGACATCGACGAGCAGAAACGTACCGGCGCGGCCCTGGCCGAATCGGAAGCGCGCTTTCGTGCATTGTTCGACAATACAGCGGTCGGTGTCTCGTTGATGACGCTCGACCGGCACATCGTGCAGATCAACCCCACCGTGACGCGCATTACCGGCTATAACGCGGCCGAGATCGGCGCCATCAACCCGTCGGACCTGGCGGTGGAAGAGGACCGTTTCCTCGACCGTGAGCTGTTCCGCGAGCTCGTGGCGGGTGAGCGCGAGCAATATCTGATCGAAAAACGTTACATTCGTAAGGACGGCAGCCTGTTTTGGGGACGTGTCAACTTTGCCCTGGTGCGTGATGGGACCGGCCGGCCGCTGTACATCGTCGGCATCATCGAAGATATCACCGAAGAGAAGGCCGCGACCGAACGTCTCATCGCCCAGGAAGTCGAATATCGCCGCCTGTTGGAGCAGCGCATTGCCGAACGCACCGCCGAGCTCAATGCGGCCAACGAGCGCCTGCGCGCCAAAGCCGCCCAGGACGCCGTGCTCGCCGAACGCACCCGCCTGGCACGTGACCTGCACGACGCGGTGACACAAACCCTGTTTTCGACGACGCTGATCGCCGAGGTGATTCCCGACCTCTGGGTGCTGAACCAGCCCGAGGCTCGTCGGCGCCTGGACGAGCTGCGCCAGCTCACACGCGGCGCCCTGGCCGAGATGCGTACCCTGCTGGTGGAGCTGCGGCCCAATGCCCTGACCGAGATCCCCCTGCCGGTGCTGCTGCGCCAGCTGACCGAGGCCATGACCGGCCGTGCCCGCATTCCGGTTCACCTCAACGTCGATGGCGATACGCCCGACCGGCGTCTACCCTCCGACGTGCAGGTCGGGCTGTACCGCATCGCCCAGGAGGCGCTCAACAACGTCGCCAAACACGCCAACGCCACCCAGGCCCTGGTGACACTGCGCCAGGGTGACACCGTGCGCCTCACCGTGGCCGACGATGGCGCAGGCTTCGACCCCAACGCCGTCGGTGCCGACCACCTCGGCCTGCGCATCATGCGCGAACGCGCCGAAGCGATCGGTGCGCGTTTTGGTCTGTACAGCGAGCCAGGGGAAGGGACGCACGTATCGGTGGTGTGGGAGGGGAGATAACTCGATGACCAACAATATCCGTGTCATGCTCGTCGACGATCACGCCGTGGTACGTTCGGGGCTGACGGCATTTCTCAGCGCCTACCCCGACCTCGAGCTGGTTGGCGAGGCCGAAAACGGCCAGCAGGCGGTCCAGCGTGCCGCTGCGTTGCAGCCCGACGTCATCCTGATGGACCTGATCATGCCGGTTATGGACGGAGTCGCCGCCACGCAGGTCATCAAACGCCGGTACCCGCACATCCAGATCGTCGTCCTCACCAGTTTCCAGGAGGACGAGCTGGTGCAGAACGCTCTACGCGCCGGTGCCGTGGGTTATCTCATGAAGAACGTCACCGCACGCGAGCTGGTTACGGCCATTCGCGCGGCGCGCGACGGCAAAATGACCCTCTCTTCCGAGGCCGCGCTGGCCCTGGTGCGCGCCAATCAGCAGGCGCAGGAGACCGAGGCCCTGACCGAACGCGAACGCGAAGTGCTCAGGCTGATGGTGGAGGGGCTCAACAACGCCGAAATCGCCCAACGCCTCGTCGTGAGCCTCTCCACCGTCAAATACCACATCAGCAACATCCTCGGCAAGCTAGGCGTAGACAACCGCGTCGCCGCCGTAACCCTCGCCATGCAGCGCAAGCTCGTCTAAAATCCAAAACCCAATCCAATCCAAAATCCAATCCAATCCAATCCAATCCAAAATCCAAAATCCAAAATCCAAAATCCAAAATCAAGAATCGCCGGCCGCCTTATTGTCCAAAATCGCCTCGATCGATTGCACGACGTCCGGTGTCAACTTGGGCACAAAGGCCAGGGCCTGCATGTTCTGGTGCACCTGCTCGACGCGGCTGGCACCGGTGATCACCGTGCTGACGTTGGGGTTCTTGAGGCACCAGGCGATAGCCAGCTGCGGCAGGGTGGCGCCGAGGTCGGCAGCGATGGGTGCCAGTTGTTTGACTTTGGCGATGCGTTCCTCGGTAATCACGTACCCCTGAAGCCAGTTGTAGCCCTCCAGGGTGGCCCGCGAGCCGGCGGGGATGCCCTCGTTATACTTGCCGGTCAGCAGCCCCGACGCCAGGGGGCTCCAGATCGTCGTGCCCAGGCCGATTTCGGTGTAGAGCCGCGCGTACTCCTTCTCGAAGCGCTCGCGCACGAACAGGTTGTACTGCGGCTGCTCCATCTGCGGCGGGTAGAGGCCATACTGCCGCGCGATGCCGTAGGCCTGCATGATGCGGTCGGCCGGCCATTCGCTGGTACCCCAGTAGAGTACCTTGCCCTGGTGGATCAGGTCGTCCATGGCGCGTACGGTCTCTTCCACCGGCGTATTGAAGTCGGGCCGGTGGCAGAAGAAAAGATCGAGGTAATCGACCTGCAGGCGCTTGAGGGCGTTGTGGCAGGCTTCCATGATGTGTTTGCGGCTGAGACCCTCGTCATTGGGACCCTTGCCACCCCAGAAGACCTTGCTCGAGATGACCAGGTCTTCGCGGCGCAGGTCCTTCAGCGCCTTGCCCATCACGATTTCGGCTTTGCCGTTGGCGTAGGCTTCGGCATTGTCGAAGAAGTTGACGCCGTGTTCGTATGCGGCAAACAGGATGGCACGGGCGGCATCATCGTCGATCTGGTTACCGAACGTAACCCACGCCCCGATCGACAACGCCGACACTTTCAACCCCGCACTGCCAAGACGGCGATATTCCATATCCGTTGTTTCCTCCACAGTTGAATCGACTGCTCAAAGAACCCATTGTAATACGCAGGCTTTGGCCGATCAAATCCCAGTACCACGATGTGAGTCCATCGGTAACCACCACGTCGCAGCCACTGCACCCCACCATGAACCACACAGAGCGCTACCTTGACCATTTCTTGACACCATAAGCTCCTTTCTTGTCTCCCAATTGACTCATTTCCGGTGTAGACTCACATCGGAGGTGTCGAAATGGCTGACTTTGTTTTTGCTGCCGTCCTATTCTTCTTCAGTGCCGCCACGTGGGGCTTTCTGCGGCTCTGTGTGCGGCTGCAGGAGGAAAAGGTATGAACCTGCTCTCTGTGCTCGCTGCTGTCATCACGCTGGCACTGCTGGCCTATCTGTTCGTGGCTTTGTTGAAACCGGAGAAGTTGGGATGAGCGCCTGGAACTGGCTGCAAATAGGTCTCTACGTGGTCGTGCTCCTGGCCCTGGTCAAGCCGTTGGGTGCGTTCATGGCCCGCGTCTACCAGGGGGAGCGGACGTTCCTCCACCCGGTGCTGGGACCGGTTGAGCGCCTGATCTACCGCATCGCCGGCGTCGATCCCAAGGCCGAGATGGCCTGGCCAATGTATGCGCTGGCGCTGCTCCTGTTCAACGCGCTGGGGCTGCTGACGGTGTACGCCGTGCAGCGCCTGCAGGGTGTCCTGCCGCTCAACCCCCAGGGCTTCGGCAACGTTGCGCCCGATCTCGCCTTCAATACGGCGGCCAGCTTCACCTCCAATACCAACTGGCAGAGTTATGGTGGCGAGACGACGCTGAGTTACCTGACCCAGATGCTCGTCCTGACAGTGCAGAACTTCGTCTCGGCCGCCACCGGTATGGCGGTGCTGGTGGCACTGGCGCGCGGCTTCGCCCGCCAGACCGGTCGTACCATCGGGAATTTCTGGGTCGATTTGACCCGCAGCACGCTCTATATCCTGCTGCCCCTGGCACTGCTGCTGGCCGTGGTCCTCGTTTCGCAGGGCGTCGTCCAGACCTTCGGCGCATATCCGGCCGCCGATCTCGTACAGCCTGCGCTCGACAGCAGCGGTCAGCCGGTCACCACTCAGCTGCTGGCGGTCGGTCCGGCCGCGTCGCAGGTGGCGATCAAACAGTTGGGCACGAACGGCGGTGGATTTTTCAACGCCAACTCGGCCCACCCGTTCGAGAATCCTACGCCGCTGTCCAATTTCCTGGAGATGCTGGCCATCCTGCTGATTCCAGCGGCGCTGTGTTACACCTTCGGCCGCCTGGTCGGTGATACGCGCCAGGGCTGGGCGATCCTCGCGGCGATGACCATCGTCTTTGTGCTGATGCTGGGTGCGGCGGTGTGGGCCGAGCAGGCCGGCAATCCGGCACTGGCTGCGTTGGGTGTCGACCAGGCGGCTAGTGACGTGCAGCCCGGCGGCAACATGGAGGGCAAAGAGCTGCGCTTTGGGATTGCCAATTCCGCCTTGTGGGTCACCGCGACCACGGCGGCGTCCAATGGCTCCGTGAACACCCTGCACGACTCGCTGACCCCCCTCGGCGGACTGGTGCCGATGTGGTTGATGCAGCTGGGTGAAGTGGTGTATGGGGGTGTCGGCTCCGGTCTGTACGGCATGCTGGCTTTCGTCATCGTGGCCGTCTTCGTGGCTGGGCTGATGGTGGGGCGCACGCCGGAGTACCTGGGCAAAAAGATCGAAGCGTTCGAGATGAAGATGGCATCCCTGATCATCCTCATTCCAGTGATCCTGGTGCTGGCTGGAACGGCCCTGGCCGTCTCGACAGCCGCCGGCCGCGCCGGTATCTTCAACCCGGGGCCGCACGGCTTCAGCGAAGTGCTGTACGCTTTTTCCTCGGCCGGCAACAACAACGGCAGCGCCTTTGGCGGACTGAATGCCAATGCGCCGTTCTACAACATCACCCTGGGCACGGTGATGCTGGTGGCTCGCTACTGGTTGATCATCCCAACCCTGGCTGTCGCTGGTGCCCTGGCCGCCAAAAAACGGGTGCCCGCAGGCGCCGGCACACTGCCCACCCACACGCCGCTGTTCGTCGGCTGGCTGATCGGTGTCGTCGTGATTGTCGGTGCGTTAAGCTTTCTGCCAGCCCTGGCCTTGGGGCCCCTGGTCGAGCAGCTGATGCTGGTGCCTTAACGATGGAGTGTAAAGAAAACCTATGACAGCACAAGCCAAAGCAAACCCTGTATCACGATCGGTGATGTATCGCCAGGCACTTGCCGGTGCGTTCGTCAAGCTCGATCCGCGGCAAATGGTGCGTAATCCGGTCATGTTCGTCGTCGAAGTCGGCAGCCTGCTGACCACCCTGCTGTTCGTGCAGGCCTTGTTCGGGCGCGGCGAGGCGCCGGCCGGGTTCATCGGCGCAGTGGCCGTGTGGCTGTGGTTCACGGTGCTGTTTGCCAATTTTGCCGAGGCGATCGCCGAAGGCCGCGGCCGGGCCCAGGCGGATGCCCTGCGACGCACGCGCCAGCAGACGCAGGCCAAACAGCTGCCGCACAGCGCCAGCTATGATCACCTCAACCAGGCCCCCGCGGGATACAACCTGGTCTCGTCCACCGTTTTGCGCCGCAATGACGTCGTGCTGATCGAGGCGGGCGACACGATTCCGGCCGACGGCGAAGTCATCGCCGGTATCGCTTCCGTGGACGAAAGTGCGGTCACCGGTGAAAGCGCCCCCGTGATCCGTGAGGCGGGTGGGGACCGCAGTGCCGTCACCGGCGGCACGCGCATCCTGTCGGACTGGCTGGTCGTGCGCGTCACCGCCGACCCCGGCCAGGGCTTTCTCGACCGCATGATCACCCTGGTGGAGGGCGCCAAACGGCAGAAGACACCCAACGAAATCGCGCTCAACATCTTGCTGGCGGGCTTTACGATCATTTTCCTGGTGGTGTGTGCCACGCTGCTGCCCTATTCGCTGTACAGCGTGACAGCCGCGGGCGCTGGTAGTGGCGCGGCGGCACCGATCACAGTGACAGTTCTGGTGGCGCTGCTGATTTGTCTGATCCCCACCACCATCGGCGGGCTGCTGCCCGCTATTGGCATCGCCGGCATCGACCGCCTGATTCGGCGCAACGTGATTGCCATGTCGGGCCGGGCCGTCGAAGCTGCGGGCGACGTCGATGTGCTGCTGCTCGACAAAACGGGTACGATCACCCTGGGCAACCGTCAGGCCGTGGCCTTCATCCCGGTGGGCACCACCGACGTCCGCACGCTAGCAGAAGCGGCCCAGTTAGCATCACTGGCTGACGAGACGCCCGAGGGCCGCAGTATCGTTGTGCTGGCCAAGGAGGAATTTGGGCTGCGCGGACGTGCGGTCGGCGCCGGGCCGGCCGCCCCGTCAGGTATGCACTTCATTCCCTTCACAGCCCAATCGCGCATGAGCGGTGTCGATATCGACGGCACGAGTATCCGTAAGGGCGCGCCCGACGCCATGCTGGCGCACATCCAGTCCTATGGAAAACCGGAACCGCCCGGTCTGCAGGCCGCTGTCACCGAGATTGCGCGCAGCGGCGGCACCCCGCTGGTCGTGGCGCGTAACGGCGAGGCGCTGGGGGTCATCCACCTCAAGGACATCGTCAAGGGCGGCATGAAAGAGCGTTTCGCCCAACTGCGGCGGATTGGCATCAAGACGGTGATGATTACCGGGGATAATCCGCTGACCGCGGCCGCAATTGCAGCTGAAGCCGGCCTGGACGATTTCCTGGCTCAGGCTACACCCGAGGCCAAACTCAAGCTGATCCGCGAGTACCAGGCGGGCGGACGCCTGGTGGCGATGACCGGCGATGGCACCAACGATGCCCCCGCCCTGGCGCAGGCCGACGTCGCCGTCGCGATGAACAGCGGCACCCAACCGGCGCGCGAAGCGGCCAACATGGTCGACCTGGACAGCAACCCGACCAAACTGATCGAAATCGTCGAGATCGGCAAACAGCTGCTGATGACCCGCGGTGCCTTGACGACCTTCAGTATCGCCAACGACGTCGCCAAGTACTTTGCCATCATCCCGGCCGCGTTTGCCGCGACGTATCCGGCGCTGGGGGCGCTCAACTTCATGCACCTGAGCACCCCGGCCAGCG
>CAYUCC010000135.1:0-9742 GCA_964443225.1 uncultured Anaerolineae bacterium
GTGGTCGTGGGGGTCAACAAATTCGTCGATCCCAACGAAAAACGCAACGTCGCCATCTTCCGGCCGGACGTCGCCTCGCAGCGAGTCCAAATCGAGCGCCTCCAGGCGCTGCGCCGCAGTCGCGACAACCAGGCCGTGCAGGCCGCACTGGCGGATCTGCGTGACGTGGCCCGCGGTACCGACAACCTGCTGACGCCGATCCTGGCCGCAACGCAGGTGTACGCGACCCTGGGTGAGATCTGCGGTGTGCTGCGCGAGGAGTTTGGCGAGTTCGAGCCGCCCACCGTAATTTGATTTTTGGAAGCAGCATCACAAAACCTGACAAAATTGGGCTCTTGCGTTATCATAGGTGTCCATTCGTTTCCCGCCCGGAGGCTGCATGGACACCTTACGCAAGCCCTTTTTTATTGCCGCCCTGGCCCTGTTGGTGCTGGCGCTGCTGTTCGAGTTAGGCGCCGTCGAGTTTTTGCGCGCCCCGGTGGGCAATGTGACGTCGTTGACCTCGCTGGTAGCCGGTGACGAAGACCTGAGCGAAGCCCTCGCAGAGCTGGACCCCGATGAAATTCAGGACATTCTGTCAAAACCCAAGCCGCCTGGGATGGGGATTCGTTACCTCGGGCTCATCGACGTGCTGCTGGTGTTCACGGTGGGTCTCATGGGGGTCAGTCTGCTGATTTCGCAGCGGGCGCAGGCGCGGGTGCAGGGTTTGGCATCGCTGATCGTGTCGTTGATCGTGCTGATTCTGTCGATCGTGGCCATCATCACAGCGCTGGCACTGCTTCTCCTGATGGTCTCGCTCTTCCTGGCAGCTCCGTTTGGCACCCTGGCCTACCTGGCGGTCTACGGTTTCTTCAATCGTTCGGGCGCCAATGTCGTGCTGGGGCTGACACTGGCGCTGAAGATGGGTGCAGTTGTTTGCCTGGTGTTGGCGCAGCAGCGGTTCTTGCAGAACCGCGGTCTGGTGCTGCTGATCCTCACCTCCCTGCTGGCCGCGCTGGTCGTGGGCTTCCTGCATGGCCTGGTGCCGATCATCCTGGTGAGCATCACCGACGCCATTGCCGCAATCGTCGTGGCGATCCTGGCCCTGATCTGGGCGTTGTTCATGCTGATCGGATCACTGATTGCAGTCATCCGTGCGCTGCGCGTCGATCGTGTCTAACCTGTTTGTTTGGCGTTCAGGGCTTGTAAAAGAATAACTTACCGTGCTTTTTTGATCGAATTTGGCGATAGCGGTTGCACAGTTGCCATCTTTTTGGAAAGATGGCAACTGTGCAACCGCCACCGCCTCCGGAGCGGCGAATTCCAGCCATAGTGCCAGAAGTTATTCTTTTACGAGCCCTTAGTTACCTCTGCTTTCGGTCGACAAGTCTTCAGGGCTGGTTTACGGACGACGTTCAGCTGGCCTATCTTTCCTCTGCAACGATCATCGCACCACAAACGGGCAGCTGCCGCTCAAACAGGCAAACGCCAGCTGACCACCGGCCTTGGTGACCGGCACGTTCATCGTCCGCCGGTCACCCTCCAGGTCCTGCTTGATCGTCAGTTCGTTCTCACCAAACGGGTCGAACACCACACGGGCACTGCCGCTGGTCACTTCGAGCGCCAGCTTACGCACCGGCGCCGACGACTCGGTAATAAACAGCGTACACGACATGCCCGCCGGCAGCACGAACGCCCTGTCACGCAGCGCATCACGGCACGGGCCAATCGCACCACTGACGTCCTCCGCCTGCAATGCCTGGCCCACACCAAACCGCGCACCGAGGCTCCGCAGCCAGTCCGGCCCCCCGCCCGACACCTCCCCCTCCGACCGCGTCGCCCCCACCCCCACCGCCAGGGCAAAGAGAATGACCACCACCACCAGCACGACAATCACAACCTTCGGGTTCACACCGCTACCCCCATCATCCGTTCAATCCGTTCCCCAAATCCGTTGACAGTAATCCGTTCCAACCCCGTACTCCCTACTCCCACTACGGCGCCGGCGTAAACACCACCTCCGGCTGAATCCGGTTCGGGTCGATCACAATGATCGGCGGGGTGAGCACGATGATGGGCGGGATGAAACGCTGCCGGCGGAAGGCTGTCGTCGTCGTTCCCTTCAGTGCGTTGTTCTGGAACGTCTGGTTCAACGCGGTGAGTGTCGCCCGATCCGGTGTGACCGACAACGTGATGCGGTGCTTGAGACCGGGCTGGGTCTGAACCTCGAACACCACCGGGTCACCTGTGTAGGGCACCGTTGCCGTGCCCCAGGTGCACTCGCCATTCGACGAACCCGCCGGGCAGACCTGACTGGCCAGGTTGCCATTGATCAGCACGATCTGTGCTTTACCAGTGGCGTTCAGCTGCAAATTCTGTCCATCACGCGCAATGCCCAGTTTCGTCAGGTAAACTGCGCCCGGTTCCTGTGCCACCCAGGTGCCGACGTACTTGCCCATCGCATCGGCGACCGCCGTCTCGGTGGCTTGCACGACGGCTGTGGCCGTTGCCCGCCCGTCGATCGTCGCCTGGGCATCGATGGTGGCCTGCGCGTCGATTGTGGCCTGCGCCTGGGCAGTGGCCGTGGCGTCGGCCGCGGTGCGTGTCATAACCGCGGCCACAGTGGCGGTGGCACTCGCTGCGCTGCGGGCCTCGCTGTTGCGCAGCATCAGAAGAGCGACCGTCGCCAGCACAATGACCCCCGCCACCACAGCCACGATCCACCACGGGAACTTCTTGGGCGGCGGCGGCGCGGCCACGGTGAGGGTGACGGTCGGCCCGGTTGTGTATTCTTCGTCCGGCACTTCGCCCACGACGTCCAGGTGGAATGAATAACTGCCGGCCGCGGCCGCCGCCGGCACGGCCACCTGCACTGTCACCTGCTCGGTGGCGGCAATCGCGTACGCCCGTTCGGCCGCGCCCGCCAGGGTCAGCCAGTTGGCATCGGTCGGGGCCACCGGCATGATCAGGGCGCGCCCGCGCAGAGCGCGCCCACTGGCATTCGACACGGTGAAAGCGGTGCTGCCCTGGCGTTTGTCATTCAACAGGACCGTATTGCTGGCGGCGGTCACGACGAAAGGACTGGGCATGATATTTCTCCTTAGGGCTGCCAGCCGGGTGTGCTGCTGTCACCGGTGGCATTGCGGGTGATCAGGCGCTTTTCGCCACCATCCCCGCGCATGGTGTAGATCTGGTAAGGGTTAGCATTGCGGTTGGCCACGAAGGCCAGACGCGTGCCATCCGGCGACCAGGCCGGATCGATGTCCTCGGCCGCATTTTCGGTCAGCACGAGCGCATTCGAGCCATCGGCCCGCATCATGCTGATGTCTGCGCTGCCATTCTGGCTGGACACGTAGGCCAGGAACGCACCGTCCGGCGACCAGGTCGGACCGGTGTCGTCGGCGGTGTTGTTGGTCAGGCGCTGCTGGTTCGTGCCGTCGGCGTCGATCACGTAGATCTCGTTGAAGCCGGCGTCGACGTTGGACGCAAAGGCGATGTGCTTGCCATCGGGCGACCAGGCCGGGTCACGGTTGTACGCGCCGTTGACCAGGAGCGGCTGCAGATCGGTGCCATCGGCGTTGATCAGCATCACATCCTGGCTGCCCAGCTGAGGATCATAGCGCAGAAAGACGATGCGCGTGCCGTCGGGAGACCACTGCGGGTACGAAACGATCTCACCGGGCGCGAAGGACGCAATTTCCACCGGTTCCCCGCCGTCGATCGTGGCGCGCAGCAGCTGACCGTTGGTGCCAACGAAGACGAGCTGTTTGCTGTCGGGTGACCAGCCCGGCCGCGGAAAACCGGTCGGCGGCGAGGTGAGCGTCGTTGCGCCGCTCAGGAACGACAGGTGGTAGCCGGCGCTGCCACTGACGAGCCGGCGCCCCGCACCATCGACGTCCATGACGTAGAGCTGGGCCGTCGATCTGCCCTGCGGGAGCAGGACGTAAGCCAGATGCTGGCCATCCGGCGACCAGCTCGGCGCAAACTCAGCGTCGGGCCGGCGGGTGAGGTTGATTTCGGCCGATCCATCGGCGTTGATGACGTAGATGTCGAGGTTGCCGTTGCGGTTGGTGACGAACGTGATACGCCCCGTGCCGCCGCCAAAGGGTGTCGGCTGCGGTGGCGGTGTCGGCGTGGGGGTGGCCTGGGCCGCCGCCACCAGGACCACGTTCGCCCCGCGGTTGACCTCGCTGCCCGGACCCGGCGTAGAGGCCACGACCATCCCGGCACCGACGCCATCGTCCGGCCCTTCCACAACCTCACCCAGCTTGAGCCCGCCGGCACTCAGTGTCGCCTGCGCGTTGACCACACTCTGGCCACGCAGCGCCGGTACGGTCGTCGTCTTGGGCCGCGTCAGAAAGAACACCACCACGGCGATGACCAGCGCGGCCACGATCACGGCGATGATCCACCACGGGAACGGCTTCTTGGGCGGCGGCGCCGGCACCTCGAACGTCACCACCGGGCCGGCGCTGTAATCCTCGTCGGGGTTGTCCACCCCCACCACGTCCATGCGAAACGTGTACGACCCCGGCGCCGCGCCGGGAGGAACCACAATCGACACGGTCACCTGCTCCGTACCACCCATCGCAAACGGCCGGCTCGGCGCCCCCGTCACCTTCAGCCAGTCGGCCACCGTCTGGCCCAACGGCACCAGCTGCATCCGTCCCTGCAGCGCGCGCCCGCTGGCATTGAATACCGTAAAAGCCGCCTGCCCCTGGCGCTGGTCGCTGAGGCGCACACTGTTACTGGCAGCAGTAATCGCAAATGGACTCGGCATAATTTCCTTTCATCATCGGCAGTCATGCCCTGGGCAAACCCTACGCCCTGTCGCCCAGGTGCCTAATGCCCCCACAAATCCGTTCCGCGCGTTCCTATCCCATCGAGCTACGGCAAGCCGGCACTGGCATCCAGACGAATCCGTTCAATCCGTTCCCCGAATCCGTTGACAGTAATCCGTTCCCCCTACTCCCTACCCACCCCCAAACACCAGCTCGAACGTCACGTACGCCGGCTTCTCCATCTGAACGATCTGGCGAATCAAAATCGCGGCCGCCTGCGCCGCGGCCGGCGCCACCACACGCAGGTGAAAGGCCAGGGGCCGTCCATCGGGACCGGGAACATCCTCTTCGATCACAAATCCCGGCACACCGGTCGCCGTCTCCAGAAATAACACCAGCCCATACGCCGTGCCGCGCCAGCGTGTGAGGTGCGCGGCGGCCGCAATCAGCTCGCGCAGCCGGCCGGGTCCGCCCGCAAAGGTGACGCCGTCCGTATTCGATCCTTCCGGCGCGTCGTCCAGAAAACGCAGCAGGTCGACCCAGCCTGCCAGGTAGGGTACGAAGTCGTCTGGCGTGCGGTAGGGGTCGAAGAAACTGTCGAGTGTGGCCAGAATCTCCTCTGAAGGGGCATGGTATGCCGCCATGACGTCCAGGAGTGCGGCCAGCACGCTGCCCGGCCGCGCGGTGCGCCGGAAGACGTCGGGCAGCAGGCCCTCAAGTTCGTTCCGCTTCATCTTCGCTCACCACGTCGATCTCGTGCTCGCCCGAGCAGAACAGCCAGGTTGGCGGCAGCGTCACCCGGTCCTGGTCGGTGAACTCGCTACGTGCCGCAGCTTCGTAGGTCGATCCGTTGTCCGCACTGCGGAAGATTCCCTCCGTATTGCCGGCCATCACCCACAACCCCGCCGGCGCCGCCGCCACCGTATCCACCGGCAGGAACCGCCCGGGATCACGCAGCGGCAGCCCGCAGCGCACGTCGGGCACTTCCCAGCGCGGGTCGCGGTCGGTCGTATTCAGCCGCAAGACGCCGCTGCGGAAGGATGCGGCCAGGGCACGCGTACCCAAGAACGCCAGGGCGCGGCAGCTGCCGCCGTTCCAACCGGTTGCCAGTGGGCGCCAGCCGTCCGGCGGGTCCTGCGATCCCAACAGCTCCCAGCGAAAACACCCCTTGCCGGCATCATCCGGCCCGGCCGCCGCCGCGCCGGCCCACATAAAGGCCCGCGGACCGTCGTACTGCACGGCCAGGACACGAATGTCCTCGTTGCGCAGACCGATCAACCGAAACGTATTGCGCTGTCCGCCGGCGCTGGAGAGAAACACCCCCTTGGCACCCTGGGCTGCGACCGCCACCGACACCTGACCCCGCACGTCGCGCGAAGCCACGACGGCGTAAAACCCCAGGTTCTGATCCTGCGGATCGACCAGGACCTGCACCGGGCTGCCACCGGCTTTGTACGGCAGCTCGTACAGTCCCACGTCGGTCGCCAGCAGCAGCACCGGCACACCGTCGCGCACGGTCCAGGTGGCATCGTTGATTTCGAACGCCGTCTTGACCGGCGATGGTTCCCACGATTCGCCGCAGTCCGACGAAAAATAGATGCTGGCGCTTTGATCGGTCACGCTGGTGACGGCGGCCAGCACGCCGGCGCGCTCCGGGTGGGTCCGGATGATGCGCAGCCGCTCGTCACCAAAACGGGCGACCGGCTCCCAACCGTCACCATGGTTCAGCGAGCGGTACAGCTGCGGCCCGGACGCCGCGTACCAGGTGTCGGGCTGAAAATAATCGGCCGCCACCGTGGTGACATCCTTACGCGGCACGTCCTCGACACGCAGCTGCACCCGGTCGATCCACAAGACACCCGGCTCGGCCAGGCCCACATCGTAGACGTGGGAGGCACGTAGCGCCTGCCCGAAACGCCAGCCGCCGGCGCTGTAGGTCGTCGGCAGCGGGTTGATGGTACCGTGCAGCCGTTCCAACACCCGCTGTTTGACCCGATCCTGGTCCTCCTGCCGCCGCACGACCACGCGTGCGCTGACACGCACCGGCTTATAACGCGTCCAGGTGACGACACAGTTGGTGCCCAAAGGGCGACGGCTGTTGAGATCACCCTCGATCTGGCTGCGCACGGTTTCGGTCTGCTGCGCCTGCAGCGCGGCCGCAGTCACCTGGCCGGCCGGGCGCTGGTTCTGCGGCAGATCGGGCACCAGGAGCACTTCGACCGTGCCGGCGCGGGCGTGCGCCCACAGATCGGCGCGGGTGATGGCGCGGGCCCGCGCGATGGCGCGCGAGCTGTACAACGCGACGTTCTCGAAATCACGCGCCGTAATGGCCCGTTCGAGGCTGTGCAGCTCCAGCGGCCCGCGCACGAGGGCATTTTCGAGCGTCTCTGCCGCCTGTCCACCCGTGGCCGGCTCCGGGTTGGTCACCTCGATCCCCGGCAGCGGATCTTTGAGCACGATCAGGGTGCCGGCGGCGACGTTGCCCGCGGTGCCGCCCCCGCGCCGGTACCACAGGCGGATCTCGCGGCCGGCCGGCGGTATCTCGGCCAGTGCCTGCGGGTTCGTGTCGAGGCCGTCACCCGGTTTGGCGATCCGTGCGGCGGGGGCAAAAATGACCTGGCCGCTGAGGCGGTCGACGAGGTAGGCAAAACGGTCCGTGCCCAGGTTGGTGAAGCTGTCGACACTGCGCCAGATGCGGAAAGCCCTGTCGCCGACCTGCACGGCCGGCGCGCGCGCCTCCAGTTCACTGCGCAGCGTCTCCACGCCGACGATCAGGCCCAGCTCGTCACCGGTCGGGGCCACGATCGGCGGCCGTCGCGCCGTGATGACCAGGCCTGGCAGGCCGGTACCCACGCCGGCCAGCTCGGCTTCTACCTGGTCGCAGTGGTAGGCCGTGACGTCGACGCTGCTGGCGCCGGCCTCGAGTGTTGCTGTGCGCACCGTCGCAAACACCGGGGCATCGCCCGACGCGTCGGTGCGGTTGATGGTGACCCGCGTGCCGCGTGGGATTTCGACCGTCTGGCTGGTGTCACCGGGCCGGCTGAAACGCAGCGTCACACCAGCCGCGGCCGGTGGGTACAGCCGCACGCCCAGCAGGTTCAGGAACTGCACGTACGCTTTGTCGGGCAGCCGGTTCAGCCGGAAGATCATGGTTTCGGTCAGAAACGCAAACAACTCCAGCAGCACCACCCCCGGATCACCGGGCGAAAAGTCGGTCCACTCACGACTGCTGCGCTGGATGTGCAGGCGCGCGTCTTCCATCAATTGGCTGAACGTGCGATCGTCCAGGTTCGGCGCAGGTAACGGCATCACACCTCCTCGGCCTCCAGGCTGACGCTGAAGGCCAGTCGATCGACCTGCCGTGTGGCACGCACCCGGTACTCCAGGGTCACCTCCAGCAGCTCATCACGTTCAGGGTGGCGGTTGGCATCGAGCTGCATGATCTCGATGCGCGGCTCCCAGCGTTCCAACGCACGGCGGACGTAAAAGATCGCCAGACCGGCGGTGGTGTCGTCGTTTGGCGCAAACAGCAGCCGGTGCAGCTCGCAGCCGTAGTCGGGCCGCATCACCCGCTCCCCCGGCAGGGTCGACAGCAGCAGCAGGATTGCCTGGCGTACGGCCGCGGTCCCTACCACCGTCTCGATGCCGCCGCGCGATGAGATGCGCAGCCCGGCCGCGTCCGGCCCGACGTCGTAATCGGGATGCACGAACAACCACCCGCGTTCAGTCTGGAACGTCATGCCACTTCCTCGACCAGGTCCTGGCCCGGTTTGCGCACCAGGTAATCCACCACACCCGGCGGTGTGCCGTCGGTTAAGCCGGTCACCGTGTTCAGGCACACACGTTTGCCCTCGATACGCACCAAATCCGAATAGCCCGCCTTCACCTTGAGCGTCGTCTGGCAGGGTTTGATCGCGACGCCAATGTTAGGGCACAGCTTGATCTTGCGGCCTTCGGGGTTGTTTTCGACCAGCACGCGGCGTCCATCGATGCGCACCAGCGTCTGGGTCGCCTCGATGTCGACGGTGCCCAGTTCGTGCCGGCACACCAACAGCGCATCTTCGGTCAGAACCTTCATGAAAATCCTCTACGCGCGGCATCAGCCACGCTCGAAATCGATCGATGCGCCCCGAATCACCACGGCCTGGCCGGGCGCGTCCAGCTCCAGGCGCGTTTCGGCGTGCACAACCACTTTCTCAGGCGACAGCTCGACGAAACTGCCGTGGCTGTCCTCCACGCGTACCGTCTGCGCGGCGTCGTCCAGGCGCACGCGGTGCCCGCCGGCGGTCAGCAGGGTATAGCGCTGCGTATCGCCCCCCTCGACACCGCTGTCCGGCATGCCGGCTGGGCCGTACAGGCCACCCAAAACGATGCCCTCCGCCGGCTCGGCGTTGGCCAGCAGGACGAGGACCCGGTCGCCCACACCGGGCAGAATCATCAACCCTTTGCTGCGCCCGGCACCGGGACTGAGCAGCTGCATCCACTCGGTCTCGACGTCTCCGTACGCCGGCAGGTTGACCCGCACCCGTCCCTCGTTCTGCGGGTCAGCCACCTGGGTGACGATCCCCAGCGTGGCTACCGTGGGCCGGGCCAGGCTGTCCGGCGGTGCCGGCGGTACGCTGGACAGCTCCGAGACGAAGCCGCGGGTCGAGTCGATGGTATGGGTCACCGCGGTCAGAACGTAGCGCCCAGCCACGGCGCTGTCGACACCTTCGACCGTCACCGGCGTGGCCGGGCGCAGGCGGGTATCACCCGCCGCCATGCCCCACAGCGTCTTTTCGTACGCGGTGAAACGATCGAGTTCGGCCTGGGCGATCGCGGCGGCGTGCCGGTCGTCGGGCAGAGCCTGGCCGGGCAGGATGCGTGTGCCGGGGGTGCCGGGCGTCAGTTCGGCGGCGCTGCCGAACTGACGCCCGGCACCCCCGGGCACGGCCTGGCGAGGGTTACAGCTCGGCACCGCCACCGCACGGGTCGCCGGCACA
>CAYUCC010000136.1:0-9640 GCA_964443225.1 uncultured Anaerolineae bacterium
TTAGCCCGGTGCTCTGTGTGGTTGGAGATGGTGACAAAACCCAACCCAGTGCCGGAACAGGGACGTTATTCGGAGTCGTGACCGCTGATTACCGACTGTGTTCCCTGCTCCGGCACTCGTAGAGCACCAGTGGTCGCACCGACCAGGGCCCAGTTAAGGGTCAGGCGGTCGTCCACGTTACAGGCCAGTAGCTCAACGGTAGAGCATCGCTCTCCAAAAGCGAGGGTTGCGGGTTCAAATCCTGCCTGGCCTGCCTTGCGGCATCGATCGTCGTTGTACCTTGTGTTTGCGAACACCGCTTCTGGCCCGGGTGATGTCGAGGGCTGGGTGCGGTGTCTTGATGGAACAAAACACAACAAGTCTGCCAGTAAGCGAGAACGCGAGTGACCAAGTCAACTGCTACGATCCAAAAAGACAACCGGTTGGTCAAATATTTCAAGGATACGCGGGCCGAGCTGCGCAAAGTAACCTGGCCCACGCGTGAAGAGGCCATCAATCTCACCATCGTGGTGCTGGTGGTGACGCTCATCATGACGATCCTACTTTTCCTGGTGGACAGCGGTTTCAACGCGCTGTTCCAATGGCTGTTGACGCTTGGTGGCGGATGAGACGACCGCTGAAACGGGTTGATGGTGTCAGATAAACTCATCGAGCAGGAATCCGACCTGCCAGACGCGCTGGAAGAAGACGGCGTACTGACGGCCAGTGACGAAGCGGAAACCGTTTCCGACCTGGACGGTACAGACGAGCTGGATATCGAAACGCCAGCGGCAGAGGCCGAGGCTGAATCGACCGCGGCACCCGAAGGGGACCGCCATTGGTACGTGATTCACAGCTACTCTGGCTACGAAAACAAGGTGAAAAAGAACCTGGAACATCGCGCGGCCTCCATGCGTGACGTCGGTGGCGACCGCGTCTTCCAGGTGATCGTACCGACCGAAGAAGAGGTCGAACTGCGCGACGGCAAACGCCGCGTCATCGAGCGGCGCGTCTTCCCGGGCTACATCCTGGTCGACATGATCATGGACGAGGATTCCTGGTACGTGGTGCGTAATACGCCCGGTGTCACCGGTTTTGTCGGTATGGGTAACAAACCGACCGCCTTGACCCAGGAAGAGGTCGACAAGATCATGCGGCGCATCGAAGACACGGCGCCGAAGATCAAAATCAGCTTCCGCGTCGGACAGAAAGTGCGCCTGGTGGGTGGTCCCTTTGCTGATTTCACCGGTGTCGTCGATGAGATTTCACCCGAAAAGGGCAAGGCTCGCGTGATGGTGTCGTTCTTCGGGCGTGAAACGCCGGTCGAGGTCGACTTCCTGCAGCTCGAAAAAGTATAACGTCGCCGTGCGGCGTCGAGAACGGAATTGAGGATTTGTAATGGCGAAGAAAGTAAAAGCGATCGTCCGCTTGCAGCTCAACGCGGGTAAGGCCAACCCGGCCCCGCCGGTCGGCCCGGCCTTGGGCCAGCACGGCGTCAACATCATGGCGTTCTGCAAAGAGTACAATGCGCGCACGGCGGCCCAGGCTGGCAGCATTATTCCGGCTGAGATCACGATCTTCCAGGATAACTCGTTCACCTTTGTCACCAAGACACCCCCGGCGGTGGACTTGCTTAAGAAGGCGGCGGGTGTCGATCGTGGTTCGCCGGAACCCAACCGTAAGGCGGCGGGCTCTATCACGAAGGCCCAGGTGCGCAGTATCGCCGAAACTAAGATGAAGGATTTGAATGCCAACGACATCGACGCCGCCATGCGGATGATCGAGGGCACCGCCCAGAGCATGGGCATTCGGATCGTCGAGGGCTAAACGTTGACGCATCCTCCACGGGATGGTGCGGCAAAACTGGCACCTGGCACGACCAGGCGCACGACACAGTGGGAGAAGGCCGCGCGCCTTCGCTGAACCACAGGAGATTGATATGCCTAAACACGGAAAGAAGTATCTCGAAGCCGCCGCCAAGGTTGATCGCAGCCGCTATTATGCGCCGGACGAAGCGGTGAAACTGGCCAGGGAAACCGCCTTTACCGGTTTCGATGCCACCGTCGAGGTTCACATGCGGATGGGGGTCGACCCCCGTCACGCCGATCAGCAGGTGCGCGGTGTCGTGGTGATGCCCGCCGGCACCGGTAAGCAGGTGCGGATCCTTGCGTTTGCCGAAGGGGATGGTGCACAATTTGCCCAGGAAGCGGGCGCAGATTACGTCGGCTCGGATGATCTGATCAAAAAGATCCAGGACGGCTGGCTCGATTTTGACCTGGTACTGGCCACCCCGCAGGTGATGGGGAAGGTGGGACGCCTCGGTAAAGTGCTCGGTCCGCGCGGGCTGATGCCCAGCCCCAAGACGTCGAGCATCGTGCAGCCAGAAGACTTCCCGCGTGTGATTCGCGAGGCGCGCCAGGGTCGTGTCGAATTTCGCGTCGATAAGACGTCGAACATCCACGTGCCGATCGGCAAAGCCAGCTTCACCGAAGAACAGTTAATGGAAAACCTGTCCGCGGTCATGGACGCCATCGTGCGTGCCAAACCGGTGGCCGCCAAAGGCACGTACGTTCGTCGCGTGACCCTGGCCACGACGATGGGACCCGGCATCCGCGTCGATGCCAATGAGGCCTCGGCATTGAAGCCGGGCTGATCTAAAAAATCCTTAGCCGATGACCGCAGGCGCCTGATCCCAGGACCAGGCTTAATCAACCACCTGCCGAGGCGAAGTTGGTCCGGGTCGGACAGCCCCACTGAGGGGGCATGGTCCGAACAGGGCCTGTAAAAGAATAACTTACCGTGATCTGCGGCGAATCCGGCCATTTTGCTGGAAGTTATTCTTTTACAAGCCCTCACCTGGTCGCCTTCGTGTCCATCGGCACGAAGGCTTTTTGATTTGTGACAATCTCACCTTGAAGGGGGGTGAATCGTTTGCCGCTCACACGTAACGAAAAGCAGCAGTTGATCGACCTGTACAAGGAACGCCTGGGGCGCAGCGAAGCCGTTGTGGTCCTGCGCAACAACGGGCTCACCGTGGCGGACATGACCGACCTGCGCAAGAGACTCAGCGACCAGGGCGCCATGTTCCAGATCACGAAGAATACACTGTTCAAGATCGCCCTGGCCGACAGCCAGTATCCGGTGCCTGCCGAGTTGTTTGCCGGTACGGTCGGTGTCTGTTTTGTCACCGGCACGATCAGCTCGACCGTTCGGGTCCTGAACGATTACCTGCGCGATCAAAAGAAGATGGAAATGTTGGGTGCCCTGCTGCCGGGCGAACAGCTCGACGCCGCCGCCGCCAAGGCCCTGGTCGACCTGCCCACCCGCGAACAGGCCCTGGCCCAGCTGGTGGGTATCCTGCAGGGCCCGCTGACCAGCCTGGTTGGCGTGCTCAACGCACCGCTGCGCGAGATCGTCACCGTGCTGCATGCGCGGTCCGAACAGGCTCAAGAAGCGGCCGCCGCCTGATGCAGCCGCAAGAACCGATCGTTGTTGAAAAAACAAAAATCACCATAAGGAGATCATAGATCATGTCTGAGAAGCTGGAAAAACTGGTTGCCGAACTCGACGCCCTCACCCTGAAGGAAGCCGCCGAGCTGTCCAAGATGCTCCAGGACCACTGGGGTGTGAGTGCCGCGGCACCGATGGCCATGGGCGCCATGCCGATGGGCGCTGGCGCTGCGGCCGCACCGGTCGCTGAGGTTGAGGAACAGACCGAATTCGACGTCATCCTCAAGGACTTTGGCGACAAGAAGATCAACGTCATCAAGGCCGTGCGCGCCGTGACCAACCTGGGTCTCAAAGAAGCCAAGGACCTGGTCGAAGCCGCACCGTCCCCCGTGCTGACCGCCGTGTCCAAGGACGCCGCCGCCGATGCCAAGAAGGTGATCGAGGCTGAAGGCGCAGTGGTGGAGATCAAGTAAGAGCACGAAGGCGCGAAGGTCGCGAAGCGCGAAGAACACGAAGGCGCGAAGATCGCGAAGCGCGAAGGGCGCGAAGAACACGAAGCGCGAAGCATGAGACATACGTGGGTCACAGCTCGTGCTGTGACCCACGCCCTCGATCGCAGGCGCGCCGCGTGCCGCACAACCGTCATAACCTACAAACGCAAGAAGGTCGGGGATGTCCCCGACCTTCTTGTGCGTATATCACCTCTCCCGGCTGAATCGCTCAGGCCGCCCGGGCGGCTACTGACGGGGCCTGCGCCGAGGGCCCAACGAGGGCGATGAACTCGGACGTATCCATCGTTTCGATTTCTATCAACCGGCGTGCCACAGCGGTGAGTTTGTCGCGGTACGTGGTGAGGATCTCGGTCGACCTTTGGTAGGCTTCGTCGATGAATCCTCGCACCTCGTGGTCGATCTCCCGCGCGACCTCTTCGCTGTAATTGCGCTGTTCGCTGATTTCGCGACCCAGGAACACCATCTCTTCCTTGTGCCCAAACTGCAAGGGACCCAGCTTGTCACTCATGCCGAACTGGGTGACCATCTGGCGTGCCATTTTGGTGACGCGCTCCAGGTCGTTGCTGGCACCGGTTGTGACGTCCTCGAAGATGATCTCCTCCGCCACGCGGCCGCCCAACAGTCCAGCCAGCTCGTCGCGATATTTATCACGCGAGTAGAGGACACGATCCTCCTTGGGCAGTGGCATCGTGTACCCCAACGCCATCCCGCGCGAGATGATGCTGATTTTGTGCACGGGATCGCAGTTGGGCAGCAGGTGCATGACCACGGCGTGCCCCGCCTCGTGATAGGCGATCACCTTCTTTTCGTGGTCGGAAATCAAGCGGCTGCGCCGTTCGGGTCCTGCCACGACACGCTCGATGGCCTCTTCGAACTCGCTGTTGCCGATGCTGCGTTTGTTACGCCGTGCCGCCAGAATGGCCGCCTCATTGACCATGTTCTCCAAATCGGCGCCCGCAAAACCAGGCGTCTGGCGTGCCAGCCCTTCCAGGTTGATGTCGGGGGCCAGCGGTTTGCCGCGCACGTGCACTTCCAGAATCGCCTTGCGCCCGCGCATGTCTGGACGGTCCATCACCACCTGGCGGTCGAAGCGGCCCGGGCGCAGCAGCGCCGGGTCCAGAATGTCGGGCCGGTTGGTCGCCGCGATGATGATCACGTTGGTATCGGTGTCGAACCCGTCCATTTCGACCAGGAGCTGATTCAGGGTTTGCTCCCGTTCGTCGTGACTGCCACCCAGGCCTGCACCCCGATGACGCCCCACAGCATCGATTTCATCGATGAAAATGATCGCCGGACTGTTGCGTTTGGCCTGCTCGAAGAGATCGCGCACACGGCTGGCACCAACACCGACAAACATCTCGACGAATTCGGACCCCGAAATCGAAAAGAACGGCACGCCCGCCTCACCCGAGACTGCCTTTGCCATCAGGGTCTTGCCCGTGCCGGGAGAGCCAATCAGGAGCACGCCCTTGGGAATGCGGGCGCCCAGTGCCGCGAACTTTTGCGGCTCTTTGAGAAACTCGACCACTTCGCGCAGTTCTTCTTTGGCCTCTTCGGCGCCTGCGACATCGGCAAAGGTGACCGTCGGTTTGTCACCGGTGAACATGCGTGCTTTGCTTTTGCCAAAAGCAAACGCCTGGTTGCCCGCACCCTGTGCCTGACGCATCAGAAAGAAGAAGAAGGCACCCACCAGGATCAACGGCAGCAGCGTACCAATGATCGCGCCCCAGTTCTCCCAGCGGCTCGGCGGCACGATCTGGATGTTCAGCTGGTCGATTTGTTCTCTGGGAACACCCAGGTTACGCAGCGTATCCGGCAGGCTCGCTTCCGCTTCTTTACGCGACAGCGCCTCCGGGCTGCTGGCATCCGCCTTGTAGGTGATTTCGAGGTCGCTGCTCTTGACCGCCACCCGCTCCACAGCCCCTTTCGTCACCTCCTGCGCCACCTGGCTCAGCGATACTTCCGGTATCTCACTGCGCGTGCGCGAAAACGACGTGAAGATGAAAGCCGCCAGGGCCACCAGCAGCAGTATGTAAACCAATCCATTCCGAAATGCACGTGGCATCATGTCACCCATATCCGTTATCCAAAACTTACCCATTTGTCGCGAGCGACATCTGATGTCTGGTTCCTGCTTCACCGAGAACTGCCCGGTTGCCCAGGACTTACATTCTCTCCACAGGCATACCCCGCGTAACTCGCGGTAGACAAGCAGTGCTAAGACCTCGGCGAGGCTTCGATGAGCTCAGCCGAATCGCTCGGTCGAGCCGCGGAACTCAGCACCAATTGTTGAAGGTTGCGGGCGGCGTTGAGATCGCGATCCATGACCATTCCGCACGCCTCGCAGGTGTAGGTCGTCTCCGACAGACGCAGCGTGTCCTTGCAGTGGTGACACACCGAGCAGCGTTTGCTGGAGGCGAAGAAGCGCGGGGCAATCACCACCCGCACGCCCGTCCAGGCGGCCTTGTACATCACCTGGCGACGAAACTCGCTCATGCCCACGTCGCTGATCGCCCGCGCCAGGCGCCGGTTCTTGACCATGCCGGCCACATTCAGGTCCTCCAGCACGACCACGGCTGGCCGCTCGGAATCGGGCTTGGTTCTCGCCACGATCCTCGCAGTGGCCTGGTGCAGGGCATCTCGGCGCAGGTTGGCCACGCGGGCATGCAGCCGCGCGACCTTGTGCCTTGCCTTCTCGCGGTTCTTGCTGCCCTTCTGGCGCCGAGCCAGGGTGCGCTGGGCTCGTCGCAGCGATTTCTGGGCATGCTCCAGTGCCCTGGGATTGGCAAAGGTGCGGCCATCCGAGCACGTCGCCAGTGTCCGAATCCCCAGATCGACACCCACCGCCGGTCCGGTGGCTGGCGCCGGGTCGGGTACATCGATCTCAACCTGCACCGACACAAACCAACGTCCGGCGTGTTCGGATACGGTGGCACTGAGGACTCGTGCTGAGCTCCGCTCAGCACACATGTGGGCGTTCGCCGATTTCTGCTCCGCAGAAGTTGAGGGCAGGTAACCCCGTTCCTTCAGGCGCAGCCGGCCCATTCGCGGCAGCTGGATGTGCCGCTCGAACACCCTGATCGTTCCGGTGAGTCGGAAGCTGCCGATTTTCCGTTTGCGTGACTTGAAGCGCGGACGACCCACCTTGCCCTTGAACGTGCCCGCCTTCTTGCCCTCCATCTGGCGGTGCCGGTTGGCATAGGCCCGATCCGCATCACGCAGCGCCTCCTGCGGCGCACACTTGGACACCTCGTAGAACCAGGGGTGTTCCGTCTTCTTGAGCTGATTTAGCTCGCGGTGCAGATCGATCGCTGTCGGGACTTTCTTCCCTACCCGACGCGCTTCCTCCTTGCGCTGCAGGGCGAAGTTGTAGGCGAAGCGCGCCGCACCGGCGTGTTTCATGCATGCGGTTCGTTGCCTGTCATTCAAGTTCAGCTCGGTCTTGAACCCGCGGATGATCTTCATCGGCCACGTCCTTGGTTGTTCTCCGCCCCCTGCTGAGCAGGAAGCGGAGAACCCACATGTCAGCGCGTGCTCTGCCTGAACGGAGCGTTGAATTGCTCTCTGTCGGGTGAGGCAAATATAATAGGTGCCGGTGGCAAAGTCAATAGGGTTTTGGTCTCAGTTCGGTCTCAAAATGGAACCTCGGCCATGGCCGGTGCAGGGACAGATTCCGCACCGGCTACTGCTTCATGATAGCTAAATAACCATGTATCTATACAGAAGATGACAAAACCAATTACCAGATGTTACCCTCGACCGGTGGTTCTTCCGAACAATGCACCGGCTCCCATTGACTCCTGGAAACGTTGCCTATTGTACCACAACCTTCCGCCCCAGGACGTAGCGCCAATTCCACTTCCCGATGGCCCGTTTACGACGCCGGCGCCTCGGCAAGCGTCACCTCCAGCTGCATCGTCTCATCCCCGCGGACCGTCTCCAGAGTCACGGCCTGACCGGCGGTCGTGTTTTCTTCCAGGTAGCTGTCCAACTCGTCCCACGTCCCCAGCAGCTGCCCATCGATCGCCGTGATGATATCACCACCGATCAGGACGTACCGGTTGCCCACCACCACCTGACGGTCCGCCCCAAGCAGCCCCGCCTGCTGCGCCGGACTGCCGTTGTACAACTGGGCAACCAGCAGCCCGCTCTCCACCGGCAGCCCCAGCTGCCGCGCCAGCCGCGGTGTGATGTCATACCCGACGGCACCCAACCACGGATGGGGAAACCGCCCACGCTCGATCAAAACCGGTACCACCTGTTTGACCTTGTTGACCGGGATAGCCAGGCCAACACCCGCGCTGGTGCCGGTGGGGCTGAAAATCGCCGTGTTGACCCCGATCAGACGCCCACTACTGTCCAGCAGCGGACCGCCCGAATTGCCCCGATTGATCGATGCATCGGTCTGGATCGCACCGCGCAGCACTTTATTGTCGGTCTGGATCGTGCGGTTGAGCGCACTGACCACCCCAGTCGTCAGGGTGCGCTGGAACTGGCCGAACGGATTGCCGATGGCGATGGCCAACTGGCCTACCTGAAGCGCATCCGAATCCCCCAATTCCAGGGGCTGGATCGTTTCGGGCAGCTGGTCCACCTTGATGACCGCCAGGTCGTTTTGTGGATCGATGCCCACGATCTCGGCGGGCAGCGAGGTGTCGTTGCCAAAATTGACACTCAGCGAATCGGCGTTTTCGACGACGTGGTAGTTGGTAACGATGTGACCGGCCTCATCCCACACGAACCCCGACCCACTGCCCTCCTCGGGGTAGGCGCCAAAAAAGAAGGAGTTGACCAACACCTGTGTCGTGATGTTGACCACCGCCGGGCTGGCCCGCCCATAGATGAGAATCATGCGCTGCTCGGCCGGGTCGAGACCGCGCATGAGCGTGGCGACATCCACTTCCGGCGTCGCCGGACCGGTGGCGGGCAGCGGTGTTGCCTGGACTACCACCTCCGGCAGTGCCACGCGACTGCACGCCGCCAGGCTCGCGGCCAGGATAACCAGGACGATCAGGAAACGGCGTGGCACGGGTATGGCTCCTACCCAGTCTGTTCGACGCACTGGCGCGCCAGGACCGCCGCGCCGAGAATACCCGCATGATCGCCCAGCTGCGAAACCAGGATCTGCACGCGCTCGGCGTCGCGGCGCTGCAAAAAATGCTGGTAGGCGATCGGGCGGATCGGCGCGACGAACGCTTCACCCAACGCCTCGATCACCCCGCCGCCAAATACGATCACTTCGGGGTCCAGGAAATTGACGAGACTGGCCACGTGCAGGCCCAGGTAATGCTGCACACGGCCGAGCACTTCGACGGTCAACGTGTCCCCGGCACGCCAGGCTTCGGCCAGTCCACCGCTGCTCAGCCGTGACCCACCGTCGCTCAAGAGGCTCGCCAGGCTGCTTTGGCGACCCGCCGCCACGGCCCGCTGCAGACTCTCCACGATCGCCGTGCGGCTGGCCAGGGCTTCGATGCAGCCGCGGTTGCCACAGCCACAGTACGGACCATCGGCCAGCACGATCATGTGACCGATTTCACCCGCTGCGCCACGAACACCAGCATGCAGCCGGCCATCGAGGATGATGCCGCCGCCAATGCCCGTTCCGACGAAAATGCTGATCATGTCCGACGTCCCGCGGCCAGCGCCGTACGCAAATTCGCCCAGGGCCCCCACGTTGACGTCGTTGCCGACCGCAACCG
>CAYUCC010000137.1:0-9640 GCA_964443225.1 uncultured Anaerolineae bacterium
TGAAACGGTACTCGTACTCGTACTCAGTGAAACGGTACTCGTACTCGTACCCAGTCAAGCGGTACTTGTACTCGGATTCGCGGCAACGATCGAGTACGAGTACGAGTACGAGTACGAGTACGAGTAGGACGGAATTCGTACTCGTACTCGTACTCAGTGAAACGGTACTCGTACTCGTACTCAGATCCGCGGCAACGATCGAGTACGAGTACGAGTACGAGTAGGAGTAGGAGTACGAGTAGGACGGTGCTCGTACCCGTGCTACCGTCTCACTTGGCGAGAGCATAGCCATCGATTACGCTCGATTAATGGCAACAGTCGTGGCACGTGCCCCGGCACCACATAACGATCAAACGTCCAAAGTGCTGCGGAGTTTCTCCAGCTCTTCACCCGTGGGAATCCACACCTTCTCCGGGTCGAGATCGTAGCTCCAGGGCGCCGAGTTCTTCCAGCCGTTCTTCATGCGTTTGCCGTGGAAGACGCTTTCGGGGTCGTCGACGGTGTCGCCCTCGAAGCCATCGATGATGTTGTACATCTTCGTGAAGCCCGCTTTGGCCAGCATGTTGATCGCAGCGGCGCTGCGCCCGCCGGAGCGACACATGGCCACGATGGTGTCGTCGGGCTTGAACACCGCTTTGACGTGGTCGATGAAATCGGGGTTGATCTCGAAGCCATACTTGCGCCGGTCGGGGTGCCACTCGTATTTGGGAAAGGCCACCGGCACATTGACCGCGCCTTCGGCGTGGCCGATGAAGACGTACTCTTCGACCATGCGCACATCGAGCACCTTGACGCGCTCCGGGTCGGCTTTCCACATGGCATAGGCTTCGGCGGCGGTCACGTACAGGCCCAGGCTGGTTTGTTTGCCTGGGGGCACTTGTGACGACACCACAGTTTTTCCTTGGTTTGACATGGGTTACTCTCCTTGAACAGATTGTGATTTTTGCAGGGCTCTGCCCAAAGCATCGCGGATTGTGTCGTCATTCCCTTTTCATCTGGTGCCATCGCGATTTTCAGATTGTGCATCCTGTGCGTCAAAAGTCAGGGTCGGGAAACACAGGCTCTCGACCTTCCGTGAAGGCAAGGATGCCCTCGACGCGGTCGGGATGGACAACCGAACGCCAGTGCTCGTCCATCATGATGGCAATGGCTTGTTCTACCGGCTCACCCTGTCCATTCTGAACAGCACGCTTGACCGATTGCACCGCCGTTGGTGAATTGTCCGCGATCTTTTCGGCGATGCTGAGCGCAGCGAGCATGAGTTCCGCCTTGGGGTGGACCTCATTCACCATGCCCAGCCGGTATGCCTCCTGAGCGGTGATAGGTTCCCCGGTCATCAGCATCTGCATGGCCTTCCCCGGCGGGAGCACGCGCGGCAGGAAGACCGGCGAGCCGCCGCCGGCGGACAAACCAACCATCGCTTCGGGCTGGCCGAAGCGGGCGTCCTCAGATGCGATGATGAAGTCCGTGCTGATGGCGATTTCGCAGCCACCGCCATAGGCCATGCCGTGGACTGCGGTGAAGATTGGCCGGCGTAACTGGCGCAAGTTGTAGAGCACGCGATCAAAGACCTGGCGCTGGCGCAGCCATTCCTCCTTGGTCATGCTCTTGCGCTGGTACAGGTCGCCGCCGACGGAGAAGGCGCGGTCGCCGGCTCCGGTCAGGATGGCGACGCGCACGGAAGGACGGGCCGCGATGGTCTCGAGTACCTCGATCAGTTGCGCCGCCAGTTCCGTCGTTATGGCGTTATCGGCATGCGGGCGGTTGAGGGTGATGATCGCTACCCGCCCGCCGGAGACGTACTCGAAGAGCACGAGTTGCTCGGGCTCCGCGACATTTTCGGGCGGCCGGTAACCGATTTTCCGCATCTTCGTGTTTGCGTTGTCTGTCATGAGGTTCTCCCACATGTCTTGCTTGTGTCGTTAGTTCCAGGCGCGCAACCCTCAAATCCACATGACGTCGACAGGCTTGCGCACAGGAATCCGCTGGTACTTTTCCGCCGGATATCCAATCACGCACGTTGCATGCGGAATATAGCCTTCCTGCAACCCAAGCATCTCGATCAAAGGCGGACAGCTTTTTTCTCATTCGGGCGTCAGATGCGGCGGTTGCCCATCTGACGCCCATGTTCAGGCTACCAGCCGGTGGTGCTGATGGACTGAGACTACCCGAGCCGCATCTCCATTGCCTCTTCGAGCGGCCTGGCTTCGGGAAGCTTGGCCATGCTGCGCGTCTTCCACTCTTCCTCGAGCAGCTCCGTGGCCGCCTTCTCCAGGAATTCTGGCGCCGCCCACTCGAACACGTCGAAATCGTTCTCGATGTACCCGTGGCTCAGCATGAAGTCCTTGTTGATCTGAAGCGTTTGCAGGTTGATGGGCGTCAGGACCGGCACCATCTCAACGCGCCGGATGCCTTCATACGTATCCTCTTCATCCCGGTAATAGGTCTGTTTGTTGAGGATGGCCGAGGCGGCGCGCTTGTGCGCGTTGGCCCAGCGCCCCACCTTGATCAGGCCCTTCAGGAGCGCGACGATCAGTTCCGGGTGCTGCTCGCACGCCACATCGGTGACCGTGAGGGTCGCCGGGACATTCGCCGCCCCTTGCAGCGTCCAGTCCGGATACCGGGAGAGGTCCTCGATGGACTTGAACTTGCCGGTTGTTTCCGAGAGCACGCTCAGGACCTTGCTTTGACTATACATGGCATCGATGACACCCTTTTCCAGCGCCGTTTCCAAAGGACGGAACGCCAGGTCATGTTTGTGGTCGCGCTTCAGTTGGTACTCGTTGGGGTTCTCCATCGGGGTGAGCATCTCGGGCTTGTCGTACCAGTCGTCCGGGTAGGGGAACTCCACGATCTCCACGTCATCGCGCGTCATGTCGTTCAGCATCAGCATCAGCTCGATGCCATGCTCTTCCTGCACACGCCACCAGTCGTTTTTGATCACGTTCAGGCTCTTCGACAGGCCGATCTTCTTGCCCTTGAGGTGCGACATTTTGTAGATGGGGTCGCGGGCGCGCACCATCATGACGCCGCCTTCGTAAACCTGCGTCGTCCCAATCAGCCGCGTGCGGCGCACGTCGGCCTGGACGTGGATGGCCGGGTGGCAGCCGCCATAGCGCATCAGGTTGTCGAGGTTGTGGACGTAATGCGGGTACCAGTCGTTTTCGGTGGTGGAACGAAGGTACTTGTACGCCACGCCGATCTTCTTGAACTCCTCCTTCACCCAGCCGAGTTCCTGGTCCACGTTGCTGGGGGAAATCAACGGGCAGTTGGTGTAGTAGAACTCGTTCCAGTTTACATCGACGGAACGCATTGTTTTGCCTTTGATGGTCATGGTAGCCATGGCTTGTTACTCCTTGTTGATCAGTTGTTCGAAATGGTTGGCATCATGGTTGAACAGGTTTGCCCTGCGATCGTTCGCCCAACGCTCACATACACCCCCCTTGATCAGTCGTACCGGGTTTGTCTGTTGTCTCCTCACGCGGCAAGACATCCAATCGTTCGACTTTCAGCAGAGGACATCCCATATCGTACAGCACGTTCAACACGCCCAGCAGCGCAGCTTGATCCCGCACCTCGCCGGTCAGCGTCGTGACCGGTGGCTGGTTTGCCGGCTGCCTCACGGTGATCACCATTTCGCCCAACAGGGAAGACCGGCTCGCACTTAATTGGCCCTGGACACGAATCTGATAACGACCAGGCAGGTCGAAGGTCAAACGGCGGCTATGTGGGACCATCGTGGCATCCTCGTGAATCGCTCGATTTTTCTTCGCCTCCCCAGCATACCGCCAACTTGTAAAAAAGGCTTGCCCCAATAAGTCGTATTTAGTGTGTAGATATTGAAGTGCGATGGCTATGCTCAAGCCAAGTGACCCTTAGGGCTCGTAAAAGAATAACTTCCGGCACAGTTGCCAACTTTTTGGAAAGTTGGCAACTGTGCCGGAAGTTATTCTTTTTGCGCTCCCTTAAAGCAAGCCGAGGCGCATTGCTGTGGCAACGGCCTCCTGCCGGCCGCTGGCTTCGAGCTTCTGATAGATGTTGGAGGCGTGTCGTTTGACCGTCAGAGGGGAGATGACCAGCGTCCGCGCGATCTCTTTGGCGGTCAGACGCTGTGCCAGCAGCGCCAGGACCTGGAGCTCGCGATCGGTCAGGGGTTCGATCAGTTCGGTCTGGTTCAGGATCCAGATAGCCGTTTGAGGTTGGGGAGCCACCGGTGCCGCCTCGCCAAATGCCTGCAGGATCTGGCCCGTATAGCCCGGCAGGACACCTGTCTGGCGCAGCCGGTTGAGCAGGCTCGCCAGCCGTGGTCCCAGGTCGACGAAGAGGCGAATGAAGCCGCCAGGTTCGGCCAGCGACACAGCCTGCTGCAAGCGCGCCAGCGCCGCGTGCTCGTCCCCTTGGGCATCGTGCAGCAGGGCCTGCAGCGCCAGCACCTCGATGGTGAAGTGGGTGTTGTAGGTGGCTGTCACGAACGCATGCAGCCGGGCTAACACCTCCGTTGCCTGCTCCAGGCTGGCCGGCGTGTCCTGCGCCAGGAGGATCTTCGGCAGCGTCATTTGCGGCGCATAGAAATACGGCATCAGGGTGAGCGGCAGAAACGGTCCGATCGTTGTTGCCCAGTGCCTGGCCGCGCCGAGATCTCCTCGCCTGACGGCCAGTTCGGCCTGGAACCCTTGGACCAGCAGACCGAGTGCTTCGCTGCGCGTCTCGCGCAGGAAATCGGAGGCCAGATCGAGCTGCTGCTGCGCCTGGTCAGGTTGACCGCGCGCCTGGCAGATCGACGCGTCGATGAACGCGCTCTGCAAATAGGCCATCGGTCTGCCCAGATAGCGCAGGTTCGCCAGATCCCGTGCGTGAGTCTCGGCAGTCGCCAAATCGTTGCGTTCGTAGGCGACGCTGCTGAGCAGGTAGTGCGCCCATCCCCGTGTTTCATGGCGCTGGTGTGTCTTGGCTACCGCAAGCATCTCCAGCGTTGCCTGGGGTATTGCCGACACATCGCCCGCCATCCACTCGATGAAGGCACGCGAGCCAGCCACCCGTGCATGCACTGCGCCGTGGGTCACATCCTCTGGCTGCCCTTCCGCCAGCGTGCTGTAGGCCAGATCGAGCCGGCCGGCCATCTGATAGGCAACGGCCAGATACAGCCAGCTCGTGGCGCGCATGTAGTACCAGGCGCGCGGCATGGTTGCCAGCGCCCGTGTGGTGAGTGCAATCACGTTTGAAGGATCAGAGACTGTCTCGCAGGCGTAGATGCCGCGCAGGGCGTCGATCTCGCCGCGTAAGTAGACAGCGCGTTCCGGCTGATCCGGCATCTGCGCCAGGAGGCTTTCGGCCCGGTCGAGCGCCGGCAGAATCGACGCCCAGTCGAATTGTTTCAATCCGGCTACCTGGGCTGCCATCAGGATCAACTCCGGATAGTTCGTGACCGATTCCGCGGGGAACATGTCGAGAATGTGTTGGAGAAGTTGCCACTGTTCGGAGTTCATCAGGTCATGGCGCTGCTCTGCCAGCAGGCGGACCGCCGACGGTGTATCATTGCCCAACAGCGCGTGCTGCAGCGCTTTTTCCAGCAAACCCTGGCGGGCGTACCAGGCGCTGGCCCGGGTGTGCAGCGCTGCAATCTCTTCGGCGCTGGCCTGCCTCGTCAACTGGTCGCGTAAGAGTGCCTGGAAGAGATGATGGTAACGATACCATTCGCCGCGCGTGTCCAGGGCCACTGTGAACATGTTGGCCTGCTGCAGCCAAACCAGGAACGCCTGTGGCTGGCACTCGGGGTCCTTCGGGCCGATCAGCGCCTCGCTCAACGGACGACACACCTGGTCGAGAATCGAGGTCTTCAGCAGAAAACGTCTCATAGCAGGTGGCAGTTGCGCCAGCACCTCACTCATCAGGTAGTCGAGCACATAACGGTTCTCGGCGTGCAGCCCCGTAATGTGACTGCCGACATCGTCGCTTTCGCGCAGGGTCAGCATTGTCAGCCGTAACCCTGCGACCCACCCCTCCGTTTTTTCGGCCAGCATGGCCAGCGCCTTATCGGAAAGTGACACCTTAAGCGCATGTTCTACGAACGCGGCGATCTCCGCCCTTGAGAAACGCAGATCTTGTCCTCGGATTTCTGCGAGCTGATGGCGCGCGCGCAGCACGCTGAGGGGCAACGGCGGTTCCAGCCGCGTGATGATCACCAGATGCATGCCCTGCGGTGGATGCTGCAGCAGCAGACCTAACAAATCGTGGATTGGCTTCTCGTGGATGAGATGATAATCGTCCAGCGCCAGGATGAAATCATGCCCCAGCCTGTCCAGGTCATTGAGCAGGCTTTGGGCGACCACGGCAACCACCGGTAAGCTGATGCCGGTCAGCAGGGCCTGCGTCTCGGGCAGTGCATCGGGGAGGATGGTCTGAATGGCGCTCACGAGGTAGGCCAGGAAGACGCCCAGGTCATTGTCAGTCTCATCCAGCGATATCCAGGCGTGGGGGAGCTCGCAGGTTTCCAACCAGGCGCTCACCAGCGTGCTCTTGCCAAAACCGGCCGGTGCGGCGACCAGGATCAGTGGGTGATCCAGACCGTCGTCCAGCGCGCCTTGCAGGCGCGGGCGATGAACCAGGTCGGCCGTGACGCGCGGCTGGTGGAGCTTTGTTTGCAGTAAGGCCTGCTGGCCAATGCGCGTGATCACAGGGTTCCTGGTCAATCTGGCATCAGGATAGCAGCACACAAAACGTATCAGGCGCAGGCGCGAAAAACCGCGCCATGATCGCGCGGCTGTATTATAGCGGGGTTGAAACAAAACGCAACTCGGAATGGAAGTTCAGAAAGCACGAAACAATGCAGCAGCCACCAGGTCATTGACCTGGTGGCTGCTGGTGTGGATGAACCCGGAGGTTGATGCGTACTTCTGGTAACGACAACTTCGCGGTCTTCGCGGCTTCGCGTGAGACAGGCCCCGGCGCCCAATTGAGGCTGGAGTCTTCAGATAGACGCTTACCGGTAGGTTGCCGGGCCTTACGGCGCCTGGGTTGGGGTATTGGTTGAGCCAGGATAACCGGCCGGGATGCGGTTGCGGTTGGCTGCACCCGCACCAGCAACGCTGGCGATGTCCATCAGCGCCGCCAGGATCAGCCACAGCCAGTCGAGGCCCTGGATGCCCGCGCCGGGCGATGACCAGTAGAGCCACACGTACATCAACGTCGTGAACGGCAGGATCATGAAGCCGAGACACGGCAAGATGATCGTGCCGAACGTGGCGTTCATCTGCACCGGACGGGAAATCCAGTACATCAGCAGCATGATGCGTGAAAAACTCGCGACGAATGCGGTCAAACAGCCTGAATTGTTCGTTCCCATAACGTTTCCTTCCTCTCTGGTGGTGCCATGTGAATGGCGATGGTTGGGGATTAATCCCCGCCGACCTGTTCTCCGCCCACCTGCTCCCTTACAACCTTGGCAAACAGGTGCCTGCTTTCGGTCTCCAGCAGGGATTTTGCGTCGAGACGCCCGAAAAGGTCCAGGAGCGGGGCGACCAGACCGGTCCAGCCTGTCTGGTGGCTGGCCCCGAGTCCCGCCCCGTTGTCGCCGTGGAAGTACTCATAAAACAGGATCAGGTCGCGCCAATGCGGATCTTCCTGGAACTTAGCGGTTCCGCCGTAGACCGGCCGTCGCCCGGCCTGCCCTGAGCTTGTCGAAGGTTCGCGCAGGAACGTGCTTGCCAGCCGGTGGGAGATCTCCCGCGCCACTTCGAACAGCGTCATATATTGACCGGAACCGGTCGGGCACTGAACCTTGAATTCGTCACCATAAAACTCGTAAAGGTTCACCAGTGCCCGGACGATCAGTATGTTGACCGGCATCCACACCGGCCCGCGCCAGTTGGAGTTCCCACCGAACATCGCCGTATTCGACTCGCCCGGCAGGTACTGCACCTTGTATTCCTCTGAACCCACCATGAAGGTGAAGGGATGATCCAGGTGAACCCGCGAGAGCGAACGAATGCCGTACGGCCCCAGAAACTCATTCTCATCGAGCAGGTAACCGAGCACCCGTTCCAGCTTCTGTTTGTTGAGGATCGACAGGAGACGTCGTCCATTGTAGCCGATGAAACCCTCGTCGGTCGGCGCCACGTGCGAGACCAGTTCGGGGTGGCGTTTGCGGAACAGGGTGATCATTTCCATCAGTTTCGGATAGTGCTCCGCCGCGCCCGTCTCGAACACCGTCGACGCACACAGCGGCAGCAGTCCCACCAGCGAGCGCACCTTCAGACGCATGGCCTGGCCGTCGGGCAGCCGCAGCAGATCATAGAAGAAGCCGTCCTGCTCGTCCCACATCTCGTCGTGATGCTCGCCGATGCGATCCATGGCATAGGAAATCCACATGAAATGCTGCACGAACTTGAAAGCGATCTCCTCGTACATCGGGTCGTATTCGGTCAGAATCAGGGCAATCTCCAGCATGTTCTGGCAGTAGAACGCCATCCAGGCTGTGCCGTCCGCCTGCTCCAGCGAACCGCCCGTCGGAAGCTGTGCGCTGCGGTCGAAGACGCCGATGTTGTCCAGGCCCAGAAAGCCCCCGGCGAAGACGTTGCGCCCAGCCGGGTCCTTGCGGTTCACCCACCAGTTGAAGTTCAGCATCAATCCCTGGAACGATCGTTCCAGGAATCGAAAGTCCGCCCGGCCCAGCGTCTGCTCCATTTTGAACAGGCGGAGTGTTGCCCAGGCGTGCACCGGGGGATTCACGTCGCTGAAGTTCCACTCGTAGGCGGGAATTTGCCCGTTGGGGTGGGAATAGAGATTGCGCAGCATCAGCAGGAGCTGCTCCTTGGCAAAATCGAAATCGACCAGTGCCAGGGCTTGCGTGTGGAAGGCCAGGTCCCAGGCCGCATACCAGGGGTATTCCCACTTGTCCGGCATCGAGATGATGTCGGCGTTGAGCATGTGGAACCAATCGGTATTTCGCACACCGGGCCGCGCCGATTCGAGCAGTGGGTGGCTCTGGTGCTCGTTCAACCACTGCTCCAGGTCGAAGTAGTAATACTGTTTGCTCCACAGCATGCCGGCCAGCGCCTGGCGGTGCACCCGGCGCTCATCCTCGCTCAGCGACTGCGGTGTGATCCGCCGATAGAATTCGTCGGCGTCGCCGATCCGGCTCTTGAATACTTTCTCGAAGTTGCTGAAGGCGTTGTCCGCCGGTGCGGCTGTGAGCCGTAAGCGCACCGTTTGACTGCTGCCGCCAGGCACTTCCAGTACGTAGTGGGCGGCGGCCTTGGTCCCCACGCGGGCGGGATTCACTGCCTGGTGCTGTCCCGAGATGAGGTAGGTGTGGAACGCATCCTTGACGTAAGGAGAAGCGCTGGGCTGGCCCCAGAGACGGCCGGTATTGGTCTCGTTTTCTGTGAACAACAATTCCGGGCTGCCATCACAGTACAGCCAGGCCTCGCCCAGGTCAGGGTGTGAGGCGTGGATGGCACCCGGCGCTGCCTGGCGCAGTGCCGGCTTGCGGTCGTCTTCACCCCACGACCACGTATTGCGGAACCACAGCGTCGGCAGCAGACGGAGCCGCGCCGTTTCCGGCCCACGATTGTGCACGGTGATGCGAACCAGTATGTCTTCCGGGCCGGCCTTGGCGTATTCTACGAACACGTCGAAGTAC
>CAYUCC010000138.1:0-9467 GCA_964443225.1 uncultured Anaerolineae bacterium
GACTTCCACCTGCTGGTGCAGCTCAAGGTGTTCAACACCGAGCAGATGAACCAGGCCGTCTTTGCGTTCCGGCGTTACGAAGACGCGTCGCTCCGCTACACCGGCATCGACAGCCACCCGGGGCTGACGCATTACGGGCTGTACGATACCGTGGTGGCAAGGGAGTGAAAAGACTGAAGCGCGCGTCGTGAGCGTCCTGCTGATTGCGGGCATTGGGAGACAAAATCAGTCGGGTTCTGCCTGTTGTCGTTTTGGCTGTTCAGACGTGCGCCGCCGGCAGCGTTGCCTGTCGCGTCATGGCGCCGGCTGATGCGCAGGCCGTCAGGAGCCAGCGTAAGGGGGTTTGGACATGGCTATTTCCGTGGAGCAACCTGGTTCGTTACGGGTGGCGATCCTATATCCAGGGAGTCAAGAGACGAGGCGAGACGCGACCGCCGAGAACAATCCATTCAGCGACCTGTTTCGAGCCTTCGCCGCTGCGGGGGTACGTGTGGAGCCGGCCGTATACCACGATGCGTTTTGGCGCGACGTGCATCAGCAACTCCTGGGGTGCGATGGCGTGCTCGTGTGGGTGAACCCCGTCGAAGGCGGACGAGATCGTGGCGTTCTGGATTCCATGCTTCGTGAGGTGGCGCGCGCAGGCGTCTTCGTCAGTACACATCCCGACGTGATTCTAAAGCTGGGTACAAAGGAGGTTCTGTTCCGGACACGGGAGCTCAGTTGGGGTTGCGACACGCACCTGTACATGAGCTTGGATCAGATGCGCCATGAGCTGCCATTGCGCCTGGCTACCGGGACTGCGCGAGTACTCAAGCAGAATCGAGGGAACGGCGGAGATGGCGTGTGGCGCGTCCAGGTGGCGTGGGATGCAGCTACCCTTGAGAGCGCCGGTCTCGCCGTTCGGATGCCAGGGTTAGACACGATCATTCGCGCTCGTCACGCAAAGCGGGGTGCCGTCGAAGAGAAGATGACGATCGGCGAGTTTTGTGAACGCTGCGAAGCGTACTTTCGCGCAGCCGATGGCAAGATGATAGACCAGGCGTATCAGGAGCGGCTTCCCGAAGGGATGATCCGCTGTTATCTCGTGCACGATCGGGTGGCAGGGTTCGGTCACCAGGCAGTCAACGCGCTCTTTCCGGCGCCATCGGGTGTGGCATCAGAGGACGCCCCACAGCCGGGACCTCGCTACTACCATCCGCCGTCCAAACCCGAATTCCAGGACCTGAAAAGGAAGTTGGAAGACGAGTGGGTACCTGGCGTGCAACAACTGCTGAAGATCGAGCTGGAGTCGCTTCCCGTTCTGTGGGACTGCGATTTCCTGCTCGGTCCCAAGGGAGCGCGGGGAGAAGACACGTACGTGCTTTGTGAGATCAACGTCAGCAGTGTTGCACCGTATCCCGAGTCTGCGGTCCCGCCGGTCGTTGAAGCGACGGTGGCTCGGCTGGGCGCAGCGAGACATAGGCGCGGGCTGGAGGCACTACTCGCCCAGGTCACGGAAAACAACCGCCATGCTGAAGTGCTGACCGACCCGGCAGTGGGAGATGAAGCGTGGTAGCGGTATCATCCTACGTGTAGCCAGTGTATTCTTTCAGTCTGGAGACGCACGTGAAGCCCAGCGCGACCGCTCAGCTCGCCGCCGCCCACCGATCGTACCACCTCATCGCGCATCATCCACCGATTTTCGAGGATACCGCGGCCGCCTGGCTGCTTGGCCCACCGCTCAATACGATCCTGCGCGCGGCGCCGCTGCGATGGCTGTTCTGGCGGCCCCTGATCGCCCGGGTTCGACCTGTCACAGTACGTTCGTCGTTGTGCGGAGTCGCTACGCCGAAGATACCCCTCAGGCGACCCGCACAGTGACTGGCACCGGCGCCTGGGGTTTATCAGTGTTCAAAGGAGGATACCATGAAGACCAGGCTCACGATTTTGCCGCTGTGCGTCGTCGTCACCGTTCTGGCGGCTGTACCGGTTGTGACCGCCTCCGTGCCAGGTGCTGCCCCATGCACGTTGGGCGTGTCCTACGATCCTGCCTGCGACGTGGACTACGATGGCGACGTCGATATCGCCGACATCCAATTGACCGCCGGGCACTGGAATCAAGCCGGTGCCTGGATCAGCGACAACAACCACAACCACCTGGGCCAGATGTGGTCGGGCAGCGACAACCCGCTGGAGATCGCGGGATCGTTCAGCACCGCGGGCTCGGCGGCCCTGATCCTCAGCACGAGTGCCGGCGACGCACTGCGCATCAATGCATCCCAGGACGACGGCGTGTACGTGGCATCGGCCGGCGACCGTGGCCTCCTCGTGAGCTCGGCCGGCCTGGATGGCGTATTGGTCACCGAAGCAGGTGGCGATGGCGTCATTGTAAGCAGGGCCGGCGCCGTCGCGTCCTGGGTGACGAGCACCCCCCACAACGGCTTCGAGATCGGCGGCGCCGAAGGGCACGGGCTGTTCGTAGGCCGCGTTGGATTGGACGGCGTCGAGGTGTACGACGCCGGCGGCAATGGCCTGCTGGTGGAAGAGGCCGATTTGAACGGGGTAGATGCCACCTCCACGTCGGCCGCCCACTTCGGCGGCCGCTTCGCAAACGGCGCCTCCGGCGGTGCTGGGGTCTACACCAGCGGCGGCAGCAACGCCGCGGCCGACCTGATCCTCGGCGGCACCGCGGCGGGTGACGACGGCCGTATCTATTCCGAGCCTTCGCTGGCCGACAGCGATGTCCTCATCTTCAGCAACGACGAGACGCACATCCACCTGGACGAGGACAACAACAGCACCAGCGCGTTCGTCATCTATAACGGCGCCAACACCAGCGTCTGGTCGGTGACCGAGTCGGGCCTGGCGGTGGCGGCGGGCGCCACCGCCGAGCAGGTCGACGCCGGCGCGGCCGGCACGCGCCTGGCTTACGCCGTGGTAAGTCCCCAGCGCTGGATCGAGGATTTTGGCAGCGGTCAGCTGCTCGCCGGCCAGGCCGAGATCGCGCTGGAGCCGCTTTTTGCAGCGAGCATCAGCGCCGCCGAGCCCTACCACGTCTTTCTGACACCGCTGGGCGACTGTCCTTTGTACGTCGCCGGCAAGGCGGCCGCCAGCTTCACCGTGCGCGCCCTGGACGGCCGGCAGTGCAACGTTGACTTCGACTACCGGATCGTCGCCGCGCCGTGGGGCGACGAGGCGCGGCGCTTCGAGCAGTTCACCGTCGACGAGTGAGGGTTCGTACATCGATTCACGGGGAACTGGCCCAGAACCAGTCATCAAATAAGTCTGCGCGTAACCCATCAAGTTGCACCTTGGGAATTATTGGGTTACAATGCGTCTCCACGAACTCAAAGGGGGTCGCAAAGGCACCTGGTCAGTCACCGTGCAGGCGAATTGGCGCATTACCTTTCGTTTTTCTGCGGGTGATGTCGAGGTAGTGGACTACGAGGATTATCACTGAGGACTAAACGACGATGAAGATGTACAATCCCCCGCATCCTGGCGAGATTATCAAGGGTTTGTGGCTCGATCCGTCGGGTGTCAGCATCACCGACGCGGCGCGGGCGATGGCGGTCAGTCGTAAGACCCTGTCCAAGATCGTGAATGGTCACGGTCGTGTGACGCCAGAGATCGCGGTACGCCTGTCCATTGCATTAGGCAGCAGCGCCGAGAGCTGGCTAGGGCATCAAGCCGCCTATGATCTGTGGGAGCTCGAACAACACCCAGCCAACGCGCGCGTCGTGCCTTTGTTTGCATCGACGCCAGCAACTATGGCCTCCGCCTGACGCGTGCAGTGGATTGTGGCGGCTCCTTCATTGGAGTTTCACCTGATGCCCCCCTGCGTCTCGCGCGCCCGAACGGCGATCCGATCCACGTGACGTGCCACATCTGGCGTTGAGATTCGAGCCGTGATAAAATGGATCGACGTCCTGATCGGACGTTGAAAGGCATGTCTTAATGACCGCTTTATCCACCGACACCCATCCCAAAATGGAAGCCCTACAGATTCAGTTGTGGCGACAGGCAAGCCCCACGCGCAAGATGAATATGCTGGCTCAATTGAATTCGTCTGTCCAGGTGCTGGCACTGGCTGGCTTGCGGTCGCGATACCCACAAGCCAGCCAGGCCATGCTGCGCCGCAAACTGGCGGATTTGTTATTGGGAGAAGAACTGGCGCGTAAAGCGTATGGAGAGGCGATCGATGCAAAATGAACCCATTGAGGTCACGCTAAAAGTTACAGATATTTTCGAGACAATCGGCGTCCCGTATCTGATTGGCGGCTCGCTCGCCAGTACGCTGTATGGCATGGTGCGGACCACGCAGGATTCGGATATTGTCGCCGAAATGCGACTGGCACATCTCAAGCCGTTTGTTTCGGCCTTGCAGGACGAATTCTACGTTGACGATGAAATGATTGCCGAAGCTATCCAACACAATTCCAGTTTCAATATCATCCATCGCGAGAGCATGTTCAAAGTGGATGTATTTGTCCCGCGCCGGCGTCCCTTTCTTCAATCTCAACTGGCGCGTGCCCAAAGACAATCGTTCACATTTGAAACCGAGGTCAGCGCAAAATTCGCCAGCCCCGAAGATACCATTCTGGCCAAACTGGAATGGTATCGTATGGGCGGCGAAGTCTCGGAACGCCAGTGGCGCGACATTCTTGGCATATTGAAAGTCCGCGGAGAGGAACTGGACCTGGATTATTTGCGGCGGTGGGCAAGTGACCTGCAAGTGAGCGATCTGCTGGAGCGCGTTTTTGGGGAAGCGAACTGACCGATTCATTGGTAAGGGCATCCTCGCTGCGTTACGCGCTTGACACCTCAAAACGACCTTCGGCGAATTGACGTCAGCAGAATTCTGTCTATAATTCTGAGCTATGCCAGACACCAACATGTTCGAGTTGAGCTTCGCGCCTGAAGTCATCGAACACCTCGTTTCCATCGAGCGGAAGTATCATTCCCTTATCCAGAAGACCCTGGATGAGCAGTTGGTGTACGAACCTGATCGCCAGGCTCGCAACCGCAAGCCAGTTGAGCAACCTGCGCCGTTTGCCGCAACCTGGGAACTGCGGTTTGGCCGAGGTAACCGCTTTCGCGTGTTCTATGATGTCGATCGCGTTGCGCACGTGGTATGGATTCTGGCAATCGGTGTCAAGATGCGCGAACGGCTGTTCATCGGCGGAGAGGAATTCGAGTTATGAGGATCGCCCCATTGGCAGAAGTGAAGGCGCAATTCAGCGCTTATATTGAGCAGTGCGAGACGCAAGGGCCGATTGTGATCACACGCAACGGCAAGGCCGTTGCTGTGTTGCTCGCCCCGGTTGATGACGATGACTTGGAAGGATTGCTGCTCGCCCGGTCACCGCGCTTTCGAAGCCTGCTGGCGCGGTCACGGGAGAGCATCAAACATGGCAAAGGCCTCACGAGCGAGGATTTCTGGAAGGCGGTCGCCGAACGCACGCCGAATCAGGTCGAAGCGGTGCCACCGCCCAAGTAGCAATCTGTGGCATTACCCCCCATCCCGTGTTTCGCCGTCGTGGATCGCAAGTCTCATTCAGCGGGGCTGGCTCCCGAAGCGCGCTCCGACTATTTGCTCACCCACCAAACGCGGCGATGCGAGATCAAGCAGCTGGCTGAAAACCAGGGCGGGTGAACTCGATTTGGCGTATCTGCGCCAGTGGTGGAACGTATTGCAGATCAGCGATCTGCTGGAGCGCATCGTGGAGGAAGCGGGATAACATGGACCAGCATCCGCGTGCAGTCAAACCGGAATCGTGGCTCGTCGCGGCCGGCCGTGCTTCCGAGCCCGGCGCCCCACTGAACGTGCCGCTGATCCCCGCCTCGAACTTCATCCTCGGCCAGGACCGGTCGTACGCGCGCAACGATGGCACCCCAACCTGGGAAGCGCTCGAAGAAATCGTCGGCGGGCTCGAGTCGGGCAGGGCTGTGGCGTTCGCTTCCGGCATGGCCGCGGTGGCCGCCGTGTTCGACCAGCTTTCGACCGGCGCCGTCGTGGTGCTGCCCGATGACTGCTATCAAGGAGTGGCCAGCCTGGCCGCCGCCGGCGCCGCGCGCCGACGCTGGTCCGTGCAGCGCCTCGCGCTGGACGACACCACCGCCTGGATGCGCGCCAGCGCCGTCGCCGACCTGATCTGGCTCGAATCACCCTCCAACCCGCTGCTGACGGTCGCCGATCTGGAGGCGATCTGCGCCGCACCCCGCAAACCGGGCGCAATCGTCGCCGTGGACAACACCTTCGCTACGCCGTTGAATCAGCAGCCGCTGGCCTTTGGGGCCACGGCGTCGCTGCAATCGGCCACCAAATTCATCGGCGGCCACTCCGACCTGTTGGCCGGGGTCGCCACGACGAACGACGAAACCTTCTGGCACGCCCTGCGCAGGTCACGCGAGCTGACCGGCGCAACCCCCGGCGCACTCGAGGCTTTTCTGACCGTGCGCGGGGCACGCACGCTCGCCCTGCGCCTGGCGCGGGCCCAACAAACCGCCATGCTGCTTGCCGAACGGCTCGAGACCCACCCCCTGGTCACCCGCGTCCGCTATCCGGGCCTGCCCTCCCACCCGACGCACGCAGCGGCGAGGCGGATGCTCAAGGGTTTCGGAACGATCATTTCGTTCGATCTGCGGGGCGGGGCCGAGTTTGCCGATGGGGTCTGCCAAAATGTCCGGCTGATCCACCATGCCACCAGCCTGGGCGCCGTGGAATCCACGATGGAACGCAGGGCTGCAATTGCCGGCCAGGAACACCTTCCCCCGTCACTCCTGCGGCTCAGCGTCGGCATCGAGGACGCCGACGATCTGTGGGCCGATCTCGATTCGGCACTACGTGCAGCTGCCCAGTGATGTCCAGGGAGCTCCGCGAGGGAAAACGCATGTCGAGCGTCAAAACAGCCATCTCACTGGACCGATTGCTCCTCGAAGCGGCTGACGCGCTGGCGGAGGAATTGCACGTATCCCGCAGCCGGCTGTTCGTGCTCGCCCTGGAAGACTTCATCCGCCGGCACCAGCATCGACAGCTGCAAGCCAGGCTCAACGAGGCCCACGCGGGAGAACCGGACCCGGCGGAGACCAAGCAGCTGCGCGGAATGCGGCCCCATCACCAGGAAGTCGTGGAGGGCGAGTGGTGATTCGGCACATGGCGCCTCACCTGCGTTTGCACCTGGCTGCGGCACACCACAACGGCCATTCGCTTATTCGGTCTGCCGCAGGCATTCGTTGACGGCCGCGCCCCAGACGGCTGCCGCACCCAATCACCCCGCGGGCCACTTGCAGTGATGGAGGTACAGTCACGCTATGATCCTACCAGACTATTGGCTGACACGCCCCGGTGTGGTCGTCGACGACAGAACGCGAACTGCGTTCGACGAGCTGCTCGACGCCGCGGCTGGCATGGGCGGATGCCCCACCATCCAGTTCACCCTGCCCTGGCCCAAGTGGCAGTTCCTCTGCTACCTGGCCGATCATCGCGACATTGCCCTGCACGGGTCCGGCGACCCCAATATCGCGCGGTTCGAGCCACGCCAGTCCAACGATCTCAACGAATTTGGCAACCAGAAAGCGGTCTATGCCGCGTCGGATGGCCTGTGGGCGATGTTCTTTGCCGTCGTGGATCGCGACCGCATAGGGTCGATCACCAACGCCTGTGTTCGCCTGGCCGATCCGGCTGGCACGATGCACGGCCCCTACTACGTCTTCTCGGTGAGCCAATCGGCGCTGCCCCACCAGCCCTGGCGGACTGGCACCGTTTATCTTTTACCACGCAGCACCTTCATCGTTCAGCCACCCATGGCATTTGGACCCGACACCGTGCACTTCGCCCAACTCGCAAGTTTTGTGCCCGTACAGCCGCTGGCAAAACTCACCGTGACCCCAGCCGATTTCCCCTTTTTGACATCCATTCGGGGGCATGACGACGCGCGGCTCCAGGAATACGCGACGGCCCTGCAGACAGGTGCACCGTGGCCGGGCGATTGATGACAGGCCGTTGACACTTGTCGACAGGCACCCAGGCGGAGAGTCGTGGGTAAGTCTGAGGTTCGACCCCACCCATGCATTTCTTTGCAGTACGAACAAACTTCCCCATGGTGGAGGAGTTCGCACCTGGGGGTGCGAACTCCTTCACCATGGGGCGTTGTGCCGCACGCCTTCGTGCGGCACTCCTCGTTGCCGAGTTTCCTGTAGAAAACATGAGGCCACTGGCCTCATAAGTAGCTTTGTGATACAATGCCACGGCCAGCGAAGGCGTCCCCTAATCTCGACGGCAAAAGCAACTGGTGGTGAAGGTTCGACGGGAAAAATGAAATGCACCGCTTCAATGTAAGGAGTTACCGATGAGTGCAAAGAAGTCGACAGGATTCACAGACGAAGAACAAGCCGCGATGAAAGAGCGCGCCAAAGAGCTGAAGGCCGAGGCGCGGATGAACAAGGACCGGGCGGAGGGCGAGAACGCTCTGCTGGCCAAAATCGCCGAAATGCCGGAACCCGACCGCAGCATGGCCGAGCGGATCCACGCGATCATCACAGCCAGCGCACCCGTCCTCGCGCCGAGAACCTGGTACGGGATGCCGGCGTACACCCTCGGCGGCAAAGTCGTCTGCTTCTTCCAGGGCGCACACAAGTTCGACGCACGGTACGCGACGTTTGGCTTCAACGATACAGCCCACCTCGACGACGGTGCGATGTGGCCAACTTCGTTTGCGCTGAAGGAATTGACGGCCACCGAAGAGGAAATGATCAGCGCACTCGTCAAAAAAGCCGTCAGTTAAGGGTTTGTCATATCAGTAGCTTTATGTAAACTTTCAATCCGCCGCCTGGAGAACGTACGATGGCAAACGAACTTGACCCAGACGTCGAAATCTATCCAATGGCATCGTTCCCGACCCTGGTCGTGAGCGACCTTCAGGCCTCCGCCAGGTGGTACTGCGAAGCCCTGGGCTTTACCCATATTTTCACGATGCCCGGACTGGGTGGGGTGGCCTCACTGGTTCATTTACGTTGGGTAAAGTATGCCGACCTGCTGCTGTTTCCCGACCGCGACGGCGCCTTGCGCGACAAACCGAAAGGCGTGGGCGTAGCCCTCAACTATGCCAGCAGCGACGTTGACCAGCTCGTCGAGCGGGCGCGTCAGTACGGTGCCCGGATCATCGAAGGGCCGATCGATCGCCCCTGGAACGTTCGGGAACTGGTCATACTCGATCCGGATGGCTATCGACTGGTGTTCAACGGGCCTGTGCCGGATCGCGAACTGCGCAGTTTTGATGAAATCGTCGCGAGTGCTGCGACTGGATTTAGCGCGTAGGACTCGTTCGCCTCCGCGGCAACGATCGAGTAGGAGTAGGAGTAGGAGTAGGACGGTGCTCGTACTCGTACTCGTACTCGTCCCACCGGGTCACTTGGCTTGAGCAAAGCCATCGAGTACGAGTACGAGTAGGAGTACGAGTACGAGTAGGAGTACGAGTACGAGTAGG
>CAYUCC010000139.1:0-9459 GCA_964443225.1 uncultured Anaerolineae bacterium
GGGTGGCGCGCGCGCTGGATTGATCGCGCCGGACGACACGACGTATGCCTACCTGCGGGGGCGGCGCTATGCCCCGCAGGGTGACGCCTTCGAGGCTGCCGTGGCGCGCTGGCGCACGTTGGTGAGTGACGACGATGCCCATTTCGACCGGGCAGTGTCCCTCGACGGTGACGAGCTGCAGCCGATGGTCACCTACGGCACCAACCCCGGCATGGGCGTGGGCATCGACGAGCGCGTGCCTGACCCGGACGACCTGCCCAACGAGGACGACCGGCGCAACCTGAACAAAGCGCTGGCCTACATGGGGCTCCGGCCCAACCAGCCGGTGCGTGGCCAGGCGGTCGATTACGTCTTCATCGGCAGCTGCACCAATTCGCGCCTTGAAGACCTGCAGGCGGCGGCGACCGTGGTGCGCGGCCGGCAGGTGCGTGATGGCGTGCGCGCCCTGGTGGTTCCGGGCTCGAAGGCTATCAAACGCGCCGCCGAAGCGCAGGGGTTGGACCGCATCTTCCAGGATGCTGGCTTCGAGTGGCGTGGCGCCGGCTGCAGCATGTGCCTGGCCATGAACGAAGACAAGGTGCCGGCGGGCAAGTACTGCGCCAGTACCAGCAACCGCAACTTCGAAGGCCGGCAGGGCAAAGGGGCACGCACGTTTCTCATGAGCCCCATCATGGCGGCGGCGGCGGCGCTGCACGGCCGGATCGTCGACGTGCGTGAGATGCTGTAGGACGTGGGACAGGAGGAGAGGACTTTGAATCAATTCGTGACACTGACAGCGACGGCGCTGCCGCTGCGCGCCGAGAACGTCGATACCGATCAGATTATTCCGGCGCGTTATCTGACAACGGTGACGCGCAGTGGGCTGGGGGCGGGGTTGTTTGCCGACTGGCGCACGCAGGCGGACGGCTCGCTGCGCACCGATTTTCCCATGAACCACCCCCAGTATGCCGGTGCGCAGGTGCTGCTGGCGGGGCGCAACTTCGGCTGTGGCAGCTCGCGCGAGCATGCGCCGTGGGCGATTCTCGATGCGGGCTTCCGCGTCGTGGTGTCGTCCCATTTTGCCGACATCTTCTACAACAACAGCCTCAAAAACGGCCTGCTGCTCGTGACCCTGACGCCCGAAGCCATGAGCAGGCTGTTCGACCTGGTCGAAACGGCACCTGGCACGTTGCTCACGGTCGATCTGCCCAACCAGGTGCTGCGGGCAGGTGGACAATCATTCCATTTCGACATCGATCCTTACCGGAAGCTGTGCCTGGTCGAGGGGCTGGACGACTTCAGTTACCTCCTGCGCCAGATGCCAGCCATTCAGACTTACGAGGCGGTGCGCGGATGACATCGAACCTGACGGGCTCTCGCCCCACTCGAAACAACCAGGCTTCACCAGCTGCAAAACCCATGGCCAGCACACCCTGTGCAAGTTGGGTCTACGTGGAAGCGGCGTGCGACGACTGGTTTCCGGCCAATCTCGACCCGGGTGTCGTGCACTGGTTTGTCGACGACGGCGAAACGCGCAGCTGCTGGCCGGCCGACCCTATCTCCGACGATATTACGCGCTGTTACAACGAATAGGAGCCTATCCGAATGGCGTGCTATTCACCTTGATAGGTGCCTGGGCGCAGTTATTCGGATAGGCTCAAGATCCTGAAGGAGTCGCTTTGCACGCTAAAATTGCCGTCCTGGCAGGTGATGGAATTGGCCCCGAGGTGACTGCGCAGGCCCAACGGGTGCTTGCGGCCGCAGCGGAACGATTTGGGTGTGATCTCGTTTTCGAGCCGGCGCTGATCGGTGGCTGTGCCATCGACGCTGCAGGCACGGCCCTGCCCGCAGAAACCCTACGCCTGGCGCAGGCGGCCGACGCCATCCTGTTGGGCGCGGTTGGCGGACCGCGCTGGGATAATCCCGCGGCTGCCGTTCGCCCGGAACAGGGGCTGCTGGGACTGCGTAAAACCTTGGGACTCTTTGCCAACCTGCGCCCGGTGCGCATCGTGCCCGACCTTCTCAATACCAGCACGCTCAAGCCCGATGTCCTGAACGGCGTCGATCTGCTGGTAGTGCGTGAACTGACAGGAGGGGTCTATTTCGGGCCTCGCCAGGAAGCCGCAGTTGGCCCGGACGGGATAGAGACGGCGTACGATACGATGATCTACACGCGACCTGAAATCGAGCGTGTCGTGCGCCTGGCGGCCCAGGCGGCGCGCGGCCGGCGCGGCCGGTTGGTCTCGGTCGACAAGGCCAATGTCCTGGCCAGCTCGCGCCTCTGGCGACGCGTGGCGAGCGCGGTGATGGCCGCCGAATTCCCTGACGTGCAGATCGAGCATATGCTGGTCGATGCCCTGGCGATGCATCTGATCCGCCGACCGGCGACCTTCGACGTGATCGTGACGGAGAACCTGTTTGGCGATATCCTCACCGACGAAGCGTCGATGCTGGCGGGATCGCTGGGGATGCTGCCATCGGCTTCATTGGGCGACACGGTCAATTCCGTTGACGGTCTGCGCGGCCTGTATGAGCCGATCCATGGCTCGGCGCCCGACATTGCCGGGCAGGGAATTGCCAATCCCCTGGGCACGATTCTCAGCGCCGCGATGCTCCTGCGACATTCCCTGGGTTTGGCCGATGCCGCGGCGGCCATCGAAAACGCCGTGACCCAGGTGTTGGCGGCCGGCTACCGCACCGCCGACCTGGCAGAGCGCGGCGGTGCGTGCGTCAGCACTGAAGACATGGGGTCGCTGGTCGTGGCTGCGCTGCAAGCATCTACTGTGAAATCCGGGTAACCATGACTTCATCACTGCTGACCCGTGCGCGTGGTCTGTTGATCGATCTCGATGGCACGGTGTACCAACGGGACCAACTGATCGCGGGTGCCGATGGGGCGCTGGCCCAGCTGCGCGCGACAGGCGTTCCCTTCCGTTTCGTGACGAACACCACGATGCGCAGCCGCGCTTCGCTCGCCCAACGTCTGCAGCGGCTGGGCATCGACGCCACCGAAGCCGATATTCTGAATCCGGCGACGGCGACGGCGCGGTTTTTGCGCACCGAAGGTGCCAGCGCGCACCTCCTGGTTCTGGACGATGCCCTGCGCGATTTCGAAGGGGTCGTCGTGGATGAACGGCAGCCAAAATACGTCGTGATTGGCGACCTGGGTGATGGCTGGACATTCGAAATCCTCAACCGCGCCTTCCGCCTGGTGCTCGACCAAAATGCCGGCCTGATTGCGCTGGGCCGCAGTCGTTACTGGCAGGCGGCCGATGGTCTGCGCCTCGATTCAGGGCCGTTCGTGGCGGCCCTGGAATACGCGACCGCACAGACTGCGGTCGTCATGGGCAAACCCGAGCGGGCCTTCTTCGAACAGGCGCTGCGCGAGCTCGGTCTGCCGGCCGATCAGGTCGCCATGATCGGTGACGACATCGAAACCGACGTTGCGGGTGCCCAACGCGCCGGGTTGATCGGCGCCCTGGTACAGACCGGCAAGTTCCGCGAGGACGATCTGACACGCGGCGTGTGGCCCGATTTTGTCCTGGCCTCACTCGCCGACGTACGGAGCTGACTTATCACATGAATCTACCAAACAACCAGGCAGTCTGCCAGGACGAGGGTCTTTCGGGCGCAGTGCCGGGCCAAACAGGCCCGACCAGCGCCCCTTCCATCCGCTGGATCGGCCGCGATCGCTGACTTTGCCCAACAGGGGATTGACGCACACCAGGCGGGAACGTCGTGATGCGCCCGCAGCACGGGTGACACGCAGCAGGTGTGCCCCAACGATTTTTTCGGTCCGATCTCACGGAGGAACCACCATCATGGTCACAGTATCGATCTACGACACCACGCTGCGCGACGGGACGCAGGGTGAAGGCGTCAATTTTTCCTGGAGCGACAAACTGCGCGTGGCGCGCAAGCTGGATGAACTGGGGGTCGACTTTATCGAGGGCGGCTGGCCCGGTTCGAATCCCAAGGACATCGAATTCTTTCAGCACGCGCAGGCGGAGCTGCAGCTGCGCCATGCCCGTCTGGCCGCCTTTGGCAGTACGTGTAAAGCCAATACCGCCGCCGCCGACGATCCGCAGATCCATCTGCTGCTCGACGCCGCCACACCGGTGGTCACAATCTTTGGCAAAACCTGGGACCTGCACGTGCACGAGGTACTGCGCACGACGCTGGACGAAAATGCACGCATGATCGCCGACAGCGTGGCATACCTGAAGTCGCATGGCAAGGAAGTGATCTACGACGCCGAGCACTTCTTCGACGGGTACAATGCCAACGCGGCCTATGCGTTGGCCACGCTCGAGGCCGCCCTTGCTGCCGGAGCCGATGCCCTCGTATTGTGTGACACCAACGGCGGCCGGATGCCGTGGGAGATCGAAGAGGCCATCAGGGCGGTGCGCCATCACCTGGCCACGGCTGCGCGGCCGTACGTGCTGGGCATCCACGCCCACAACGACAGCGGCGTGGGTGTCGCCAATTCGCTGGCCGCCGTGCGCGCCGGCTGCACCCACGTACAGGGCACGATCAACGGCTACGGCGAACGCTGTGGCAACGCCAACCTGGTCTCGATCCTGCCCGACCTCGAGCTCAAGATGGGGCGCACCTGCCTGCCTGCGGGTAATCTGCGCATGCTGACCGAAGTGAGCAACTTCGTCAGCGAGCTGGCCAACCTGGTCCCTGATCACCGGCAACCGTTCGTTGGGTTGAGTGCCTTTGCCCACAAGGGAGGTACGCACGTCAACGCCGTCGTCAAGTGCGAACAGAGTTACCAGCACATCGAGCCGACGTTGGTAGGCAATCAGAAACGTATCCTGGTCAGCGAGCTGAGCGGCAAGGACAACATCGCGGTCAAACGGGTCGAATTTGGCCTACAGGGGCTGGATCGGGATCAGGAACGGCAGGTGCTCGCGCGCATCAAGGAGCTGGAGAACCAGGGCTACAGCTTCGAAGGGGCCGAAGGTTCGGTGGCGCTGATGCTGCGCCGCACCCAGCCAGGCTACCAGCCGCCGTTTGCCCTGGAGCGCTACAAAGTCGTGGTCGAACACCGCCAAACACGGACGCGGCTGCCACATACAGGAACCAACGGTGACAGCCACCACGAAGGCGCAGGACACGACCTGCACTTCGACCGTGACCTGGTCGCCGAAGCGACGCTCAAGGTCCGGGTCGGTACGCAGGTGCTGCATACGGCAGCCGAGGGGAACGGTCCGGTCAACGCGCTGGATCAGGCCCTGCGTAAGGCGCTGCTGCCGCTCTACCCACAGCTGGCGGGTGTTCACCTCACGGATTACAAGGTGCGCATCCTCGACAGCGAGTCGGCAACGGCGGCCCAGGTGCGTGTGCAGATCGACTCGAGCGATGGCCAGCGCACCTGGAGCACCGTGGGGGCCGATTCCAACATTATCGAGGCGAGCTGGCATGCCCTCGCCGACTCCGTGGAGTATGCACTGTGGGCGATTCAGATGCCCGTGGCTGTGTCCTGAAAAAACACGGTGGGCGGATGCTTTGAGCGTCCGCCCACCGTGTGTCTGTCGTCGGGGGAATAAATCACCTGTATCCTGACTGCTCAGGCAGGCAGCGCCTCGCCAGCCGCTTCCACCTGTTGTGGCAGGAGGGGGGTTTGGCGTCCGTCGTCGAGCATAACCCAAATGTGGGTCGCTTCGACCCGAATGACCCTGCCGGTTTTTCCGGTCAATGGATGATCGGCGCACACACGGATGATCATCCCAGGGTAGATCTCCTTGACATTCATGGTCTGGCTCCAGTGTGGCCAGCGAACCGGCCCGGATTGTTGAATTGACGCAATGCGTCATGGAGGATTATAGCGCAGGTGCATGAGTAACGCAAAAACAGAGGGAACACAAATTATGCCAACAACGAATGGGTCGCACCATGGCGGCCGTGTGCAGGACATCCAGAATGGGGAACGGCGGGCCATGCGCTCGGACATGATCAAATTCGGCTTCGAGCGGGCGCCGCATCGTTCGCTGCTCAAAGCCACGGGTGTGACCGATGCCGACATGGGCAAACCGTTCATTGCCATTGCCAATTCCTACGTCGACATCGTGCCGGGGCACGTCCACCTTCAGGAATTCGGGGAGGTTGTGCGGGCAGCGATTCGCGAGGCGGGCGGTGTCCCGTTTATGTTCAACACCATCGGTGTCGACGATGGTATTGCGATGGGGCACATCGGCATGAAGTACAGCCTGCCCAGCCGCGAGGTGATCGCCGACAGTGTCGAGACCATGGTGGCCGCGCACTGGTTCGATGGCATGATCTGCATTCCCAACTGTGACAAGATCACGCCGGGTATGTTGATGGCGGCGATGCGCCTGAACGTGCCTACGATCTTCGTCAGCGGCGGACCGATGAAAGCGGGGGTGACCCGCAGCGGCAAGGTGGTCGACCTGATCAGCGTCTTCGAAGGCGTCGGGGCCTACAAGGCGGGCAAAATCGACGCCGCCGAACTCAAAGAGCTGGAGGACTACGGTTGTCCAACGTGCGGCTCGTGCAGCGGTATGTTCACCGCCAATTCGATGAACTGCCTGTGTGAGGCGTTGGGCATGGCGCTGCCCGGCAACGGCACGATCCTGGCCGTGGACCCGCGGCGGGAAGAATTGGCGCGGGCTGCGGCCCGCCAGCTGATGACGCTGATCGATTTGGACCTCAAACCGCGTGACATCGTAACCGCCGAGGCGATCGACAACGCCGTGGCCCTCGACGTCGCCATGGGCGGGTCGACCAACACGGTGCTGCACGTGCTGGCGCTGGCGCACGAGGCCGGGGTGGACTATCCCATCGCGCGGCTGAACGAAGTCTCAGCGCGCGTGCCCACGCTGTGCAAGGTCAGTCCCAGCAGCGCCTACCACGTCGAGGACGTCGACCGTGCGGGCGGCGTGAGTGCCATTCTGCACGAATTGAGCGGCAAGCCGGGCGCGCTGAACCCCGATGCCATCACGGTGACCGGGCGCACCCTGGGAGAGAATATCGCCAACGCCGCCAGCCAGGACACCGACTGCGTGCGCACCCTGGAGAACCCGTACAGCGCCACCGGTGGCCTGGCTGTGCTGTTTGGCAACCTGGCACCGGAGGGATCGGTGATCAAGACGGCGGGCGTGCTGCCGCAAATGCTCGTTCACCGCGGGCCGGCCATCTGTTTCGACTCGCAGGAAGAAGCGGTGAGCGGCATCCTGGGCGGCAAAGTCCAGTCCGGGCACGTGGTTGTCATTCGCTACGAAGGTCCCAAGGGGGGACCCGGGATGCAGGAAATGCTGGCGCCGACGAGCCAGATCGTGGGCATGGGGCTGGGCAGCAGCGTGGCGCTGATCACCGATGGTCGGTTCAGCGGCGGCACACGCGGTGCGTGCGTCGGCCACGTCAGCCCGGAGGCCGCCACTGGTGGGCCAATCGGGCTCGTGCGCGACGGGGACATGATTGTCGTCGACATTCCGGGCCGGCAGTTGAACGTCGAACTGAGCGCAGAAGAATTCGCCGCGCGGCGTGTCACCTGGCAGCCCGTCGTGCGCCCGGATTTGCCCAAGTATTTGCGCAAATATGCCAGTATGGTGACTTCGGGTAGCCGGGGAGCGGTGTTGGATTTTGGATTTTAGATTTTGGATTTTGGATTGGGATTTTGGATTGCCTGTGATCGCCCCTTGTTGTGCGAGTGGCCGTTTTTGGAGGCGCGTTCGGGTGTCGGTTGTTAGCGGCCTGCCCACCGTACACCTGGTACGGTGGGCAGGCCGCTTAGCGCAACAACTCCCCCGCGGCGCGTAGGCCGGAGAGGGCGGCGCCTTCCATGAAGCCTTGCCAGCTGTAGAATGAGTCGGTGTGTTCGCCGGCAAAGAGCAGGTTGCCGACGCGGGTGCCCTCGTGGCCGGCGATGGTGGTGAACTGGCCGGGGCGGTAGCAGGTGTAGCTCCCCAGGGAGAAGGGGTTCGACGGCCAGTGTTCGAGGTGCGCCAGGTATTGACCGCCCAACACGGTGGCTGCGGCCTGGGAACCGGGGAAGACAAGGTTGAGGTCGTCGAGAAAAAGCTGGACTTCGGCCTGGACGTTGTTTGGATCGAGATTGGCGCCGCGGGCCGCGCTCGAATAATCGGTCAGAATCGCATGAGTGGCCGCAGCGCGTGTCGGGTTGGTTTCCCAGGTCGCCTGGTGATGCGCCAAATCGGAGTACGATGCCCCGCTGCTGCCCAACGCCGTCCACGGGCGCGCCGAAAAACCGACCATCATCTTGGCGTTGGTGCCGTAACCCAGGTGGTCGATCGCATGCATCTTCTCGGGCGGCAGGTTAAGGCTGGCGTCCAGGTCGATGCCGCGCAGCACGCTGAAGGGGATCGAGACGACGACCTGGTCGTGCGTGCGGGTCACTGTCGAGCCGTTGGCGTCGAACGTCAGCTCGATGCGACCGCCGCTGGTGCGGCTGATGCGCAGCAGACGCATACCCAGGTTGATCTGCCCACCCAACCCGGCGGTCAGCCCCGCCACGATACCATCGTTGCCGTCCACCAGGTGATAGCGTTCGTCGCTGAACACGCCATAGGGGGCAAATTTGGCGCGGCGATCGGCGTGGATGAACATCAGAAAGTTGAGCGCCGACTGCTCAGCGACGGCAAGACCCATTTCGGCCTCATAGGCCTCGATGATGGCGTTTTTGATCACCGGACCGGCCGGCAGACTGGCACCGTTGTTTCCGTTCAGGTAATCCAGCAGGTTGATGTTGTCCAGCCGAATGTCGTCGGGGGTGGGGTTGGCGGCGGTGACTTCCGGCGAAAGCGCACGCAGATCGATGCGCATGGCGCGCACGAACTCGCGATACTCGTCAACCACAACCGACTCATGGACGTGCTGGCCGCCGAAGTAGTAAAAGACCTCACCCGGTTGTTTGCCGATGTCTTCCAGCCGCAGGCCAAAACGACGGGCATAACCCAGCATCGTCTTGTGCAGGTTGTCGACGAGCTCGCCGCCGCGCTCGGCCACCTGGCCGGGGAAATAACCGCGCAGTGACCAACAGCGACCGCCGGTGCGCGTGGCGGCATCGTACAGGACGGCGTTCACACCGCGACGTTTCAAGGCATCGGCGCAGGCCAGGCCGGCCAGGCCCGCCCCCACGATGCCCACGTCCAGGTTGGGGGGTGGGCGGACACCGGTCAGCCGCGGGGGTGTCACCATCGCTACCGCCGCCGTGGCCGCGACCCCTTTCAAGAACTGGCGCCGGCTGACGGTGCGTGCCAGGATCTCTTCCTGCCGCGCACGGACCGCGGCGAGCCCTTCGCTAGTCGGCAGGTCATTCTGCTCAAGGAAGTTCGCGAGTCGCAGGGTTTGTTTGAGCTGATTGAAACTGAACGTACGGCCCATGGTACCTCCATGACGATTCGGAATGGGGGGGGGGCGCAGCGTTGGGGGGGGGGGGGATGCCCGCAGGTTCATATAAGCGTCCGCCGGCGGGTCCAGTAATAGTACCCAGGT
>CAYUCC010000140.1:0-8889 GCA_964443225.1 uncultured Anaerolineae bacterium
TTAAAAACTACCCCCCCCCCTGGGGTTTTAAACCCCCCCGCCTTTTGTTTTTTGGGTTTGGGGTGGGGGGTTGGGGGGTGGGGGGTTGGAAAGAAAACCCCCAACCCCCAACCCCCATCCCCAAAATTCCTTCTCTTCTCTCATCCGTGTTACAATGGCCGCCATGCAAATCTCTGAAACTTTGCAGGCGCGGCTCGATACGCTGCCCACGCGACCTGGCGTTTATGTCATGAAAAGCAGTGACGGCACCGTCATTTACGTTGGTAAGGCGGTGAATCTGCGCGCACGGGTGCGCTCCTATTTCCACCAGCAGGCACAGCTCAGCCCCAAAACACACCGCCTGGTGCAGCACATCGCCGACCTGGAGTGGATCGTCGTCGAGACCGAGCTCGAAGCACTCGTTCTCGAGAACGAGCTGATCAAACGGTTCCAGCCGCGCTACAACATCCGCCTGAAGGACGACAAGAATTACCCTTACATCAAGATTCATTGGGAAGACGATTTTCCCAAAGTCACGATCGTCCGCCGGATGGCACAGGATGGGGGACTCTATTACGGCCCGTACACCTCGGCCTGGAACGTGCGCCAAACCCTGGACGGCCTGCGGCGGATCTTCCCCTATTTGACCTGCAACCGCGAGATTACCGGCCAGGACAAACGCGCCTGCCTTTACTTCCACATCGGCCGCTGCAACGGCCCGTGTATTGGTGCCGTGAACAAGGACGAATACCGCGCCATGGTCCAGGGCCTGGGCGATTTTTTGAGCGGCAATACCGAGCGCGTCCTGTCCCAGCTGACCGAACGCATGCACGAGGCCGCCGAGGCGTGGCAGTACGAACGTGCTGCCCGTTACCGTGACCAGATCAGAGCCGCCGAGCACCTCGTCGAGCGCCAGAAGGTGGTGAGCGGGCAGCAGCAGGATGAGGACCTGATCGCCTTTGCCCAGGCCAACGGTGACGCCGTCGTCCAGGTCTTTTTCATCCGCCGCGGCCGCTTGATCGGTCGCGAGTCGTTCGTCGTGGAAGGCACCGAAGGCGGTGAGAGCGAGGAGCTTATCAGCGCTTTCCTCAAACAGTTCTACAGCGAAGCGGCCTACGTGCCACCGCAGATCGTGCTGCCCAAGGACCTCGACGAGCGGCTGATCATCGAACAGTGGCTGCGGGCACGGCGGGGCGGTGAAAAGGTGGTGTTGACCGTGCCAGCCGAGAGCCAAAGCCGCGATCTGCTCGAACTGGCCACCCAGAACGCCAGCGAAACCCTGACCGCGCTGCGTGCCCAATGGCAGGCCGACAAGAACCGCCAGGTCCAGGCACTGACCGAGTTGGGTGAGGCGCTGAACCTGCCCACCGCGCCGACGCGCATCGAATGTTACGATATCTCGACCCTGCAGGGAACCAACACCGTGGGGGCGATGGTGGTGTTCGCCCGCGGCACGCCGCTCAAGAGTGATTATCGGAAGTTCAAGATTCGCGGCAAAGGCGCCCAAGGCGCGGGCGAGCCGGACGACTTTGCCGCCATGCGCGAGATGCTGCGCCGCCGCTTCCGTCGGGCCGTCGAGCCGCCCGTCGATGCCGATGACCCCGGCCGCAAGGCACGTAAACGCGAGGAGATGTGGCAGCTCCTGCCCGACCTGGTGATCGTCGATGGCGGTAAGGGTCAGCTGGGCGTGGCGGTCGAGGTGCTGAAGGAATTCGATCTGTTCGAGCAGGTGCCGGTGGTGGGTCTGGCCAAAAAACACGAGGACATCTTCGTCCCCGGCCGGTCACAGCCGGTGATCCTCGCGCGTGACTCGCAGGCTCTCTTCCTGGTGCAGCGCATCCGCGATGAAGCACACCGCTTCGGTGTCACCTTCAACCGCAGCCTGCGCACGAAAACCGGCATTGCATCGACCCTGGACAAGGTGCCCGGCATTGGGCCTCGCCGGCGCAAGGCGCTCTTACAGCGCTTTGGCGACCTGGAGACGATCAAAAATGCCAGCACGGAAGAGCTGGCCGCCGTGCCCGGCATGAACAAGACGCTGGCCGCCGCCATCAAGGATTACCTGGAGGCGTGATGCCCGACTATGTCGCGATTGCACGCCGCATCACGCTCACCCTGTTCGCGGCCCAGAGTCTGGCGTCGGCCGGGTTCATCGCTGCATCCACCGTGAGTGCCATCGCGGGGGCGCAGCTGAGCGGACAGCCCACCTGGGCCGGCGTGCCGGCGGCGATGTACCTGGCGGGCAGCGCCCTGGCGGCGCCGATCTGGGGAGTGACCATGGATCGGCTGGGGCGCCGTGCGGCACTCGCACTGGGCCTGGGTGCGGGCGTGGTAGGTGCGATCGTGGCCGGTCTGGCGGTCAATGGGCAGATACTGGGCGTGTTTCTGGGCGGTTTGGTGCTGATGGGTGCCGCCAATGCCGCTGTACAGCTGGGTCGCTTCGTGGCGGCCGAGGTGCATCCGCCCCTGGCGCGCGGCCGTGCGATTTCCAACGTCGTCATTGGCGGCACGGTGGGGGCCGTGCTGGGGCCGCTCCTGGTGGGTCCGGCCGGTCATTGGATGCACGCCCGGGGTTGGGATGAACTCAGCGGCGCCTACCTGGCCAGCGCGTTCCTGTTACTGCTCGGTGTGGTCGTCGTGACCACCTGGCTGCGCCCCGAACCGCGCGAGGTGGGTCGCGCCATTGCCGAACTCTACCCCGAAACCGGCATCGACGCGCAAGCCACCCGTAGTCTGCGCCAGTTGATGCGGGTACCGGGCGTGGTGGTTGCCATGGGTGCGATGGTGTTTGGTCAGGTCGTCATGGTGATGTTGATGGTGATCACCTCGCTGCACATGAAGGAACACCAGCACGGCCTGGGCGACATCTCGCTCGTCATTGCGTCGCACACCTTTGGCATGTTTGCCTTTTCGATCATTTCGGGACGGCTGGCCGATCGTTATGGTCGCCGGCCGGTCATTGCCGTGGGGGCTGCAACATTGATTCTGGCCTGCCTGGCGGCACCGCTCTCACCGGCGGTGTTGCCAATTGCCGTGGCACTGTTTTTGCTCGGCCTGGGTTGGAACTTCTGCTACGTCGGTGGCTCTTCGCTTTTGTCCGATCAGCTGTCGCCCGCCGAGCGGGCGCGTACCCAGGGGTTCAACGATCTGTTGATCAGCCTGGCATCGGCCACAGCCAGCCTGTTCAGCGGAGTTGTCTTTGCAACCGTGGGTTATGCAGCGATGGGGCTGCTCGGTGCAGTCGTGGCCCTCATTCCGCTGCTCATGCTGTTCACCCTGCGTCGAACCACCGTGGTGGCCGCGAGTTAGGCGGGTCATGGAAGCTGTGACACCCCCCGGGGTGACGGCCCAGCGCCATACAGCTGCGTGGCAGGCCTACGCGGCCATGATCTTTGGCATCGTCTGTATCTCGACGTCGGGCATCTTCATCAAGCTGGCCAGTGTGCCAGGGCCGGTGGCCGGGGTCTACCGTGTGGGTATCGCGGTGGCAGTCATGGCCGTGCCCTTTGCACTGCACGCGCGGCACATCCGCTGGACACAGCGCATGCTGCTGGCCGCCGCGGTGGGTGGGCTCTTTTTTGCGTTTGACATGGCGCTTTGGAACTCCGCTTTGCTCAGCACGTCGGTTGCCAATGCGGTGCTTCTGGGTAACACGGCGCCGATTTGGGTGGGGTTGGGGGCCATCGTCCTGTTCCACCAACGGCTCAAGCGCCAATTTTGGTGGGGTTTGGCACTGTCCCTGGCGGGTGCGGGCCTCATCGTCGGGCTGGACCTGGCCGGCGCTGGAAGTGCGACGTTGGGCAACCTGCTGGCGCTGGCAGCCGGCCTGTTCTATGCCTGCTACTTGCTGGTCACCCAGCGGGCGCGCACGCGGCTCGATGCGCTCTCCTACTTCTGGCTGGCCGCCGTGGCCAGTCTGTTCACCCTGCTCTCCATGACCGCCGTGCTCCACCAGCCGCTTGCCGTGCCGCAGGCGGCGCTGCTGCCGCTGCTGGGTTTGGGAATCATCACCCACACCTTCGGCTGGCTGTCACTCAACTACGCCCAGGGTCACCTGCCTGCCTCGCTGGTGGCACCGAGCCTGCTTGGCCAGCCGGTCATCGCCAGCCTGCTGGCCATTCCGATCCTGGGCGAAACGCTGTCGTGGTTTCAGGTGGTGGGCGGCGCCATCGTCATGGCGGGTATCTTCCTGGTGCATCGTGCCCATGAGTAAACGGCCAACGATTTCCCACCACCGGGTCCCGTGGCAAACCTATCTGGCCCTGGTAGTCGGCCTGGTGTGTCTTTCGACCTCGGGGATTTTCGTCCGCTGGGCAGGTGTGCCCGGACCAGTGGCGGCGGTCTACCGGACGCTGACGGCCATTACGGTGCTGCTGATTCCATTTGGTCTGCGGGCCGGCCGCCTGCGTGATGGCACACGCCGGCCGTGGCTGATCTTGATTGTGGCCAGCATCTTATTTGGCCTGGACATGGGCCTGTGGAACACCGCCGTGCAGTATACCTCGGTGGCGAATGCGGTCCTCTTGGGCAACACCGCCCCGATTTGGGTCGGCCTGGGTGCCATCCTGATCTACCGCGAGCGGCTGCTGCGCAACTTCTGGCTCGGGGTGGTCCTGGCGCTGGCCGGCGCGGCACTCATCGTAGGGACCGATTTGTTACGCAGCCAGACCCTGAATCTTGGCAATGGGTTGGCGTTAATCGTGTCGTTGTTCTACGCGGGTTACATGCTGATCAGCCAGCGGGCGCGCACGAGCTTCGATGCCTTGTCCTACTTCTGGCTGACCACCCTGGGCAGCCTGGTCACGCTGTTGGTATTGACCCTCGTATTGCGCCAGCCGCTGAGTGTGCCGGCCGCCAGCCTGCTGCCGCTGCTGGCTCTGGGCCTCATCACGCACATCGGGGGCTGGTTGTCGGTCAACTATGCGCAGGGCCACGTCCCCGCCGCCGTCGTTGCCCCCACGATGTTGGGCCAACCGGTGGTGGCGGCGCTGCTGGCGTGGTGGCTGCTGGGTGAAAGCCTGTCGTGGGTCCAGGTGGTGGGCGGGGCCATCGTGCTGGCCGGCATCTACCTGGTGCACCGTTCGCACGGATAGGCTTGGAGTCTGTCCGATCTGTATCCTGGTAACGTTTGGGTTCGTTTTTGCCTGGCGCACATTGCGGCTATAATTACACCATGAAACTGATGCGTGAAGTCCCAGTCGACGACTATGGCCAAAAGGAGATCGCCAAACGCCTGCGGCAGATCGGTGTGTTCCAGAAGTGGAAAGACGCCGACCTTCAGGAGTTGGCCAAATACATCCACGTGCGGGATTTCGACACGGGCGACTACCTGCGCGAAGAGCGGGGTACGGGTGACTACCTCTATATGGTGGTCAGCGGCACGGTCCGTGAGCGCGACATGGACGAGAAAGGTACGGTGTGGGCCGAACGTACGTGGACACCCGACCAGTGGTTCGTGCGCCAGGCCAGCTACGAAGGCATCTTCCACGACGCGGAGATCCGCGGCGATGTCCCCGGCTCTCTCTACGCCATCTTCCCGGTCGGTCTCAGTTGGGCCCTGGGCATCCAACCCGACCTGTGGGATGCGCTGCGTCGTGATCCCATTGCCCGTCGATTACGTTCCTTTCCCGTTCTGGCTACCCTGGGTCCCGAACAAATCCATCGCCTGTCCAACATCGCCCAGTCTGTCGATTTTACCACCGGTGCCACCATCTGCGAGCCACAGTCAACCCTGAGCCAGGCGATGGTCTATTTCATCGATTGGGGACAGGTTGCCTTGGGCGAGCTGCTCGATAGTTTTGCCAACGTGATTACGGCGGGCAACTTCTTTCACAATGGTCCCAACCACCTGGGTGCCGTAGCCCCGTCGCGTGCCATTGCGCGCACAGACGTGCGCTTGATCGGTATTCCGTTTGCCGACATGGAAATCTGGGCGAACTTAAACGAGGGAATACGCGCCCGGCTCCAGCGCCCACCCATCAAAGACTATCTCCGCCTGGTGAAGGATTTTGAGGCCCTGAGTGATGAGCAGTTGGACGCGCTGGCCAGCATATCGTCGTGGGAACACTTCCCGGCGGCACGTACCATCAGCCTGCAGGGTGTGCGCGGCGACTCGCTGCGTATCCTGCAGCGGGGTGCGGCGATTGTGCGGGTCGTCGACGCCCAGGGACGCGAACGGCCACGCAGTTACCTGGCCCCCGGGGCGTATTACGGCATTGGGTCGCTCTTTCGCCAGGACCGCCACCATGCCACGGTGCGTGCCGTCCTGCCCGATCAGGCAGGCACGGTCGACGGGTATCTGACCAGTTCCATAGGTCAGAAGGACTCACTGCAGCAGCACGAGCCCGGGGCTACCTGGCTGCGGCTCTGTTACGATGACCTCTATTATCTGCTGCATACCTTCGTCCCGCTGTGGAAAAACAGCCCCCTTGTCCAGCAGGTGGCCGAAGAAGTCAAGACGTACCGGAAATACGATTGGCAGGAACAGGATGAGGTCATCGTATTCGATGGACGCCGTCACCCCATCATCCTCGTTGGCCGCCTGTTGTGGTTGGTGCTGATTTTTGGCATCATCATGCTCATCGACGTGGTGTGGCGTGGTGCCGGCGGCGGCGGCGTGCCCGCTCTGGGGATCGTATTGTTCGTATTGCTGGCACTCATGCCGGCGGGCATCTGGATCGTCGTCGACTATCTGAACGACTACTTCGTCGTGACGAACCGTCGTGTGGCGGCACGGGAGCGGATCATCCTGGTCTACGAAAGCCTGAACGAGGCGGCGCTGCACGCGGTGCAGGATACCACCATTGGTGTCGACTTTTGGGGCAACCTCTTCCAGTACGGCACGTTGGTTGTAAAAACCGCCGCCAAATCGGCCTGGGTTGTTTTCGACCGGATTCCGCGTCCCAGGGACGTGCAGCGCACGATTACGGAACAGCAGCAGCGGGTGCAGGCCGAACTGCGGGTCGAGCAGCGCGAAAACTTACGCAGTCAGATCATCACCGACCTGCGCGTCGGTATCGTTCCCCAGGTACACCTGCGGGCCCTGCCGGCCAACCTGGTCGTCACGAAGCCCCCCGGTTTTTTCACCCGCGTTGGGAATGTCATTCACAACGTCCTGGACAAAACGATCTACGCTGCGGTCCGGCTGCTAATTCTGAGGCCTATACGGTTCTTCGTGACGACGTTCCTCCGGCGTGGACGAGATCAACCCGGCAGTGTCGAGGAGTTTCACGGCGGTTTGCTGGCCTGTTGGTGGATCACGCCCGAAAAGACGGTCTGGCGCAAGCATTGGCTGATTCTGTTCCGTAACATCTGGGTGTCGCTGTTGGTATGGGCGATCGTATTTGCCCTCTTTTTTGTGAGGTTCTTACCCAGCGGTACACTGCCCTGGTGGCTGGTGGGTTTGGTCCTCGGTGTTGTGACGTTCTGGCTGGGTTGGCAGTACGCCAACTGGGCCAATGACCTCTACGTCGTGACGAACGAAAAATTGGTCGACATCGAACGGCTGCCGCTGGGTTTTGGCGAAAAGCGCCGCGAGGGTAACCTGGATCGTGTGCAGAACGTGGTGCTCAAAATACCCAACTTCTGGGCAAACCTGTTCAAAGTGGGCAATGTCGAAATCCAAACGGCGGCGACCGATGAGGGTTTTACGTTCATCCAGGTGGCCAACCCGCGCGGGGTGCAGCGCGAGGTTTGGCGTCGTATCAACATCCACCAGGCCAACCGGCTGCGGCGCGAGTCAGCCACCATGCAAAGCCAACAGGCCATGGTTCTGGGTGTGTATCACGAGTTGATGCAGGAAACGCGCCAGTACAAGGATTAGGCGACGGTAATAACTTCCTGCAAAACGGCCAGAATTTGCCGCAAATCACGAAGTTATTCGTTTACAAGCCCCTTGGCCAGCGTATACACCCCAAAGACGTCAGGCCGTACCGGATCGGGCGTGGCGTTGGTCACGACATAACCGGCGCGGAAGGCGGTTTCGAACACAGCGCGCGTGCCGGCCCGCCACTGGCGGGCAACCTCGACGTTGAGCCGTTTGACGTGCTGGAAGTTGGCCGGAACCTGCACGCCAATCAGCGGCGCGTCGGTCACGGGGCCGGTGGCGACCAACACCGGCACGTCATTTTCGATCGCCACACGCGTCAGGAAAACGGTGGGGTCACTGGCCGCTGGTGCTTCCACTCGCCCACCGCTGGCCATGACCTGCTGCACGCGTTCACTGAGCAGCTCCCACTGCACTTGAAACCGGTCCGTGGGCAGCGCAGCATTGAGGCCGCCCAGGCGCTGGCCGTAGATGTTGCGCTTGTAGATGTTGGCCGTGGCACCCAGTTTGGCGATGTTGAGCACGGCGTTACGGAACTCCAGCGGATCGTACGTCCACGTACTCAACGTCAATCCCTGGGCCAGAACGATTTCGCGCTGGGCCAGTTTGAGACGGTAGCCGATGTTCTGGTCGCGGTAATAGGGATGGACGGCGGCCATGTGCGAGCAGTGTTTGAGCCGTTCGCCCTCACGCCCCAGAAAACCGAGCACGAAACCGACCAGCTGCCCCTCGGGCGTGAAGGCGCCCAGCACCAGCCCCGACTCTTGCTGCAGCGTGAGCATCAGGTGCGCCGGCACCGCCTCCAGCGGTGTGGTCTGCCAGCAGATCTGCTGCAGCTCCTCGCATGCAACATACTCCTCGAAGGTGGCCAGGCGACGAATGACGATGTCGTTTGGTGTCATGCGTTCGATACTTTCCTGCTGCTTGTGGATCACTTTGTTTGAGCATAGCCATCGATTACGCTCGATCAACCGCCGCAGTCGTGGCAGATGGCCCGGTACTGTTCAAATCCGCAGCTGCGATCGAGTACGAGTAGGACGGTACTCGTACTCGTACTCAGTGCAACGGTACTCGTACTCGTACTC
>CAYUCC010000141.1:0-8842 GCA_964443225.1 uncultured Anaerolineae bacterium
GGGTGTGGGGCCGCCCGGGGGGGTGTGGGGCCGCACGGGGGGGTGTGGGGCCGCACGGGGGGGTTTGGTGCCGCCCGGGGGGGGGGGGCACTCCTCGCTGCTTGGTGGTACCAAAAAACGACCGCGCTCCACGGCGGCCATTCGTTCTCTTCCCACTTGGCACCCCCGCCCGCTCATGCTAAAATCCCCCCTATGAGCACCCGACGCCTGCCCTTCATCCAGGTCATCGCCACTGGCGGCACAATTGCCATGCGCATCGACGCCGCGAGCGGCGGACCGATCCCCGCCCTCGGCGGTGCCGAGCTGGTCGCGGCGGTGCCCGAACTGGGCCGCATCGCTGACATCGGCGTCGAGGACTTCGCCAACATCCCCAGCGAGCAGATGCAGCCGCGCAACTGGGTGCAGCTGGCACAGCGGGTGCGTGCGTGGGCCAACGTGTACGACCTGCCGGTGCCGGCAGGCAGCACGACCGATGAGGTGCCCACGCGCCGCCCACACGGGATCGTCATTCTGCACGGCACCGATACGATGGAAGAGACCGCCTTTTTCCTCGATATCACCGTGCCCAGCAGTATCCCGATCGTCTTCACCGGTGCCATGCGTGCCGCGTCCGACCCCAACCCCGACGGGCCGGCCAACCTCCGCGATGCAGCACTCGTCGCCGCCCACCCCAAGTCGCACGGCCGCGGTGTATTGATCGTCATCAACGGTGAGATCCATTCCGCCCGGCGGGTGATGAAGGTCGATACCTCGGAAGTCGATGCCTTCGAGTCGATCCAGCCGCCCGACCTGGGCAAGGTGCGCAACGGGCGTGTGCACTTCAGCGGCGCGTGGTCGCCGCGCACCCACGTGCCCCTGCCTATCCACCTGCCGCGCGTCGACATCATCCCGATGTACGCCGGCGCCGACGAGGTGGCGCTGCACGCTGCCCTGGCGGCCGGCGCGGCGGGCCTGGTCATCACCGCCGTGGGTGCGGGCAACGTCAACCAGGCGCTCTACCAGGGGATCCTGGACACGCTGCACCGCGGTATTCCCGTCGTCATCTCCAGCCGCGTGCCCTACGGCGGGGTCCGCCCCATCTACGCCTACAGCGGCGGCGGCGTGACCCTACAGAAAGCCGGCGCCATTTTTGCGCGTGACCTGAGCCCACAAAAAGCGCGCGTCCTCCTCATGGCCGGCCTGGGCGCCGGCATCGCACCCGCCGCGCTCGGTGCCCTGTTTGCGTGATACTTGACCACAAAGAACACACAGGGCACACAGAAGATATAGAAATTCTGTGTGCCCTGTGTGTCTCTGCGGTCAAATCCGCCCTGCGGTACTAACGCGGCGCCAGGACGTAGGTCAGAATCGCCTGGCCGCTGCCGTTGGACAGCGTCAGCTCGCTGCCCGCCATCTGGTAGCTGGCGACCGTGGTGAGCAGACCGGCGTACGTGGTCTCCTGCTGCATGATGCCTTCAGGTTCGGCACATGCCATCTGGGTGAGAATCGGCTGCGAGATGCGCATGGCGCTGCCGTCGACGGTGTAGGTGGCGGTGTAGGTGTTGCAGCCCGCCGACCCGTTGAGGGCGCCGCCCTGGCCGAAGCTTGCCGTGATCGACGTTCCACCCAGGACGGGCGTCAGGGCGCCGCCGCTCAGGTGGGCCGTCAGATTCCACGACGTGCCGACGATCGGGGGGGCGGCGGCGGCGGCCACCGTGACGCTGGTTTCACGTGAATCGGTCTGCCCGGCCGCGTTGCTGGCTTCGATGCGGTAGGTGATGGTGCCCGCAGACTGCGTCTGGCAGTCCTGGCCGGCACCGCTGAACGGTGCATCGTTGGACACCAGGCTGCCGTTGCGCCACAGCGACACCCGCTCCGTACCGCCACCCACGCTCCAGGAGACGTTGACGCACTGCCCGACGTTCACCTGCGCCGGCTCGGCCGCAAAGACGTTGATGACCGGCGGCACCGGCGTTGGCTGTGGGGTCGGCGTCGGCGGCAGCGGTGTCGGCGTGGGTGGTACCGGGGTGGTAGTCGGCACGGGGGTTGCCGTCGGCGGTGCCGGTGTTGCGGTCGGCGGTTGGCTCACCGTCACGGTCTGGACGGCGCGGCTGGTGCCCCCCGATCCCGTGGCTTCGATCTGGTAGGTCATCGAGCCACTGCCTGGCGGGCAGTTGTTCAGCGTGCCGCGGGTGGGTGCACCGTCCCACAGGGGTGCGTTGTTGAGCGTGATCACGACACGGCTGACCGAACCCTGCACGTCCCACTCGATACTGACACACTGGCCGACGTTGATCTGGCCGGGATGCACGGAGAAGAGGGTGATGCTGGGCGCGCCGACGACAGGCTGCACGGTGATTGTGATCTCACGGGTCTGCACCGAGCCATCATTCGTGACCACACGCAGGTAATAGGTCGTCGTCTGCGTTGGACACTCGGTCTGGCTGCCCTGGCCGGCAACGCCGTTGTTTTGCCAGTTTTCACCCTGTGCGTAGAAGTAGACCTCGCTCACGTTGGTGACGTTCCAGGAGAACGTGACGCACTGACCGGCGGTGATGTTCGTCGTGTTGGCGGTGAAAGTGATGTTCGGCGCCGGCGTTTGGGTCGGCTTGGGCGTCGGTGTGGGTGCGGCGGGCACGGTGATGCCGACGTAGATGCGCTGGCCAAACGGCACGTTCTTGCCGTTGTGCATCTGCCACCACCCCTGGTAGGTGCCGGGGGTGAGTGGGGCCACCAGGTTCACCGAGATGTCGTATGTGGCGCCCGGCGCGACCTGACCACTGATGGCCGTCGGCTGTCCACCCATCTGGGCGCCGGGTATGTTGCCCTGCACGAAGCCCAGGGTGTAGGTGCTGTCCCAGGTACAGGTGCCGCTGTTGCGCACGCGCCAGGTCTTGACGAAGGCCTGGCCCGGCTGCAAAGCCGGCGGCGCGGTCATGTTTTTGTCATCGTACGTCAGGTCGGCCACCCAGGCCATGCCGTCGATGCAGGCGGCGGGCGGGGCGGGGGTGACGGTGCCGGCCGATGTGGTCGGTACGGGGGTGGGCGTCGGGATCGGCTCGACGAGATCGTCGTCATCGAGGTTCAGATATTCTTTTGCCAGGCGCGCGACCGTGCCGTCGTCCTGCAGCTGTGCCAGGGTGCGGTTGATCTCGCGCAGCAGGCTCGTGGCGCCACGCGGTACCGCCATCACAAACAGCTGCGGATTCAGGCCCCGCGCCACAACTTTCACGTCGCCAGCCTGGGCAAAGGTTTCGGCGGGCGTGGCGTCCAGCATCAACAGATCGACGCGGCCCGCCTCCAGGTCGCCTACCGCCTGTTCCATGTTGCCGTAGCTGAAGAGGTTGCGCTGCCGCATCAGGCCGGTGTCGACCAGCTGTTCCTGCAGGATCGTCTCGTACACCGAGCCATCCTGGGCGCCGATGCGGTACTTCGCCAGGTCCTCGATCTGGCTGATCATGGGATCCGCAGCATCGGCATTGGCCAACACGGCATCTTCACCGGCATAATACGCGTTGCTGAAGTCCACGAACTCAGCGCGCTGTGTCGTCGCCGATATTGCCGAGATTGACAGATCGATCTGCCCCAGCTGCAAGGCCCCGCCCAAGCCTTCGAAGGCGAAGTCGTTCAGCTCGACCTCGACGCCGAGGACCTTGCCGATCTCACGAATCAGGGCGGCGTCGAAGCCGATGATCTCGAATTTCTCGTCGTACGACTCGAACGGTGGGTAGTCGGCCGAGGTACCGACCACGATCTTGCCCGCCTGTTGAACACGGGCCCACGAGGTATCGATCGCCGGTGTTGGCGTGGGGGTGGGCTCTGCCGGTCGGCAGGCCGCCAGCAGCAAAGCAAAGATAACCAGGAGGACGAATCCAATCGCCGCCTGGCGCAAAAATCGTCTCATAAAAAGCTCTCCTCTCCGGGAATGGATGACGAAATGAGGGTACACACGGATACAATACGCGGCACGTGCCATTTCATCTTGTCATGACGAATTGGTTGCCGCAATGGTTCCGCCCGGCACGCTGCCAGCAAAGGCGTTCGCGTGCGACGGGCACGTCGCTGGGTAGGCCGCCTGGTGGGGTGAAGCCATGGAAACGTGCTCTACCCACTTGACAGAATAGGTGCACGCGGCTAAATTGATAGGACCTTGTTTGTGCTGACAGGATACTGCGTATGATCATCACCTTTATCATTTTGGCTGTTACCATCGCCCTCTTCATCTGGAACCGGCTGCCGTCCGAGGTCGTGGCCCTGCTGGCAATGTTGGCCCTGTTCCTGACCGGCATCCTGGACCTGGGCCAGATCCTGGCCGGATTTGCCGATCCGACGGTCATCATGGTGGCGGCCCTGTTCGTCGTGGGCGAGGGGCTCACACGGACCGGGGTCACGGCGTGGTTTGGCCAGCAGCTGCTGCGCCTGGGCGGCAGCACCGAATCACGCCTGCTGACGGTCATCATGTCGGGGACGGGCGGGCTGTCCGGTTTCCTGAGCAACACCGGGACGGTGGCCATGCTGCTGCCCGCGGTGGTGGGTGCCGCCTGGCGTGCCCGGAGTGTACCATCGCGCTTTTTGATCCCCCTGGCCTTTGCGGCCAACCTGGGTGGTCTGCTGACGCTGATCGGTACCTCCCCCAACATCGTCGTCGCCGATACCCTGACGATGGCCGGACTGCCGACCTTTGGCTTCTTCGAGTTTGCCCGCATCGGTCTGCCGCTGCTGGTCGTCGCTATCGCGTTTACGGTGCTCGTCGGCAAACGTTTCCTCCCATCCTACCAGACCGATAATCGCCCCATCGACCTGGACGCATCGGTGCGCGAGATGGTGACGTCTTACCAGCTGGCAGGCAAGCTGTTCCAGGCTACTGTGCTGGACGGTTCTCCACTGGTGGGTCAGTCGCCCAAATCGTCACAGATTGGCCAGCGCTACGCGATCTCCATTCTTCGTGTGCAGCGCACTTCCCGGGCCGGTGCGATTCTGGCCCGGGTGCCGGCGATCACCAAATCGGGCGAGGACCTGCGGCACTGGTTGAACCAGACTAACGTTTTCACCCCCGAACCCGAGACTGCCCTGGAAGCCGGCGATGTGCTGCTGCTGAAAGGCAGCACGTCCGCGGTCATCGAGGCCATGCAGGCTCTGCAGCTCGAGGGCACGCCGGTCGATGCCACCGAGCAGGACATGACCCGTCTGCTGCTGTCTGACACCGTGGGCGTTGCCGAAGTCCTGCTGACGCCGCGCAGCGAGTATCTCGGCAGCACGGTGGCGGCCAGCCAGCTGGCGTCGAAATTCGACATCCAGGTCATCTCCCTGAAGCGCGGCAGCCACGTCCTGCCGCGGCAGACGACTACGCTCGAGTTTGGTGACCAGCTCCTGGTTCAAGGGGCGTGGGAAGCGATCGAGCAGCTGCAGCGCGAAAGCCGCAACTTCGTCGTCGTCGGCAGCCCGGACGCGATGACCCGTCAGGTGGTCAGCCTGGGCTGGCGTGCCGTGATTGCGGTGTTGGCCCTGCTGTTGATGATCGGGCTGATGCTGACCCAGGCTGTCCCCACCTCGATTGCCGTGTTGATCGCTGCCATGATCATGGTGCTGACCCGCTGCCTGTCCACGAGTGCGGCTTACCGCGCCATCAACTGGCCCGCCGTCATCCTGATTGCGGCCATGCTGCCGGTGGGCACCGCCCTGCAGGTTACCGGGGGCGCCGAGCTGATTGCGAATACGCTGGTATCAACCGTCGGTGCCATTGGGCCGCTGGCACTGCTGGCGGGAATCTATCTGCTCACCGCCGGCCTCAGCCAGGTCATCAGCAACACCGCGACCGCCGTCTTGATGGCGCCCATCGTAATGCAAACCGCCGCCGGGGCCGGGTACGAACCATATGCCCTGTTGATGATGGTGGCGGTGGGTGCGGCCTCGGCCTTCCTGACGCCGGTGTCATCCCCGACCAACACCCTGGCGTTTGCACCGGGTGGTTACAAATTCAGCGACTTCAGCCGCCTGGGTCTGCCGCTCCTGCTGCTTGTGCTGCTGGTGAGTCTGGTGCTGGTACCCCGGCTGTGGCCCATGTAACGTCTATCGCTGCGGAACTTCGATCGTATACGTCCAGCCGTAGGGATCGGGGGCTCGACCGTACTGGATGTCGGTGAGTGCCTGGTACAGGTGCCGCGCCACGGGGCCTGACTGGCATTCATTGATGCTGATGGCGTTTTCGCGGTCGCCCAATTTGCCCACAGGGGCGATCACCGCGGCCGTGCCCATGCCAAACACCTCGGTGATGCGGCCGGCCCGGATATCGCCCAACACCTGGTCGATGTCGAGGTGTCCTTCACTGACGGTGTAGCCGAGATCGGGCGCCAGTTTGAGGACCGAATCGCGCGTGACGCCGGGCAGGATGCTGCCGGAGAGCGCCGGCGTGACGAGATGGCTGCCCTCGTATACGAAGGCGATGTTCATTGCACCCACTTCTTCGACAAAGCGCCGCTCGATCGCATCCAGCCAGAGGACCTGCTGGTAGCCCAGGGCCCTGACCTGTTCGGAGACGTAGAGGCTGGCGGCGTAGTTCCCGCCCGTTTTGACCTCACCGGTGCCACCGCGCACGGCGCGGACGTAATCGCGTGAGATGTACACGGATACCGGATTGAAACCGGTCGAAAAATAGGGACCAACCGGGCCCACAATAATGAAATGCAGGTAGGAATGGCTGGCGTGCACACCCAGAGCGACGTCAGACGCGATCATCGTCGGCCGGATGTAGAGCGCTGCGCCATCCTCGGCGGGCACCCACTCGTGTTCGAGGCGCACCAGTTCGGCGATGGCTTCGAAGTGCTCTTCGGGATCGACCGGTGCCATCGCAATGCGCGTGGCCGAACGATTGAAGCGGGCCGCATTCTCCCAGGTCCGAAACAGATTGATGTGGCCGTCTGGCCGGCGGTAGGCCTTGGTGCCCTCGAAGATCGTCTGCGCATAGTGCAGCACCATGGCGGCCGGGTCCAGTGAAAAAGCACGGTAGGCCCCGATGCGGGCGTTGTGCCATTCCTGGTCGGGTGTGTAGACCTGGGTGAACATACGGTTGGAAAAGGTTTGGCCGAATATGAACTTCTCCGGAACGGGTTTCAGATCGTGGGCGGCTAGTGATTCGATCGTGATGGTCATGTGTGCAGTCTCCCGATAACGATTGTGTAGTAGTCGTAGGGATTATGCTACACCAAATTGCAGGAGCAACCAAATTTACGGGTGTGGCGTCGTGGCGTGACGGCCTGAACAACTTAGAATTCAATCCGACTTGACGAGAAGAGACATCGAGGCGATAATATTTGTCAGTCGATCGATTATCGGCGGTTTTTCAGCAGTCCCGGATTCTTATCGTCCACAGCAAGACCCCCGGCAGGGATGCCTGCCGGGCTCGGTGGGGTCGCCCGATCTCAAGGAAAAGGAGAAGAAATGAAGCACAAACTCTACGTCATGGTCACGGTGCTCGTTCTGCTCGGCATGAGCATCACTGCGTGCACTGGTATTGCACCGTCGACCCAACAAGTACCGGCTGACGGCACTCAGGCGCCGGCCGAAGAGACAACACCGGAAACAGAGGCGACCGCCGCCCCGGCGGAACCTGCATCGGCCCTGGCCGGCACCAGCTGGCAGTGGACCGGGTTCGCCGGCGAGGGTGACCTGAAGCTGACACCCGACAACCCGGCGAACTATACACTGTCGTTCATGGACGATGGCACCGTCGCCGTGAAGGCCGATTGTAATACCGGCGGGGGCACCTACACCGAAGATGGTGCGTCGCTCACCATCATGGTCAACCGCATGACCCGCGCTGCCTGCCCGCCCGGATCGTTGGGGCCCGATTTTGTCATCGGTCTCAATCTGGCCGAGTCGTTCGTGACCGATGGTGAGACGTTGTCGATCACCATCTCCAAGCCGGCTGGCACGATGACCTTCACGCCCGCCGCTGCGGAGGTGATCACAGACACCGTGGCGCCCGCCGCAACCTCGGAGCTGACCGGTGTTGTCTGGCAGTGGCAGGGCTCGATGTATGCCGACGGCAGCCAGCAGGCGGTGGCCGACCCCACCATGTACACGGTTGAGTTCATGGCGGATGGCACGGTGGCTGTCCTGGCCGACTGCAACCGCGCCAGCGGCAACTACCAGGTCGACAGCAGCGCACTCACGATCGAGATTCTGATGATGACGAAGGCCGCGTGTCCACCGGCCTCCCTGTCCGACAAATTCATCCAGGAGCTCAACAACGCGGGCACCTACGTGATGGACGCCGGCAACCTGGTCATCAACCAGAAGATGGATGGGGGCGACATGAAGTTTGCGCCCGCCGGCGTGACCCCGCCCGCCGCCGAAACCACGGTTCCTGCCGAGACCGCAGCCCCCGCCGGCACCACCGGTTTGACGGGCGGCATCTGGGTGTGGCTGGAAACGCAGTACGGCGATGGCAGCACCCAGGCGGTCGATGATCCCACCAGGTATACCCTGGAGTTCATGACCGATGGCAGCGTGGCCGTTGGCGCCGACTGCAACCGCGGCACCGGCACCTACACCGCCGACGGCGAATCACTCACAATCAGCATCATGGCCATGACCATGGCGGCCTGCCCTGAAGGCTCCCTGTCCGACAAGTTCGTCCAGGAACTGAACAGCGCCGCCACCTACGTCATGCAGGATGGCAACCTGTTCATCAATATGAAACTGGACAGCGGCAACATGAAGTTCGCCCCAACGGCAGCACAATAGGCACCCCCCTGCGCCTGACGGCCTCAAAACGATTTCCGGTCTGACCCAACGGGCCGATGCACCACGCATCGGCCCGTTTCCCCTTGAACCTCCAATCCGCTCCCCCTACTCCGTACTC
>CAYUCC010000142.1:0-8716 GCA_964443225.1 uncultured Anaerolineae bacterium
TTGGCACCTCGATGTCGGCTCGTCGCATCCTGGGGCTGGAGTAGGTCCCAAGGGTCCGGCTGTTCGCCGGTTAAAGCGGTACGCGAGCTGGGTTCAGACCGTCGTGAGACAGGTCGGTCTCTATCCGCTGTGGGCGAAGGGGATTTGAGAGGGGCTGCCCCTAGTACGAGAGGACCGGGGTGGACAGACCGCTGGTGTACCAGTTGTCTCGCCAGAGGCATCGCTGGGTAGCTAAGTCTGGCAACGATAACCGCTGAAAGCATCTAAGTGGGAAGCGTGCCTCAAGATTAGATCCCCCACCGAGTAATCGGGTAAGTGCACCGGGAGACTACCGGTTTGATAGGCGGTAGGTGTAAGCACAGCAATGTGTTCAGCCGAGCCGTACTAATGCACGAGGGCTTAATCCACGCGGGGCGGGAAAAATCAAGCCGTTCTGGCAAAGTAAACAACACTTTTCAGTCGATTCAAATCGGAATAAACTCTGTTGGTGGCTTGAGCGAAGGGGGTACACCCAGTCCCATCCCGAACCTGGAAGTTAAGCCCTTCAGCGCTGATGGTAGTTCACGGGTGACTGTGCGCAAGAGTAGGTCGCTGCCAACAGAGTTTTTCATTTCCTTTGCCACCCAAGAGAGCGTTGCGACGCTCTCTTCTTTTTTACGCCCACACCCCCCACCCTGCGATGGCGGACACAGCATCCCCCAGCACACCACCCCCATTTCGCGTCGATTCGCTCAATTCGCGGTCCCCCAACAATTTGCGGACACTCCAGGACCGGATTGCCTAATACCTGCGCTTGTGCTAAAATAGCGCGGCATTGATTGCGGTTGATTGACTCTGAATTGTATTTTGCGCTGACATACCAAACATGCCATTGGAAGTGACATCTCTCATTATATGGGGCACCACCGCCCTCGCCCTGGTCATCACCGCTTTCGCGGCTGCCGCCGAAATGGCCATGGCCTCACTGAGCCGGGTTCGTCTCAGACAGATGACCACCGAAGGCGTCTCACCCGCCCAGCGTATTACCGAACTGCTGGCCACTCCCGGGCGCTTTTTGACTACCCTGCTCCAGCTCAAAATCCTCGCCGTGGCGGCCGCCGCCACCGCCATCACCTATTGGAGCATCCAGCAAACCCTCGGCATTGGCTCGGTGGTCCTTTTGCAGATCGTGCTCGCCATGACCTTCGTGCTGACCCAAACCGTTGTGCGCGCCCTGGTCGTGGCCAACCCCGAAAGGATGGCATTCGTCCTGGTCTCACCCCTGCGGGCGCTGACCACCCTGTTTAGCCCGTTTACCTGGATCCATCTGACCGTGGCCAGGAAGGTGCGTCCCCAAGGCGAATCGGATGCCGCCGATGAAAGCATCTTTCTCAGTGAAGACGGTCTGCGCTTTTTGATGAGCGTCAGCGAAGGGGAAAGCCTCATCGAAGAAGGCGAAAAAGAGATGATCGCCAGCATCTTCGAACTCGGGAAAACACTCGTGCGCGAGGTGATGGTGCCCCGTATCGACCTGGTGGCTCTCGATGTCGATACCGATGTCCAGGAAGCACTCGACGTGATTCTGGCCGCCGGCCATTCGCGCATCCCGATCTACGAAGATTCCGTGGACAACATCATCGGTGTGCTGTATGCCAAAGATCTCCTGCGCGTCTTCCGTAACGGCCAGTCCGCAATCCAGCTGAACCACATCGTGCGCGAACCTTACTTCGTACCCGAATCCAAGCCGGTCGATGAGCTGCTGCGTGAGCTGCAGCAGCGCCGCGTGCATATGGCGATCATCGTTGACGAATACGGCGGCACCGCCGGCGTCGTGACGATCGAAGACCTGCTGGAAGAAATCGTGGGCGATATCCAGGACGAGTACGACCGTGAAGAACCCGAAGTGGAGCAGCTGGGCGACGACGAATTCCTGTTCAACGCTCGCGTCAGCCTCGACGAGGTCAACGAACTGCTCGACGTCGAACTGCCCAGCGAAGGGGGCGATACCCTGGGTGGTTTCATCTACAGCCAGCTCGGCAAAGTGCCGAACGTAGGCGAGGAAGTGCATTTCGCCCAGGTAACGATGCGCGTGCTATCGGTGGATGGCAACCGGATCGATCAGGTCCGCGCCTGGATCGCCAGAAATCCACCGGAAATACCCCCCGCACCCGAACCTGTCGAAGATCCATCGATCGTGCAGCCCTGGAGTGCCAATCGCCCACGACCCGCATCGTAACGGTAGTCGATACGCACGTTCCTGGAGGACCTGTGGCAGAAACCATCGTGACGCCCACCGATCTGGTCGACCTGGCTCGCACCGCCCGCCAGCAGGCCTATGCGCCTTACTCCCACTACCGCGTCGGTGCCGCGGTACTGACCGCGGATGGCCAGGTGTTTGTCGGCTGCAACGTCGAAAACGCCGAGTTTGGGTCGACCGTGTGTGCCGAACGCGTGGCGATCTGGAGTGCGGTAGCCGCCGGTCATCGCGAGTTTCTCATGCTGGCTGTCGTCACCAGCAACGGTGGTACGCCGTGCGGCTCCTGCCGCCAGGTCCTGGTCGAATTTGCGCCCGATATGATGGTGTTCATCGCCGATACGGAACACATCCAGCGCCAGGTGACGGTGCGCGACCTGTTGCCCAGCTTTTTTGGCCCACAAAGCCTGCCGCACGATGACCCCGCCGCAGCCACCTGAAAACGGCGCAACGCCGGCAGGACAAACGACCATGCCCGAGCCCTCATCGTCCGAATCACGTCGCCAACGCCTCTACCGCACGGAAGCGGTCGTGCTGCGCCGGCGCGACCTGGGCGAGGCCGATCGACTGCTCACCGTCTTTACACCCCACGCGGGCAAGCTCGTCCTGCAGGCCAAAGGCATCCGCAAACCAACCAGCCGCAAAGCCGGGCACCTGGAACTGTTCAACCACAGCCATCTGCTGGTGGCGCGCGCCAGTACCTGGGATTTGATCACCCAGGCCGAGGTGATTCACGCCTTCGCCACGCTGCACAGCGAAATGCTGCGCGCCAACTATGCCTACGTCGTGGCCGAACTCGTCGATAAATTCACCGAAGAACACGACGAAAACCAACCCCTGTTCGATTTGCTCGTCACCACCCTGCAGCGGTTGGATACCCAGCCCAAACTCGACGTCAACCTGCGCTTTTTCGAGATGCGGCTTCTCGGCCTGGTGGGTTACCAGCCACAGCTCTTTCACTGCGTAAGGTGTCACGATGAGCTGCAGCCCGCGGAAAATTTTTGGAGCCACGCCGGCGGCGGCGCCGTATGCCCGCGCTGTGGCGAAGGCCAGCCCGACGTTGTTGCACTGCCCCTGCCGGTGTTCAAGCTGCTGCGCTACCTGCAGACCCAGGATTACGATGCAGTGATGGCCCTGACGCCCAGTACAGCCTTGAATTCCCAAACTGAGCGCCTGCTCCAGCATTATATGGTGTTCGTGTTGGAAAGGAATCTGCAGTCGGTTGAATTTTTGCGGCGGGTGCGGAGTACGGAGTAGGGAGTACGGAGTACGGAGTAGGGAGTAGGGAGTACGGGGGGGGCGGATGCAGATTCGGGAGTATCAGGAATGGGTGAAGGGGTGGGATCGGGCGCGGGGGTGGGATGAGGTGGCGGTGAGCCATACGTTGCTGCATGTGCTCGAGGAGTTGGGTGAGGTGGCGCGGGCGGTGCTGCGTCGCGAGGGGTACAAGCCGGAGGCGGAAGACATCACGTGGCGGGCCGAGCTGGCCGAGGAGCTGTCCGACGTATTCGTGATGCTGTTCAAGCTGGCGTACCAGTGCGGGGTCGACGTGGAGTCGGCGCTGGCGACGGGCATGGCCAAGGCCGAGGCGCGCTATCCGCTCGAGACGGGCGAGCCTGAGATGCAGCGTTATGTGGAGCGGCAGGCGGCATTACGCGAAGATTCGAGCGATATTGGAATCGTGAGATAGACCGCAATGAGACGTCTTTGCAGTTAGCTGGCAAGGGTGGTATATTCAGGTGTAAGTTTGGGCTCGGAGGACACTATGCTGACTCGCCTCAAAGTAGATGGTTTCAAGAACCTCGTTGATGTCGATGTCCGCTTTGGGCCATTCACTTGTGTGGCGGGCGTCAATGGGGTGGGTAAGTCGAATTTGTTCGATGCCATCATGTTTCTCAGCGCACTGGCGAACGACTCTTTGCTGGCTGCTGCATCTTCTGTGCGGAGCGAAGCTGGATACACATCCGACATCCGTAATCTGTTTCATCGCGCCGCAGAATACTACGCTCCAACGATGTCACTGGCTGCTGAGATGATTATTGCTCACACAGGAAGTGATGATCTCGGCCAACAAGTTGAAGCCAGCATTACACTGGTGCGTTACTCGGTCTCGTTCAAACACCGACCTGACAATGGATTTCGCGCAGCGGGCTCACTCGAACTTCTAACCGAGGAATTGGTGCACATCAACCTGGGCGAAGCACCGCAGCATCTCCTTTTTCCTCACACCGCACGTTGGCGCAAATCGGCTGTGATGGGACGGCGTACATCACCATTCATCTCCACCGAAGGAGAAGGTGCTGGTCGGTTGATCAAGCTGCACCAGGATGGGCGCTCGGGCCGCGCACTTTCGCGACTGGCAAGTAGCTTGCCCAGAACGGTACTCTCAATCGCAGACACTGCTGAGAACCCAACGGCATTGCTGGCACGGCGTGAGATGCAGTCCTGGCGCATGCTTCAGCTTGAACCTTCGTCATTGCGCAAGCCCGATGATTTTCGTACATCGCCACGGTTGGCAAACAACGGATCTCACTTGCCTGCCACCTTGTATCATTTGGCTCACGCCGGTAATGGTCACACAACGTCTGCAGTGCACTCTGCTGTAGATGCACAAGAAATGGCGGATCGTTTGTACTCGCAAGTCGCAAACCGCCTTGCGGAGCTGATTGAGGACGTACATGAAGTTGGGATTGACTCAGATGAAAAACGGGAGTTGTTGACTCTGTATGTCAAGGACCGACAGGGAACGCCATATCCGGCACGGGATTTGTCTGACGGTACCTTGCGGTTTTTAGCTCTGGCAGTGCTGGAACAGGATCCGCACATGGAGGGTCTGTTGTGTTTGGAGGAACCCGAGAACGGTATTCACCCAGAACGTATTCCAGCCATGCTTGGACTTCTCAGAGATATCGCAGTGGATACCGATTTGCCGTTGGGCAATGACAACCCCCTACGCCAGGTCATCATCAACACCCATTCACCGGCAGTCGTGGGTGAAGTCGGTGATTCCGAACTGTTGATTGCTGAGCGCCGAGAGATGTTCCGAGACAATAGGCTTTTCAAGCGGGCGTTATTCAGCTGTTTATCTGATACCTGGCGCACCAAGGCTCCCGAAAGAGCGTCCACTGTGTCGCGTGGCCAGTTATTGGCCTATCTGAATCCACATGTTCGAGAAAGTGTGTCCGGTCGGCATCCAAGAGTCATTGACCGATCTGATCTTCAACTCACCTTGCCCTTGTGGCGCGATCAAGGTAGTGGTGATGATTGATCACCTGCGATATACGCTACTTGGCGATGGTAGTTCTGATCAGGCACTTCTGCCTGTGTTGACTTGGTTACTTCGGCAGAACAGGGTCGCTCGGGTCATTGAACCTTTGTGGGCTGATCTTAGGCGAGCACGTAGACGCCCCAAGACACTGCGCGACCGGTTGCAGCTTGCTCTATACTGGTATCCGTGCGATGTGTTGTTCATCCACCGTGATGCCGAGAATCAGGACTACCGGCAGCGGATTTCCGAAATTGAAACTGCCGTGGACGGAATTCGAGACGATCAAAACGTCCCGCCCTTCATTTGTGTTGTGCCCGTACGCATGCAAGAGGCATGGTTACTGTTCAATGAAATAGCGATTCGAAAGGCAGCCGGAAATCCAAGCGGACGATCCGTATTGACTATCCCACCGGTAAACACCCTGGAGGGTGTGCCTGATCCCAAACGGGTGTTGCACGACGCGTTGCGAACAGCATGCGAACTACAGGGACGCCGTCTGAAGCAGTTCAAACCCGATGTCGCGGCGCAACGTTTGGCCAGTGAGTACATTGACGATTTTAGCCCGCTCTATCACCTGCCGGCGTTTTCTAGACTCAGAAATGATGTGGCCAAAATTGCCGCCCTCAATACCCCACAATAGTGTTGTCCGTTATTTGTTGTTGACATCTCTGTACGACCGTTGTATACTTTGTCGCATATTGCGGACTGAACATCCTTGAGCTCATTTGTTCGATTACATGAACACCGTGTTGATGGTCTGTAATGTGGAAAGCAGAACAGTGAAATCTACCTTACTCACATCCCGACCCTGCGGCTCCGGTCGTTGGCCGCAGAGTCATCTCCAGCCCGCCTGTTGAATGGATTGGCGGTGCAGGCTCTGCGGCCTTGATCCCGAACGGTTTCGACATTCGGGCTGACCGGCGCATCCCTGCGCGCTGCCATCATCGGTGTGACGCTGTTTCCGCGCCGGCTGCCTGAATGCAGTCGGTCTTTTTTTGAATCCAGGGAGCCACACCGAAGGAACTAACACATGACTACCAAACCACCCAGCTTTCAAGACGTGATCATGCGCCTCGAGCGCTTTTGGGCCGATCACGGCTGCCTCATCTGGCAGCCCTACAGTGAAAAAGTGGGCGCCGGCACGATGAATCCGGCCACCGTTTTGCGCGTCCTGGGTCCCGAACCCTGGAACGTCGGCTACGTCGAGCCGTCTTTTCGCGCCGACGATGGCCGCTACGGCGAAAACCCCAACCGTATGCAGATGCACCACCAATACCAGGTCATCCTAAAACCGGAGCCGGGCAACCCCCAGGAACTGTACCTGGACAGCCTCTCGGCCATCGGGATCGACCGGCGTAAACACGACATCCGTTTCGTTGAAGACAACTGGGCCAGCCCGGCGCTCGGAGCCTGGGGTTTAGGCTGGGAGGTCTGGTTGGACGGGCTCGAAATTACCCAGTTCACCTACTTCCAGCAGGCGGGCGGCGTGCCCCTCGAACCGGTCAGCGTCGAGCTGACCTATGGGCTCGAACGCATCGTGATGTTCCTGCAGAACGTACGCGAGGTGTGGAAGATCGACTGGGATGGGCGCCGCACCTACGGTGACGTTCTGTTGCGCCAGGAGATCGAACACTGCACCTACAACTTCGACGTGGTCGATGTCAATAACCTGCGCCAGCTCTACAACCTGTACGAAGCCGAAGCACAGAACGCCCTGCGGCACAGGCTGGTCATCCCGGCACACGATAACGTCCTGCGCTGTTCGCACACGTTCAACCTGCTCGACGCGCGCGGCGCGATCGGTGTGACCGAACGTGCCAACTACTTCGCCCGCATGCGCGACCTGGCGCGCCAGGTGTCGGACGAGTTCCGCGCCCAGCGCGAAGGGATGGCCTACCCGTGGCTGGCCGACACCACCCCGCCGTCACCGGTACTGCCCGATCTGTCACCCTCCCTGCTGACGCTGGCCGAACCGGCCGATCTGTTGTTCGAGATCGGAACCGAAGAGCTGCCGGTGGACGACGTCGTATCGCTCATCTCCCAGCTCGAGACCCAGGCGCGACAGGCGTTCAACGAGGCCCGCCTGGCCTGGGCCGCCCTGTTGGTCACCGGCTCACCGCGGCGCATCGTGCTGCACGTCCAGGGGTTGGCGCCGCACCAGGCCGCCGAAGAACAGGTCGTCAAAGGTCCCCCGGTCAAAGCAGCGTTTGCGCCCGATGGGAGACCCACACCCGCCGCAGAGGGTTTTGCACGCAAACAAGGCGTGCCGGTTTCCACCTTGCAGCGCCGCAGCGAAGGCGGCGGCGAGTACCTGTTTGCCGTGCAGACAGTACAGGGTGAACCGACCGCATTGGTGCTGCAGAAGCTGCTGCCCAAATTGGTAGCCGGCCTGACCTTTGGCAAATCGATGCGTTGGAGCTCGAATGGTGTGGCGTTCTCGCGGCCGGTGCGCTGGTTCGTGGCGCTGCTCGGCGCCGACGTCATCCCCTTCGCCTATGCCAATACGATCAGCGGACGCACGACGCGCGGCCTGCGTCCCGATGACTCGCCTGTCATCGAGATCAGCCATGCCGCCGATTACGCCGCCGCCATCAGCCGCGCCGGTATCGTCTGCGATCGGACCCAGCGCCAGGCCCTGGTGGCCCAGCAGGTGGCTGCCCTGGCTGCCTCCGTCGGTGGTGCCGTCCCCGACGACCAGGCGCTGCTGGACGAAGTGACCGACCTGGTCGAGGCGCCGTTTGCCATCCTCGGCCGTTTCGAGCCCGAATTCCTGACGCTGCCCACTGACGTGCTGGTGACGGTCATGAAGAAACACCAGCGATACTTCCCGGTGCTCGACACCGGCACCCAACAGCTGCTGCCCTATTTCATCACGGTGGCCAATGGCCAACCGCGCGAGCCGGACGTCGTGCGTCACGGCAACGAGGCGGTCATCCGTGCGCGTTACGCTGACGCCGCCTTCTTCGTGCGCGCCGATCGCACGAAACCGCTGGAAGCCTACAACCCACGCCTGGCAACGCTGACGTTCCAGGAGCAGTTGGGATCGATGCTGGACAAGGCCCAGCGCCTGGAGCGTTTGGTGCCCGTGTTGGGCGAACGGCTGGGATTGTCCGCGGCGGAGCGCCAGGTCACGACCCGTGCTGCTCACCTGAGCAAAGCCGACCTGGCGACGCACATGGTGGTCGAGATGACGTCGCTGCAGGGGACCATGGGCC
>CAYUCC010000143.1:0-6707 GCA_964443225.1 uncultured Anaerolineae bacterium
GTTGACGCCAGAACCTGAACCCGCAAAACGGGAACTTATTTCTTGACGAGCCCTAAAGTTCAGGCTCATAGCTCAAGGCCGCTGAAGCGGGCTGTGCGTGTGAACGCCAGACAGGCGTGACCCGCCCCGCCACCCAGTCCGCTTGAGCGGACTTCAGCTATTAGCCTGGCGTTTGAACGCCAGGCTGTTTGAACGCCAGGCATGCGTCGCCATGGCACGCCCGCCTTGAACTAAAGTTCAGGCTCATAGCTCAAGGCCGCTGAAGCGGGCTGTGCGTGTGAACGCCAGACAGGCGTGACCCGCCCCGCCACCCAGTCCGCTTGAGCGGACTTCAGCTATTAGCCTGGCGTTTGAACGCCAGGCTGTTTGAACGCCAGGCATGCGTCGCCATGGCACGCCCGCCTTGAACTAAAGTTCAGGCTCATAGCTCAAGGCCGCTGAAGCGGGCTGTGCGGACACACCACCGCCATACCCCCCACAACCACGAAAGCCATCACGATGTATTCGTCACCTGCGCCATGGACCAAGCGGCAGATCATCCTCACCGCAGCGGCAATCACCCTGCTGTTCGCCCTCGCCTGGTTCTACCTGCGCCTGCACGCACGCCAGGTGACCCATGGCTTTGTGGCGTACTACATCGTCAGCCACATCCTGGCCTTCTCACCCAGCGACCTGGCCGCGGCCTATGATCCCACCTGGTTTGCCGCCGCGGTTGCGCGCACGGTCACGCCGGCGGTGCGGGAGGTCTTCACGATCCAACCGCCCACGATGAGCCTGCTCCTGCTGCCGTTGGTCTGGCTGCCGCACGATGCCGCCCGTGCGGTCTGGCTGGGGGTGAGTTTGTTGTTCATGATCGCCGGACTCATGCTGCTGGCCGATGCCCTGGCTCTGCCGCGGCGTTGGGGTCTGTGGGCAGCCCCGCTGCTATTCGTCTTCCTGCCGGTGCGCGAAGTGTTCCGGATGGGGCAGGCCTATCTGTTTCTGTTCTTTTTGCTCTGCCTGGTTTTCTGGGCCGTTTTGCGCCAGCCACGCGGCCGGTATGCCGACCTGGTGGGCGGCCTGGCCCTGGGCCTGATGGCGGTCCTGAAGACGGCCGCCCTGTGGCTGTGGCCGCTGCTCCTCGTCGGGCGGCAGTGGCGCGTGGTCGCCTGGGCCGCGCTGACGGCCGGGCTTGTGGTGCTTTTCTCCCTGCCGCGCATCGGTCTGGCACCCTGGCAGGTCTACCTGGATCAGCTGCCCCAACTGGCGAGCATGCCCGAACGAAGCGTCACCGCATACCAGACCGTCACCAGCCTATTTCTGCAGCTGTTTGCGTACGACGCGCGTTTCAACCCAGCGCCGGCCCTGCAGTGGCCAGCCCTGGCCGCCGCACTGACCCTGGCCGTCCAGCTTACGACCTTTGGGCTGACGGCCTACTGGCAGCGGCTGCACGATGACCGGCTGCAGGTGCGAGCCCTCAGTTTGGCCCTGGCTGCGGCGCTCATGACGGCCAATGCGCCGCTCGGTGAGGGTTATCACTACGTCCTGGTGCTGCCCTCCCTGCTGATCGCCGTGTGGTGGGCGTGGCGGGTGCGGCCGGGGAGGTTGGCCTGGCTCGTCCTGGGCATCGTGATCGTTCTGATTGCCGCACCCCTGCCGTACACCGATCCGCGCCTGGCGGTCGGCTGGTGGTCGCTGCTGGCGTACCCGCGCGTCTACGGCGCGTACCTGCTGTGGGGCTGGCCTGGGCGCTGCGCCGGCCGCCGGGTGAGGATGGGGCACGTGGCAACCATCTGGCGGCCTAGACTCGTTCTGCTGGCACTGCTCCTGTTGTTCTGGGGTATCTCACTGCGGCACCTTACCGTCGTACCGCCGGTGTACGAGGACGAGCCCTGGCAGGCCTCCAGCGGCTGGAAGCTGGCGACGGAGGGGGTCTTCGGCAGCGACCTGTTTGCCGGTTTTTACGGCATGGAAAACCGTTACTACGGCTACATGCCGCTGCATCCCCTGCTGCTGGCGGGCGTCTTCCGTCTTGCCGGGGTTGGGCTGTTCCAGGCCCGCTTCGAGGCGGTCGCGATGGGGTTGCTGACGCTGGTACTGACTGTGACCGTGGCGCGCCGTTTGTTTGGCGGTTGGCGCAGCGGTCTGCTGGCGGTCGTTTTTCTACTGGCCGTGCGGCTGACCGTCGTGACGCCTTTTCGGGTCACCGGGATTCTCTTTCTGGACATCACGCGGCTGGCGCGTTACGACATGGTCGTGCCGGTGTTGGGACTGGCTGCTTTTTATGTCTACCTTAGCAGCAGTGGTATCGGGCATTCGCTGCCCGGCACTCGCTGGCGGCGGGGCTATTTTGCAGCCGGTATCCTGGTGGCGCTGGCCGGGCTGGCTCACCTCTATGGGCTGTTCTGGCTGCCAGTCCTGGTGCTGTTGATCCTCTGGAATGGCGCGCCAGGCGTCGCCGGTTGGCGGGCGCGGCTGCACGCTGTCGGTGCCCTGCTCGCCGGTTTCATTCTGCCATGGATTCCCTACCTGGTCTACGTTCTGCAGGACCTGCCGGCCTGGCGCGGGCAAACCAGCTTCTACGGCGACCGCTTCGACCTGCTCGATCCAGCCTGGTACCTGACCAACCTGCGCCTGGAGGTCAATCGTTATGCAGCGGGGTTGGACCTGGGCAGTCCGGATGTGCTGCTGCGGGTGGGCTGGTGGGCCACGTTGGTCGCCCTGCCGGCGGTGCTCCTGGTCCTGGCCTGGCGGGGCTGGCGCCACCAGGATGCGCTGGCGCGGGCGCTGGTCGTGCCTGGATTGGTCATGCCGTTGTTGTTCGCCCTGCTGATCCGCCTGAAGCTGGCCAATTACCTGGTGGTGGTTCTGCCGGTGTGGGCGATCGCACTGGGCTGGGGCGTAGGGCAGCTGTGGAACTGGGCCAGCGGGCGGGCACGGGCCGGTCGCGGGCTGCGGCTGGCGATTGCCCTACTCCTGGCGTTGATCCTGCTCGAAGGCGGTTGGCGCGTGGCCGCCCTCGAACGCACCGCACGAACCACGACACCCTACGCCCAGCTCAGCGCCCAAATCCGCCAGGCGCTGCCCGATGATGCCCGGGTGCTCGTCCTACACACCTACTGGCTGGGCCTGCACGACTACGACGTGCGCACGTTTGCCGTTCCCGTGCTGTGGACCGATCCTGTCTTCACCCAGCCCCCGATCACCCTCACCGCCGGGCTGGACCGCATCGCACCCGATGTCGTGATCATCGACCCACGAATGCGCGAGTATTTTGCCTACCCCGGTGCACCCAACCAGGCTAACGCCCAGGCGCTGCAGGACTGGCTGGCAGGTCACCAGGCACGATTGGTGAAAACCATCGACGACCTCACCTACGGCACCTTCGAGATTTTCCAGGTGCCGCGCACATGAAGCCCCAGGGACGAGTCCACCATTGGCTGGGCGTAATCGGGTTGACTTTGATGCTGGTCGCCGGCGCTGCGGGGCTGGCCCGCCAGGTTCGTTTCATGGTCCTGCCGGTGCTGCCCGTGGTGCGCCTGTGGCTCGATCAGGATGCCCAGGCACGCGCCATGTTGGGCGACGTCCCGTACGATCTCTTGCAGGCCGCCAATGCCGTGCTGCCGCCGGACGCCACGGTTCTGCTGGTGACCAACGGTCACGCCGTACGGCAGGCCGAGTACATCACGTTTCACCGGGCGCTGTATTACCTGGCGCCGCGTGCCGTGTGGTGGCTCTCACCCGCACCTTCAGATGGCACCTGGGAAGCGCGCTGGTGGATTTCGGCGCCGCTCAGCGCGCCGTCGGTCGCAGCCGTGGCCGCCGCCCAGCAGGCCACGCACGTCCTGGCCGTGGGCATCGACGATTCCCTGCTGCCCGGACAGCGCCTGCTCCAGACCAGTGCTGGTTACCTGCTCGCCCTGGATGAGAATGCACCTGACGCATCCGCACTACCAGGCGTCACCGTGCCCGTACAACCACTGCAAGGACCGGCGCTGGCGGCCCGGCTGCTGCTGCTCCTGATGGGCCTGGGCGCGATCCTGCTGTGGGGCTGGTTGGTCCTGGTGACCGCCAGGCTCCTGGGCCACGCCACGCGCGGCGTCGAAGCGTGGGCCCTGGCCTGGGCGCTGGGTGCCGGCGTCGTGGCCCTGGGCATGGCAGCGCTGAACGGTCTGGGCCTGGCACTGCCGGAACAGATCGGGTTGCTGACCGTAATCGGCATTGGTTTTGGTGCCGTCTACCTGATACGCAGCCGGCTGCATTGGCGGCGCAGCCAACCGACGCGGCACCGACACGACCATGCGCTTCATGGGCCGCCCGGCCGCGCACAGGGTGCCGCACCCCGCAATCGAGCGCGCGTGCCTGCTCAGGTGCTGTCGCTTGTCCTGGTCGGCCTTCTGCTGTTACAGGTCGGCGTGGTGGTGCTACTCGCCGTCGGACAACCGCTGCGCGTGTGGGACAGTTGGGTGGCTTGGGGTATGAAAGCGCGCGTCATTTTCCTCGAGGGCGGTATCGCACCGACCGCATTTGCTCATCCCGCGCGCGCGGTGACCCTTCCCAGTTATCCTTTGTTATTTCCCCTGGTCGAGGCCTGGCTGTACGGTTGGATGGGTACGATTGATGACCGCCTGGTAGGTATCGTCAGCGTGCTCTGGTATCTTTCGCTGGGTGGCGTGATCTATGGGGCGCTGCGCTGGCTGCCAGCGCGCCGCCTGACTGCCACGGCGATCACCGTGGCACTACTGCTCATGCCCGGCATCGCATCGTGGGCTGGTCTCGTGATGGCCGACGTGCCGCTGGCGGTCTACACGACCATCACCGCCGTGTGCCTGGTGCGTTGGATGGATGGGGAGCGCCCCGGGGTTTTGCTCGTCGCCGCCCTCGCGGCCGCGTGTATGGTCTGGACGAAACGTGAAGGCACGGTCCTGCTGGTCTGTTTGCTGGCGGCGAGTACGCTGCTGCGCGGCCGGTCGCGACGTGCCTGGATGGGTGTACTGGCGTTGGGAGCGGCGGGCCTGCTGGTGGCCATTCCGTGGGGTTGGTGGACCGGCCGGCACAGTGCGCCGGTGCCCGTTTACCTGCCGCTGACGTGGGAAATCGTGCGCCGCAGTGGTGACAAGGTGGGTCCGATTCTGCACGCCCTGCTGGGCAATCTGGCGGGGGCAAACTGGAGTTACCTGTGGCCGCTGCTGGCGTTGGCGGGAATCGGTGTGCTGCTGCTGCGCGGGCAGCGTGCGCGCCAGACCAGTCCCACCCCGTATGTCTGGCTGCTGACGACCCTGGCTTACCTGGCGGTCATGGCGGGCAGCTACCTGTGGAGCGCCTATGCGCCGCTGCAGGCTCACCTGGCCAATTCGATCGACCGCGTGATCCTGCCGGTCGTGCCGCTGGCAGGGTTGTGGCTGGCGTGGTGGGCGCTCGGTTATGCCGGCTCCTCCAACACCATCAACGGCACGGCGGAACCACCGCCCGCGCTGACGTTGAGCAGCGACGAGGTGCTCAGCCGCACACCGCCCCCTTCGATGTCGGCCCCACCCCAGACGTAGGGATCGACGTCGACCAGGCGCGGCGACAGGTCCAGCCGGCCGTCGATGATACTGGGAAAGACCGCTTCGGGAACCGGCACGCGCCTCTGCACGATGTGCGGTGATTCGAGGGCGCTCTTGAGCGCCGCTTCCCAGGCCGCCTGGTCGACTTCCCACCCCAGCACAACCCCTTGACCGCCGTAATCGTTGGTCGGTTTCAGCACCAGGTCTTCCCGATGACTTGCCACCCAATCCAGCAGGTCGATCGCCTGGCCCTGCCAGGTCGTGCGCCGGTCGGCCACCAGGCGGGTCCACGGGACGTGACGGGCAATGACCAGGCGCTCGAGCGGGGCCAGGCTGGTGGGTCCCGCGGCGGGCAGGGCGGTCTCGTCACTCAGCAGGGCGAAGAGACCTTTGTTGAACAGCAGCACGGCGTTGAAACTGTTGACCATGCACACCGTGTGCTGGCCAACGGCGTGGATGAGCGGATGGTCGGTCCCGTATTTCGCCAGCAGCTCGGTCGTCACGACCCGCTTGTAGACCACGTCGATGGCAAAATCCCCGGCATGCAGCCGGCCCTGGCTGTCCTGTTCCAGCTCGTCGGGATCGAAGATGCCGGCCGCGTACCCCTGGCTGCGGAAATAGGCCTGCGCCAGCTCGAACTCACGGTACGTCCGCACCCCGCGCCAGTCGACGATGGCGATGTTCGGCCGGCCAGTGCCACCCCAGGCGCGGTAACTATCCAGCAGCTGTGCCAGGATCAACGGGCTGGGTGCGAACGAGCGTACGCGGTAGCGCCGCGCAAACTGGGCAAAGACCGGCAGGCTGCGGAAAATGTAGGACAGGGTTTCGCCGAACAGCAGGCCGCCCGGGCTTTCGGCGTTATACTCAACGTAGTTCAGCACCGGGAACGAACTACCAACCGCCTGGTTGGGCAGGTAGAACGCGTCGATGCGCCCGCTGGCATCCCCCGGCCCCCGGTCGGGATCGAGGGCCAGCAGTGCATCCTCCTGCGCACTCACCCCATTCTGCGCCCGCAGCGCATCCTCGCGGAGCAGGTAGTCATACGCCTTGCCCAACGCACCCCGCACCACCCGCGACACCTCGATCAGGTACGCATACGCCCGCCCCGACAGGAAGTGCGGCCGCAGCACACTACAAATCGGCCGCGTGCCAAAATAGAGGCGCTCAGTCTGCAGGGCA
>CAYUCC010000143.1:6807-8659 GCA_964443225.1 uncultured Anaerolineae bacterium
CAGCACACTACAAATCGGCCGCGTGCCAAAATAGAGGCGCTCAGTCTGCAGGGCATCCTCAAACTGATCCCACGTCCCCGGCGCATCGCGCGCCAGGATCTCGTGGTAATAATCGATCGCAGCAGGAATATTCATCGACGCTCCGCACACTGTGCCGGGGCAAAACCATTGCCCATCATCCGTTCATTATCCTGAAATGGCCGGTCGCTCGAGCAGTGCCGCAACACGGCTCCAATGCCGAATGAGCCTCGCTTTGCGGAGTTTGCCAGGCGTTAGAATCGAGGTACGACAAGGTTCTATGAGATGGCCGGAGTCCGCATCTGGGGAGGCGGACTCCTCGACGCCTCGACATCTCATCTCCCATCCCCCACACGCCCTTCCGCCCCTCTCCAACCTTCCCCTAACCTCTGAACCCCAACCCCCAACCCCTGAACCCCAACCCCCAACCCTTGAACCCCAACCCCCGTCCCCTAACCCCCACCCCCCAAATAAGCATCCCACTGCAAGCGCGGCTGGCCCGCCGGCGCCAGGGCGCGGTCGATGACCAGGTCGGCCATCGCGTTGACCACCCAATCGAAATAGACCACCGTCAGCGAGGTAATGTCGAAATCGGGCGCCGAGTTCATGAAATCGATGGCGTAGGGGATGCCGTCGCGCACGCCAAACTCCACCGTGTTCATGTCGTAGCCCAGGGCGCGGTTGATCGTACGCGCATCGGCGACGACGCGCGCGTGCAGGGCTTCGGGCAACGGCTCGTGGCTGCCGGCGTAACGCTCGAAGTGCGGTTTGGTGGGGTCCCAGCGCACGGGCAGGATGTTTTCCTGGCCGATGCACAGGCAGCGGATGTACGTGTCCCAGCGGATGAACTCCTGCAGGATCATGACCAGGCGGCCGGTGCTGTCGTAGGTACGCCAGAGGTCGTCCAGGCTGTCGACGACGTGCACCTGTTTCCAGCCGCCGCCCCAGTGCGGTTTGAGCACCGCCGGCAGCCCGACGTATTCGACGATGCGCTGCCAATCGAGCGGATAGATCAGGTTGCGCAGGCTTTCACTCGAGACGTCGGGCGGGTAGCTGTGGTTGGGCAGCACGACCGTGCGCGGCACGGCGATGCCAAGGCGGCGCGCCAGGGCGGTGCCAAAGAACTTGTCGTCGGCCACCCGCCAGAAGGGGTTGTTGATGACGTAGATCCCCTGCAGGGCCGCCAGCTTGAGCACGGGCTGGTAGAAGGTCACGTCGTGCGAGATGCGGTCGACGATGACCCGGTAATCGAGCAGGTCATCGATGGCCACTCCGCCCACACGGACGTACTCGGCGGTCACACCGGTCTGGCGGCGGTTGACTTCGGCGATCAGGGCGTCGGGAAACGAGCGTTCGCGGCCTACCAGGAGGCCCACTTTCAGCGGTTGGTTCATGCGGATCGATCGTCCTTGCTTGCGGCGAGATGGGCAGGTGCGCCGGCGGGCAGCGCAAGTGCCGCCTGGATGGTGGGCGTCACGTCAGCCAGGCTGTGCAGGTTGGCGGCCAGCGGGTGATGTCCTGCCCCGATGAGCAGGCAGGGCACGGCGTTCATCGTGTGCGTGCGGATCGACAGGTCCTCGACGTTACCGTGGTCGCTGGTCATGACGATCAGCGTTTCGTCGAGATCACATGCCTCGATCAGCCCGCCCAAAAAGGCATCGAAGACTTCCAGGTTGGCCACGGCGGCCGCCATATCCTGCTGGTGGCCGTGGATGTCGGTGAGCCAGTGCTCGAAGAGGGTGAAATCGACCCGGACCGCGGCATCGGCCAGGTGACGGCCCGCTTCGGCCGCAGTCAGCACCGGCGCCTCGGCAAATCCGAGATGGTCGCGCCA
>CAYUCC010000144.1:0-8544 GCA_964443225.1 uncultured Anaerolineae bacterium
CGGTACCGACCGCGACCGATACGCCGACACCGACATCCACCGCGACCGATACGCCAACACCGGTACCGACCGCGACCGATACGCCGACACCGACATCCACCGCGACCGATACGCCAACACCGGTACCGACCGCGACCGATACGCCAACACCGACATCCACCGCGACCGATACGCCGACACCGACATCCACCGCGACCGATACGCCAACGGTGACGCCGACCGTAACCCCCACGGCAACGCCAGCGACACCCTGTTACTTCGCCGATGTCGAGCCCAATGCCAATCACGCCAATCCGTCCCTGTGCGACGGCGACGTCGACATCGCCGACGTGCAGCGTATTGCCGGCTGCTGGAATCAGCCGATCGGGCCGGCATGCCCATCGGGGCTCGACCTGGACCAGTCCGGAACTATCGATATTCTGGATGTGATGATGGATGCAAACGAGTGGGGCTGGCCCAATCTACCGGCGTATCAACGGCCAGCGATCACACTGAGGTAAGGGCCAGTCAAAGAATAGCTTCCCGTGATTCTTGACGAATTCCAGCCATTTTGCTGGAAGTTATTCTTTGACTGGCCCTAAACGTTCCGTATGAGGCGATCGAACTGAGTCCGCTCGCAGCTCGATACGCACCCAAGCCCTTTCGCGCGCATCAGCGCAGCAAACCACCGTGCCGCACGACAGTAGCACTCAACTCCTGATGGGCCTGCCCGGCCAGACGCTGTGGGTCGTCATCCACGGCGGGCAGGATAGTGCTGAGCGGGGTAACGGTGACGTGCACGGTATAACCGTTGGTGGCGATGCGCCAGAGCGCCTGTTTCATCGGTACTTTGTAGGACTTGACCAATGCCGGTTGGTCGAAGGCGATGGCGCAAATCAGGTAGGGCACCTGGGCGGCGATGGCCGTTTCGAACGCACCGTAACGCAGCGGCAGGACGGCGTGACCGGGACCGGTGCCCCCTTCGGCAAACAAGACCACCGGTGGATAGGCCCGTGCCTGCAGGACTTCGATCAACTTGCCGCGCGCCGCGCGGCGTGAATCCTTGTCCTTGCGCGCCACGAACACCGTGTCGATCCCAGCCGCCAGCACGCCAACCACCGGCCACGACCGCACACTGGCTTTGCTCAAAAACCGCACCGGGGCAATGGCCAACAATACAACGATGTCGGCGTAGGAGATGTGGTTGGGGAAGATCAGACCGTGGTGCTGACGAATGCGGGCACGATCGGAGCAGTCGATCTCAACGCCAAAGAGCGGCAGCAGCGCACGCGCCAGAAACACCACCGGCCACATCGACAGACGGGCACCGCCCACATTGACCGGCACGAGGTACAGCACGAGCACGAATACCGCCGCAATCACAAACAGCAGCACCATGAGCGTGAGCCTGACCGTGCCCCGCATCACGGCCAATAACGAGCTCCCAAGTGCCGGAGCAGGAAGGCTGTTCTGTGTCATGATCGCTGACAACAGAACAATCTTGCCAAATACGTTTCCTGCTCCGGCACCAGGTCAACGTAGGTGGATAGGTTCATCGCGTGACCTGCCTTGTGTGTTGGTCTGCCACATCATGATATAATCAGATCAGGCATGACGGGAGGAGCATACGTGGCTGGGGAATAAAAGTCAGTCCGAATGCCCTGGTATTCGTCTCGATGCGGCGGCCGGGGCAAAAATTCGGATAGGCTCCAAGATTAACAGGATTTGGGTGCCATGTCAAAAAACGGACCGCGACCGGCACTGATCATTGCCGGACTGCTTCTCGGCCTGGCGGCCTTTGCCATGCTGTGCAGCGTTTTGCTGGTGCTTGGCCTGATCTGAGAGTCGACTCGCAGCACCCACGCGCAGCCGCGCACGAGAAGCTGCTCAAGGGCTGCCGCAGGCAGCGGAAATTTCATTCTTACGCCCGTCGCAGCTGCGTATGCGCGGCCGCGACGGGCGCAAGAATGCTCCTCTGCCAACCGCGTGTGCGAAGTCCTACTTGGCCTTTTCGGCTGGCGCTGGCGCTGTCGCCTGTTTTTTGGGCGTTGGGCTGCCCAGGATGCCGGCCTTGGTGAAATGATCGAGCGGAATCATGAACAACAGCATGAACAGCAGCGCCGTGGCCAGGAAAAAGAAGATGCCATACCGCGAATCGGGAACACCCAGGAAGTTCAGCAGCAGGTAGGTCGTAATGACACCCGCGATGAATGAAGCCCCCCAAATCGCCACTTTTTTCGCCATGTGGTAGTTACTCCCCTTGCTGACAAGAATCCAAAATGCAGCCATCTCATATGAAGTCGGGCCAGACCGCTGACACCAACAGCGGCAGCACCCGGCCGGCCGGCCCACACAGCACCAGGTTCACCCGCCGTGAGAGTGGTGTCTCGTCGGGGTTGACCTCGACCGTCAGCGCGCCATGCGCCAGGGCCTCCACGGGCAGCGACGCGGCAGGCTGCACCACCGCCGACGTTCCCACGGACAAAAAGACGTCGCACGCCGCCGCTGCGGCAAACCCGGCTTCCAACGCTGGTCCCGGCAGCGACTCACCAAACCACACCACGTCCGGTCGCACCAGACTGCCGCACTGCGGACACACCGGCGGCATACCCATCGCCGGTGCCTCGATCGTGATGGGGTGCCGGTGTGCGCTGCAGACGTAACGCGTCAAACTGCCATGCAGCTCGATCACCCCAGCGCTGCCTGCACGCTGGTGCAGCCCATCGACGTTCTGTGTGATCAACGTCCACTGCGGTACCCGCGCCTGCATCGAGACCAACGCCTGGTGACCACGGTTGGGTTCAGCCTGCGCCACCAGATGACGCCGCCAGACGTACCATTCCCAAACCAGCTGCGGATTACGCTGGAATGCCTCCGGTGTCGCCAGTTCCTCGGGGTGGAAACGGCTCCACAGTCCGGTCAGGGCTTCACGGAAGGTCGGTATACCGCTCTCGGCCGATATACCGGCACCTGTCAGAACCACCACCCGCCGCGCACGACGCAGGGCGGTAATCAGTTCGGCTGGGATGTCGGGTACCTGGGTGTGCATGATCAGCTCCAAACCGCCGGCACACACGAATCTACCTCTATTTTACTCGTGTCCGGTCATTTGTCAACGAAACGCCCGTGGTGATTACCCACAAGTCCTCTACCTACCGCAAATGGTTGACCGCGAATCACGCGAATCTTCGCTAATGTTTTTTATTGTGTGTTTGGTGGTCGTGTGTGCGGGCGGCTTTTGGTGATTTTTGCGCTTGGCGTCGATACCGGGGGCTTTTTGCAGCATCGAAAGTGGCCTACCCCCGGCTCTTGTGGTATACTGCGCCGTAGTTCACAAACGCGGAGGTGATGCTGTGCGCAAAATTGCCGTGGCGCTGTCCAAGGGTGGTGTGGGAAAAACGACGACAGCGGTCAACCTGGCGGCCGGGTTGGCGCAGGGTGGCCGGCGTGTCCTGCTGGTCGACGTCGACACACAGGGCCAGGCCTCCAAGGCGCTGGGTATCGAGCCGGAACGCGGGCTGGCGGACCTGGCCAACGGTGACGCCACCGCCGACGAGGTTATTGCCCAGGCCCGCGACAACCTCTGGCTCGTGGCCGGCGGACGGGCCCTGGCCGGTTTGAAACGCCTGATCACACGCAAAGACTTCGGCGGCGAACAGGTGCTCAACGAGACGCTGGCATCCCTGGACGACCGGTACGATTTTGTGGTCCTGGACACCGCCCCCGGTTGGGACGCCCTGACGGTTAACGTCCTGTTCTACGCCAACGAAGTGATGGCCCCGGTTTCGCTGGAAATCATGACCCTGCAAGGCCTGCGTGAGTTTCAGAAGAGCATGCTCGCCATTCAAAAATACCACGCCGGTCTCAGCCTGAACTACATCGTACCCACGTTCTACGACCGTCGTGTCCGTAAGTCGGCCGAGATTCTCGACCAGCTGAACCAGCACTACGGTACCCAGGTCTGCGCCCCCATCCGCTACAACGTGCGCCTGTCGGAGGCACCGGGCTACGGCCAGACCATCTTCGAATACGCCCGCCACTCGCACGGGGCTGATGACTATCGTGCTTTGACAGAAAGGGTGATGTCGGATGACCGCGCGTAAACAGACACCAGACGTATTGGGCGATCTCCTGGGTGGTGCGCTGCCGGATGAGCCGGCCGACCTGATCGCAGCAACCCCGCAGCGCCAGTCACGGCCTGATACGCGCAAAGAGGCCAAACCGCGTCCGCTGGCGAAACCTGAGTCCAACCCGCCTCAGTGGGAATACCTGGTCGTGACCTTCCAACACTACCGCGGCTGGCGTCCCCGTTTCGCTAACGGGCAGGAACTCCAACATTGGACCGAAATGCCACCCCTGCCCGATTATCTCGACGTCCTGGGTGAGCTCGGCTGGGAACTCAGCGCAGCTACGTCTGGGCAGACGTTTTTTGGCAATCGCGACCTGGTGCAGCTCTTCTTCCGCCGGGCGCGACGTTGACCCGCGGCTCTACTACTAATGGCGGTGGCGGTGGCGGTGGCACAGTTGCCATCTTTCCAAAAAGATGGCAACTGTGCAACCGCCACCACCTTCGGAGCGGCGAATTCCAGCCATAATGCTGGATGTTATTCTGTTACGATGCCTACGTGATGACGACCTGTCCGCAGTAGTCGCAGCGGTCGATGCCCAGCGGCAGCGTACCGCCGCAGTTTGGGCACTTGAAGGTTTCCACCCGCACGGGCACCCCGGCCTTCTGCATGGCGGCTTCGTTCTCCGCCAGCTGGCTGCGCAGCTCACGCAGCCGCTCCAGGTAGGCCTGCGGCTCGATCTCCCCGGCCGCCTTCAGCCGCTCGACGTCGGCGATGTTTTCGTGCAGCATCCGCCGGCGGGCCTGCATGCCCTCGGCACTCTCATCTTCGACGGCCAGGCGCAGCGTGGGTTTGCGCGGCATGGTGGCGACGAACCAGGCCACACCCGCAATCACCAGCGACAGCAGGATACCGGCCAGCAGCGGTGTGTACCAGGCCGGTGCCTGTTCTTTTTGCAGTGACTGCAGCGCCACGCGATTGCCAAAGGCAACTGCCAACTGGTCCGAATCGCTCAGGCGGCCACCGTCGAGCCGCGTGATCGCTTCAGGAAACGAGGCTACACTGTACCGGCTGCCGGCAGTCCCGCTGAACACGGTGACCCCGCCCGTTTCGTCACCCACGATCGCCTCTTCCTGTCCATCGTCGTCGATGTCCAGGGCGACGATGCCGTAGACACGCTCCGGCACTGAGCTCGACCACAGCTCGCGCCCGCCGACGTCGAATGCCCACACCCCACCATCTTTACCGCCAACGACGAACTCGCGCGCAGACGGTTTTCCGTCCAACTCGACTTCGCGGATCTCGACGATAGTCTGGCCCAGGCGCTGCTCGAAACGTGGCGTCCCGCTTGCCGCATCGAGCATGACCAGGTCACCGTAGTCGCCGCCCAAGAGGATCTCCGACGTGCCATCACCATCCAGATCGTAGGCACGCAGGCGGCGCAGCGGGCCGTTGTATTGGTAACTCCACTGCGCCTGGCCACGCTCGTCGATCAGGACGACAGTCCCGTCGTGGTTGGCCGCCGCCAGGTGACGCTGGCCCTCCACCAGGGCATCGTCGAGACCGCGGATGTAGTCACCCACGCCGACCTGGGTTCGCCAGGCCTCGTCTCCACCGGCGGTCACCGCGACCAGTTGGCCGCTGGTGTCTCCAAATACGATCTGAGGACCCGCTGGAAACCGGATCACGGCAACACGCGAGGGATCACCGACGTCAGCCAACGGGGCGCTGCCGAGGGTTTCGCCGCTGCCGTCGAACACGGCCAATACGACACCCATTTGATCGTCGTCCAGCCGTCGCATGGCGGCCACGATGTCCTCCACGCCGTCCTGGTTCGCATCGCCGAGGGTCGTGGCCAGCGGGGGTTGGGTGGTGACGCTGAACTGCTCGTTGCCGGCGTTGTTCAAAACGGCCAGTGTGCCGGCATTTTGCACGAACAGCTCACTCGTGCCGTCTCCGGTCACGTCGACGATCTGCATGCTCTCCATGGCGTCCAGCGATGGCAGCTCCCACACGGCGGTGCCGGTGAAACGTGCGACCTGGCTGCTGGTGGAGAGCGACCAGGCAGCCAACATCACGACGATGATCAAAACCACGGCCAAAATGATGGTCGTCCACGCACGACTGGTCATGCCACGCCCTTTCTTTGCAGCAAGCTGTAGGTCGTTTTAAGCACCCCAAGGATATCACCTGATCCGACGACCCCCGCCGGTGCGCTGGCCAGCAGCGTCACAATGCCGCCGGTTGTATCCAGCTCATCGATGGTATACACCCCCACGCGCGTACCTGTACGGACATCGGCCCGTGGGACGACCTCGTAGGCCTCAGGGTTGACCGATATGCGGACCTTGATCTCCTGCCCGCTGGCCAGCTTGGGTGGCTTCCACTTTTGTTTGCCGCTGATACTGCCCCGTTTGTAGTAACCCACCCGCTCCTTGGTGCGTTCGATGGTGCTGAAGCGTAACATGTTGCCGTCGTAGAGTTTGGCCTTCAGACCGAGCCATTCGTCGCGATAATAGTGCACCGTCAGTCCCAGAACGTTGGTTCCTTCGCGGCTGAGTTTCTGTGGTTGGCGAGCCCCGGTCAGATCGATCTGGCCAAAAAACGTTCCTTTGGGGTGCAGATCATCGCGCAGGGTGTGGATGACCTCGCGAGCCGTGACGTAGTGCGGTGAGAGCTGCTGCACACGGCTGCGACGTGCTACGAACCACGTCACCACCGCGGCGAGCAATGCCGCCACGCCGGCCACGCCAAAAATACGTGCGTCGAACCCAACCGCATAATCGAGACCAATCAGCACCACGCCGATGACCAGAAAGAGCCAAGGCAGGCGGCGCCGCCGCTGATTCTGCGCCGTTACCTGGTCGTGCTGCGCCACCAGCCCGGCCATGGCCTCGAGGATGGCATCGGGTTTGTCGTCCAGCGAAACATAAACCGGATCGTATTCTGCCACTGGGTCTCCTGCGTGCCAACTGCGATGGACTCTGCCGTTTGCCGTTCTGTGCTGAAGCAGGCATAATACAGCACACGCCGGCCGGACCAAACGAGCCAGATTGTAGCCGAAATCAACGAATCATGCACATTCTCTACACCGCCTTTGACGTCGTACCCAGTCCCAAGGGAGCCAGTACCCACATCACCCAATTCGTGCGCGGCCTGGTGGGGGCGGGTCACACCGTGCAGCTGCTCACCGCGGGCGATGGGGTGCTGCCCGATGCAGGGTCATACGAAGGGGCGGCGATCACGCGCGTCGACCTGCCGGCGGGCACCGCGAGCAATTTCCTGGCGCGGGCGGTGCATTTTGCCGCGGCGGTGCAGGCACACGTGCAGGCTCAGCCGCGGTACGATCTGATCCATTTTCGTTCGACGTGGGATGGTTTGCTCCTGGTGCAGGCCCAGCACGGGTACAAAACGCTGTTCGAGGTCAACGGTCTGCCCAGCATCGAGCTCAAATACCACTATCCTGGGCTGGCCGAAACCGCCGATGGGCAGGCGCTGGTGACCAAAATGCGGGCGCAGGAGATGGCGATCCTGGCCGCGTGCGATGCCATCGTCTGCCCATCCGACGTCACGCGCACGTTCCTGGTGAGCCTGGGGGCCCCGCGGGCGCGCATCACGGTGATTCCCAACGGTGTGCAGACCGACGAATTCATCCCATCGCCGCTGCCGCCGCGCGCTGGACACATCCCCACCCTGCTCTACGTGGGTACCCTGGCATCGTGGCAGGGCCTGGAGACACTGCTCGGCGCTCTGCCGTTGGTGCTGGCCCACCAGCGGGTGCACCTGGTCATCGCCGGCCGCGGGCGCAGCCGCCAGCAGAAGCAGCTGCTCAAACAGGCCCGCAAAATCGGTGTCGAAGAGGTCGTGACGCTGATGCCGGCGGTGCCGCACCATGCAGTACCGGCGCTGATCGCCCAGGCCGACGTGTGTGTGGCTCCCCTGGCCTACAACGATCGTAACGTCGTCCAGGGGTGCTGCCCGATCAAAATTATCGAATACATGGCGTCGGCGCGGCCGATCGTGGCCGCCAACCTGCCCGTGGTGCGCGAGCTCGTGCGCGAGGATGAGGATGCCCTGCTCTTTGCGCCCGACGACCCAGCCGACCTGGCGCGGCAGATCGTGCGTGTCCTGGCAAACCGCGCCCTGGCCGAAGGCCTGGCCACCCGCGCCGCCGTACGCGCCCAGCGTTTCACCTGGCACCGTGCCCAGGCGCGGCTGCTGCGCGTGATCGATGGGCTGTGGGATTGACAGCGAATCTTCATGTCCTGGTGTCTTCCGAGAAACTTCCCCTCGCCTGAGGAGTTCGCACCCCCAGGTGCGAACTCCTCAGGCGAGGGTGTCGTGCCGCACCTGGGGGTGCGGCACTCCTCAGGCTGGGGCATCGTGCCGCACCTGGGGGTGCGGCACTCCTCGGGCCGGGGCGTCGTGGCCCACCAGGGCGTGGGGCACACCACGGGCCACCCGAGCAGCGTAAATAAATGAATTGCAATAGCGGGAT
>CAYUCC010000145.1:0-8283 GCA_964443225.1 uncultured Anaerolineae bacterium
CGCCAGGCTGTTTGAACGCCTGGCTGTTTGAACGCCAGGCGGGTGTCGCCATGGCACGCCCGCCTTGAACTAAAGTTCAGGCTCATAGCTCAAGGCCGCTGAAGCGGGCTGTGGGTTCGAACGCCATTCTGGCGCGACCCGCCCCACGACCCAGTCCGCTTGAGCGGACTTCAGCTATAAGCCTGGCGTTTGAACGCCAGGCTGTTTGAACGCCAGGCGGGTGTCGCCATGGCGGGTCCGCCTTGAACTAAAGTTCAGGCTCATAGCTCAAGGCCGCTGAAGCGGGCTGTGGGTTCGAACGCCATTCTGGCGCGACCCGCCCCACGACCCAGTCCGCTTGAGCGGACTTCAGCTATAAGCCTGGCGTTTGAACGCCAGGCTGTTTGAACGCCTGGTGGGCGTCGCCATGGCACGCCCGCCTTGAACTAAAGTTCAGGCTCATAGCTCAAGGCCGCTGAAGCGGGCTGTGCGTCTGGCGAGACTGCGCAGGTTGGCACAGGTCGATACCCGGCAATGGCAGCGGCGGGGGGGTGCGTGTGGTGTCCAGGGCGTAGACGCGCGTGCCGGCCTGTTCGTGGAGCAGCGTCAACTGCGGGGCTAATGCCGCCAGGAGCGCATCGAGTTGGGCACCGACCGCCGGCCCTTGGGGATAATAGAACTGGCTGGCATCGGGGAGCACCAGCAGGTGGGTGATGCCCAACGTGCGCAGACGTTCCGTGAAGCTGGCGGCATCACGCAGCCCGGCAAAATCGAGCAAACCCTGAAAGGCTGGATCGACCGGCACCTGGTCCTGTGCCAGGTAATAGCCGCGCAGGGACCAGTTGAGAACGCGACTGTCCGGTGGGAGGTTTTCACTGGCCCAGCGCATGGCCCCGTATTCGGGCAGTCCACGGGTCAGCATCCCGGCCGCCGGCTGCCGTCCCAGGACGACGATTGCGGCATCGAGGCGAACCCAGGCGGCGTTGGCCAGGCACAACACCAACGCCAGACCCAACAGCCCTAACAGCATGCGGCGCGTCCACCGCGGCGCCCGTGCCAGCAGCACGATGGTGCCCGCGGCTACAACGATGGCACCAGGGATCTGTGCGATGGCAAAAAAGCGCGGCATTGGAAACAGCACGGCCTGAAAGATCGTCAGCACCAGGCCCATCGCAGCCAGGGCCAGGAGCGCGCGTGCCTGGCTCCGCACCGCCCGCAGCAAGAGCAGCACAACGACCAACGGCCAGGCCAGGCTAAGCCAGGGCCCGGCGGCGTAGTCGGCAACCAGGCGCAGAACGACGAGCAGGTCGGCGAGGCTGCGTACCTGCCCTACCCCCACGTAGGCAAAGTGGGCGGTGTGCAGCGCCGCCGTGCAGGCATTCCAGGCCGCTTCCTGGAACCAGCGATAGGCAAAGGGAAAGAGTGGATCGCCACCCAGCAGCCAGGCACGCACCAGCCACGGCACAGCCGGCACAGCCGCCAACAGCAAAACCAGGCCAAATGTACGCATACGTCCTGGCTGCGGCCGCCGCCACAGCACGAAGCCCGTCAGCACGACGAACAACACCAGGTAGGGCCACCCCAGGAGTTTGATTCCGGCTGCGACACCCATCGCCAGGGCCCCGATCAGCAACCACGCCCGCACCCCCGACGTGTACCAGGCATACCAGGCCATGGCTGCTGCCAGCACAAAAAAGGCCAGGGGCAGGTCGACGTAGGCACTGGACGCATAAGTGGCCACGTCCGGCGCCGACAAAAAGAGCAGCGTTGCCAGCAGGGCGGTTTCGGGGGCAAACAGCCGGCGCGCTACCGCGTACAAGCCCAGCAGGATACCTCCCACCAGGCTGAGGCCGATCAGCTGCGCCAATGACTCCCCACCCAACGCCAAACCCCACAGGTTCAGCAGTTCGCCATTGGCGGGCCACAACGTCCGGTAGTGCGCGGGGAAATAGGCCAGGGCACCAGCCTGCAGGTAGAGTTTCGGCAAAAACAGGTGATACCACGTTGCATCGAACGCCGTGGTTGGCGCCAGCGCACCGAGCAGGACGAAGCCAATGAACGGGAGGTGTGCGAGGCTCAGAAGGCGGCGTATGCTGCCTGCGGGCAGATTGGGCCGCCACCGCCGCAGATCACGCCACCAGGCCAGCAGATCGTGCCGCGCCACCGTCCCCAACAGCACCAACACGGCCAGCAGAACGAGGGGGTGCAGGAGGTGGGCGAGCCCCAAACCGAGCACGATGACAATCAGCCATGCCCAACCAAGCGCCAGGCTGAAGAACAGGTGGTCCACCTGCGTCGGGCCGGCCACGCCGAGGTGACGCAACGACCAACGTCCCACGCCGGTGGCGACGATCGTCAGCGCGACGAGCAGCACCAGGCTGAGACCGGTCTCGAGCGGGCGCAGCAGAACCAGCCCACCCGCGGTCACCGCAACTGCAATCATGACGATACGATCGAAGCGGTTCGTTCGCCAGAGGAGCCAGCCCAGCCCAAGCACGGCGAGGAGTGTTGCTCCCAGCAGCCCGGCCCGCAGCGGTGTCAACGAGGGCACACCCTGCAGCCACGCCAGGTACCCGGGCCCCAGGTACGGCCCCGATCGCTGCACGGCTTCCCATCCACGCCAGAGGAACCAGGCCAGGCCACCGCCAAACCACAAAACACCCAGAAAGGTGATCAGGCCGTTCTTGCGGTCAGACCAGGGCATCGTGGCCTGGTCTGGCGGTCTGGGTTCGCTGGGGGTTGTGTTCGGGATCAACGTCACTGTTCTTTCCTACCAGGCAGTGTCTGTGGATCACAAAAAAGACCGGCGATGGGGCACCACCGCCGGTCTTGCCACAACGTAGGCCAGACAAATGTCAGAACTGAAGCCACATCCGCACGGCGGCACCCGGGCTTCCTTCATTCACCGCAATCACGACATTGTCGCGCAGCACAGTCACCCGCAGCGGGAAATTGCCCACGGGATGCGCAACTACCAGGAAGTTCGGGTTGTGCAAGCCAGCCGCGAACGCCGTATGCAGCACCAGGTCACCGTTGATGACCTCGAGCAATTCGGCACCCTGCTGCGCTAAGACACCCACCGCCACATGGGACCCCGCAAAATCGATGGGTGCCTCGACAATCACGTTGACGATGGAACCATCAGGCAGTGCGACGATCGGATCGGACGAGCACCACGAGACATGGGCGCCTGCCGGGGTGACGGCCAACAGGACCACCACGACAGCCACAAGTACACGAAACAGCATACGCCTCTGCATTGACGACCTCCTCAGACTTGACAGATGGGGGCAAGTCAATAGAACTGACCACAACGCCATTGTCGCAGCCTCGAATGCATTATACAGAGGCAACAAGCCTGGGGCAATATGCCAAAAGTCATGGGAGGACTATGATATTGGGTGCACCGGCCATCGTTTGGACCGGCGCGGTGCCCCAGAACGTGGATGACGACGGTGGTGCGGGAATCCTTAGGGCTTGTAAAAGAATAACTTCCTGCAAAATGGCCGGAATTTGCCGCGAAGAAGGGTAAGTTATTCTTTTACAAGCCCTTAGCCGGCTCACTGACCAGGGAAGATGGGTGTACCGCGCCACCAGTTGGCCAGGTCTATGTAAGAAACCACGAGCATGAGTGCCAGCAGTGCCACCATACCGGCCAGGTGGACCAGGGCTTCCCGCTCGGGGGCGATCCGTTTGCCACGCCGCAGCGCCTCCAGGCCGACGAACATCAGGCGACCGCCGTCCAGTGCCGGCAGCGGCAGAAGGTTGATGATGAAGAAGTTGAGGCTCAGGAACGCCGTCAGCTCGATCAGCGGAATCAAACCCTGCCGCGCCAGTTCTCCGGTAATGCGGGCAATGCCCACGGGCCCGGCAATGCCGCCCGCGGGTGCCGACACCGAGCCTGGCATGAAGATGCTCTGCACCAAATCGACGAGACCGGTCACCATCGCAGTCAGCACTTCCCAAGTGTGACGCAGCCCCATCACAAAGGCCTGTACGATGTTGTCCGCCGTCACGAAGGACCGTTGAATGGCGATGCCGGTGGGACCCTGGCCCTCCGGTATCTCGGCGGGCAGCCGCGGCACCAACGACACCGTGACGATCTCCTCACCGCGGCGTACCGTCACGTCCATGGCACGTCCCTGGTGCTGACGGGTGACTGCGCTCACATCGGCGGTGGTGGTCGGCTGCGTGCCAGCCAGGTCGACGAACTGATCGCCGACCTGCAGGCCGGCGGCCGCTGCCGGCGAGTCCGGTGCGATCACGGTGATCTCCACGGGGCCGAGGGGGTACGGGGTGCCGCTCACAAAAACGATCGTGTAGAGGATCGGGGCCAGGATGAGATTCATCAGCGGTCCGGCCAACAACACGATGGCACGCTGATAGGGTTTTTTCGATGTCAGGCTGCCTTCGGCGTCGAAGTTGCCCTCTTCGCCCACCATACGCACAAATCCACCCAACGGCAGCCAGTTGAGAGTGAACTTCACCCCCCGCCAGACGAACATGGTCCACAGGCGCGGGGGATAACCAAAGCCGAATTCCTCGACATTGACCTTCATCCACAAGGCGCCCAAAAAATGGCCCAACTCGTGCCAAAACACAAGCACTCCCAGAACTGGAATGACCCATAACCAGGCGAGTTGGTTACCAAGAAACGATAGATCAGGCATGAGATAACAAACCTACGCAAAATTCGAGATAGTCTTGACCTGATAGTAGCACAATTCCAGGAATAACCCGTATGGCGTCCTACAATCAAGGCCGCGCGCGTTTTGCTACAGCTCGAAGCTGTCACCCCGTTCGGGGATCACCACCTCACGAATGCCCAGGTCGTGAATTCCTTGGGCCAGGGCCGTTGCCGGTTGGAGTTCGCCGTGGACCAGGAAGACTTGACGGAGACGTGTCCGGTCGAGGTGGCCGATCCAACCCAGCAGTTCGTGATGATCCGCGTGAGCGCTGTAACCATCGATGCGTTCGACGCGGGCACGCACGATGTGCTGTTCCCCAAAGATCCGCACGGGCGAGATGCCGTCCATGAGACGGCGGCCCAGCGTGTTTTCGGCCTGGAAGCCGACGAACAGGATGGTATTGGCCGAGTTTTCGACGTTATTCCTGAGATGGTGCAGAATGCGGCCGGCTTCCGCCATACCGGAGGCACTGATGATGATCGCCGATTCACGCCGGTAGTTCAGTTCTTTGGAATCACGCACATCACGGATATAGGTCAGGTTTTCGAAACCAAAGGGATTACGATCCCGATCCGTTTCGAGGAACTGGCGCAGCTCCTGGTCATAACATTCGGGATGCAGGCGAAACACCTCGGTGACGTTGGTGGCCAATGGGCTGTCGACGAAAACGGGCAGGTGCGGAATCTCGCGCTCGTTCGACAACCGGTGCAGCGCGTAGACCAACTCTTGCGTCCGCCCGACGGCGAAAGCTGGAATGATCACCTTGCCGCGACGCCGGTAAGTATCTTTGACGACCGTCGCCAGGCGCTCGCCCGCTTCGTCCGGCGTCTCGTGCGTGCGGCTGCCGTAGGTGCTCTCCATGATGACGTAATCGGCGCTGCTGAACAACGTCGGATCGCGCAGAATGGCCAGGCCGCGGCGACCGATATCACCGGAGAATACCAGGCGACAGTGCCGGCCCGCTTCTTCCAGGTCGAGCTGGATCATGGCCGAGCCCAGGATGTGGCCCGCATCGAAATAGGTGGCGGTCACACCGGGTGCCACGTTGACGGGGCGCTGGTAGCTCACCGATACAAACTGGTCCAGGGTCGCAATCGCGTCGTTGCGTGTGTACAGCGGGGCCACTGCCGGTTCTCCGGCGCGGGCGCGCCGCTTGTTGACGAACTCGACGTCTTTTTCCTGGATGTGCCCGCTGTCCTGCAGCATCGACGCGCACAGGTCGCGCGTGGCTGCGGTGCACCAGATCGAACCGGCAAAACCCTGTTTGCTCAGGTTGGGCAGGTTGCCGCTGTGGTCGATGTGGGCGTGGGACAAGAGGACGGTGTGGATCGTTGCCGGATCGAACGGAAAGTTCAGGTTGCGTTCGTACGTCTCGGCGCGTTTCCCTTGAAACAGGCCGCAGTCGAGTAGAATACGATGCCCGTTGACCTCAAGCAGGTGCATAGAGCCGGTGACCGATCGTGCGGCGCCGTAGAACGTGATCTGCATGGAGATGCCTCGCTGGTCATAACGTCAGGCCGCAGGGATCGGATCGCGGGCAAGCACTGCCAGGATCTCGCGGCCATAGAGGTGGCGTTTACTGGGCCCGAAACCGGGGCAGGTTTCCAGGTCAGCCAGGGTACCTGGTATTTGTCGCGCAATGTGCATCAGGGTATCGTTGGTCAGCACCACATCCGGATCGACGCCGCGTTCAAACGCCTTGCCGGTGCGCCAGGTGCGTAACAACTCGTAACGAGCCAGGGTCTCTTCATCGGGACGCACGGCATGGTGGTTGTTGTTGCGACGCGGTGCTGCGGGCGGCGGGCCGGCGCTGGCCGCACGTATCGTGGCGAGGATATCATTACCAGACCGTTGGGCCAGGCCGCGGTTCATGCCGCTCAGGTGCGTCAACTCGGACAACGTGGTGGGCAGCTTCTGCGCCAGCGCCAGCAGGGCGTGATCGGACAACACCTTGAATGGAGGACGGTCCAGGGCACGCGCTTTGTCTTCACGCCACAAGTACAGCGCCTGCAGCACCGCCTGGCCTTTGGGCGGCAGTTCCCGTGCGCCGCGCATGCGCCAGAAGCCTTCGGGATCGAACGGCCTCGTCACAAATTCGACATGGGGCAACTCTGAAAATGCCTCGCGTGCTTCGGCCAGCCGCCCCCTTTGTTCCAGTTCGGTCACGAGCATTTCGCGCAGCGGAATCAGGTAGTGGGTATCCACCCGTGCATAGGCCAGCTGCTCGCGGGTCAAGGGACGTTTGCCCCAATTGGCCCGCTGCATCTGCTTGTTGAGAGGAACCCCGAAGTGTTTGGTGAGAATGGCCCCCAGGCCTACTTCCGGCCAGCCCAGGATACGCGCCGCCCACAGGGTGTCGAATACGTTGGTAAAGGTGAAGCCATAATCGCGCTTGAGCACGAGGATGTCATTTTCGGCGGCATGGAAGATCTTCTGCACGTGGGGCGAGGCAAACAGCTGCGCCAGCGGCCGGATGTCGAGCTCGATCGCCAACGGATCGATGACGTAATCGGTGCGCGGCACGGAGAGTTGGATCAGACACACCTTATGGTAATAGGCAAAGAGACTGTTCGCTTCGGTGTCCACGGCAACGAGCGGCGCGGCCAGAAGATGAGGCAGTATGTGTTGCAGTTGTCCAGTGGATGTAATGAGCTGGGGAGGGGGTAGGTTCCCATCGGTATTACTGGCCACCTGCTGTGCGTCGCCCCCGCGACGTTGCGACATGACAAACCCCTTGACTTAATCCTCGATGAATCATTTGCTCCATCAGTCGAACACGTGCGATACCTTCTCGATGCGCTTGTGCGTCTCACGATCCGACCGCAGCATATTATCGTCAAATCACCGCGGTTGTCAAAGTCTTGAACGGGCGCTCTCATTGGCCGTGATCCCGGCCGGACAGGGCACGTTCCGGCAGCCCACTGAATTGTGATAATCTCTATCTGATTTGTAGCTTGCGTTTCAGTTGATCCATGGTATAATTCAAACAGCTTTCCGTACCCCCGCACCGTCAACCAGGTTTGTTTTGGACGTACAAAGGAGGTGACCCGCCCCGCCCGGGCCGGCGCCAGTCCAGTTCGCTGGTGACTCACACCGGATCATGCTGCTGCCCGCTGCTGATCCATCTCTCAGCGCCATCCCGGCATCCAAAATCCAAAATCCAAAATCCAAAATCCAATATTCAACCTCCAGCAAAGAACAAAGGAACGGTTTAGGCAATGAGACCCGCCACCGCAGGGAACATGTTCCTGGCCAACGAGTTCTAGCCCTCTCTGTCCCAGGCATGGAAACCCACGTGGGGTCCGCTATGGACCCTCGGCGACCGCAAAGTTCTGTCCTTGGTTCTTCTGCTCATTTGACACTCACAAAGGAGTTCAAATTTCATGGCTAGTGTAACATACGATCATGTCTACAAACGGTGGGGCGACGTCACCGCCGTCAACGACCTCAACATCGAGATCGAAGACAAAGAGTTCCTGGTCTTCGTCGGCCCCTCTGGTTGTGGCAAGTCGACCTCGCTGCGCCTGCTGGCCGGCCTGGAAGAGATTTCCGACGGACGCATCCTGATCGGCGACCGCGTCGTCAACGACGTGCCGCCCAAGGACCGCGACATCGC
>CAYUCC010000146.1:0-8273 GCA_964443225.1 uncultured Anaerolineae bacterium
CCCATCCGTTCAATCCGTTCCCCGAATCCGTTGACAGTAATCCGCTCCCCATCCGTTCAATCCGTTCCCCGAATCCGTTGACAGTAATCCGCTCCCATCCGTTCAATCCGTTCCCCGAATCCGTTGACAGTAATCCGTTCCCCATCCGCTCAATCCCTACTCCCCCCCTCCCCCCTCAAAAAACACCTGAATCTCCGCCGTATCGCGGGAAAAATCGATCCGCCCGACCACCACCCGCGTCACCGGCAAACCCGTTCGGGTCCGCACGTCGGCCAACAACAGGTCCTGGTTGGCCGGTGTAATCAGATCGATCCGCTCGTAGGTGATCTTCCGGCTGGCCTCGTAGTGGAATCCCCACTCCTTCTCCAACACATACAACAGCACCACAACCACCCCGTTTGCCGCCAGAAGCTGGGCGATATCACTGTTCGTTACCAGAATCGAGTTCATCACCGGCAAGGCAATAATAATGAAGAGGTAAGTCATCTCCCGAATCGGTATCTCGTCCGTACGGTAACGCAGCACCGAAAAGATGGCAAACAGCCCAAACCCAACCCCAATACTCAAACTGACACTGGTCAACAGCCCAAGCACGAAATAAATGACGGTGTTGAAGGCTAAAAATGTAAAGACGTAATTCTTGTTCTGAGTCTCCGGATAATAAATGAACCGGACAATCACCAGGGCAATCGCCAGGTTCAGCCCCGCACCCAGGAGCAGGTTAGTGAGTTCGGTCGACACCGTGATTCTCCCGGATCAGTTTGTCCAACAAACCGAGTTTGGCCTTGAAGTTGTTGTGTTTGACCCCGTCGTACAGGTAGGCCACGCCAATGCAGTACTTGCTGAACCCAGTCGGGTGAACACGCAACGCACGCATCTGCTGAATGAAATCGGAATGGCGATTGATGCCCGCCTGCTTCACTTCCGCAATCGCGACACCCGGCAGCACCACAGCCTGGCCATCACGCCCAAACCGCAGGTCGAGGTCCAACGTAAGCCGCTCGGCAAACTGTTTGTCAACCAGGGTCACACGCCCAAACGTGTTCCATAACTTCGGCTCCAGACACTGCGTGTCGAACGGCAGATAGGCCCCAACGAACCGGCTGGCCTCCGGCGTAAACTGCGTGAGCAGCGTACGCGTCTCGATCCGTTTTTTACTCGTGCGGTTGTTGACGGTCTTGACCTTCACTTCCATGAAAGACCGGTGCGTATCGACGTACTCGCGGCTCCGCACCTTGTAGCGAATCGGCCGGCCCGCATGGTGCCGCATGTACAACGCAAAATCAGCGGTGTCGAAATAGAGCGTCTGATACGGATGCACGCGCACACGGTCGATGTCCAGCACCCAATAATCGCTGCGCAGCACCGCCAGCGCCGTATAGAGCTGATCAGCGGTGAGCACATACTTGGTGTCGGTCCGATCCAGCAGCGCCACCCGGTCAAGCTCTGCCAGGCCAATCGGCTCAAACTGGCGCAGCAGCCGAACAAAATCGGCTGAACTGGTCGACCATGCCGCCAGCGCAGCCGGCAGCAGCCGCGCTGGGTTGGGTGGCGATTTCACGTCCGCGGAGATACCGAGCTGGTATGGTGTGTTCATAACAATTCCTCATGCCTTTCTATCCACAGCATACCATAGGCATGTTCAGGAATTGTTTGGGAATCATGTGGAACACGTGATGAGGATGGGGGATGGGGACCAGGGGTTGGGGGTTGGGGGTTGGGGGCTGGGGGTTGGGGACCAGGGGCTGGGGATCGGGGATTGGGTTACACCCCTAACCCCCATTCCCAAACCCCTAACCCCCAACCCCTATCCCCCATTCCCCCATTCACGGACGCTCGCCCAACGTCAACGGCACCACGACCTCCTGCCCGTTCCGCAGTACGGTCAGCTCGATCGTCTGCCCGGGCTTGGTCTCGAACACCAGGTAGCGGTTGAGGTCCCCAAAATCGGCCACGTCCTGCCCGTCGACCTTGACCACCAGGTCACCCCCGCGCCCGGTCTGGGCATTGGCGGCAATCAGCCCTGCACGATCGGCCGGGCCATCCGCTGTGACGCTGACCAGGTAGGCACCCCGGGTCTGCGCCAAACCAAGCTGCGACTGGTCACTCAGGCTGATCTCGTCGTCGAAGCTGGCCCCCAGGTAGCTGTAGGTGTGCTCACCCGCGGCGATGAGATCAGGCACGATGCGCTGCACAGCAATCACCGGGATGGCAAAACCGACCCCCGAATTGACCCCCGTCGTCGAGGCGATCGCCGAGTTGATGCCCACGACCTCGCCGGCCAGGTTGAGCAGCGGGCCACCTGAATTCCCCGGATTGATCGGGGCATCGGTCTGGATGACACTCGGCAGCGAATAGCCGGTCCGTGCATTCTGGGTGCGCTGCGAACGCAAATCACGGTCGAGACCGCTCACGATGCCCAACGACATCGATCCCTGCTCCCCAAAGGGATTGCCGATTGCAATCACGAACTGGCCCACCCGCAGGTCGTCGGTTTGTGCCAGCGGTAGGGGATTCACGCCGTCGGGCAGGCTGGCGACCTTCAGCACCGCCAGGTCGCTGTCCGCATCGCTGCCCACCAGGCTGGCCGCCAGGCGTACCCCATTGGCGAACACCACCTCGAAGCTGCGCCCACCCGACACAACGTGATTGTTGGTGACGATGTGGCCGCTGTCGTCATACACGAAGCCGCTGCCGCTGCCAATGTTCGGCACGATGACGTAGACGACCGAGGGGTTGGCCTGCTGGTAAACCAGTTCCAACGTCGCTTCCAGATCGGTCGTGGCGACGGTCGCAGGATCACCCAGGTTGACCGGCGTGATCTGCTGCGCCGCCAGTTCAGCCGCCACCGCCTCTTCGACCAGCGCAGCAACCTGGGATGATTCGAGCGCTGCGAGCTGCTCGGCCACGGCGGCCTGCACCATGTCTTCGAGCGTGGCACTGTCCGCCGCAGAAGAGGCCGCTTGCTCGGCCCGTACTTCCGCCACGACGGTGGCGACAATGCGGTCGGTGTCGATGGTACTGACCGCGGTGGGGGTCGGGGTGACACTGCGGGCGCACGCGCCCAACACCAAAACGGCCATCGCCGTCACGGCCCATCGTGTCAATCTCGATTGTGAAATCATCGTTGCTATCTCTCCATCACGTGGTTTGGATCGTTCGAGCCTTGCCACAAACCCTGGTCAAGGCCCCGATACGTTCTGATCGTACAATTCAGCCTGGAAATGGATTCCAGATTGGCCGTGGTCAGAGACACGAGCCACAGCGGCCAACACGGCGGCCCCGATCCGGCACCGCGAACGCAACCAGCACCGTCCCTTCCCTGAGCCGTAGTCTGACGCCCCGCACGATACCAGGGAGATGTTCAGAAGTTGTGAAGATGGTGTGTGAGTGCGGAGTAGAGAGGACGGAGTAGGGAGTACGGAGTAGGGAGTAGGGGACGAGGCGCAGGTGGACGGGGTGGAGTCTTTTTCGTTTGACCGGTGGCGTTTGGCGCTGTACAATACAACATGATCGACTACCCATTCCTGTTTCGTACCTACATCGTGAGAAGTGCGCAGGCGATGCGGGACCTCCTTGGCCAGCCGTGGAAACGCCTGCCGGATGATCTGCGCGAGCAGGCGCTGCACACTCTCGGTTATGCGCTGCATCTCGATGCAGCCTGGCCGGCGGCCGCCGAGGTTCTGTCCCAACTCGCTCCACTCATGGAAAAGGCTGGCTATCGCGACGAGTGGCTGCCCTACCTGGCACGCGGCCTGGCACAGGGCCTGGCCCTGCACGACGACCGGGCAAGCGCTGAGCTGCACTTTCAGTTGGGTCTGCTCAGTTACGTGCAAGGTCTGTACGACGATGCATTCCAGAATTTTGCCGCCAGTGCCGCACGCTGGGCAGCACTCGGCGTGCTTGACGGCCAGGTACGCGCCCTCAACCGCCTGGCCGGCACCTGTCGGATGCAGCATCGCCCGCGCGAAGCCCAGGTCTTCATCGACCAGGCCCTGGCGCAGCTGCCACCCGATGACCCAGCCCTCAGCCATGCCTACCTCACACGCGGCCTGCTGGCGTACGACGACAATCGTTTTGTGGATGCGGAAGAGGACCAGCGCCGCTGCATCGCCCTGGCCCTCCTGGCAAAGGATCCGCGCCTCGCGGCGTGGGGCCTGGTCAACCTGGGCGTGGCCCTCCGCCAACAAAAACGCGAAGAGGAGACCCTGGTCACGTATCGACTCGCCGAACAGCTGTTCATCGAGATCGATGACGTGGTCAACCTGGCCGCCGTGCGTATGAACATGGGCAACGTCTATCTGATGCGCGATCAGTTCGAGGAAGCCCTGCGCTGGTACAACCTGGCCGAGCCGGTCTTCAGCCAGACCCAGGACCGTTACCGGCTGTCGGACATCTACCAAAACCGCGGCATCGCCGAACGCAGCCTGGGTCAACTGGCCGCGGCGCGTGCCGATTTTGCCCGCAGCCTGGTCTATCACCAGGAGCTGAACCGCATCGTTGGCGTCGCCGCGATTGCCGATGCGGTGGGAATCGTCGACATGCTCGAAGGCGACTACGCCAGCGCCATGACCCGCTTCGACGAGGCGCTCGCACTGCTCACCAGCATCGATGCCCAGGACGGCCCACGCGGGCAGCTCGTCAAGGCGCATCTGGCGGAGGCAGCAATTCCAAATGTAGCCCAGCGTTAACCACATAGCGCGCATAGGACACAAAGCTGCGGCACGAAAGCAATCAAACAAGCGATTTTTTGCGTCCTGTGTGCCCTTTGTGGTTAAGATGGTTGGCTACATTTGGAATTCCTCTGGCGGAGGTGCGAAGCAGCGAGTGGATACGACCCACCTGACGTAAGTCATGGCAGCACCCGATGCCGCGTGTTATGCTGATGCCTGTCCGTCAATGATCAGTCGAACTTCGAGGGAGAAAAATCACCATGCAGCATCGTGTGTTGGTCGCCTATGCCACCAAATATGGGGCAACGGCCGAGATTGCCGAAAAGATCGGTGAAGTCCTGCGTACCGCCGGCCTGCAGGTGGACGTTATGTCAGCCGACCGCGCGGGCGACGTCGCCACCTACACCGCAGTCGTGCTGGGCAGTGCGGTCTACGCCGGCACCTGGCGCAAGGAAGCAGCCGAATTCCTGGTTGATCACGAGCGTGCCCTCGGCGCACGCCCGCTCTGGCTCTTCTCCAGCGGGCCCACCGGCGACGGTGATCCGGTCGAACTCATGAAGGGGTGGACTTTCCCCGAAGCCCAGCAGCCCATCGCCGATCGCCTGCACCCACGCGACATCACGTTCTTTCACGGTGCCATCGATCCGAATAAGCTCAATTTCGCCGAGAAACTGCTCGTGAAGGGCATCAAAGCCCCCACCGGCGACTTCCGCCGCTGGGATGTGATTACCGCCTGGGCCGGGGAAATCGCTGCCGTTCTGCAGACCGAATTGGTTTTGGCCTGATATGAACCCAGAACAGCTTCGCCAACGCCTGCAGGGTGCCCACGTCGCCCTCGCCACACCCTTCACGGCCGACGATGCCGTCGACGACCGCGCCCTGGCCGCCAACATCCAATGGATGGCCACCACCGGTCTCAACGGATTTCTCCTGCTGGGCTCCACCGGCGAACAACCCCATCTCAGCGAATTCGAGCGCACGCTGGTGCTGGAAGTGGGGCGGTATCACATCCCCGAGGACCTGGTGCTCATCGCGGGCACCGGTTTCGCCGGCACACGGCTGACGATCGAAGAGACCCAGCGCGCCGCCGATATTGGCGCCGACGTGGCCCTCGTCGTCACCCCCAGCTATTACCAGAAATCGATGACCGCGGCGGCCCTGACGAAACACTACCAGGCCGTAGCCGACGCCAGCCCAATCCCGATCTTACTCTACAGCGTACCACCCATCACCAACGTGACGATCCCCCCCGAAACCGTCGCCGCGCTGGCCCCCCATCCCAACGTCCTGGGCATGAAAAACAGCGGGCATGATGCACAAACCGCCGCCGCCTATCGGGCCGCCGCCGGCAGCCACGAGTTCATCCTCCTCGGCGGTTCGGCCTACGCCGCGCCGGGGTCTTTGCTGGCCGGGCTCATCGATGGCGTTATCCTCGCCGCCGCCAACGTACTTCCCGAAGCCGCGGCGGCGTTGGTGGCCGCGGCCCAGGTGCAGGACGTGACCGCCGTTCGACGTCAGGGTGACCTGCTCTTCCGCTGCAGCGAAGCCGTGGGCAAATACGGCATCGCCGGATGGAAAGCCGGCCTGGCTGCACGTGGCCATTTTGGCGGCGCCGCCCGCAGCCCCCAACGCACGTTGAGTGACGAAGAGGCGGCATGGGTGAGAACGTGGGTGGCGGAGAACGTCGCGCCCGGGATTTCCGATTTTGGATTTTAGATTTTGGATTGATCGATTTTGGATTTTGGATTTTAGATTTTGGATTGGATTTTGGATTGGATTTTGGATTGATCAATCCAAAATCCAAAATCTAAAATCCAAAATCCAACACCCTCACCTTCTCGATCAGCGCCGCCATCACCGTATCCTGCGTGACAAAGGGCACGTGCTGGCGTATCAGGTCGTACACCGGTGCGGTGCCACGGCCCATTCGAACCGCCGGCCCCAGCGCCTGCCGGCGAAAATCGATTGCCTGCGCGGCTGCCAACAGCTCGATCGCCAGGATCGTCTCCAGGTTGCGCAGGATTTGCCGCGCCTGGCGCCCCGCAATCGGCCCGTTGCTGACGTGGTCCTCGACGTTGCCCGAGGTGGGGATGGTGTCGGCGCTGGCAGGATGCACCAACGCCTTGTTTTCGCTGCACAACGCCGCTGCCGTGTACTGCACCAGCATGAAGCCGCTGTTCAGACCGCCATCTTCGATCAGGAACGGCGGCAGCAGTCCCCCGTTGGCGCTGCTGTCGACCAACCGGTTGATCCGGCGCTCGGCCATGTTGCCCAACTCGGTCAGCGCCAGTCCTAAATAATCGAAAGCGATGGCCAGCGGTTCGCCGTGAAAATTGCCACCGGAAATGACGTCGACCGCACCGGTCACTTCGTCGATGAAGATCAGCGGATTGTCGGTGGCGCTGTTGAGCTCGATTTCGACCACCCACCGCGCGTATTTGATCGCATCCTCACAGGCGCCGTACACCTGCGGCATGCAGCGCAGGGTGTAGGCGTCCTGCGGATCGACGTCCGATTCCGGCCGCTGGTCGCGTACGAAGGTCGAGCCAGCCAACAGGCCGCGCAGCCGCGCCGCACAGTCGACCTGGCGCGGATGCGGGCGCGCGGCGTGGATGCGTGCATCGAACGCGCGCGTCGTTCCGTTGAGCGCCTCCAGCGACAGGCAGCCCGCCACTTCAGCCACGGCAGCGGCCTTTTCGGCTTCCGCTACAGCCAGGCAGCCCAACGCCGCCATCAGACTGGTGCCGTTGGTGAGCGCCAGGCCTTCCTTGGCCTGCAAAACGACCGGTGCCAGGCCCACCCGTGCCAACGCCGCGGCGCCCGGCAGGACCTCCCCCTGCACCTCGGCCTGTCCCTCACCGATCAAAACCAGGCTCATGTGTGCCAGCGGCGCCAGGTCACCCGATGCACCCAGCGAGCCTTGTTTGGGCACGATCGGGTGAACGCCGCGTTCCAGCAAACGCAGCAGCAGCTCGATGACGCTCAGTCGAATTCCGGAATGGCCCAGCGCCAGGGTATTGGCACGGATCAGCATCATGGCGCGTACGACCGCGGTGTCGAGGGGGTCACCGACGCCGGCACTGTGACTGAGCACGATGTTCCGCTGCAGCTGGGTGGTCTGCGCGGGTGAGATCGTCACCTGCTTGAAGGCACCGAAGCCGGTCGTAATGCCATAGACCACCTGGTTGCTTGCGATGATATCTGCCACTGCCTGCGCCGCCCGCTCGATGCGCGCCTGCGCCTCTGGGGTGATGCGCAGGGCCAGTGTACCCGGCAACGCTGTCGCCGCCGCCACGACGTCGGCGATACTGAGGGTTCGCCCATCCAGTTCCAGTTCGTGCATAGTGCCTGCTTTCGTCAGAGTTTGGCTTTGCGTCACGATTATAGTCGTGCCGGTGCCTTTGTTCAAATCATCACGGCTTTTGACGGTCTGGGGGTTGTGGATTAGAATGGGGATTCGGAGTGGGGAGTAGGGAGTAGGGAGTAGGGAGTAGGGAGTAGGGAGTAGGGAGTACGGAGTACGGAGTACGGAGTAGGGAGTAGGAAGTAGGGAGTACGGACTCGACTTTTGCAGCGCATGACGAGCGTTCTTTAACAGCT
>CAYUCC010000147.1:0-8044 GCA_964443225.1 uncultured Anaerolineae bacterium
CTGTGAGTATCTCTCACAGAGGACAGTATGTCAAATATTTAGTTTACGGTGTACTAAATAGCCAATTCATACCCATTTAGAGGCTATAATACCGCAGATAGCCGATTGGTCAAATAGGCTCCAGAAAATCCTGCAGCCAGCCGGGTACGTTGTCGGCGTAGGGGGCTTTGTGGTCATTTGACAGTGCGCCAATGCCTTGTTGCCAGGACAGGGCACGGTTGATCATCGCCAAGTGATATGCTAGTTGGAACGCGACGAGCAGATCGTCGCGTGCTGCAAAGCGGGTCCATGGTTCGAGGTAGGCATCGCGCACGCGCAGCATTGCGGGTCCATCTTCGGCCAGTTTGAGCCGGTGGGCGGCGGCGCGCAGGGTGACCAGAATCGTAAAGAAGGGATGCGCGACGCTGGCGTCACTCCAATCGGTGAAGATGCAGCGATCGCCGCTGACCAGCACATTGGTGTCGTGGACTTCTTCGTGGGTCAAGGTGGCGGGCAGGCCGTAACCAGCCAGTTGGGCGCACAAAGCCGCGACTTCTGGGCGCAGGTCGAGCAGGCGCTGGTACTCGTCCGGGGTCAGGCCGGCGTCCTGGCCCACGCGCAGGTCGGCAGTTGATGCCAGGAGGTTGGTGTACAGCGTTGGCAGCGTGGCCAGGCGCCGGTCGGGCATGCCCAGGGCCAGCAGCTCGGGCACGCGCGCCGCCATTTCGATCTGCAGGTCAACGTAGAACGGAAGGATGCGCACCCAATCCTCGACCTGGCCGGCGGATGGGCTGGCGGTGCGCAGCGTGACGCCGGCGTCGAGTGACAGCATCCAGCCCTGGTCGAGGTCGACCGCCAGGAGGGGAACCGTACAGTCCGGTCGCCAGCCGGCCAGGGCCTGCGTGACGGCCGCTTCGTAGGTGAATGCGGGGACGGGCGCTTTGAAATAGACGGTGCCGGGGTCGGTCGTGATGCGTGCAAAACTCGACCACGGGCGCTGGTGCAGCAGTTCGACGGTACCGGTGGGGTGGAGGTTGGCGGCCGCCAGGTGGTCGTGTATCCAGGCAGTTACGTTTTCCAGCCAATCGGGTTGCTGCCAGGGGAGTTGTGCATGATGGACCTGCATCAGCTCCCCGCTTCGCGTTCACGGGGCGTCTCCAGGAGACGAAGTTGTGCGTTTGTGTGGCCTGTTCGTCGTGCTACCCCATACAGGGAGTTTTCTTCGACGTCTTCATTGCCCCATTGCATCCAACCTGCACGGCGGAATCGAGCAAACACTTCGAGGTAAGGACCAGGGGAGCATGACTCGATAACATCGTATATCTCATCCGGCTTGCGCGAGTGTTCTCGTTTGCGCGTAGCGATCAGGTTTACCTGTGTACGGCCCGGTGGCAGGGTGCGCATACTTCCTCGAACACCAAACAAGACAAGTTCGGTGACATTACGGAAGTAGAAACCCACACCGCGTCCGTCGGGGCCGCCATCCTGTCGGATTTTATACCAGACGAGATTTGATTTGTACGTGAATCCCCACGCCTCCATGACGCGCAGCCCTTCTTGGAGCAGCGCGTTTGGCACCCACAGATACAGGTGTGACTGGGCTGCGGCCAGTCTCCCTACAGGCAGCTCGAGAATCTCCTTGAGTTCCATCGTCGGATAGCGTAAAAGCCGGCGATGTTCTGGCGCGACTTTTCCCGTTCGGTTCTGAAACTGCCAGGGTGGATCGGCGAGAATCGTGGAGTATTGACCAGCGGCCTTGGCCAGCAGGTCTTCAGAAGGATTGGGCTCTGCGACTTTGTAGACGAGCGTAGTCATTCCTTGCCTCCACTTAAACCACGACGACCTGGATTGGGATTCCAATAAGCAGGAGAGGGCATGGATTTCCCACACCTCGACGAACACGATCCATGAGCTTGCGCCAATGCGTCGTTGCTTCTCCGAACTTGTCCGCAACAAACGCATGGGCCCACCCCTCCTCGAAGGAGCCTTTTGTTATTGCCATGTGCTCGATCATTTTGAGTTGCCTGGAAGTGGGCATGTAATACTCCGACAGGATACTTGCATCACGAATTCCGTTCTTGCGCGCAAACTCTGCAACCACATTTCGTAACGCGTTTTGCAGCGACTCGCCTCGGGTGATTATCGCACCGACTGAGATCACGCCATCAGCGTGAAGACGTTTGAAACTCTCAAGGTCTCGGTCGAAGAACGGGTCTTTGTTGTTCCATTCAATCTCGAGCGCAAAGGTGCCTGTCTCGAAGTGCTTGACATGGTCGATTTCGTGCGAAATCGACTCCCTCTCCTCACCATCGACGACCTTTTTGATCTCAAAGCTATGTTTCCTCCAGCCGAAGTCATTGGCCAGTGACCTCCGCAGGCGTTGGGTCAGCGCTCCTTCGCCGCCGCCGCTTCGAACAAGTTCCTCGACCGGTATGCTCACGGCCATCAATACGCTTTCCAGTTCTGTCACAGCGTCGGCCATGTCATGCGTCAATATAGCCTCGGCATGGTGCAGTGTGAGGACCTGAAAACCGTTTTGTTTGAGTGATTCGAACATGGTGTGCCTGAATGATGATGAGTTTCGATTATTTTATCACAACCCTGCCAGAGGCGCCACCAATTGACGTCGAGTCATCAAGTTTCCATTTCTGCCTCGCCCGACGGCGATAAGGCCAGCAAAGCATCCCAATGCTCCTCATGATGCTCCAACGTACCCAGCAGCACGGCCGACAGCGGATCACCTGCCAACCATGCGTACCTGCCAGGTTCCATCAGGTCTTCCTCCGGGACCGCCTCGGCCAGGGCCAGCAGCCGCCGGAAGCCATCGCGCCAGACCTGGTGCACATCTACCCAGGACTGATCACGATAGGTTTGATAGACCCCCGAATTGATCGTTTCGAGATGTTCTTCGGCATCCGGGTACAGCCCGCCCAGCCAGGCCGGATAGTCAGGTTCGCGGTGGTGTAGGGCGGCCTCCAGCCGGGCATTCGATATCTGCTGCCAGGCATGCAGGTGGGCCATGGTGTCTTTGATGGAGAAGCCACCGTCATCGGGCGCGGCTGTGATTTGTGCTTCGGCCAGGCTGGCCAGCAGTTTTTCCCAGCGCTCGAATTCTTGGTGTAGAGCTGTCATGAGCTGTGTTTTGTTGTTCATCGCGCCCTCCGCTCGCCCAGCAGCGTCACCACGAAAATCAGGTACAGCGCCAGGGCCAGCAAAGCCAGCACATTGGCGAGCGCCGAGCTGCCACCGGCCCACAAGAAACAGGCCGCGCCCAGCAGCAGCCAGACAATCGAATGAAACCAGCGCAGCACGAAGTGCACGCGCGGCGAACGCGACGGCCGGTCCGCGGTTTTGGGTTTGGGCCAGAAGAAGAAGTACAGAACGGCCACACCCAGACAGACAATCCCCCAGGTGGTGAGAGGAATACCCAGAATGGAATTGCTCATGGTTCACCCAACTGTCGAATGACCCGCGCCGGATTGCCAACCGCCACCACGTTCGGCGGCAGGTCTTTTGTTACCACCGCACCGGCGCCGACGACGGTGTTTGCGCCGATGGTGACACCGGGTAAGACGATCACGCCGCCGCCGAGCCAAACGTTGTCGCCAAGCGTGATCGGTTTCGCCGCCTCGAGTTTGGCGCGGCGGGCTTCGGGGTCCAGTGGGTGCGTGGGTGTCAAGAGCTGGACGTTCGGTCCGATCTGCACGTCCTCGCCAATAACGATGGAGGCCACGTCGAGCAGTACGGCACCGTAGTTGATGAAGGTGCGTGCGCCGATGTGAATCTGGTAGCCGTAATCACAGTACAGCGGCGGCCGGATCTCCGCACCCTCGCCGAGAAACCCCAACAGCTCACCGAGCACGGCCCGTCGCGCGTGCGGGTCGCCCGGGTCGCTGGTGTTGAACCGGTGCATGAGGTTGGCCGCCCGCCGGCTCTCGGCGGCCAGCTCCGGGTCGTCGGCGACGTACAGGTCGCCGGCCAGCATACGTTCGCGCTGGCTGCGCGCAGGTTGTGGTTCTTGTGGATCGAGGTCCATGCGTCTTGTGGCTCACCTTTCTACGGTTCATGGCATCCCGCAAACGAGCACTTGGGGGACGCATTGTACTTCGATTTCTGTGAATGTTCAAACCGGCACTGGCGGTGGTATAATGCTTGCAGCGGCCTGACCCGTGGACGACTCCCGGAGGAAGTCCATGCAACCCTTCCCAATTCGTAGTGTCGGAAACTGGATACTGATACTCTATGCCGTGTGGTTGCTGGTTGTCGGCCTGATGGCCTGGGTCACCGTCGGCGACCAGACGTTGGGTATCTTCCAGGCGATCCCCCTGGGGTTGCCAGCCTGGCACCTGATCGCACCTGCCTACGGTGCTCTGAGCCTGATTCTGCTCCTGATACGACCGCCAGCCACGTATTGGTATTTGACCGTGGGCCACGTCGTATTTGCGTTCGCCTTCTGCGTTGCTCTACTGCTCAGTTGGGAGCGGCTGGGCGATCACTTCGGCCTCGCGCCAACCTTCTGGTCGATCGTGATGTTTCTGCCCGCGGCGATCGCTGCGTTAGTCGTAATAGTCATGGACATCGGTGAGCCGGTGGCGTTGACCCTCCCTGCTGCACGCATCGCCTACTTTGGGCGCTTCAAGCACCTGCGCGAACTGTACCGCCTGGCGCAGCAGCGCGGCTGGAAAGCCAGCGACCCGCGAGGTCTCGATCATGTCGTGGAAATTGCCGGCATGTGGCGTGGCCGCGATGTTGCCATCCTGAGCGGTGAAGATTACATGCCATTCGGTGAGGGCGATACAACCTTTTTCTATCGAGTGGCTGTAGCCGCCACATCGATTCTGCCTGTGATTTTGGTCTCCTTCAAATCACCCAAAGGCCATTTCGTAGCCGACGCGCTGCACGGCCAATGCCGGACGAGCGGGAAACGGGTGATCGATTTTTACGTGTTGCCTGATGCCCGACTGACCCTTGCCCCCGATACGATCGAACGACTTTCGCAGGTACTCGATCGTGGCCGGCGTTTCTTGCGCTCTGGCAGCACGCTTTCTACAGAGTACAAATTTATCCTTTTCGGCCAGAAGAGCAGCGTACGCATGACCGACGATGCTGCCTGGATGGCTGAGCTGGTCGACTGGCTGACTGATGTTGCCTCGACGCTGGAAAAAGTTACAGAATACGTGCCATTCCCGGCAGCGGTGCGTGAGACGTCACCCACTGAGACAGACGAAACTGCAAGGCCCAGCCCGTCTCCGAGAAAGCCGGTGCCTGCCATCACGTCCCCATTGTCGTTGGCCCGCCGAGCCCTGCTGGCGTTATTGCTCACCATCGGTTTTTACGGTCTGGCGCTGGTCATCGTGGGTGCGCTGCTCTTCATAGTCTATGCCGATGTCCGTTGGGCAAGCACCGTTAGTGGGCAGCTGATTCTCGGCTGCGTCGTGGTGGCAGCCGCCATTCTGTGGTCGATCCTGCCGCGGCGTGATCGTTTCGAGGCGCCTGGCCCGCAGCTTCTACCGGACGACTACCCGCGCCTGCTGCGTGAAGTAGAAGTCATTGCCCAACAGATGGGCCAGGCCATGCCGCGCGACGTCTACCTGACGCCTGAGGTGGACGCGTGGGTGATGGAGCGTGGGGGCATACTGGGGATTGGCAGCCGCCGTGTGATGGCTTTGGGTTTGCCGCTCCTCCAGGTGCTGACCGTGTCTCAGCTGCACGGCGTGATTGCCCACGAGTTCGGTCACTTCTACAACGGTGATACCAGACTGATACCCTGGGTCTACAAGATGCACGGTACCATCGGGCGCACGATCCAAAACCTGGGTTCTGACTCCTGGCTGCAGGCGCCATTTCGCTGGTACGGCTTGATGTTTCTGCGCGCCACGCAGGGGATATCACGGCACCAGGAATTCGTGGCCGACAGCCTGGCCGGTCGCCTGGTAGGAACCCAGACGTATGTAGATGGCCTGCAAAACATCAGCGGGCACGCCGCGGCGTTCGATGCCTACATACAGCAGGAATTTGACCCAATACTGCAGCGCGGCTTCTGCCCTCCGCTGCTGGAAGGTTTCGATCGTTTCATCCACGTGGCAACGATCGCTGGCGCCATCGATCAAGTCGTTGACGAGCTAACCCAGAGTCAGATCAGCGGTCCCTATGCCTCGCGTCCCAGCCTGGGCGAGCGGCTGTCTGCCCTGGCGGCACAGCCGGCCGCCGGTACGGTGGAACTCGACACAAGCCTGGCTGTTACACTGCTGGATGACGTTGCTTCTGCGGAGCGGTCCCTGATAGCCACTCTGATACGGCCGGAGTACTGGGCGGGCATACAGCCCGTTACCTGGGATGAAGTCGGTGAGCGTGTGTACCTGCCCCATTGGCGTGAAATCGTCGTGAAACACGCCGCTGGCCTGGCCGGCGTCACGCCGGCCACATTGCCCGATTTTCAGGCGGCACCGGTTGCGCTGGTCGCACACATCAGGCAACAAGCCGAGCGCACCCTGCTCGATCAAGAGATCGCAGAGGCCATTCCGGCGATCACCGGTGCGGCGCTGGCCGCTGCCCTGGCTGGTCAGGGTTGGGCCATCGATGCAACGCCCGGTGTTCCTTTCACGTTGCGTCAGGATGGCAAGGCCGTGGAAGCGTTTGCGGTCACGCACATGCTGGCCGACGGCAGGCTCACGGGCGAAGCCTGGCTCCAACGCTGTCGCGAGTTGGACATCAGCGATCTCGACCTTATCCGGCATACACGCGCCTGAGTTCCTCGATGTCAATCTTCTTCATTTTGAGCATCGCCTCCATGGCTCGCTGTGAGTTGGCGGAGGTGGGGTCGCTGAGCAGTTCACCCAGGCCGCTGGGCACCACCTGCCAGGACACGCCGAACTTGTCCTTGAGCCAGCCGCACTGCTGGGCGTTTTCATCGCCGCCTTGCGAGAGTTTGTCCCAGAAGTAGTCTACCTCTGCCTGGTTCTCGCATTCAACCTCGAATGAGATTGCCTCGTTGAAGGTGAAGACCGGTCCGCCGTTGAGTGCCGTAAACGGCTGCCCGTCCAGTTCGAAGGCGACGGTCATGGCGCTGCCGGCCGGGCGACCATGAATCTCGTGGCCCGCTTCGCCGTAGCGGGTTACGTGGGAGATGCGCGAATTCTTGAAGACCGACGTGTAGTACTCGGCGGCCTCTTCGGCCTGGTGATCGAACCACAAACAGGGGGTAATCTTGTGAAGGGCTGGCATGGTATTCTCCTTGTTGTGTTGTCAAGAGTGATTCAACGATCGTGCCACCTGAGGATTGCCTCCACCGTTTGGGCGACGCTCAGCGTTGTGGTGTCCAGTACAAACCAGCCATGCTGTGCCAGGTCGTCCACAGTCGTCTGCAGGTGGGCATAGACGGCGCGAATACCGCCCGCGATGTAATCGTCGGCAGCGCCAAGGCCAGCGCGGTGTCGGCTGCGTGCCAGGGCGGCATCCTCGGTTGGGTAGAGCAGAACTTCGATCGCACCATGTTCTCGTAACAGCTCGCGGTATTCCGACAATTGGCTGTGGGGGTCCCAGAAGTCATCGATCACCACGGCAAAGCCCGCCTGCTGGTATGCAGCGGCCATCTGGCTCACACAGGTGCGGGCGAGTGCCAGCTGCTCGATCAGCGCCGGACTCCAGTCATCGCCTGGATGGACGACGCCCGCCTGCACCATGGTGCGCACGTCATCGACCGGGATGAAGATACTTTTGGGAAAGCGGGCCGCCAACGCGCGCCCGGTGGAGCTTTTGCCCACCGCCGGCGGTCCGGCCAGTAGAAAGATGGGTGTCATGGAGCTTCCTTTCGCTTGCACCAACCGCTCGTGGCACTCACGCCAGATCGAGAAACGCCTCTGGATGCTGGTGTGCAAACAGATCAGTCTGGTAAACAGAGTGGTTTCGATAAAGAGTGTGCCAGGATTGTACGGCACCGCCGTACATGTGTCAACCACCTGAGATGAGGTCGTTCGTATTCTTGGATGTTCCATCCCCAACCCCCAACCCCTAATTCCCAACCCCCAACCCCCACCCCCCATCTTCCCCCACCCACCCCACCTGT
>CAYUCC010000148.1:0-7792 GCA_964443225.1 uncultured Anaerolineae bacterium
CATCGCCTGATCGCCTGATTGCCCGATCGCCTGATTGCTCAGAAGACAACGCGCCGACGTAGCCACTCGGACATCCAAGCCTCGTCGACGGCGCGAGCGGCCACAGCGATCATCGCGGCCTCGGCGTCGTCGACATCGGGTGGGTCCGGGTCCCACCGCCCGTCGTTGCTGTCGATGAAGGACGAGTGCGGCCCAGGCGGCGCGCTTGTTGCCATCGGGGAGAGGGTGGTTCCACGCGAGGCGACAACAGAGCACCGCTGCCTTGTCGATCACGTCAGGGTAGAAGTCCTCGTCGCCGAATCCGGCGGAGGGGGTGTGGAGAGCGCTGTCGGCGAGCTCGATGCGCGATGCACTCGCGAGGATTGCAGCGTCGACCCCGGTGACCTGTTCTGCGAGCCAGAGGTACTCCGCGAGGTCGAGGTATCGGGTCACTTTGCCAATCGCTCGAGCAGCTCCTTGTCGCGTTCGAGGAGTCGTTTCGCACGCTGCGTGAAGTCGTCGTCGGCACGCACTCGGTCGATCTCCGCGGACAGCGAGTCGACGATGAGCTGGTTCACACTGGTGCCCTTCACCCGAGCGACTGCTTCGGCGTCCTCGGCGAGGTCCTCAGGGAGTCGTACCGTTGTCTGTTTCGTCATGTAGTCATGATATCGCGCAATCGCGGGGTCCTGGCTGCGGGTTGTGCTGCGTGGTAGTCCGGCAGCGGTGTTCACATGCCCGTCAGGTCGGGTGACAACCAGGCATCCCGTTCGTCGACGTACACCGCCAGGGCATCCGGATCAGACCCGAGCCGGCGCTCGGCAGCGGCCATCTCCTCGTAGAAGCGTTCGCGGCGCAACGACTCGAGTGCAGCGTCCAGGGTGTCGGCCATGGTTGAACTCCGCTCGCTGGCAAGCTGGCGCAGACGCTCTCGTTGCTCCGTACTCACCCGGATGGTTGTAGACCGCGCAGTCATACTTCTGGTCTACTCGCTGGAGGCCAGGTGAGCGATCTGTACGAGAAGGGCCAACCGACGCTGCCACATCGGCACCCGCAAGCTTACCGGCGGCTGCTTCACCATAGGGTCAGAACTCAGCGCTCGTGTTCGCCACGGCCACACCCATGGCGTGTGCCGCGGAGGCCAGTTTCGAGTCGCCAGCGACAAACACAACGTCACCGTCGGAGACGAGCAGCCCTGCGCCGAGATGAATGGCGTCGTATCCCCGCAAACCGTGCGTGCGCGCTAGCGCCCCAGCAGCGCGCACGAGTTGGTCGGTCACCTCGACATGGTCGACCTCTGCCACGATGTCATCGAGCGATCTCAAGGCTCCTTCGAGCTGCGTCGTCGTAAGGCGAGTAATTCGATGTGCCATCCAACGCGGCGCACGCTTCCGTGTAGACGAGTCGAACGCTGGCGACGCGTGCCGCGTCGTTCCAGAGGCGCTGACAGATCAGCGTCGTTGGTTCCTCGATGAGAAGCGGAATGAGCGCCGAGGTGTCGAAGTACGCGATCACCGGCGCTGATCGGCGACAAGGTCGCTGACCGTGCCATCGGCAGGGATGCCACGTCGGGATCGAGTGCGCTTCGGTACCTGTGCCGCTGTGACGAGTCCTTCGGAGACGAGACGATCGAGCGGACGTGGCCGATCGAGGGGCACAAGACGTGCGACCGCCTTGCCGTGGTCTGTCACTGTCACCTCGTCTCCGGCGCGTACGGCGTCGAGGTATCGGCTGAGGTGATCGCGTAGTTCGCGCACTCCGGCTTCCATCCGGCCACTTTGGCGCTTCTTGAGGATAATATCTCGCCATAATCGCAACGGGTCCTGGCAGCGCGAAGACCGACCATGGACCCAACGGCGGCGTACCTCCGGTGTTGCGCACAGGCCCCGCATGGGCGTCGGACGGTGACGAATCAGCCAGTCCGGAGCGTCTCGGCGAAGGGGGTGACGGCCACAACCGCCGTCGCGAACGCGTCCGCTGGAGCGGTGAAGCTCGCGAAAGCGATGGTGGTTTCGACTTCGGTCGTGTGGACCGCGATCCAGGTTCGGGACTGGATGGGGATCTCCGATCCGTCGTCGTTGATCAAAACGTCGGGCGGGTCGTCGAAGACGATGAGCTCTCGACCGTCGGGGTGTCGGATCCTGCCGGCGTTGGCCACCTCGGAGCTGATCGGCATCGACTCGTCGAGGGCGAGACCGTCGTCGGTTGGCACAGCGAACGCGTAGACCGATAGCCAGTGCCACTCGTTGGTCGGGTTGGTGAACCACGAAGCCCCGAGGAGGTCCTCCTCGATCCGCCACTCGGGTGCGACGGTCAGCGAGAAGTCGCCTGAGGGGTCGGCGTAGGCGACACCGGTCGGTGTCGGCGCTGGCGCGACGTCGGGAAGGTCGACGTCGAGCAGCGATTCGCCTGGAGCCGAGCCGTCGGAGGAGAGATCGTCGGATACCGGCTCGTCGCCGCTGAAGAGGTACCACCCGGCCGCTGAGTTCGCGGCGACGATGCCGACGACCGTGATGACGCGCAGGGTCACGGCTCGGCGATACCAGGGGCGCACCGGAGCGACGGTCACGTGTGCTGGCGCAACGTGCTGTGGTTGTTGCCAGTCGCTCACCAGGAACCTCCCGAAAGGAATCCTGCCATGATGAGGGACTGTGAGTTGGGACGGCGTCGGTGAGGATCTGAACGACCTGCCGCCGCCGAGCGGACCGCCGATTCCGGTCGCTCCGCCGCAGGGAATGACACCGCCGCCCTACGTGCCACGAGCCCCGGCCGATCACGTTCCGCCGCCGTACATGCCGCCAACTGCCCCACCGCCTCCGTACGATCCGCCGAGCCCCGCGCTCGCGCCGCCGACCACCGCCGGTCCAGCCGGGTTCGGTGCGCCGGTTCTGCCTCCCCAGTCCTCGCCGTCGCCCTGGGGGCAACCTCCGCCTCAACCGCAACAGGTCTTCGCGCCGCAGCCGCCAGCGCCGCCCGTGTTCGTGGACCAGTCGCGGGAGACCGAGCGGGTCATGGCCGCGAGCCAGCTTCGATCGGAGCTTCGAGGCGAGGGTGCCGCATCCGCCCGGGCCAGGGGCAAGAGGCAGATCGACTTCGATCGGCCCGGCAACGGCTTCGTCCGCTTCGCTGCGTTCGTGGTCGACCTGCTCGTCGAGTTCCCCCTTCAGGTGGTGTGGATGCGCGCGCTCGAACCGTTCACCGACATCGCGCCGCGGACGTACTACCGGGGGACCTCGCCGTTGTCCTTTCCCGGTACGGGCCTGCTCGGGGCGGCCGTCGCGGTGTGGAGCGTGCACCTCGTGTACCGGATCGCGATGGAGGCGACGGGGGGTACGGTCGGCAAGCGCCTGTTCGGGCTCCGCACGATCCGCTACTCCGACAGCACCTCGCTCGGGTTCGGGCGCGCTGCACTGCGGGAGACCATCGGCCGGATGGCGGCCGGGCTGTTCTGTAGTTTCGGCTACATCAGCATGCTCTGGGATCCCAACAGTCAGGGATGGCACGATAAGGTGGCGGGCTCGCAGGTGGTGCACAAGGTGCCCGACGACTGACCGTCAGCTCGATAGCGAGACTGCACCTGTGTTGTCAATCAGAGTGCAGTCAGTGTAGTGTGATGCCAGCTGCCGAGGTGACGAGGCGGCAAGTGGCGGGTCGATTGGGCTGATCGGCGCGCTGCGCTCACTGGAATCTGGCTAGGTACGCGTGCCATGCCTCCCTCGCATGATGAGGGCGGCGGAGTTCGGCGCGGTACGGAGGTGATATTGGTGGCTGTCGGCCGCAACCGATCCGAGTTCGACGTCGTGCGGAGTCGCTCGCTACCAACGATAAGAGACGTTCGGTCGCGACCTCAGGCGGGAGCGTCGCTCATCGAGACCTTGGTTGCGTTGGTGATCTTGTCGCTGGTCGGGTCGGCGGTCATCGCCGCGATGATGACGGGCATCAGCTCGAGCAATACACAACGCGACGCCGCGAACCTGCAGGTCGCATCGCGTAACGCTGCGGCGACGTTGGAAACGTTGCCGTACATCGCCTGCGGGACAGTTGCTCAGTACCAGGATGCGGTGGACAACAGCGCGGATGCGCCGGACCCACGACCCACGATCGCCGCAGTCTCCGAATGGAACGGGACCGACGGATCCGATTCGGCCTTCGTGGCCACAGGCGGAACGTGCCCCGATCGCGGCCTGCAACGCATCGAGTTCACCGTTGCCGGCCCCGATGGTCGCACCCGCGAGGGCGATGTGCTCAAGCGATACGACGGCTCCACTCCGGTGCCCGATATCGTTCAGCCAGTCGGTACGACCCGATGCACGATCAGTGGCGCAGACGTCACCGACGATGCGATGGTCGCAGCTGACGCCGCAAGCACCAACTTCGGTTCCGCCGACACGATGGACCTGAGTCAGAACGGCGCTCAGAGCACCGCCTATCTGCGGTTCAATCTGGCCGCAGGAACCCCGTGCTCCGGTGCGGGCGAGACCGGGTCGCTTCCGCCATTGAACGAGAACCAGGTGATCCGCAACGCCGCGCTTCGGCTCTACACCTGGCAGGTCAACGGCGGCCCCGACTGCGCCACAGAGTGCACGCACGCGTTGCAGCGGGCCAACGGAGCATGGGCCGAGGGTGACGTGAAGTGGTCGAATGCTCCCGGGACTGTCGAGGGTGGCGCTATCCAGTTCTCCCACGGCAGCGGCACCGGCGACTGGGGGCCGCGCTACCAGGAGGTCGCTGGTCCACGACTCGTCAGCGACGTGCAGTCCTTCTACTCCACACCCAGCGCCAACCGCGGTTGGAAGATCGTGCAGGCCTGTGCCGCGACCGGCTTCCCTGCCACGTCGTGCACCACGACGCCTCCGGGATTCCAGATCCGTACCTCGGAGTGGGCCACAGAAGCCGAACGCCCAGCACTCACGGTGTGGTACAGCCCGGCCGCATCCTCGGCACACCAACTCCGCAACATCGGACTCGACCGCTGCGCCGCGGTCAAGGGCGCCTCGACGGAGGACACCCCGGCGGACCTCTCAAAGGCGGCCATCATCTCCCTCGAGTGCGACGGAGCCGTCAACCAGGGCTGGACCTATGACCCTGCGACCCAAACAATCCGCAACGAACGTTCCGGCCGCTGCCTGAACATCCTGATCTACTCCACTCCCGACAACAATCCGCCAGCCATCCGCCAGATTGGACAGTATGCGCTGTTCCTCCAGGGCGCCTGTACCGACGCCAATGCCAGGTGGACCTTCGACGGCACGGCCATCAAGGACTACAAGGGGCGATGCCTGGAGATCACCGGTGGCAGCACCGCAATCGGCACCCTGATTCAGGTCAACCCGAACTGTGATGGGTCACCGAAGCAGCAGTGGTCGTACGAGCCACTGTCCGACCGGCTCAGCCATCCGACAACGGCGCATCGCATCCTCAACGACGTGTTCGGCAACTGCGTGGACAACTTCGGCGTATTGGAAGGCTTCCCGTGCTTCGGAGGCCAAACTCGACCGACCCAGAACTGGTATTTCAACGGCAACGGACGCATCGTCAACCAAGGGAACTTCGCCTGTCTCGATGGTGACACCGGCGCGGCCGGAGCGTCGGTTTTGGGCAAGGCCTGCAACCTGGGCGCCCAGCAGCAGTGGACGCTGGACATCACTACCCGTCAGATCCGCAACCTGGAACAAGGAATGTGTCTGCGAGGGAACTTCGATGCATCTGCGCCGACGCTGCAGGTCTGCGATGTGAACAACGCCGAGCAGCGTTGGAACATCGAGGATGCGATCGGCGCCCAAGACCGCACGATCATCCGTCAGCTTCGAAGCACCCACGACAACTACTGCCTCGAGGTCGCTTCCGTGCCGCCCGTCAAAGACACCCAGGCCAAGACTTGGCCATGCCTCGGCACCTCGCGTCCTGCTCAGGCGTACCTCCTGCTCAACGTTGCCCACAACGTTGGCCAGCTGCGGGCAGTGACATCCTCAGCGGAGGACCCGATGTGCATCGAGACATGGGGTGTAGGCGGGGGCATCCACACCCAGACATGCAAGCCAGGCAATGCGGATGAAACAAGTCGCAGGCGTTGGCACATCCGGGTTCTGAACGCCACACGCGAAGCGTTCGCCGTGACTCCTGGAACCGACAACCAGGTCGATCTCATCAGGAACTTCAAGTACAACACCGGGTGCATCGAGAACCTCGGTGGTCTGGTGCAGGCGGGACTCCGTGCTTGCGGAACGGGCGCCAACCAGAGATGGGTGATCGAACCGGTCCAAGCCTATTCGTACAACAACGGATTCCATGGTCAGGTCCGGAACGTTGGTACGAACAGCTGTATGGAGCCAGTGAGTTCCAGCGGGACTGTGAAGAGTGTCTCGTGGCCGTGCACGGGAACGTCGCGTGCCAAGCAGGACCTGATCATGTTGTCCAACGGCCAGATTCGTACGACCAATGAGCAGAATCGTTGCCTTGTGTGGGACAACTCGTCAGGCAATGGCAAGATCGAGGCGCTCTGGCAGGACTGTAACAACGGCAACGACTTCCAGAAATGGACCCGCGACGGTCAGCAGATCAAGCCGTTCAAGGACGCCGGCAAGTGCGTTGAGGCCGCGTTGGACACCGAAACGATCGTGGTGCAGGCCTGCGACGCGAACAAAGCGAAGCAGCAATGGGTCGTTGAACCAGTCGGCCAGACGATCACGACCCAGGTGCGTCAGATCTTCAACGAAGAACGGCAGTCCTGCCTTGAGATCGACGGCACCAACCTCCTGGACACTCGCGGGCTGCGCCCGTGGCCCTGCTCCGGTGCCGCTCGTCCACTCCAAGCGTTCCTGGTCTTGAACAACGGGCAGATCCGCCCGATGGAGAACACCGGCCGCTGTGTCGCTGTTCAAGACCACAACGATCGAAAACTGCAAATCGAGGGATGCTCAAGCGGAGAACCTCGGCACCGCTGGAAGATCGACATCGGCTCTGACAAGGCCATCTCCTTGGCCAACGGTCGAATGGAGACGGAGAACACGAGCAACACCCGCCGTTGCGTCCGCGCCGAGGCAGACTGGGCTGAGACTCGCCTGTACGACTGCACCAGCCCGTTGCCTGACAATCTTCGATGGACTCTCGAGCCGGTCGCGGCGGGAAGCCGAACGATGCAACTGCGCAACGAGGCGACCGATGGCTGCATGGAGCGCCAGGGCAACGGCAAGTCTGTCCTCTGGCCGTGCTCGGGCAGCGACCGAGTAACACAGGGCCTGGTGCTCACGAGCGATAAGCAGCTCCGCGACCTCTCAGGGAATTGGTGTCTCTGGTGGGCGCCCGGCGACGACGCCGAGTGGTACGACTGCAACCGTCCATGGACGGACTATGGCCGGTGGAACCTCAACGCCGACGGAACGGTCAGAAGCCAGTACGGCTCGTCCAACTGCTTGCAGGCCGCGGAGCACACCGACACCATCACGGTCGTCAACTGCGACGCTGGCAACGCCCACCAACGCTGGATCAGTGAGCCGATCGGTGCCAGAGACAACTCGCGGCCCATCCAAATCCGCAACCGGAAGCACAACAGCTGCCTCGACTTCCCAGGCCTGCCCTCCTATGGACACCAGTCCCCAGATCAGTTCCGGGAGGTTCCGGTTGCTCGAACGGTCGCTTGCGCTGGTCAAAGTCGTGTGAACCAGGGGTTCATACAACTCAGCAACGGCCAGTTCCGGACGATGGCGAACCTCGACTACTGCTTGGACTCGCGCGATCCATCCGGCACCAACGCAGCGACTGAGGTTGACCCGGTTCGACGGACACCTACCTTGGCCTGATGAGGCCAGAACGG
>CAYUCC010000149.1:0-3130 GCA_964443225.1 uncultured Anaerolineae bacterium
CGCCCAGGCCTGCCCCACGATGCCGGCCCACCGCATCGATTTCGTCGATGAAGATGATGCACGGGCTGTTGCGTTTGGCCTGTTCGAAGAGGTCGCGTACGCGGCTGGCGCCGACGCCAACGAACATCTCCACGAACTCGGAACCTGAAATGGAGAAGAAGGGCACACCCGCTTCGCCCGCCACGGCCTTGGCCATCAACGTTTTGCCGGTACCCGGGGCGCCAACCATCAGCACACCCTTGGGAATCCGTGCGCCCAACGCAGCGAACTTCTGCGGCTCCTTAAGAAACTCCACGATCTCGCGCAGTTCCTCCTTGGCCTCATCGGCACCCGCCACGTCGGCAAAAGTCACCGTGGGTTTGTCACCCGAAAACATGCGGGCGCGGCTCTTGCCGAAGGCCATCGCCTGGTTGTTACCACCCTGCGCCTGCCTGAGCAAAAAGAAGAACAGCGCACCGACAAACAGCAGTGGCAAGAGGCTGCCCAACAAGGTGATCCAGTTGCCCATGTCGCTGGGCCGATCGATCTGAATGTCGACCGCACCCAGTTGGGCCGGGGTCACACCCAGTTCGATGAGCGCCTGCGTCACATCGGTGCTCGATTCCTTACGCGAGATGACTTCCTGTTCGCTGTCCTGGCGTTTGACGCGCAGTTCATCGCCCACAACGGCGATCGACTGAACCTCACCACTTTTGACCCATTCGGCGACCGTCGAAATATCTTGCGATTCGACCTGACTGGTCTGCGGGAAGATGCTGAAAAACAGCGCCACGACCGCAACCAGAATCAGGAGATATACAAACCCATTTTTCGTCCAACTAGAATTCACACTGTCCTCCCAACCAGGATGGCTGCATCTGCAGCACCTGCTGGCGGTCCACACAATCAATGCCCTTGGATGGACGCCATTATACCAGAGACGCCAAAAATGTGCTAGCTGCCTAGATTACAATTGAAGCAGGCCCCCCGCGGCGTAGAGTGTTTGCGAGTGCCGTCACTCCGTGCTATACTTGCGGCATGGCCGCAGCAGCTGCGACACCGTGGGATACCCTGAATCTGCCCTTTCTGCGCTTCACTGGCCGTCACCTGCCGGCCGCGCAGCAGTTACGGCGCGCCTGCCAGCAGCATCACTGGCCGCTCGAGCTGCCCCAGCACTTCCTGACCGCAAACGACACATCGTTCATCGATCCCGACCTGCCGTTCACACCGCCTGCCCAACCCGAGCTGGTGGCGTCACCCGGTTACCGGCCCACCTTCCGCGGCTTGTCGCCCGAACAGCGCTGGATCTACTTCGACTGGCTGCAGCGTCACAACGGTGTACCGCCGACCGGTTACGGTTATCTGTACGTGACGATGCTCGAAGCGGCCCTCTTCGACGAACATGCCCTGGCCGCCCTGGCCGAGCTGCGTTGGATCATCGAAGGGGTGCGCGCCCCATCGATCCACGAATTTGCCATGTTCAGCCTGGCCCTCGGCGCCTGGCTGCACCGCCAGCCAGAACTGTTTCAGTGGCTGACGCAGCAGCAAATTCCGCTGACCTTCTACATCAATCCGCTGCTCACGTTCCAGCTCGACCTGCAGGTGCCGTTCAACGCCAGCCAGGCCCTCCTGCTGTCCACCTGGGCGGGTCACACCTGGAACAATTGGGCCCGCCAACACCCCGAAGCGATCGCGGCCGCCGTGGCCACCGAATTGGCTGCCCAGGGCGACCGTTTCCTGTCCGAATGCGTCGCCGAACTAGCACGACCCAAGGAAGTGACCGAAATTCGCCTGCTCAACCTGGGCCTGGTGTTTGGCGTCCAGGTCCACGATTTTTTGGCCAACGATCACTTCCGTCACCGCGTGCGCGAACTCCTGCGTCTCGCTGAACGCGCCGCCCAGTTGGGCGGTCACTTCACGCCCCGTCCGGCACCGGTCATCCAACCGGCCCAGTGGGTCGATCGCGGCTGGTACCTGGTACTGGAGTTCGGTGAAACCACTTCCGACAAACTGGAGCGCGTGGTTCGCATCGCCCGCCGCCATCCTGGTTATGTCAAATTGCTCGACGAGAATCGCCAGATCGTCTACCGCACCCTGTACCGCCGGCGCCAGCTCGATCTGTTTTGGTCACTCTTCGAGCGCGTAAGGTCCTGGAAATCGACCCGCGTCTTCGTGAACGGCCACACCGTTTCCATTGAATATCTGTGGCCCGGCTCGCCGGACCTGATGCTGTGAACCAATCTGCCATGCGACAAGAACTTGACATCTACGTTCGTGCCCGTTACCCCCTGCTCTACGTGGTCACCGCGGAAGAGGAACGCGCCCTCATTGAGATCAAAAAAGTGGCCGAAGAGTCACCGGGCAGTCGCAAAGAGGTCGTCACCTGGTCGTGTACCGAGGGTTTCGAGCAGGCCAATGGTCGCAAAGACAGCACCAAACGCGATCCGCTGGCGGCACTGAACACGATCATGGAAGGTACCACGCCCGCCATATTCGTGCTGCGCGACTTTCACCCCTTTTTCGACAGCTTCGAGGTCGTACGCAAACTGCGCGACCTGGCCGGTTTTTTGACCCGCAGCAACCGCACAGTGGTGCTGCTCTCGCCGCGCCTGCGCATTCCGCTCGAGCTGGAGAAGGAAATTACCGTCCTCGACTTCGGCCTGCCCAACGAATCCGAGTTGGGCGAGCTGGTCGAGGGAGCCTGTGCGCGCGTCGAGATCAACGGGCGCGGCCGCGTTCAGCTGGACCGCCGCGAGCGGGACCAGTTGGTCACGGCGGCGCGTGGTCTGACCCTGGCGGAGGCGGAAAAAGCCCTGGCCAAGGCGATCATCATGGCTGGGGGCACCCTGGACCGCCGCGCGATCGATGCCGTCACCGCCGAAAAGAAACAGATCATCCGCAAATCAGGCCTGCTGGAATTCTTCGATACCTCGGAAACCCTCACCGACGTAGGTGGTCTGGACGTGCTCAAAGAGTGGCTGCGCAAGCGCGTGCGTGCCTTTTCGGCCGAAGCGCGCACCTTTGGCCTGCCCGAACCCAGGGGCATTCTCCTGGTTGGTGTGCAGGGGTCCGGCAAGTCGCTCATGGCCAAAGCGGTCGCCAATGCCTGGCACCTGCCCTTGCTGCGCCTGGACGTCGGCCGCCTGTTTTC
>CAYUCC010000149.1:3230-7613 GCA_964443225.1 uncultured Anaerolineae bacterium
CTTGGTGTTCTGGCGGAGACGATCCCGTTAGCCCAGATGATGGAAGAAACCGTGACGGCGCTGCGTACCTGGGCCAAACAGCGGGCCCGCGCGGCGTCGTCACAGGTGCCCACGTTTTGAGGGCCAAACAAACACAGGTTTGAACGATGCTCGAACGATTCGAATGGCTGGAGATACCCCCAGAGCACAAACCGGCGCGCAAATCGACGCGCGGGCAGGATGACATCGTACCGGGCAAACGGTGCCCGGTGTGTGCGTGGTTGGACGAAGAGACGGCGCTCGAATGTTTCCGCTGCGGCCACCTCTACAACCGCAGCCTGCAGCTGACGAGTGCCATCGAAGCGCTGGGTGTCAGCCTGCCGCCGCGCGTGATCGAGGGCAGCCAGGACCTGGGGCGCTTCTTACAGCAGCCCACCCCGGCTTCGCTCGACCTCTTCAACCTGCGCCTGCGCGCCGAAGCCCTGCGCCTGTCACGCGGGTTCGACGAGCTGATCTGCCTGGAAGACATCACCGTCGACCACTACGAACACCAGCTCGACACGGCACGCCGCGCCCTGCGTGAGATGCGCGGCCGCGCCCTGCTGGCCGATGAAGTCGGCCTGGGCAAAACGATCGAAGCGGGCATCGTCATGAAGGAGCTGATCGAGCGCGGTCTGGCACAGACCATCCTGGTGCTGACGCCGGCCTCGCTCACCGAGCAGTGGCGCGAAGAGCTGGAAACCAAGTTCCACGAGTCGTTCACCGTTCTGGATGCGGCGGCCAACTGGCACACGCTGCTGCAGGCCGACACCGGCCGCTGGATCGTATCGCTGGATACGGCCAAACAGGCGACACGTGCCCATCACCTGCTGGGGCGCGACTACGACCTCCTGATCGTCGACGAAGCACACAAACTCAAGAACCGCGCCACCGTGGCCTGGCGCTTCGTCAACCAAGTGCGCAAACGGTACGCACTTATGCTGACCGCCACACCGGTGCAAAACGACCTGATGGAACTCTACAGCCTGGTGACCATCCTCTCACCCGGACACCTGGGCACCGTGCGCAACTTCAAACGCCAGTTTTTCAGCCAAAGCGATGGCCGTCGGCCGCGTAATGCCCGTGCGCTGCGCCGTCTGCTCAACGACGTCATGATTCGCAATCAGCGCAGCAAAGTCAGCGTGCGTCTGCCCGCCCGCCGCGCCGCCGTCTATCACCTCAACCTGTCGCCCGCCGAATACGATCTCTACACCGGTGTCACCCGCTACATACGCGATGAGTTTCGCCAGGAGACGGGCAGCAAACACCTGCGCCTGGTGCTGATGGCGCTGCAGCGCGAGCTGTGCAGCAGTCCGGCGGCCGTGGCAGGCACCCTGCAGAAACTGGTGGCCGATCCCCAGTACCCGCCCGCAACCCGCCAGCGGCTGGCCGGCTTCCTGGAACTGGCCAGCGGCATCCGTGGCAGCCGTAAACTCGATGCGGTGCGCGAAATTGTGGGCCGTTTTCCGGGCAAGTTCCTGATCTTTACCGAATACCGGCACACCCTGGACCTCATCGTCAATGACCTCAACGCAGCGGGTATCAGCACCGTCGGCTTCCACGGCGGGCTCAACATTCATCAAAAGGAAGCGGCGATCGATGCCTTCTCCCACCATGCGCGGGTGCTGGTCAGCACCGAGTCGGGCGCCGAGGGGCGCAACCTGCAGTTCTGCCACCAGCTGATCAACTACGACATGCCCTGGAACCCGATGCGCGTCGAACAGCGCATCGGGCGTCTGCACCGGCTGGGCCAAAAACACGAGGTGTCGATCTTCAACCTCTCGAGCAATGCCACCATCGAATCGCACGTGCTCGATTTATTGGCCTACAAGATTCGTATGTTCGAGCTGGTCATTGGCGAGCTGGACCTCATCCTGGGCACCCTCGACAGCAAAAAAAGCTTCGAGGACCTGGTCCGCGAAGCCTGGGAGAAGAGCCGCGACGACAACGAGCTGGCCGAACGGATGTCCGCCATCGGGCAGACCATCCAACATGCGCGGCACGAGTTCGAGTCGATTCGTGAATCCAGCACCCTGCTCAACGTGTGGCTCGAGGACTGACCATGGCACGCAAAGGCAAACCGGTGCGCACCGCTTCAGCGATCGATCACTCGCTGCACGACCTGGCCCTCGATGCCTTTGGCCTGTTCGGCGCGCGCGTCTCACCGGTGCGGCACGGCGCACTCCACGTGGCACTTACGCCCGAGTTGACCGAACACTTCGGCAAACCCGACCTCCAGCTCGTATTTTCGGCCGCGCACGTCTCACCGTACCACGACCTGATGGCCTATGGCAGCCGCGCTTTCGACCGGCTGATGGCCTACATCACCCATCACGGTTCATTCATCCGGCACACGCTGCCCGACCGTTATCCTGCGCTGGCCACGCGCGGCCTGCCCGATGGTGTTACCCTGGTCAACTGCCACACGACACGCGTCACCACACGCCGCACGGGGCGTTTCCTGTGCCAGTTCAACTTTCACGTCAGCTTCCGCGCCGACGACAAACGCGAAGAGCTCTTCGCCGTGGCGCTGCACGAAAACGGTGAAACCATACCCGACTGGCCGGCCCTGCTCGAACAATCGCTCCCGACGGTGGTCGACGGTGTGGAACTCCGAGACGACGTTCTCGTGACGTTGGCCGAAGAGGCCCGCCGGCGCGCCATCTACTATGCCGATCAGCAGTGTGCCACACTCGAACAGGAGATCCTGCCACGGCTGCACAAAACCCTGTCCCGCCTGGTGTCCTACTACGAAGAACAGGCCCTCGAAATCCAGGACCGGTCCGATGAACCGTGGCGTGCCGAGGAGCAGCGCGCCCAACTGCGCACCGACCTGCACCGCAAAATGGCCGAGGAGATCGAAAACCACCGGTTACGCGTGACTGTAACTCTGTTCAGCGTCGCACAGCTGGTCGAACCGACCTGGGAACACGTGCTGCACCTGCGGCGGCAGGCGGACGACGATTCACTGCGCGTCCCCATCGCTCGCAACCTCTTTACAGGAACGCTGGAACCACCGCTGTGCCACGTCTGCGATACGCCCACACTGGGCATCGGTCTCTGTGCCAATGGGCACATCACCTGTCCCGACTGTCTGGCGCGCTGTCACGCCTGCGCGCGCGATCTCTGCCTGGAATGCGGCTTGCAGGGGTGCAGTTCCTGCAAGGAGCTGCTGTGCAGTGACTGTGCGGTCGTCTGCGGTGCGTGCGGCCAATGGGCCTGTGCTGAGCACTGTGCCCGCTGCCCGACCTGCCAGGAGACAACCTGTTTCACCTGCCAGGACGTGTGCGCTGGCTGTGGCACGCGGCAGTGCCGCAGCCACCTGGTGGCCGACCACCTGGCCACGGCCCATCTGCTGTGCAGTCGTTGTGCCATCATCTGTTCGTCCTGTGCTCGGCCTTCGGCCCACACAGCCACCTGTCACTACTGCGGGCAGGTCTTCTGCCAGGCGTGCGTGCAGACGTGCATTGCCTGCGGCAATACCTACTGTCCGGCCCACGTCATGGCCGCGCCGCTGGAAAGCGGACCCGTGTGCAAACACTGCCTTATCACCTGCCCGCACTGCGGCACCGAGGCCGTCACGGTGGCCAGGTGCGTCACATGCGGCCTCGAGGGGTGCCGGGCCTGTCTGGTGCCATGTGCAGAATGTGGTACAATGGTGTGCGACGCGCACCGGCAGGTGTGCGGGCAATGCCGCCAATCGACTTGTGAACTGCACAGCGACCGCTGCCTGGTCGACGACGAACCGGTGTGCAGCCGCCACGTTTTGTTCTGTCCGGGGTGCGAGCGCGGCGTGTGCCACCCGCACAAGCAGGTCTGCCGCGTGTGCACGCTGGACTACTGTCCCGATTGCATGGACAGCGAGCGCGCCGTGTGCCACACCTGCCAACAGCTCGAAGAGGCCGAACTGGTCGATCTGCGACACGAGCCCATCGGTGCCGATGCCGACGTGGCTGCGCTGGCCGATCGTTACACCTGGCGCAGTGTCAGCAACCGCCGGTACACCATCTACTATGGAATACGGCGGCTGCAGCACGTCACGCTGCTGGCCACCCATGACGGCCAACTGGTACGTACGGTCCATCATCGCAACATCGAACGCATCGCCGGTTGGCTGCGGAACCTGTTGAGTTAAGCCGTGATCACACCGCTGCCAAAGGACACGCTGACTCTCGATCTGGTAATCCGCGCGGCGGATGCACGCCGGCACCTGACGGACTGCCAGCTGTGCCCGCACCGCTGCGGGTCTGCCCGTGTGCAGGGGCAGGGTGTGTGCCGCGTGGACCAGCGCACCTTCATCGCCAGCGAGATGCTGCATCACGGCGAAGAAGAGAGCCTGCGGCCGGCACACGCCATCTTTTTTGC
>CAYUCC010000150.1:0-7558 GCA_964443225.1 uncultured Anaerolineae bacterium
AAATCCAAAATCCAAAATCAAATCCAAAATCCAAAATCCAAAATCCAAAATCTAAAATGAAACCCGTCTCACCACCCAATCCGCCACCCCCGGCGCCAGCCGCACCAACCACCACAACCCCCGCGCCTGCCAATCGACCAGAATGAGGAACTGGCGCCGCTCCACCCCGCGCCGGATGGCATGGGCCACGCGGTCCGGTGGCAGCCACGGAAAACGGGCGTAGATGGGCGGCTGGTAGGCCAGGTTTTCAACCAGCGGCGTGCGCACCGTCGTCGGGCAGGCCACCGCCACGCGCACCCCCGATCGCCGCATGGCCAGCTCGTCGCGCAGGGCCACCGAATACGCCCACACCGCCGCCTTGCTGGCCGCGTACCCGGCAAACTCGGGCAGCGGGCGCAGGGCCTGGATCGATGCCAGGTTGACCAGGCAGCCGTGCCCGCGGGCCAACATGCCGGGCAGCACCGCCTGGCACACCCGGACCGTACCCAGGTAGTTGACGTGCATCTGCCGTGCGTAATCGTCCGGTGTGGCTGACCAAGCGGGTCCGGCACGCAGGATGCCGGCCGCATTGACGACGACATCGATACCACCGGTGGTTTCTTCGATGTCATGCACGAGCTGCGTCACCGGCACACCGTCGGTGACATCGAGCGCGCGCGCCGTCACCGGCGTGACGCCGGCCAGTTCAGCGGCCACGACGTGCAGCGCCGCGGCGTTGCGGTCGACGAGGACCAGCGTGGCACCCACGTCAGCCCATTCCCGGGCGCAGGCGCGACCGATGCCGCTGGCGGCGCCGGTAATCAGAACGATTCGCCCGCGCCAGGATGAAGGGTCAATCGGGCGATTCATCACAAATATCCACTATTGGTCTTGACATTTCCTACCATCACGCCTAAAATGAAATCAAATTCTCCGTCTTAAACTCATGTTTCGTTCAACCTTGGGGTTTTGAGGCAGTGTGAGGCTCACGAAACTCCTGGTTTCTCCAGAACATGAGTTTAGTTCGTTAACTTCTGAGTTTGAGGAGGAAAGGCCGCGCATGTTAGATCATTTATCCCTAACAACGTTCGAGACCTGGGCATTATGGGGCGTGTTGTTGATCGCCATCCTGGGTCTGCTCTACGCCCTGTTTCTACGCCGCCAGGTGCTGCGTGAAGACAAGGGCACGCCCAAGATGCAGGAAGTCTGGATGGCCATCAAAACAGGTGCCGACGCCTACTTGAGCCGCCAGCTGCGCAGCATCTTACCGTTCATCGCAATACTCACCGTTCTGCTCTTTTTCAGCGTCTACATCGTCCCCCCTACCGCCGAAGCCATGGTCCGCTTCCCCGGCATGCCCGAAGACCAGGTGCGCCTGCTCATCGGATTTGGGCGAGCCATTGCCTTCGTCATGGGTGCCGGGTTTAGCCTGATGGTCGGCCAGATCGGTATGCGCATGGCGGTCGAAGCCAACGTGCGCGTCGCTGCCGAATCACGCAACAGCTTCGGCGGCGCCCTGCGCATCGCCTACCGTGCAGGCACGATCACCGGTATGCTGACCGACGGCCTGGGCCTCTTCGGTGGCACCATCATCTTCATGATCTTTGGCGTCGCGGCACCGGATGCTCTGCTGGGCTTTGGTTTTGGCGGCACCCTGCTCGCACTCTTCATGCGTGTCGGTGGTGGTATCTACACCAAAGCCGCCGACGTCGGTGCCGACCTGGTGGGTAAAGTCGAACAGGACATCCCTGAGGACGATCCACGCAACGCCGCCGTGATTGCCGACCTGGTCGGTGACAACGTCGGTGACTGCGCCGGTATGGCGGCCGACATCTTCGAATCGTACGAAGTGACCATCGTCTCGGCTTTGATCCTGGGTCTGGCCCTCGTCGCCCAAACCGACCAGCTCAACTGGATCATCTACCCGCTGCTGGTGCGCGGCATCGGTGTGCTCTCCTCGATCATCGGCACCTACCTGGTGCGCAGCGGTCCGGGTCAGTCAGGTAACGCCATGGCAGCCATCTTCCGCGGCTTTCTTACCTCGGCTGCCATCTCGGTGGTCCTCTTTGGCATCGTGGCTTTCTTCTACATGCAGGATGTCAACGGCGGCTGGTGGCGGCCTTTCCTGGCCACGACCGCCGGCGTCGTGCTGGCCATCGTGCTCGACCGCCTGACCGACTACTTTACGGGTACGCATGCCACACCCGTGACTGAGATTCGCCAAGCCACCGATGGCGGCCCCGCGACGACGATTCTGTCGGGTCTGGCGGTTGGTTATGAGTCCACGGTGTGGGCCGTGGTCATTATCGCTTTGACGATCATGGCCTCGTATTTCATCTATGCCCCACTGGGTGCCGGTTATGTGGCTTACGGTGTGGCCCTGGCCGGTATCGGCATGCTGACCCTGACCGGTAACAACGTGGCGATGGACTCCTTCGGCCCGATCTCCGACAACGCCAACGGCATCGGCGAAATGGCCGGTCTCGATCCCAAGGCCCGCCAGATCATGGCCGACCTGGATGGTGTGGGCAACACCACCAAGGCCATCACCAAGGGTATCGCGATTGGCTCAGCCGTGATTGCGGCGGTTTCGTTGTTTGCCTCCTACGTCACCGACGTCAACAAGATCGACCCCACGGCCCTGGCGCAGGGTATCAACATCTCGGCACCGGTGGTCTTCGTCGGCTTTTTGATCGGCGGCGCCGTACCGTGGCTGTTCTCGTCGCTGGCAATCAAGGCGGTGGCACGTGCCGCCGGCCTGATCGTCACTGAGGTCCGCCGCCAGTTCAAGATTCCGGGCATCATGGAGGGCACGGTCACGCCCGATTACGCCAAGGCGGTGACGATCTCCACCATAGCCGCACAGAGTGAGCTTGTCAACCTGGCGCTGCTGGCCATCGTGACTCCAATCGTCATCGGTCTGGCGCTGCAGGTGGAGGCCCTGGGCGGCTTCCTGGCCGGGGTCATTCTTTCGGGTCAGTTGCTGGCGGTGTTCATGTCCACGTCAGGTGGTGCCTGGGACAACGCCAAAAAGACGATCGAGGACGAACCGCGCGACCTGGTCAAAAACACCGGTAAGGGCTCCGACCGCCACAAGGCCGGCGTCGTCGGCGACACTGTCGGCGATCCCCTGAAGGACACCGCCGGTCCCGCGCTCAACCCTATGATCAAGGTCATCAACCTGGTCAGCCTGATCATGGCGCCGATCATCGTCGCCTACGACACGATCACCGTGGTCACTGGGTCGATCATCGTGATCGGTCTGCTGATCATCGGCTGGGCCGTCAACCGCAGCCGCAAAGGCGGCAACTTCAGCAGCACCGCTGAAACAGCCAAACACTAACGCCGTAGGATCGAAACGGGGAGCGGTGGTCGACCGCTCCCCGTTTTTTGTTGGTACGGAGTAGGGGGGCTTAATTAGCACCATCTCCTTACTCCGTACTTCCTACTCCGTACTTCCTACTCCTCCACCCCCACCCGCGCATACGCCGCCGTTGGGTTGCCATCCAGGTCCTCGACGATGAACCCCACGAGATAATCACCCGCCGCGGCATCCATCTCCCGCCAGCGGAACGGCTGGTTACCGAACGTCAGGGTGTCCCCTTGCTCAGCAGAGGTCTGTTCGATCTGACCGCTGGCGTTCAGGTCCAGCCACTTCTCGATGATGGTGAACGTATCCCCGGCCTGCGGTGTGATCTCACGCGGGGCGCCGGTGCCGTCGCTGTTGGTGAAACCAAACACCTGTTGCATCTCGCCGTTCGCGAAGTACATCCTGGCGTAGCGCTGCTCACCGCCGTCGGCGTAGGTGTAGATACCGTCGACCGAGTAAGTGGCTTCTTCCCACGTTCTGCCGTACGTCTCCGGGTTGAACAGGGCCACGTGCGACTTCTGACCGTCGTTGATGCCAAACACCACCGGTTCCCACTCGAACTCCAGGTTGAAGTCACCCTCACCCCAGTCCGGGTAGTAGACACCGTCGATCTCACGGGTGTCGCTGCTCTCCAGGTAGTCCGAATCGGCCACGTTGATCGAGTTGGCATCGCGGTCGTAAAAACCGACGAAGAACTTGATGTAGCCGATATTCTCACCGCTGACGTCGGCACTGAGCACGACGGGCTCCCCCGGCGCGGCCGTGTTCGACGACAGACTGATGGGGGACACCTCGATGACGCCGGTGCCCGGCGCAACCACGGTTTCCCCACGCTGCGGCACGGCTACTGCATTACTGGCTGGCTCGAAGTTGCGGCCCGTGTAATGGAAGGCCAGGAAATCGTCCCACAGCGAATCTTGCGCAAAACGACGCGCGATGGCCGTGTACGACTGCGGACCCGCGACCGCCGAGCGGTAAAGCTGCGAGTTGGGGAAATACACCGAAACGCCGGTGGCGCCTGGTTTGTTGGGACCATGTTTTTCGGCGATCACCGTCCGGCCCAAGGCCGCCATGACACGGTCGGCTGCCTGGCCAATGCCTGCATTGCCACTTTCCCGCTTCAAAAGCTGGGCAAAGTTGCCCAGGTCGATGTAAGAAGCCGGCACATTCGATCCAAAGATGCTGGTGAAGGCCTGGGCATAGTTTCGGGCCTGGGCGACGGTGCGCTGGTTGACACCCTGCAGGGCGTAGGCGAAATCGTCCATGCTGGCCATCAGCTCGGGCAGTGTCTGCAGGTCGACCGCCGTGAGTGTAATGTCGCGCTGCAGCTTGTTGGCCAGCTGCCGCGCCGTGGCACCGCGGCCAACGTAGTCGCTGCGCGCCTGGTCGTCGACGACACGCTGGTCCTGCTCGATGTAGCTGTCCACGATCACCTGGCCAAGCTGGCCGCCGTCGATACCCGGATTGGCCGCCAAAGTGCCCAGGAAACTGGTGTAGGCCCAGCCCAAGGCCGGTTCGGTTTCCTGTGAGACCACGGCGTAGCGCGCGTGCGGCTCCAGGGCACTCAACACCTCCATGTGCCCCATCAGGCAGGCGTCCATGCCCACCAGCTCGAACTTGTCGATGCCGGTCTGCGCACGGATCTGCCCCAATGCATCGTCCAGCTCCATCAGGTACATCTGGTTGCCCAACGCACTGGTCAGCGGAATGCTGCGGTCCTCACTGCCGGACACGGTTGGATCACTCCAGCCGCCGGGCCAGCCCATGCCATGGTCGGAAAGGATGAGCACGTACTTGTCCGCCGGGTAGGTCTCAGCCGCCCAGCGCACGAAATCGACCAGGGTCTGGGTGTCGGACATGTTCACTTCACCCAGGTCGGCCACCTGCTCGGAGCGCACGCGCTGCAGGTCGTCATCCTGCGTGACGTAGAAGCGTTTGGCCGAGGTCCAGTTGCCATCGCCCTGGTAACCACCGCGGTACCGATCGACCTGGGCAACGATGTTGACCCGCGCGCTGGAGCCGACACGTTCCGCTTCGTTGAGGTCGACGTAGATGTCCTGTTCGAGAATCTTGTCATCGGCGTCCTGGTACAGCATGACGGTCCAGGTGGCATCACCGTCCTGGCCGCCGGCTGGTACCACCGGGCGCGGCGTGCGCGTGGGAACCACACGTGTCGGCAAGGCCGGTATGACTGTCGGCTGCAGCTGACCCAGGTCGAGCGGCTGCTCCTGGCCGCTGTCGGACGGGTCCACGGGCTGCACCGCATCGCCGCCGCCCCCTTGCAGCAGGAAGATGGGCACGATACACAGCAGCAGCACCACCAGCACCACACCCATCAGCAGCGGTGACATGCGCATGCCACCCCCCGATGGTGCCGACGACGGTGATCCGCCCCAACTCCCGCCGCTGCTTGGGGGTCGCGTGCCACCCGACGACGGTGGTGGCGCCGAAGAGGGCCGGTCACGATCGGGCGCATCGGCCTGCTCGCGCGGCCCACTGGCGGCTGGATCATCGCGCCGCCGCCGGCCCGCCTGTACTTTGCGTTTTCCGCCGCCATCGCCACTCTGCGCCAGCAGCCAGTTCTGGCCCGGACCGTTCACTGCCGCCGGCACCAGCCTGGGCGACCCCACGACCGCCAGCTGCTCACGCCACTGTTTCATCCAGGCACGTAATGCTTTCATGATCGCTCCTTTGCCCACGGGGCTCCCGGTGCGCCCCGCTTTTTTACCGCAAAGAACGCACAAAACACATAGACGTTATAAATATTTTCTGTGTGACCTGTGCGATCTTTGCGGTCAACTATCGCTTATTGCCCACCCTTCAGCAGGTTGCGCAGCACCGTTTGCAGGATGCCGCCGTTGCGGTAGTATTCGACTTCCACCGGTGTATCGATGCGCGATTGAACCTGGAAGGTAGATTCGTGGCCATCGGGCCGGCGCACGCGCAGGGTGACCGCCTGGCCGGCGGTCATGCCGTCGCTGATGCCCAGGACGTCGAACGTCTCCTGGCCGGTCAGTTCGTAGGTGTGGGCAGTTTCACCCGGCATGAACTGCAGGGGCAGCACGCCCATCCCGATCAGGTTGCTGCGGTGGATGCGCTCGAAGCTCTCGGCCAGCACCGCCTTGGCCCCCAGCAGCATCGTGCCCTTGGCCGCCCAGTCGCGCGAGCTGCCGGTGCCGTACTCTTTGCCCGCGATCACCAGCAGCGGTGTGCCGTCGGCTTTGTAACGCATCGCCGCATCGTAGATCGACAGCTGCTCGCCGGTGGGCAGGTAGCTCGTGTAACCCCCTTCGACGCCGGGCAGCATCAGGTTCTTGATACGGATGTTGGCAAAGGTGCCGCGCACCATGACCTCGTGATTGCCGCGCCGCGCCCCGTAGGAGTTGAAGTCGATTGGATCGACACCCAGCGACACCAAATACCGGCCCGCCGGGCTGTTGCGCGCGATGTTGCCGGCTGGTGAGATGTGGTCAGTCGTGACCGAATCGCCCATCAAGGCCAGCACACGCGCCCCGACGATGTCGTGCAGCGCTGCCGGTTCGGGTGTCAGGTCGTCGAAGAAGTTCGGTTCGCGGATGTAGGTCGATTCAGCGTCCCAGCGGTACAGTTTGCCTTCGGGGATGCTGATCTCGTTCCACATCGCATTGCCGTCGAAGACGTTGCTGTACTGGCGCTCGAACATCTCGGGCCGCAGAGCCTGCGCCACCGACTCCTTGATCTCTTCCTGGCTGGGCCAGATTTCGCGCAGGTAGACCGGGTTGCCGTTGTGGTCCTGCCCGATCGGCTCACGTGCCAGGTCGACGTCCATCGAGCCGGCGACGGCATAGGCCACCACCAGCGGCGGTGAGGCCAGGTAATTGGCCCGTACCACCGGGTTGATGCGTCCCTCGAAGTTGCGGTTGCCGCTGAGCACCGCCGCCGCCACCAGGTTTTCCTGTTTGATTGCCTCGGCGATGTCGTCCGGCACGGGGCCGCTGTTGCCGATGCAGGTGGTGCAGCCGTAGCCGACGATGTGAAAACCGAGTGCCTCCAGGTAAGGCGTCAGCCCGGCCGCATCCAGGTAATCGGACACGACGCGCGAGCCGGGTGCCATGCTCGTTTTGACGTAGGGCGGTACACGCAGGCCGCGCTCGACCGCCTTTTTGGCCAGCAGACCGGCGCCGATCATCACCGAGGGGTTGGAGGTGTTGGTGCAGCTGGTGATGGCGG
>CAYUCC010000151.1:0-7555 GCA_964443225.1 uncultured Anaerolineae bacterium
GGTGGGGTTGGGGTTGGGGGTTGGGGGAAGGTGTAACCGGAGGGGGGGGAGTTTCGTTGAAATAGGGAGCACGTTTGTTTGTTGCGGGGGCGGGCGGTGCGGGTGTGGGTTTGCGGGTTTGTCAGGTTTTTACGGATCACGTTTTCGATGGTATAATGCACCGATTGAAGCCGAGCGACGGAGCGATCGATCCGAACGGCCTGACGCACCTTGCCAGGCCGGTTTTTTCGCCGCCGGCGTGTTTGGGAGGAGAGTAGTCGTTGTTCAATCCGCTCAACTGGCTATTGGGCCTGTTTTCATACGACATTGGTATCGACCTGGGTACGGCCAACACCCTGGTTTGTGTGCGCCGTGAAGGCATCGTCATCGACGAGCCATCGGTGGTAGCGATCGAGAAGAAGACCAAAAAAGTTCTGGCCATCGGTGCCGAAGCCAAAGAGATGGTGGGCCGCACACCGGGCAATATCGTGGCGGTTCGTCCGCTGCGTGATGGCGTGATATCCGATTTCGACGTCACCGAGCAGATGCTGCACCACTTCATCCGCAAAGTGCACGAGCGTTCGATGTTGCGCATTCCACGGCCGCGAGTCGTGGTCGGCATTCCCAGTGGTGTGACCGAAGTAGAGAAGCGCGCCGTACACGATGCGGCGATCAGCGCGGGCGCACGCGAAGCGTATCTCGTCGAGGAGCCCATGGCGGCGGCCATCGGGGCCGGTTTGAAGGTCACCGAAGCCAAGGGTTCGATGATCGTCGATATCGGCGGCGGTACGACCGAAGTCGCCGTCATTGCCCTGGGTGGAATCGTCGTCGCACGTTCGATCCGCGTCGCCGGGGATGAGATGGACGAGGATATCATTGCGTACGCGCGGCAGAAATACAACCTGTTGATCGGCGATCGGACATCGGAACGGGCCAAAATCGAAGCCGGTTCGGCGTATCCGCTGGAAGAAGAAATCGTCTACACCCTGCGTGGGCGAAACCTGATTACCGGTTTGCCCGAAGCGGTAGACGTCAGCAGCATCGAAGTACGCGAGGCGCTGCGCAACTCGGTTGGTATCATCGTCGAGGCCATCAAGGGGACACTCGACGATACCCCACCCGAACTCGTGGCCGACCTGATGTCCGATGGTATCGTGCTGGCGGGTGGTGGCGCGCTCCTGCGCGGTCTGGCCCAACGCGTGAGTGAAGAGACGAAAATGAAGGTTTACGTCGCCAACGAGCCGTTGGCGTGCGTGGCCAAGGGTGCGGAAAAGATTCTCGAATCGCTCGACGATCTGCGTAAGGTGTTGACCAGCATGCAGCGCGGCAGCACCATTCATTGATGCGGGCCTGATACGAAAATGTTGCGAATACCGCAAGGCTACCTGCGGGCAGCCAATGCCCGCGCGCTGGTTCTGCTCGCTGTGAGCGTCGGGCTACTGGTACTCAACCAGCTCGGCACCTTGAACGCGGTCAAATCCCTCGTCCTGCGCCCCATACTGCCCCTGCAATCGGGCATGGCGTCGGTCACGTACGGGATGCAATCATTGGTTGACACTGCGCGCGAGCTGACCACCCTGCGCCAACGGAATGCTGACCTGCAGGAGTTGGTTGGACGATTGACCATCGAAAATGTCCGTCTGAAGGACGTCGAGGTCGACAACGCCCGCATGCGGCGACTTCTGCGTTTCCGGCAGGCCAATCCCAGCCTGGAAGTACGCGGTGGGCAGATCATCGGGCGCATCGTGGGTCGTGATCCGACACTGCTGCGGTATTTGCAGATCGATCTGGGCAGTGATCATGGCATTGCCCCAGGCATGCCAGTCGTCAGCGACGTCGGGCTTGTCGGGCGGGTGACCGACGTCAACGCCACCTCTTCACGGGTACTGTTGACCACCGATCCGGGCAGCGCCGTGAATGCCATCATCCAGGGTTCACGGCTGATCGGTATCGTCAACGGCATGGATGGTGGCAATCCCCGCATGGATTACCTTCCCCAGGATGCAACGATCAGCCCGGGCGACATTGTATTGACGTCGGGATTGGGGGGCAATTTTCCCAAGGGCCTGGTAGTTGGACAGGTGGTGGATGTAGTGCACCGCGATTACGAAATGTTCCAATATGCCGAGGTGCGTCCAACGGTTGATTTCAACCAGCTCGAGATGGTGCTGGTGATCACCAACTGGCAACCGATCGACAGCATTACACAGCCCCCTGACGAGGCAAACTGAGCCGGCGGGCTGGTCCTGTGACTGATGAACTATTATCTGCTGATTCCGTTGTTGGGCCTGGTGGCACTTCTGCAAACGACGCTGGTGCCTGCCTTACAGGCATTCAACGCCGTGCCGAACCTGGTTCTGATCGTGGTGGTGGGGTACACCATGGAATACGGCAGCCAGCGTGGCCTGATGTGGGCCTTCATCGGTGGTTTGTGGTTGGATTTGCTTGCAGGTACACCCCTCGGTGTCTCGGCGATTGCGCTGATCATCGTTGTCTCCGTCGTTGGCATGGTGTCTTCCAATCTTTTTCGGGGCCATGTCCTGATCCTGGCCCTGGGCGGCCTGCTGGCCGGTGTGCTGTATGGCATCATTGTGGTCGCCATCCTGACCCTTGTGGGACGGCCTACGGTATGGCCGGAGGCGATCGTTGGGGTCATCCTGCCCAATGCGGTGTACAATGCCGTGGTCCTGCCTATTCTCTATCCTGGTGTGCGGTGGATTGGAGGCATCGTCAATGGACGGCAGGCACAACTGTAGACAGAAAGTGACCCGCGTCTCGTGAGCACATCGACCCAGGTTGCGGTTATCCGCACGTTTGTCTATCGCGCGATCATTATCGTGGTCCTCGTGGCGTTGAGTTTCCAGCTGTGGCGACTCCAGGTGGGCCAGGGTCAGGAATTGCGCGCCCTCGCCGACTCCAATCGGTTTCGGGAGGTCATCGAACCGGCCGCGCGCGGTGTTATCTACGATAGCGCAGGGCGAATTCTGGCGCGCAATCGTCCCACTTTTGCCGTCATCGTCGTTCCTGCTGACCTGCCAGACGACGACGAACCACTTGATGCCGCCCTCGATCATCTGATCACGCTGCTTGTAACGCCTGTCGAGCCTGTCGTTGAACCCACAGCGACCATCACACCCACCCTGATCGCCACGTCAACGCCGCGACCACCCAACCGCACGGCTGCTGCCACCGCCGTCGTTTCATCCACGGTGACCCCCGTTGCGGCCGAACCGGCACCGCCACGCCTGCCGCTTAATTTCGCAGATCTGCAGACCATGCCGCGCGCCGCTGCGGTGACACTGATTCGTGACGCGGTCATCACAGCACGCCTGGGCAGCGCCTTCCGTCCAATAACGATCGTCAATCAGGTGCCACAGGACGCCGCATTTTTGGTCAAAGAGATGGGTCACACCCTGCCCGGTGTGCAGGTGCAGATCAATGCCATGCGTGAATACCTGACGGGGGCTTTGACCGCCGACCTGATTGGCTATTTGGGACCCATTCCGGCCGAACAGGCAGAGACGTACGCCGCCGAGGGTTATGGCTCACAGGACTGGGTTGGTTACGCAGGCCTGGAGAATTCGTACGAGCAAGAACTGCGGGGGCAGGTCGGTTACCGTCAAATTCAGGTCGACGTGGCTGGCCGCGAAATCAGCACCGTGGGTGAGCCACGCCAGCCCGTGCCCGGCTACAACCTTCACCTGACCATCGATGTGCAGCTGCAGCAGGCCATGGAGGCGGCACTGCGCCGCGGTCTGGCGGCGGCTGGTTCACCCTCCGGCGTGGCAATTGCGATGAATCCACAAAACGGTGCCATTCTCGGCATGGTCAGCCTGCCAACCTACGACAACAATTTGTTCGCCGACGGCATCACAGAGAAAGAATACGCCGTGTTGAGCGGCGATCCGACACGCCCGCTGTTGAACCATGCCATCAGCGGTATCTACCCGCCCGGATCGACCTTCAAGATGGTGGCCGCATCGGCCGGGTTGGAGGAAGGCGTCATCACGTCCCGTACCCGCCTGCAGGACAACGGCATCATGTGGCTGCCCAACAAGTACTATCCCAACGATATCTCCAAGGCGCAACCCTTTTACTGCTGGATTCAGCAGTACGGCCGTGGTCATGGGGCCATCGACGTCACGGAAGCCCTGGCCGAATCGTGCGACGTGTTCTTTTACCAGGTGGGCGGTGGCCTGCGTGATTTTGAGGGACTCAACGTGGATCGCCTGGCACGATACGCCAACCAGTTCGGTTATGGCGAGCCCAGTGGAATCAAACTGCCGGGCGAACATGGTGGACTTGTTCCGTCGGACCAGTGGAAACGTCTGACCTACGGTGAGGGTTGGTTCACGGGTGACACGTACAACATGTCGATTGGGCAGGGTTTTGTGCTGGCAACGCCCCTGCAGGTGGTCAACGCCACGGCCGCGATTGCCAATGGCGGTACACTCCACCAGCCCCAGCTGGTGGCGCAGCTGACGGACAGCAGCGGCACCGTGGTCGAACAAATGGAACCGGAAATCATCCGCCAGATTCCGATATCACCGGTCAACATGGCCGTGGTTCGCGAAGGCATGTTTGGTGCGGTCAACTGGTCCCAGGGCACGGCACCGGGGGCACGCGTGGCCGGGGTTGCCGTTGCCGGTAAGACTGGCACCGCTGAGTTTTGGGATCCCGAGATCGGTTATGATGCCAAAGGTCGTTTGCCTACCCACGCCTGGTTCACCGCCTTTGCGCCCTACGACAATCCAGAAATTGCCGTCGTGGTGTTTATCTACAATGGTGGCGAGGGTTCTGCGGTGGCCGTACCGGTTGCATCGGAGATCCTCCACACCTATTTTGATGTACCCATGCCGCCGGGTGATCCGTACCTGCGCCTCCAGCCCGGTGACTGATGCGCAGCGGCACGGGGCGGTCGATCTGACAAGGGACAACGTTTGATGCGGCGATACTGGCGTAATTTCGACTGGATTCTGTTAGTCACAACGATCGTGGCGGTGATTTTCGGCATCATTATGGTGCGCAGCGCCACGATCAACACGCCCGGCCTGGAAGACCTGGTGCAGCGCCAGGTCCTTTTCGCCGTGGTCGGCCTGGCACTGCTCTTTGTGACGGCAGCCATCGAATACCAACTGCTGGGCACCGCGTCCCGCGTGTTGTACATGATTACGCTGGGCATGCTGGCGTTGGTGAGCGCAGTCGGTTTTGCCCAGGGCGGTGCCCAACGCTGGCTCGAAATTGGATGGCCGATCCAGCCCTCCGAGCTGGCTAAAATCGTGGTCGTGATTGCGCTTGCCCGCTTCCTCGCCGACCGTGAACACCGCATGAACCGCATTACAACCTACCTGGGCGCCATCGTGCTGCTGGCGGTTCCGGTGGGTCTCATCTACCTCCAGCCCGACCTGGGCACCGCCCTGTCGATTGCCTTTGCGGGCGCGATCATGCTGCTGATCGCCGGACTGCCGATGATCTACGTGGTGCTGAGCGGTGTATTGGCCCTGTTGGCTGCACCGGCAGTCTGGCTCTCCCTCGAAGACTACATGCGCAACCGCATCATGCTGTTCCTCAATCCGGCAGCCAATCCGGATGATTTCTATAACGTCAACCAGGCCCTGATCAGTATTGGCAACGGCGGTATCCTGGGTCAGGGTTTGTTTCACGGCAGTCAGAGCCAGCTCCACTTCTTACGCGTGCGCCACACCGACTTCATCTTTTCAGTGGTGGCCGAGGAGCTCGGTTTCATTGGCGCCATATTCGTGCTGCTGCTGTTTTTCGTCCTGCTGATGCGCCTGCTCCGCATTGCCGACCTGGCACGCGACAGCTTTGGACGTTTGATCGTGATCGGGATCACATCGCTGATCTTTTTCCAGGTCGCGGTCAACATTGGGATGAATCTCAACCTGCTGCCGGTCACCGGCAAACCGTTACCCCTGATCAGTTATGGTGGCAGCTCACTGCTGATTTTCCTCATCGGGATTGGCCTCGTGCAAAGCATCGCGATTCGCTTCAAAAAGCTCGAATTTTGACGAGCGTGGGAGACAACGATGTCCACCTTACTTGTACAACACGCCGACCTGATCGTCACCATGGATGCACAGCGCCGGCGCATTGCCGATGGTGCTGTCTTCGTACGCAACCAGGTCATCGAACAGGTGGGTACCACCGCTGAGCTGCCCACCACAGCCAACACGGTGCTCGATGCACGCGGGCTGATCATCCTGCCAGGCCTGGTCAATACCCACCATCACCTCTACCAGTCCCTCACCCGCTGCATGGCCCAAAACGCCGTGCTTTTCGACTGGCTAAAGACACTCTACCCCATCTGGGCTCGTCTGACGCCGGAGGCGGTTTACCTGGGCGCCAAACTGGGACTGGCCGAGCTTATGCTGAGCGGTTGCACCACCAGCAGCGATCACCACTACCTGTGGCCCAACGGCAGCCGCATCGACGACCAGATACAGGCGGCGGTCGAGCTGGGCATCCGTTTCCATGCCAGTCGCGGGTCGATGTCCCTGGGCGAAAGTGCAGGCGGACTCCCGCCGGATTCAGTGGTCGAGACGGAGGAAATAATCCTGGCCGATTGCCGGCGCGCCATCGAGACGTTTCATCAGGCGGAGCGGTTCGCCATGGTGCGTATCGTCGTGGCCCCGTGTTCGCCGTTTTCGGTGACACCCGAGTTGATGCGCGAGAGCGCCGCCCTGGCCCGCAGCTACGGCGTGCAGCTTCACACCCACCTCGCCGAAACAAAGGATGAAGAGGCGTTCTGTCTGCGTGCCTTCGGCCGGCGGCCGGTCGAGTATGCCGAAGAATTGGGCTGGACGGGACGCGATGTCTGGCATGCACACTGCGTTCACCTCAGCGAGGCCGAGATCGACCTCATTGCGCGCACCGGCACGGGAACTGCGCATTGCCCCAGCAGCAACATGCGCCTGGCCAGCGGCATCGCACCGGTGCGCCGCCTGCTCGATCGTGGCGCGTTCGTGGGTTTGGGGGTGGATGGTAGTGCCAGCAATGACAGCGGGCACCTGCTGGCCGAGGCGCGGCAGGCGCTGCTCTTACAGCGCGTGCTGGGCAACCCGGCCGGCCTGAGCGCCGCCGAAGCACTCGAGCTGGCAACGCGCGGTGGGGCCGCAGTGCTGGGGCGTGATGACATCGGCGCCCTGGAAACGGGAATGGCTGCCGACTTCATTGGGATCAAACTCGACCACGCGACATTTAGTGGCGCCCGTCACGACCCACTGGCGGCGGTGGTGTTCTGCGCACCGCAGCAGGTCGATCTCAGCGTGATCAACGGTGCCGTCCGCGTGCGCGAGGGCCACATCGAGGGACTCGACCTGCCCGACCTGGTACGCCGTCACACAGCCATGAGCCGGGCACTCCTGCGTGGGGAGTAGGGGGATGGGGGTCAGGGGATGGGGGTCAGGGGTTGGGGGTAGGGGTTGGGGGTTGGGGGATGGGGGTTGGGGACGTGGCCGTCGATCGGCACCTAACCCCTAACCCCAAACCCAAAACCCAAACCCCCAAAACCAAACCCCCAAACCCAAACCCCAAACAACAAAAAAAATGAAAGGCA
>CAYUCC010000152.1:0-7319 GCA_964443225.1 uncultured Anaerolineae bacterium
ATGGGCGGCATCGCCGAGTTTCCCGGTCCCTTCCCCGGCTACACCGGCACGCGGCCGCGCAGCTGCACGGCGCTGCCCCGCATCCTGAAGGAGAACGGCTACATCACCGGCGGCTTCGGCAAGTGGCACATGACGCCAGGTCGCGAGATGGGGCCATCCGGCCCCTTCGAGCACTGGCCGCAGGCCTGGGGCTTCGATCACTGGTGGGGCTTTCTGACCGGCGCCGCCGGCCAGTACGACCCGGTCATCACCCAGGACAATTCGGTGTTGGGCGTACCCAAAGGCGAAGACGGCAAGCTCTACTACTTCCCCGACGACATCACCGACAAGGCGGTCGAGTGGCTGCACGCCGTGCGCGCCCACAACGACAGCAAGCCGTGGTTCATGTATTACTCCACTGGCGCCACCCATGCGCCGCACCACGTCGCCAAGGAGTGGGCGGACAAGTACAAGGGTCAGTTCGACGATGGCTGGGACAAGTACCGCGAGCGGACCCTCGAGCGCCAGAAGAAGCTCGGCATCGTCCCCCCGGACACCGAATTGGCACCCCGTCCCGATCCTTACCCGGCCTGGGACACGCTGGGCGATGCCGAGAAGAAACTGTACCGGCGGCAGATGGAAGTTTTCGCTGGTTTCTCGGAAAACACCGACTGGAATGTGGGCCGGCTGCTGGATGCCGTCGAGGAGATGGGCGAGCTGGACGACACGCTGGTGATCTACATCTGGGGCGACAACGGCGCCAGCATGGAGGGCACGATCACCGGCTCTTTCAACGAGACCACATTCTTCAACGGCGTCGTGCTGAACGCCGAGGAGCAGCTGGCACTGATCGAAAAATGGGGCGGCATCGAAGAGCTGGGCGGCGAGTACACAGCGCCGCACTTCGCTGCAGCCTGGGCCCACGCCCAAAACACCCCCTTCCGCTGGGGCAAACAGATGGCCAGCCACCTGGGCGGCACGCGCGACCCGATGGTGATCGCCTGGCCGGGCCGCATCAAGCCCGATGCGCAAAAACGCAGCCAGTTCACGCACTGCATCGACGTCGCCCCAACCGTACTCGAACTCGTCGGTGTGCCCGAGCCCAAGGTCGTCGACGGCATCGAGCAGGAGCCGATGGACGGCACCAGCTTCGTCTATACGCTGGACGATCCACAGGCCGCCGCGCGGCACACGGTGCAGTACTTCGAGATGTACGGCAGTCGCGCCATCTACCAGGACGGCTGGTGGGCCTGCGCCCGGCTCGATAAGCTGCCATGGGACTTCTCGCCCACCACACTGGCCCGCTTCAAGCCAGGCGGCGGCTACAATCCCGACCATGATCCGTGGGAGCTCTACTATCTGCCGGACGACTTCAGCCAGGCGAAGGATATCGCCGCCGAACACCCGGAAAAACTCGCCGAACTCAAGGAGCTCTTCTGGCAGGAAGCCGAACGCAACCGCGCACTGCCGCTCTTGGGCGGTCTGGCGGCGTTCTTTGGCATCCTGCCGCCCATGCCGACGGTGACGCGCTTCACCTTCGCCGGCGACGTCCAGAACGTATCGACTACGGTCATTCCCCGCATCTACGGCCGATCCTACGCCATCGAGGCCGAGTTGGAAGTCCCGACGGGCGGCGCCGAGGGTGTGCTGTGTGCCTTCGCTGACTTCATCGGCGGTTTCGCGCTGTGGATCGACGAGCAGGGTCACCTCGTCCACACCTACCAGTTCCTTGGCATCGACACCTACAAGCAGGTCTCGACCGAGCCGATCCCGACCGGTAGCGTGACCGTGAAGATGCTGTTCGAGATCGACGAGCCGAAGCCGGGAGCCGGCGGCCACGTGACCCTGTGGGCCAACGACAAGCAGATCGGCGAGGGGCGTCTCGACCATACCTGCGCCATGCTGTTCACAACCTATGCCGGCATGGACATGGGTTGCGACAACGGCGGTGTGGTCGACCTGGCCTACGAGGGCAGGGCGCCCTATGCCTTCACCGGCAAGCTGAAGAAGGTCGTCTTCGACCTTAAGCCGGCGCACGCTGAGGCCGAGCAGGAGCTGCACGCCCACTCGATGGTTCATGCGGTGGCGGCCGGCGCGGCTGGTTGAGTTCGTGCCCTGGTTTCAACGGATTGCCATGACATCATAGCCACCACCAATCTCGCGGATGTGTGCCCGGCAACGAGTGCACACCCGCGAGACCTCAATTCAATTGATGGGTCTCCCTCGGTTAGGAGAGATTATGCTCAATGCGATTTTCTCGAGCGCGCTGGCTACCGGAACGATCTTGATCGGTATGGCATTGGCCTATCGTGACCTCGTTAGCCAGCGATGGACCGGGCTGAGATGAGTCACGATCTGAACCTGAGACGCTCACGATTGACAACGCCACGTGCCGCGGCCATCGCCGGCATCTTGTTTTCGCTGCTGCTGATCACCAGCCTGGTACTGGTTCGTCTGTCCGTTCCGCTGGACCCACAGGATGCGGGCGACTGGCTCGAGGAGGGCTGGCAGACCGTGTCGCTGGCGCTCAACCTGCTTCCGTTTGCCGGCATCGCTTTTTTGTGGTTCATCGGCGTGGTCCGTGATCGTCTCGGCGAGCACGAGGACCGCTTCTTCGCCACCGTCTTTCTCGGCAGCGGGCTGCTGTTCCTGGCGATGTTGTTCGCCTCGGCAGCGGTGGCCGGCGGCATCCTGCGCGTCTACGGAACCACCCCCGGCCTGCTGCTCGAAACGGGACTGTATACCTTCGGCCGTACGGTGACCTATGAGATCATGAACGTCTACACGATGAAAATGGCGGGTGTGTTCATGATTTCTGCCTGTACGCTCGCGCTGCGTACCGGGATTTTCCCGCGCTGGATGGCGTACCTGGGATATGTCCTGGCCCTTTTTCTACTGTTCAGCCTGGGGTACTTCTATTGGGCGCCGTTGGTCTTCCCCCTGTGGGTGCTCCTGATCAGCGTCTTCATCCTGGGGGCCAACACCCACCCTTCACGCGGGCCAGACACCACGGATAATCCCAAATAGCCCGTCCGGTGCGATTGAACGAAGCGAAGTGGTCCCTCGAGTGATTTCTTTCAAAGAACGCCCATTGGCGGTACAATGGTGAAAACAGCCATGAACGGCACGGCAGATGCGTGCAGTCGTGGTTCCCGTGTGTTTCCGGTGTTGATCATCATCGTTCAGTGAAGGAGATTGCCAATGGCAACGAAACAAGAAGGTGGGCAGGAGCTCAAGTCGATTGGCTACGAGCTGTTCATCGGCGCCCTCTCGGTCCTTTCGATTCTCAACATGATCCTGCTCTTTTTGGTGAAAGACGAGGGCATGGAGTACGTCATCTACACGATGAACGCCATCATGACTCCCATCTTCTTGGGAGATTTTGCGTATCGTCTCCTCACGGCCAAGAGCAAATCGGACTATTTCTTGCGCAACTTCGGCTGGGCCGATCTGCTCTCCAGCCTGCCGCTGCCAAATGCCAAGATTCTACGCCTGTTTCGGCTGTGGCGCGTCATTCGTCTGTTCATCAGGTTCGGCGCACGCCAACTGCTCGACGAGTTCATCACACACCGCGCCGAAAACGCGTTGTTGACCGTCGTCTTCCTGGTGCTGTGCGTCCTGCAGTTCGGGGCGTTGGCCGTGCTGCGTGCCGAACTGGCATCGCCTGATGCCAACATCGACAGCGCAGCCGACGCCATCTGGTGGGCCTACGTGACGATCACGACAGTCGGTTACGGGGACCGCTTTCCGGTCACCAACAGCGGTCGCATCGTCGGTATTTTTGTCATGACCGCGGGCGTGGGTCTGTTCGGTACCCTCAGCGGTTTCCTGGCCAATACCTTCCTGTCACCGCCCGCCCCCAAAAAACCTGCCGAAGTCACAACCGCCGATGCCAACGATCCCAAAGCGCGCATCGCCGAGCTCAAGCAGATGCTGGAAGCGCAGGAACAGGCCACGGCTGACCTGCGCGCCAAACTCGAGGAAATCGACAATCTGCTGTAGACTGCACCGGTGGCTTCTAACATAAGGTCTTTTATGTCAACTATTGCCTCATCAAAAACGCCCAACCGCGTGCAGCGCTGGCTGCCCATCCTGCAGTGGCTGCCCGGGTACAACCGCTCCTGGCTGCGCGGCGACGTGATTGCCGGGCTGACCGTGGTGGCCCTGGTCGTGCCCGAAGGCATGGCCTACGCCGAGCTGGCAGGCATGCCGCCCGAAACCGCCCTCTACGGGGCCTGGATCGCCCTGGTGCTCTACGCCGTGTTTGGCGGTTCGCGCCAGATCGTGGTCGGGGCCTCGTCGGCGATCGCTGTCATGTCGGCGTCGATCGTGGCGGCTTATGCGCCGGGGGACAGCGCCGAATTCGTCGGCCTGACCATGGCGCTGGCGCTGCTGGCTGGTGGCGTGGCGGTGCTGGCCGGGCTGCTGCGCCTGGGACGGATCACCCAGTTTTTTTCCGAATCGGTGCTGGTCGGTTTCGTCTCCGGCCTGGCACTGGTCATCGCCATCAAACAGGTGCCCAAACTGTTTGGCCTGGAAGCGGGCGAGGGCAACTTCTGGCAGCGTGTTTACGATCTGATCACGCACCTGTCGGAAACACACCTGCTGACACTGGCGGTCGGGGCGGCCAGCCTGGTCCTTTTGGTGTTCCTCGAACGGCGTTTCCACCGTTTCCCGGCCGCCCTGGCGGCGCTGGTGTTTGGCATCGTCCTATCGGCAGCCTTGGGCATGGAAGCGTTGGGTGTGCACGTCGTCGGCACCGTGCCCGCCGGGCTGGCGCTGCCACAGCTGCCTGATATCACCTGGCAGCAGGTGGTTGAGCTCATTCCGGGCGCGCTCGGCATCACCCTGGTGATTTTCGCCGAGGGGATTGGGCCGATGCGCTCGTTTGCGGGCAAGTACCGCTACCCGCTCGATGCCGATCAGGAGTTGATCGCACTGGGTGCAAGCAATGCCGGCGCCGGCCTGTTCCAGTCGTTTGCGGTTGGGGTCAGCCTGTCGCGTTCGGCGGCCAATGATGGGGCCGGCGCCCGCACCCAGGTTTCGGGCCTGGTGGCGGCCGGACTCACGATGCTCGTGGCGCTCTTCCTGACACCGCTGTTCTACAGCCTGCCGGAGGCCACGTTGGCGGCGATCGTGGTGGTCGCTGTTGCGCGCATGTTCAGGTGGGAGTCGATCCAGCGCCTGTACCGCGTGCGCCGGATGGATTTTGTGCTCGCCATGATCGCCCTGCTCGGCGTGTTGACCTTCCAGGAGGTCCTGACGGGCCTGCTGGTGGCGGTCATCGCCTCGCTGGTTGCGCTGGTGCTGCGTGCCAGCCAGTCGCGCCTGAGTGTGTTGGGCCGCGCACCGCACGGCACCACCTTCGGCAGCATCGAGGTGCATCCCGATTACGCACCTATTCCTGGCATACTGATCGTCCGGCCGGAGGAGGGCGTCTACTTTGCCAATGCGGCCCCGCTGCGCGAGAAGACGCGCACGCTGGCCCTCACCGCTGATCCGCCGCCGCAGACAGTGGTGGTCGACCTGGAAATGACCTACGACCTCGATGCGCCCAGCGCGCACGAGCTGGCGGAACTGCACACCGATCTGCAAGCCGCCGGTATGCAGCTCGTCCTGGCACGCGTGCGGACGGGGGTGCGTACGGTGCTGGATCACAGCGACGCAACCGGGGAGATCGGGGCCGATCACATCCATGCCCGGGTCCTCAGCGCCGTGGCCGCCCACCTGCGCCAAACCAGCGGAGCCGCCGCCGAGGTGTTGGAGATATCGGCCGACAGCATCCAGCGTTTGCTCGACGTGGTCGATGCTCAACTGCCGGCCGCCACGGGCAGCGACGCCGCACGGCTGGCTGCGCTGCGCCAGCACCTCCAGGGTGCCCTTGACACCGCCGAACAGCCATGATCGCGGGGGCGGCACGTACATCTTTTTTGCACCCATTTGGATCTTGGTGAACAAGCGCCGATGAACTATACTACTTATTGATTGTTCGTTCAACATCCTTTCCCATTTCTCGTCATAACGAAGGAGATTATTTCATGACAGCAACAACGACACCGGCTCCAATGAGCATGGAGACCAAGGCGCGCCCCTGGTGGCTGACCCTGATCATGGGCATTGCCGTTCTCACCATCGGCGCCATCCTGCTGTGGGCACCGGCCAAATCCAAGGTCGAGACCTACCAGCTGCTGGTGGCGATTCTCGGCTTCTACTGGCTGATTGGGGGCATCATGGACCTGGTGTCCCTCTTCGTCGACCGCACTGCGTGGGGCTGGAAGCTCATCATGGGCATCGTCAGCATCCTCGCCGGCGGTTACATCCTGATGTATCCCGTGGCGAGTGCGGTGGCGCTGCCGAGGATATTCGTAATGGTGCTGGGTATCTGGGGTCTGTTCCAGGGCATGATCATGCTGATCATGGCTTTCCGTGGGGCGGGCTGGGGTGCTGGCATCCTGGGTGCCCTGGGCATTATGTTCGGTCTCATCCTGATCGCCAACTACACCATGCCCGGTGTCGGGCTTGCCACGATCTGGACGGCCGCGGTCTTTGGGGTGATCGGCGGGATCGTCATGATCTTCCAGGCTTTCCGCGACCGCAACAAGTAACGGGGATCATTCACAGGAGTAATCTCAGCATGGCGAATAACCTGATCGTCCTGGCATTCGATACGATGGAAGATGCCGACAAGGTACACGAAGCGCTGGTCGAGGCCAAGAAGCACGGCCGGATCCAGATCGACGATGCCGCTGTGGTCGTCAAAGATCAAGAGGGCAAAGTCCACGTCAAGAACCAGGTCTCGCGCGGCACCTGGCTGTCGTCCGGCGTGGGTGGCGCGCTCGGCTTGATCATCGGTGGTATCCTGTTCCCCATCGGCGGCCTGGTCATGGGTCTGGCCGGCGGTGCGTTGATGGGCCGTTTGTTGGACATGGGCGTCGATGGCAAGTTCGTCAAACAGGTCGGCGAGGAGATCAAACCGGGCACTTCGGCCCTGTTCATCCTCGCCTCCCAGGCGGATCCCACCTCCAGCCTGGCGATCCTGCGCCAGTACAAAGGCCGCGTCCTGCAGACGACGCTGTCGACCGAAGCGGAGGAGAACATCCGCAAAGCGCTGGGGGACGATTCGCCGGTGATTTGAACCGCGAATTCGCGCGAATCGGCGCGAATCGATCGAGGCTATCACCACGAAGCTGCTTGCGCGGCTAGTGGCCGTATGTTTTCCACGAGAAACTCGGCAGCGAGGAGTGCCGCACCCCCAGGTGCGGCACGCCTCATCAACACCGAAGGATCCGCCACGATATCCCATAAAAAAGTGTAATCGATGGCTAATCGCGAGCCACGGG
>CAYUCC010000153.1:0-7223 GCA_964443225.1 uncultured Anaerolineae bacterium
CCACCGCCTTCGGAGCAGCGAATTCCAGCCATAATGCCGGAAGTTATTCTTTTACAGGCCCTCAGTAAACGAAACGAACCAGTGCTTTTCCGGCAGCGCCGCAATGGCCGCTGCCATCTGGGCCGCACCGTCGGCGCTGCAGCCCGGATGCCATGAAATGATTGGATGAAGGATGGGAAGTGTACCGCACCGCGTGCCGTTTGGCAAGTGGATTGTAACTATTTGGTGTATTAGGCCTTGGGGGGGGCGACGTAGGCTGCGACGAGGATGAAATGGCAGAGGCAGCCCAGGATGACGAAGATGTGCCACACTTCGTGAAAACCGAATACGCCGGGATAGAAGTCGGGGCGTTTGGTGACGTAGACGACCGCACCGAGGGTAAAAACCAGGCCGCCCAGCAGCAGCCAGACGAGCGCGCCCGCCGGCATGAACTGCAGCATTTGTGGCGTACCGATCAGGCACATCCAGCCCATGATGAGATAGATGCCGGCGGACAGCCAGCGTGGTTTGTTGACGTAGAACAGCGTAGTGGCAACACCGAGCAGGGCCATGCCCCATACGATGGCCAGCACGCCCCACTGCCAGAAGCCCGTGAAGTAGTGGAGGCAAATGGGGGTGTAGGTGCCGGCAATCAGCAGGTAAATCGCCGCATGATCGAACTTACGCAGCCACTGCAGTACCGCCGGTCGGGCCCGGATCGAGTGATAGGCGGCGCTGGCCGAAAACATGAGGACCAGGGAGACCCCGTACACCAGAAAGGCGGCTTGTTTGTCCACCATGCCGCGGCCCAGGTACAAGAGCAGCAGCACGCCAAACGTCGCCACCAATGCACCACCCAGGTGGGTCAAACCATTGACCGGTTCACGCAATTTTCTGAGCATGCAGCCTCCCGTCAGGAGAACATGAAATCAGGACATCTACCTGCGGTTGTCGAGCATGTATTGAATCCGCTGGTGCAGTTCGGCAATAATCGTGCGAATCTGCGCCAGATCGCTCGCGCTCACACGGCGTTCGATTTCCTTCTCGATGCGGAGCATATCGGGATGATGGAAGAACATCAACGTGGCAATGTCGTTCTCGTACAGGCCAACCCGTACGAAATCGCCCTGGCGATACAATGACGGCAGGGCATATAATAGGTATCATCGCGGGCCCTTGCCAGTTTTGGGGATTGAACAGAACTGCATCCCGCAACACACGACCGATATGCACTGGCGTTAGTTCGGTCACCCCTGGCGTATCGTAAGTGGCTTCGTGCGGAATCATGTTCGGTCTCCGTCACACCTGTGGCTTGGGGCATGTGACACAGTATACCAGAACCAGGGGGAATCTCCAATACAAACCTAAAGTCCCTAATCGACGTGTACGCTCAATTGATCTCCAGCAGCGGTTCCGGTACGGGCACAGTGCCCCGCCGGCAGCTCCAGCACGTAACGCACGCCGCGCCGCGGCCGGCCAACCGCCCACGGCTGCATGTTGGCGTCGACATCGACCACCCGATCGTCCGCGCTCACGTACACCACGTCGATTGGGATCGACATGAAGAAGCATTGCACGCCGTTACAGGGGGTGATCGCCAGCCCGTCGCCCGCGGCGAGCGTGCGTACACCGATCAAGCCCTTGAGCCGTGTCCACGGGTTGTCAGCCACCCGTCCCGCCTCCACCAGGGTCACACCTCGGGTCACATTCTCCACGCGCAACATGGGAGCCTCCTTGCGTGGTTGTCTGTGGTTGATCACGATGATACTTCACGAGCGGTCTCTGTGCAACCCGCCGCTGTGTTGCGAGCGTACTACCTGCCGCCGCCCAGCCTGTGACGATGTCCCCGTCCACTCGGCCATTCGCGGACGGCCATTTCGCCAATATTGACGGCTACCGCGCTCTATGTTATAACAACCCCATCACACACCACTGCCAGCCGTTCCGATCGTGGTATCGCCCATGCACATCCCGTTGCTCGACGTCACCGTGCACCCCGACTGGCAAGAGATCAGCCAGCAGCAAACGATCCTGAAGACCCGCCTGTGGCGTATCATGCAGGTGCTGGTCATCCTGCTGGTTTTGATCCTGTTCATGCTGCCGGGCATCTCCCGCGCCCTGCCGCTGCGTGGGCTGCTCTACGTGTTCCTCCTGTTTGTGTTGATCCTGTGGGTCTTACCACTCTGGTCGGTCCTGCGCCTGGACGAACGTACGGCACAGACCCAACTGCGTGCCTTGTCCATCTTCCTGGCGTTGAGCCTCGTAGCGGCCCTTCTGTGGGCGACCTACCCATTTCCACCCTACGGATTGCTCACGCGTGTCGTGCCCGATCTGGCGCCCTATCTGTCATTGTTGGCGCCGCTGACGAGTGGGGCCATCCTCGTTTACAGCGTGCGGCGCGCCCCGCGCCCGATGCGCCGGCTTGGCCTCGGGGCGCAGCGCTGGCTGCCCAACCTGATCATTGGCGCTGCCGCCGGTGCCGCTCTGGGTTTCCACCTTTGGCTTACCACACACAGCCTGCGCGCCGGCTTGGCGCTGCACGTACCATCACCGGGCATGCTCGTCTGGCTGTTCTGTTACGAAGCGAGCCTGCGGGCCACCGGTGAGGAATTGTTGTTCCGCGGTCTCGGCTACCACCTGGCACTGGAGGATACACCGGCACCCCTACTGGGGCCCGCGACACGCCTCACCCTGCTGAATGTGCTTTTTTACCTGGTTCCCCTGTCGCAGACGGCTGATCCGGTCCTGCGCATCTGGATCGCGGCCTACGGCACCGCACTGGCGGTCTTGACGCTGCTGCTGCGTTATCGCCAGCAAAGCCTCCTCCCGGCACTGGCGTGCAACGTGGCGTTCAGCCTGTTCGTAGGCTGGGTGGTGTTCTGATGACACCGACGGTCACCCTGCGCCCGGCAGAAACACCCCGTGCCAACAGCGCCACGCGAACACACGTGATTGTCGCTCGCACCCTCGCGGTGCTCATCACGATCGCCATACAGTATTTTTACCTGGACGCCAACGGATCGTTGCCCATCCTGGTCCGCTACCTGGTCGTTCTGCCGGTGTTGGTGGCGGCTTACGGGCCCAATGGCCTGATCGCCGGCCTGGCGACCGTTGGTTTCTTCAGCAGCGCCTACCTGGTGCTCCAGCTCACCACCACACCCGCCACCAACCAGGTGAGCGGGTTGATCGACCTGGGGTTTTTTACGCTGTTTCTGTCGATCGTCGCCTACTTGGCGGCAACGCTTGCCGCGTCTCTCCAACGCCGATCCGCCCTCGTCGACGCCGTGGCTGACCGGCAGGCGCTGCTGGCGCGCACCGCCGACCTGGACGAAGTCATCACCTTCGTGCTGCAAGATGCCGCCTACACCGTCGATGCGCAGGGCGCCGCCCTCCTCTTGCGCAGCCCGCTCGACGATCAATGGGAAGTGGTCACACTGGAACAGGGTCGGCCACAGCACGTGGCACTTGGCCCTCATCCCCAGCCGCTCACCCTGGCGCACTGGCTGGTCGATCGTTGCACGCCCCAGCTCCTCAACGACCTCGACGACGATCCGCGTTTCGACACCGGTTCCAGCGGTACCGCAGCGCTGCGCTCGCTGCTGGTGCAGCCGCTGCGCCAGACCGATGGCACGCCGGTTGCGCTGCTGGCGCTGCTCGACAAACGCCTGGTCGGGTTCGATCGTGATGATCAGCTCGCCCTGGCCGACCTGTTGATTGGTGGTGCAGCAGCCCTCGAACAGGCCGCGATCTACAGCCGCACCGATCAGGCGCTCGCGCGTCGTATCCACCAGCTCGGCATCATCCAGCGTACGGCCCAGGCCTTGAACAGCACCCAAGATCCGGCCCAGATTGTGCATCACGCCCTGGCCAGCATGCTTGACATGACCGCCGCCGAGATCGGCCTCGTGTGTGTCGACGTGCGCGGCTTACCACCAGCCTGGGCCGCACGGGGTATCGAACCCAGCGCCACCACCGTGACCCACCTGCTCGATGGTGCGCGCCAGTTGGCCCGGCCCATGTTGAATCCCCCCAACACCGGCTTGCTCCAGTCGATCCTGCCGCTGGCGCCGTCCCGCCTGATCGTACCGATTCTGCATGATCAACAGACCCTGGGCGTGTTGGCGGTCGAAAGCCAACGCCCGCTGGCCTTTGGACAGGATGTCCTGCGCACCGTCGTGGCCCTGGCGGACCACACGGCAATCGCCCTGGTCAATGCCCAGCTGTTCGATGACATCGAACACGAGCGCCAAAAGGCCAGCCAGATCATCTCGACCCTGGCGGACGGGCTCCTGACCACCGACGCCGGGGGATTCATCACCGTGGTCAATCCGGCAGCGGCCGCGCTGCTGAACCGCCCGGCGGCTGAGATCGTAGGCCTGTTGGTCTGCGAGATCATGGGCTGCGGTGACGGCAGCGGTGCACGTCACGACTGCCTGCTGCGGTCTGTCCTCGCCACGGGGCAGCCGGTCACCGAAGCACGCTGGATCCTGCGCCAGCCGCGCGGCATGAAGCACGTGCTGGCGGTCAGCGCGGCGACGCTGCCGGCGACACTGGGCGATGATGGAGGCATGGTCGTGCTGCTGCGCGACGTCACCCAGCGTGACGCGCTCGAACGGGCGCAGCGTGAGCTGGTAGCCGCCTTTTCGCACGAGCTGCGCACGCCGCTAACCAACATCACGGCCATCATCGAGCTGTTGTTGCATGATCCGGCGCACATGGGGAGCGAGCGCCAGCGTGCGTACTTTGGCACCCTGCTTGCACAAAGCCGGCGCCTGGCCGAATTTGCCGAACGGACACTCGACCTGTCACGCCTGGACGCCGGCCAGTGGCTGCTGGAGATGCGCCCCATCCCGATTGGCTTCATCATCGAAGAAACGGTGAAGCAATGGCAGGCCCAGGTGCCAGACCACACCTGGCAGGTCACGTTACCGGCCACCTCACCGAGGGTGTGGGCAGACGAGTATGCGCTGACCATCATACTGAACACCTTGATCGACAATGCGCTCAAGTACGCACCGCATGATCCGGTGACAGTCCTGACCGTCGACGGCGACGAAGCACTCGTCACCGTGACCGTCAGCGATCATGGCCCGGGCATTGCACCCGAACACCAGGCCCGACTCTTCGATCGTTTCTACCGCGTCGACGCCAGCGACGCCCAACAAGTTTATGGGCATGGACTCGGTCTCTACCTGGCACGTCGTCTGGTCCAGGCGATGGGTGGTGACATTTGGGTGACGAGTGACGTGGGCCAGGGCAGCCATTTTTCATTCACGGTGCCGAGTCGCCGTGCGGACGAAGCGTGATCGACAGGACTGGGGTGCCCATCACGATGAGGAGGGTGACATGAAATTACTGATCATCGAGGACGACCAGGTGCTGAACCGCCTGCTGACCGAACATCTGCAAAATGTCGGCCACGATGTCCTCTCGGCCAACGGTGGCCTGGAGGGTCTCGAACTGGTACGAAACTACAGTCCCGACCTGGTGCTGTTGGACATCATGATGCCGGGCATGGACGGCTGGCAGACCTGCCGGCGGCTGCGTGAGGTGAGCGACGTCCCTGTGTTGATCCTGACCGCCAAAGGGGCCGAGGATGACGTGATCAAAGGGTTTCAGTTAGGCGCCGACGATTACATTAAAAAGCCGTTCAACCTGCAGGAGCTGGAGCTGCGTGTCGAAGCCGTGCTGCGCCGTTCGGCCAACCGCAGACTGGACGATGCCTCGGACTATGACGATGGGGTGCTGCACATCGACCTGGGCCGGCGCATGGTGGTGCGGCGCGGTGATCCGGTGCACCTGACCCCCACGGAGTTCCGGCTGTTGAGTTACCTGCTGCGTCACCGTGACCGCGTCGTGCCGCACAGCGAGCTGCTCAGCGAAGTGTGGGGGCCGCGTTACGTCGACGACACCGCCTCGCTTTCGGTGTACGTGCGCTACCTGCGCGAGAAGCTGGAGGACAACCCGGCCACGCCGCGCTACATCTGCACCGAGTGGGGGGTCGGCTACCGGTTTGCCGTGCCGCGGGCGGCGGTTTGACCCAGCGTCAACACCGCGTGATCTCAAAGCACAACCGGGCAAGACTTCGCGCCGTGTCAGGCAACATGGAACAGTTCACTCGAAGCGATAAGAAACCTCTAATGAAATTCAAAGGTAAATGTAAGTTGAAACTGACAGGCTTTGTACTATGCTAAGGGCAATACAAGATAACTTCCCGTGATTTGTGACGAATTCCAGCCATTTTGCTGGAAGTTATGCTTTTGCCAGCCCTGAGGTCGTACAATCGAATCCATTCTGCCAAAGCGTGCGCCCGCTCTGATCGTAAAAAGGATGGCATGTTTACCGGCGAAGCACGCAGATACAACCTTCGACCCCGTCACTTCATCTGCACAGGAGACTATCATGGCGCAGTTGAACCTGCATGTGGGCAACCATTCGCTCGGTGAAGGTGGGCATGCCCTAACTGAATATGCTCTTATTATTGCACTCATTTCAGTTGCCCTGTTGGCTGCATTGATTGCTCTCACTGGTGATGTTGAACGACTCTTTCAGCAGATCATTGGTGGTCTGTAACGAATGCGCACGGTGCCAATGATTCATGACGACTCGGCGAACCCCCTCTCCCCAGCTGGCGAGGGCGAGGGGGTTCTGTTGCCTGACGACCGGCGGGATTCTGTGCCCTCAATGCGATCGGGCACATTGGCATCGGCTTCAGCCAGTTTCTTGACTTCCCGCGCCCTGATCGTGTGTATCGGCCTGGCTTTTTGGGGTGCTTACGTCGGGTGGCGCGCACCGACCCTGCCGGCGGCTGTCGGCGCCCTGCTCGTCACCGCCGTGCTGCTGGCCATCAGCCTGGTCGACCTGCGGGTGCGGCGTATCCCCAACCTCCTCGTCATCGTTCTCCTGGCCTGGGCCGTGATCCAGTCTTTCTGGCTCGGCCGGCCCACCCTGGACAGCCTGGCCATCGGCGTGTTGGCCGCCGGTGGGTTTTTCCTGCTCCTGACCTTACTCACGCGCGGCGCGATGGGCCAGGGAGACGTCAAACTCGCCGCCGCGATCGGTGCGCTGGTTGGCTGGCCGGCGCTCGTGGCCGCACTCTTCCTGGGCATCGTGGCGGGGGGCGTGGCCGCGGTCGTGCTCCTGCTCACACACCGCGCCGGCCGCAAGGACTATTTTGCCTACGGACCCTACCTGGCGCTGGGGGCGTGGGTGGTGTATGGGGCCATGTTGGGGTAGTGGGGGTA
>CAYUCC010000154.1:0-7178 GCA_964443225.1 uncultured Anaerolineae bacterium
GTCTTGCTCACAGGTTGGTCCTCTCGTGTGTCTGTTCATTCGCTAGCGAAGGCTGGAAGTGCGGCTTTCTGCTGGCAGCCTGAGCTCGAGCACCGGGCATGGGATGGCAGCCGGCGTTGGCATGTGCCAAGCAGCGCCGGCTGCCATCTCAAGATTATGCTACCTGGCCGTGCCCAGCCGGCGCCAGGCCACTACAGCCGCAACCAGAGCCGCAGCCAGCACCAGCGGCCACAACAGCACCGGCCGCTCAGCTCCCGTCTCCAGCCCGGCCAGCTGCACCGCCGTGGGCGTCACGACCGTCACGGTGGCCGTGTCGGTGTAGGACGCCGTGACAATCGGATCTACAAAGGCGGTCCACACTGCCGTGTTGGTCACGGTGCTGCTGGCCGTGATGCTGATCACTGCACCGGCATCCACCGTGCTCACCGTGGCACCGGGGGCCAGGTTGAAGGCGAAGTCGTCCAGCAGCGTGCCGAGCTGGTCGTCCACCAGGTCGTGCAGCGGCAGGGCCACGTCGCCCGTGTTGGTCACCGTGTAGCAGTAGTAGACGACGGTGCCCGCCGCTACCTCGATGCTGCTCGTGGTGGCGCACACGTTGGGATTGAAACCCACCGTCTTGCTCATCACGATGGACGGGTTGACCACCGTCACCAGGGCCGTGTCGGTGTCCGAAACCACATTTGTGCTCCCTGGTTCACCACAAGTGGCAAAGGGATCGTCCAGGTTGCACGCCGTCCACGTCGCCGTGTTCACCGTGGTCTGGGTGAGGCTGGCCGTCGAGGTGATGGACACACTGGCACCGGGGATCAAGGCATAGTCGATGACGGCCGAAATCCCCAGGGTGGGATCGTCGAGCAGATGGCTGGTCAGCGTCAGGGCTCCCGTATTCGCCACGGTGAAGCAGTAGACGACCTCCGTGCCTGCCGTCACCGTGATGGCGTCGGTGGTGGCGCAGACAGCCGGGTCGGTGCCCACCGTCTTAGTCATCTCGATCGACGCCTGCTTGTTCTCGAATGTGCACGTCACCGTCTCGCCTGGGTCCAACTGGATTTCGGCCGCACGGAACGGCACGCTGACCGCCGAGTTCTGGTTCACCGATTCGACACAGGTGATGTCGGTCAGATCCCACCCGGCAGCCGCCGCCTCCTCGAGAACATAGTACGCGCCAGGGACGACATTGGTGAAGGTCATCGTGCGGCTGACCGGATCGCGTAGCGTGAACGGCATGCTGTCGATGGAGTTGGTGAAGGTGAAGGGCGTGTTGTCCGCAGGTGTGGCGTCCTTCACGATGTTGATCGTGCCGGGAATCTCCTCCGTATTGGTGAAGGTGCAGGTCACCGTTTCGTCGGCATCCAGGGTGAAGGTCACCCGACGACCATCCACCACCGCGGTCGGGTCATCGCAGACGATGCTGTCCAGGCTCCACCCCGGCTGCGCGAACTCGCGAATGGTGTACCCACCGACTGGCGTACGGACCTCCAGCGTGTTGCTGATGGTGCCGTTGTCGATCAGCGTGAAGTCCTGAGAGGTGGCGCCGTCCAGCCTGAAGGCGAAGGCCGTATCCCCTTCCGGCTGGGCCTGCTTGACGACCCGGATCGTCCCGGACTTCACATTGGTGAAGATACAGGTCACCGACTCGCCGTTGTCCAGTTGGATTTCGACGGCGCGCAAGGGCACGCTGACCTGGGAGTTCTGGTTGACCGATTCGATACACTCGAGGTCGGTCAGATCCCAGCCAGACCCGGCAGCAGCCGCCAGCTCCGTCACCCGGTACTGGCCAGGGGGCACGTTGCTGAAGCTTTTGAAGTAGTTGCTCGGATCCTGCAACGTGAAGTTCACGTTATCGATGGTATTGGTGAAGGTGAAGGGCGTGTTATCCGCCGGCTCAGCGAACTTGATGATGGTGATCGTACCGGGCGGCGTCTCCACGTTGGTGAAGGTGCAGGTCACCGTCTCGCCGCCGCTCAGTGGGACGGTCGCCTTGCGGGCAGACAGGTTGATCACAGCGGTCGGGTCATCACAGACGATGCTCTCCAAACGCCACCCGGACTCCGGCAGCTCCTCGATGGTGTAATTGCCGGGCGCCTCGACGGCCTCGAAGGTATCGTTGTTGCCGGTCCCGTCGTCAACCAGGGTGAAATCCTGCACGACAAAGCCAGCCAGCTGGAAGTCGAACACAGTTGGTCCCTCCGGCTGCGCAACCTTGACGACCCGGATCGTCCCGGAGGCTTCAACCTCGACCGCGCCGATGTCATCCGCCGCGCCCTGCGGACGGGCTTCGCCGCGCTGGTCACTCGGCTGCGTCGTGGCGCCGGCGTTGATGACGGGCGAGCCGGCGTTGGGCAGATGCGTCTGGGTGTCGCCGCCGTTGTTCGCCAACGGGCCGAGATTGGGATCGACCCCCACCAGGTTATTGTTGTTGTTCGGCAGGCCGAACCACATCATATCGCATCGATCCGAATCTGACTCGACGAGGTTGTACGCGCCGCTGATCGTGCCGAAGGTCACTTCGCAATCCGCGCTGCCGTTGTTGTCGCCGATCAACGTGTTGGTGAGTTCGGCTATGCCAAAAATGGCAACCCGGATGCCACTGCCTCTGGGGGCCGTGTTGTTGGCAATCGTCACGCTGTCCAGACGCGTCGTACCGCCACCGCTGACGACCTTGATGCCGCCACCATCGGTGGTTGCCGTATTGCCGCTGAAGGTGCTGTTGTACACCCAGGTGTTGCCGCCAGCGCCGCTGATCAAACCGCCGCCCTGGTCGGCAGTGTTGCCGCTGACGGTGCTTTCTTCCACGGTCAGGCTGCCGCCATTATTGCGGATGCCGCCGCCCGTACCGCCTGCGCTGTTGCCAGTGATGGTGCTGTTATAAACCGTCAGGGTGCCGGAATTGAGAATGCCGCCGCCCTCGCCGGTCACATTGCCGCCGGTCACGGTGATGTTGCCGATTAGGACCAGCGTGTTGGCCGCGATCTCGAAGGGCCGCACGCCGGCCGTGCCCTGCCCGTCCACCGTGTTGCCAGCGCCCAGGATCTGCAGCTCCAGCCCGGCCAGGGTGTTGCTGATGACCGTCGTGCTGGCCGTCAGGGATATGCCCTGGGTGATGTTGATCGTGTACACACCGGGCGCGGTCTGTCCGTTGTAGCAGCCGATGGCGAAGTTCAGCTCGCCTTCGTTGGCCACATTCCACGGCGAGGCGGGACAGGCTACTTCGACGGCGCCGATATCATCCGCCGCGCCCTGCGGCCGGCTGATGCCGCGCTGGTCGGCGGTCAGGGTCGTGTCGCCGGCGTTGATGACGGGCGAACCGAGCTGGGGCAGATGCGTCTGGGTGTCGCCGCCGTTGTTCGCCAACGGGCCGAGATTGGGATCGACCCCCACCAGGTTATTGTTGTTGTTCGGCAGGCCGAACCACATCATATCGCATCGATCCGAATCTGACTCGACGAGGTTGTACGCGCCGCTGATCGTGCCGAAGGTCACTTCGCAATCCGCGCTGCCGTTGTTGTCGCCGATCAACGTGTTGGTGAGTTCGGCTATGCCAAAAATGGCAACCCGGATGCCACTGCCTCTGGGGGCCGTGTTGTTGGCAATCGTCACGCTGTCCAGACGCGTCGTACCGCCACCGCTGACGACCTTGATGCCGCCACCATCGGTGGTTGCCGTATTGCCGCTGAAGGTGCTGTTGTACACCCAGGTGTTGCCGCCAGCGCCGCTGATCAAACCGCCGCCCTGGTCGGCAGTGTTGCCGCTGACGGTGCTTTCTTCCACGGTCAGGCTGCCGCCATTATTGCGGATGCCGCCGCCCGTACCGCCTGCGCTGTTGCCAGTGATGGTGCTGTTATAAACCGTCAGGGTGCCGGAATTGAGAATGCCGCCGCCCTCGCCGGTCACATTGCCGCCGGTCACGGTGATGTTGCCGATTAGGACCAGCGTGTTGGCCGCGATCTCGAAGGGCCGCACGCCGGCCGTGCCCTGCCCGTCCACCGTGTTGCCAGCGCCCAGGATCTGCAGCTCCAGCCCGGCCAGGGTGTTGCTGATGACCGTCGTGCTGGCCGTCAGGTTGATGTCGGCGCTCAACTGGATGGTGAAGACACAGGGAGAGGTCGCCACCGCATTGAAGGCGGCAATTGCGGTGTTGAGTTCCGCTTCCGTACTCACCGTGGTCACGCCGCCGCAGGAAGCGGCGGCCGGCTGCGCCGGGCTGGCCACCGCCAGGATGGCGACCAGCACCAGCGCGGCCAGGACGAGCCCTGGGGCGCGAAGCGGTATGAGTCGGGTTGATAGGGTTTGCATCAGGATCTCCTTGATAGATTCGGTTTACTGCTTGCGGCGCCGGAAGGCGGCGTTGCGGACATCGATCTGCCCGCAGGGCTGTGGCGGGACAAAGGTCCCGGCAGACGTCATTCCAAAGCTTCGGATTTGTCCAAATTCCAATGTTAGCCGATAATGCAGGCGAAATCTATCGCATTGAATGTGATTTTTGGTGCGGAGATGATGTGAATTTTCTCTTGATGTCACCATGTTCTTCAACGCCAACACCCGCAAAGCGATTTATCCGGCCACCATTGTCGACCGGCCGCGCTTGTACCGCCAGCTGGATCGCTGGACAGAACTGCGCGCCATTGCTATCCAGGCGCCGGCCGGCTATGGCAAATCGTCGCTGGTCAGCCGCTGGCTAGACGTCTCCGGCACGGACGCACGCTGGGCCTGGCTCTCCCTGGATGAGGCCCACTGCGATCCGCGCGAGCTACTGCGCGGCATAGCCGAGGCCCTGGCCACGTTGCTGCCCAGCCTGTTGCCTGCCATGCAGCCCGGTCTGGATGCGCTGCAGAGCGACCCGCAGCGGATGATGAGGAAACTGATCGCGGCGCTCTGGGATGGCCTGGTGCCCGCCGACGGTGCGTCCGAGGCCCGCGCCCTTCTGGTCCTGGACGACCTGCACGTCATCGCCGGTTCTGAAGCCGCGTCACTGCTCACGCCTCTCCTGGAGAAGGGGCCGCCGGGCCTCCATTGTGTGCTGCTGACCCGGCAGGCGACCTCTCTCCCCTTGACCCGGCTGTATGCCAGCGGCCAGGCGTTGGAGCTGACCACCGCCGACCTGCGTTTCACGGCCGACGAGGTCGAGCAGTACCTCCTGGCGCATCGCATTTCACCCGCTCCGGAAGAGCTGGCCCACATCATGCAGCGCGCCGAAGGATGGGTGGTTGCCCTGCAGCTGGCGCTCCACTCGCAGCGCATGCCCGCAACCCTCGCATCGTATCTGGCGAGCCTGCGCGGGAACAAACGCTGGCTCGCCCATTACCTGACCGAGGAGGTCCTGGCCCAACAGAGCCCGGGGATGCGCACCTTCCTGCTGCGCACCTCGATCCTCGAGTCGTTCAATGCGTCCCTGGCCGGGGCCGTTGCCGGCGTCGACGATGCCTACAGGCTGCTGGCTGAACTACAGCACAACGAGCTTTTTCTGATCCCGTTGGACACCGATGGCGCCTGGTTTCGTTATCACCACCTGTTCGGGGAGCTTCTCAGCCATCGACTGGCGCAGGTCGAGGGGAAAACGGCGATCGATGCGCTGCACCGGCAGGCGGCCGCCTGGCTGGCCAAACACGAACAGGTGCTGCCGGCCATCCGGCACCACCTGCACGCGGGCGAGGAGGATGCGGCTGCGACGTTAGTCGAAGGCCGAATTCGCCCCGCCATTCTGCACAACCCGGTCCGTGCGCAGCAGATGTTCGACGCGCTGCCGCCGGCCGTCGTGCGGCGCCGGCCGCGCCTGATGCTCGAGCGCTGCCTGATTTCCCTGATCAACGCCAACAAGGATCTGACGCAGCACGTGGACAACGCGCAGCAGTGCCTGGCCGCGTATCCATCATCCGAGCCGATGCAAGCGGTGTACGACACGGAACTCCAATACTATCGCGCGGCAGAACGATTCGCAGAAGGTGACCTCGAGTCCGCGACCGTGCTGGCACAAAAGGCGCAGCGTCGGAGCGAACATCTGGATCAGCTGCTGTCGGGTGCGCTGGAGTTTCTTTGTATGCGATTGGGCATTGTCACCGGTGATGAGGCCTATCAACAATCCCATGCCATGCGTGCGCTGGCGGCGTTCCGGTCGCAGGCTTTTGTTTTGGGCGAGATCGCAGTGCGCCGGGAACTGGCCATGGTGGACATCCGAGCCGGACGGAGCGCCAGGGCCAGCCGGGCGTTCGAGGACGTGGCACTCGCCTTCGGCAGCGATCCAACCAGTCCAAGAGCAGAGATGGACTGGGTCTACGCCTATGCAGCCGAGCACAGCTACTGGCAGAATCAACTCGATCGGGCCATGCACTACATCGTGGCCAGTAGGGAGATTGCGTCGATCTTCCAGAACGAGGAGATGATCACGGCCTTGAACGATCTCCAAAAGCTGTGTGCCGCCAGGGAGCTGCATTCCGAAGCAAACGAAGAACCGACAACGTCGATGAGCGAGATCTCGACGTGGTATCGTTTCGTGGATTGGAGAATTCGCTGGCTGCTGGCGGACGATCGGATCGAAGAAGGCTGGGGGGTGGCCAGGCAGTACCAGGCCGGCCTGGCCGTCAGTTTCGCAAGCCTTCCCTACTTCCGTACGATCCCCTATCTGCGGGCCAACATCGCCCGGGGAGTCGACCTGGAAGCGGCCGGGCCACTGCTCGGCGACGCGCTCAAAGGCAGCGTCCGCGCGAACGATTTGCCCCGGCAGCTGGAGCTGCTGGCGCTGCAGGCGTGGTTGGAACTGCAAACCGGCGAGGACGACCGCGCCCAGCAGACATTGGCCCGGGCCGAGGAACTGGTGGCAAAAACCGGCTATGTGCGCGTGCTGCTGGACATTCCGGCCCTGGCCACACGATTGGCCGCCGCGCAGCCACGCGCCGGGCAGGTTGGCCCAGGTTCCAGCGCACAGGCGATCGGTCTGCTATCTGACCGGGAACGGGCGGTTCTGGCCCTGCTCGCCAAAGATCTCACGTACCCGGAGATCGGCGCACACATGGTCATCAGCATCAACACCGTGCGCACCCACGTACGCCACATCTACAAGAAGTTGGGCGTAAAGCGGCGCGATCAGGCGATCCGCCGGGCGCAGGCACTTGGCTTGTTGCGGAACGAGCCTGGTGCTCAAGCACCAGGCTAATAGCTGAAGGCCGCTAAAGCGGGCTGGG
>CAYUCC010000155.1:0-7033 GCA_964443225.1 uncultured Anaerolineae bacterium
GCGCTGGCCATCGGCGCCACGCAGTGGCAGACGATCTGGCGGGTGGTGCTGCCGGCGGCGCGATCGGGCTTGATGATTGCCGTGATGCTCGGTATCGGCCGCGTCATCGGCGAGACGATGGCCGTGCTGCTGGTGACCGGCAACGCCGCCAATATCCCCCCGCTCAGCCCCGGCATCCTGTTCAACCCGGTACGCACGATGACCGCCACGATCGCCGCCGAGATGGGTGAAGTGGCCCGCGGCAGCCTGCACTACAGTGTGCTGTTCGGCATCGGGATCATTCTGTTCATGATCACCTTCACGGTCAACTGGCTGGCGACCCGGCTGGTGGGTGGCACCGGCGGCCGGCGCAAAGGGGGCCAGCTGTGAGCCGGCAGCAGACACAAAAGGTGGCCGTGGCGCTGATCACGGTCGTCGCGGCGCTGGTGGTCATCCCGGTGATCTTCGTCATCCTCTACCTGGTGATCAACGGCATTGGTGCGATCAACTGGACCTTCCTGAGCCAGCCACCCACCAACGGCATGACCGAGGGGGGCATCATGCCAGCCATCCTCGGTACGTTGATCCTGACCATGGGTGCCGCCCTCGTGACGATGCCGATTTCGATTGCCGCGGCGATCTATCTGGCGGAATACGCCAGGGACAATCGTCTGACCCGCACCATCCGTATGGCCATCGTCAACCTGGCGGGCATCCCCAGCATCGTCTACGGCCTGTTTGGGCTGGGTGCCTTCGTGCTGGCGATGCAGTTTGGCACCTCGATCATCGCCGGCTCGTTGACCCTGGGCATCATGACGATGCCGGTGGTCATCAGCACCGCCGAAGAGGCGCTCAACGCGGTACCGCAGCAGTTTCGCACGGTGAGCCTCAGCCTGGGTACCACCCGCTGGCAGACCATCCGTCACCAGGTGCTGCCCCACGCCCTGCCGGGGATTCTCACCGGCATGATCCTGGGCCTGAGCCGCGCCGCCGGCGAGACGGCGCCGATCCTGTTCACCGTGGCAGCGTTCTACTTACCGACGCTGCCCAGCTCGCTGTTCGACCAGACCATGGCGCTGCCCTACCATTTGTACGTGATCTCGACCCAGGTGCCGGGCATGCCGCTGACTATCCAATACGGTACAGCCCTGGTGCTGTTGTTGATCACCCTGTCGCTGACCCTCGTCGCCACGGCGGTGCGCACCAGCGTACGCCGCCGGCGCGACTGGTGAATCAAATGGCCATCCTGGAGCGAGGAGTTTGCACCCCCAGATGCGAACTCCGACTTCGACGAGCTCGGCTCGACTGACTTCGACGAGCTCAGTCGAGCTGAGCTCGTCGAAGTCAGTCGAGCCAACCACATGGCAGACTCGTGCCGCACCTGGGGGTGCGGCACTCCTCGGCACTCCGCGGCACGCCGCGGACACCGGGTGTTTTCGGGACAATAGGAGCAACAAACCGCAGGTATGACGGTACCCAAGATTTCGATCCAGAACGTCTTTTTCACCTACGCCGACGAAACCGAGGCCCTGCGCAACGTCTCGCTCGACGTGCAATCCAACGAGGTGTTCGTGCTGTTTGGCCCGGCGCGCAGCGGTAAGAGCACGCTGCTGCGTTTGCTCAACCGCCTGTCGGACCTGACCGAAGGCACGCGCTTTCAGGGCACGATTCTGTTCGACGGCCAGGACATCTTCGGGCGCAGCGTCGACGTCACCGACCTGCGCCGGCGGATCAGCATGGTGTTTGCCATCCCGACCCCGCTGCCCGGCTCGATTCGGGACAATCTGACGTACGGGCTGCGCATGGCGGGCATCCGTGACAAAGTTGTGCTCGAGTCGCGCGTCGCACGCTCTTTGCAGCAGGCCGCGCTGTGGGACGAGGTCAAGGACCGGCTCGACACCTCGGCCATGGCCCTCTCGGGCGGCCAAAAGCAGCGTCTCTGCCTGGCACGCAGCCTGGCCATGGAGCCAGATGTGATTCTGCTGGACAATCCAACGTCTGGCCTCGACCCGATCTCGACGGCGGTTGTGGAGGAGACACTGCGCGACCTGAAGGAGCAGTACACGATCATCATGGTCCCGCACAGCGTGCAGCAGGCGGCACGCATCGCCGATCGTGCCGGTTTCATCCTGGGCGGCGAGCTGGTCGAGGTCGGCGCGGTGGGCAAACTGTTCGTGCACCCGCGTGACCAACGGACGGAAGACTACATCACGGGGCGTTTTGGCTAACGTCATGAACGACAAAATCGAAGTGCGCAGCTTCAACTTTTTTTACGGCTCGTTCCAGGCCCTGATCGATTTGAATATCCCCCTTCGTGACCGGCAGATCACCGCCTTGATCGGACCTTCGGGCTGTGGCAAATCGACCTTCCTGCGCTGTCTCAACCGCATGAACGATACGATCCGCGGCACGCGCGCCGAAGGCCAGGTCCTGCTGGACGGCAAAAACGTCTATGACCCCGACGTCGACGTCGTCGAACTGCGTCACCGCATCGGCATGGTCTTCCAGCGGCCAAACCCGTTCCCCCAGAGCATCTACGACAACGTGGCCTTTGGGCCGCGCGTATTGGGATTGGCCAAAAAGAACGGCAACCTGGACCAGATCGTCCAGGAGAGCCTGGAAGGTGCCGCATTGTGGGACGAAGTGCGGCACCGCCTGCGTGACTCGGCGCTCGACCTGAACCCCGGCCAACAGCAGCGCCTGTGCATCGCGCGCACGATTGCCGTCAAGCCCGAAGTGATCCTGATGGATGAACCGTGTTCGGCGCTCGATCCCGTGGCAACCCTGCACGTCGAGGATTTGATGCGTGAGTTGGCCCAGGCCTACACGATCGTCATCGTCACTCACAACATGCAGCAGGCCGCCCGCGCCTCGGACTGGACAGGTTTTTTCTGGTTGGGTCGCCTGGTGGAATTTGGCCGTACGGAGACCCTGTTCAGTACCCCCAGCGAAGAATTGACCGAAGCTTACATTACCGGCCGTCGCGGCTGAGTCCCAAGGAGGATACCTATGTCCATGCGTCAACGATTCGAGCAGCAGCTCCTGGAACTGCGGGGAGACGTGCTGCAAATGGGCAGTATGGTGGGCGAAGAACTGAACATGGCCATGGATGCGCTGGAGAACCTGGATACGGTGCTGGCGCGGCAGGTCTTTGCCTTCGACAACCAGATCAACGCCAGGCGTTTCGACATCGAAGAGAAGTGTTTTGCCCTCATCGTCACCCAACAGCCGGCGGCGCGCGACCTGCGCGCCATCGTCACCGTCATGAACATGATCATCGATCTGGAGCGTATGGGCGACCAGGCCAAGGGGATTGCCAAGGTCGTGCCCCACATGCTGCGTTCACCCGACATTCCGCGGCCGGTCGAGCTCAAACAGATGGGCGTCCTGGTCGGCTCTATGCTGAGCCAGACCATGACCGCCTATGCACACGACAACGTCGACCTGGCACGCGAAGTGGCCCGCCAGGACGATACCGTCGACGCGTTGTACGCCCGCGTCTTTGCCCAGGTCATGGCGCACATGGCCGAGGTCCGCTCGAGTGAAAAGATCGAAGCGTCCTACGAAACCCTGCGCGCCGCACGCGAGCTGGAACGTTTTGGTGACCTGGCCACCAACATCGCCGAACGGGTCATCTACATGGTCACCGGCCGCCTGCAAGAAATGAACGTCGACCGCGACGACGCCGCCCAGTAAACACGAAGTCAGCGCAAAGGCGCGCCGGCGCCGGTCGACGGAGTAGGCCACAGCGCCAGCTGTGACCTACTCCCTACTCCGTACTCCCTCTCCCCAAAAATTTCCAACTCACAAGCCTTTGTGTTACAATCGGCACCGCAGCTGGGACATCTGATCTGTCCGACGCTGGCCTGACGGTCTCGATCGCCAGAACTCCAGGCCCGTTCCCCTAAACAGCTGTTCAATGCGTCACGGTGTGGAGCAGCCGATGATACCGCCCCGGGCGTGATGACCGACCATGTTTCACCTGTCATGAGCCCAACCTTTCTAATCCGGGATGGCCATATTTGCACCGAAAACGGGCCACTGCGTTTACCGCCGCCGCTCATACGACACTGCTCGACGCGCTAACCCTTGAAAGCCCGGTGATCCGCACGGCTGATGGCCATCCGGCCTGGGACCTGAGCTTGTCCCCGTTTCTTGCCAAACATCTTGTCGCGCCTTCGCGTGAGACCGAATGACACGTTGACGATCGCGTGACACAGATTGGAAAGGCCGTATTGGATGGGCGACGTATTCGTGACCCTGCTGCCAGTCATTGCCGGTGCGACGCTGGTGCCAGTTTACCCCATCGTCGTGCTGCTTTTGCTGCAAAGCCAACGTGGTCTGGGCAAGGCCCTTGCGTTTGTGACCGGCGCGGTGGCTGTGCGCCTGGTGCAAGGCATCCTGTTTGGCTTCGTATTCGGTGCGGCAGCCGAAGCCTATCCCGACGGTGGCTCCGAGGCCATCGCCTCCACCCTGCTGTTGATCATTGGCATCCTGCTTTTGATTGGCGCCTACAAAAAGTGGCGCAAGGAGGCCGATCCCGACGAGCCAACGCCCCAGTGGATGGCCACGATCGGTGGTCTCTCGGGATTGAAGGCGGTCGGCACCGGCGCGCTGTTTCTGGCAGTCTCGGTCAAGCAGTGGGTCTTCACCCTGGCCGCGATCGATGTGATCCAGGGAGCAGGATTGGGCACTACCACCAGCATCGCGGCCTATTTGCTGTACACGGTGGCCACGCAAGTGCTGGTTCTGCTGCCGATCTTGCTGGTGGCGGTGGCACCCCAACGTTCGGCTCAGACGTTGACCGCGGCCCAGTCGTGGCTGGAACGCAACAACCGGGTGATCCTCGTGACCGCATCCCTGGTTTTTGGCGTGTGGTTCTTCTACAAGGGTATCAGCGGATTGATGGGCTAAGGGCTTGTAAAAGAATAACTTACCCTTCTTCGCGGCGAATTCCGGCCATTGTGCAGGAAGTTATTCTTTTACAAGCCCAAAAAATCGCCGGTCCTTCCTGGTCGATGGTGCAGGGGGTTCGACCCGCTGAAGGAGACATGGGATATCAGACAGGAGTGAAACGTCATGACTTCGAAGTCCAGCGCTGTCGCCACCGCAGTCAAGGCATCCTGGGTACCGCTCGTCATCATTGTCCTCGCCCAACTGCAGATGGGTATCAACATCAATGCCTTGCCTGTCTCGCTGGGGCCGATCATCGAAGACATCGATGCCCCGGCGACCTCGGTGGCCACGGCGCTGGTGCTGTACTCGCTGTTCGTGGCGGCCTTCGTTATGCTCGGTGCCAAGATCGGCAAGATGTTTGGCGAACGCCTGGTCTTCCAGGTGAGTGTGCTGGCGCACGGCGCTGCCATGGCGCTTATGGCTGTCAGTACGGACGCCCAAACCATGAATACGGCGCAGGCCATCGCGGGTGTGGCCGCAGCGGCATTGGTACCCACGCTGGTGGTGCTCATCGCGGCCAATTACCGTGATCGCCAGCAGGAGCAATCCCTGGGTATTCTGGCCGCTATTCCCGCCATCGCCAGCGGGCTGGCCTTCGTCGTCGCCGGCTTCATCGCCACCGCCCTCAGCTGGCGTCTGTCGTTCTGGTTGATCTTTGTGCTATCGATCATTGTATTCGGCCTCAGCTTCCGCTTGAAGCCCATCCCCCGCGCAAAGGGTATCACGATCGACTTCGTGGGTGTGGTGCTGTCGGCGCTGGCCATTGCCTGCATCCTCTTCGGCTTCAACAACCTGAACCAGTGGGGCCTGGTCCTGGCGAAATCGGCCGCCCCGATTGCGTTGCTCGGCATTTCACCCGCCCCATTGTTGATCATCCTGGGGATCGTATTTGGTCAGGCCTTTTTTGCCTGGTCAGAAAAGCGCGTGACCGACCGGAAGACACCGCTGCTGGCGCTGGAAGTGCTCGACTCGACGGAAGAGCGCGCCGCTGTTTTCGCGTTTTTGGTGGCGGGTGGACTGGGTTCGGTCATCAGCTTCCTCATTCCGCTCTACATCCAGATCGTACAGAATGGCACGCCCCTCTTCACGTCGGTAGCCATCGTACCCTACGCCTTGACCGTGGCAGTGGCGGCCATCCTGTCGGTGCGGCTGTACGACCGGCTCACCCCGCGCCGCCTGGGGGTGATCTCGTTTGGGCTGGTGACGGTCGGCATGATCCTGCTCGCCTTCACCGTGAGCAACGAGTGGGCCACACCCGTTGTCATCCTCGGACTCATGATCGTTGGCCTGGGCGAAGGCACGATGTTGACCCTTCTGTTCAACGTGCTCGTCTCGGCCTCGCCCAAGGAGCTGGCGGGTGACGTCGGTGCGCTGCGCGGCGTGGTCAACAACGTCTCGTCGGCGCTGGGGGCGGCGTTCTCCAGTGTGGTGGCGGTCGGCCTGCTGAGCCTGTTCATCGCCACCAGCTTCAACCAGTCGAACCTGCCGGCCTCCCTGCGTTACGAAATCAACTTCGACAAGATTGACTTCGTCAGCAACGAGCAGCTGGAAACGGTGCTCGGCCAGACGTCAGCCGCGCCCGCCGAAGTGGTCGAAGCGGTACGCATCAATGAAATCGCGCGGCTGCGTGCCCTCAAAACAACCTTCCTGCTGCTAGCCGCGATTTCACTGCTGGCGATTTTCCCGTCGCTGAAGCTGCCCGCGTACGTGCCAGGCGAGCTGTCGGTCGACGAGTTGACCAAAGACCATCCGCCGGCACGGCGCCCGGCAAAGGCCTGAGGGCCGATAAAAAGCGCCTACCTCTTGAACGACATGGAGACACGACCCATGGAGACACGACCCATGACACAAGCTATTGAGGCGGCACGTGCCTATGCACGTGCCAACGGCGATCAATTCCTGGACGAGCTGTTCGGGATGCTGCGCATCCCCAGCCTGAGCGGTGACCCGGCCCATGCCGGCGACGTACGGCGCATGGCCGAGTGGCTGGCCGAACACATGGCCGGGCTGGGCCTGGACCATGTGTCGGTCATGGAAACCGCCGGCCACCCGGTGGTCTACGGCGAATGGCTGGGTGCCGGGCCGGACAAGCCCACGG
>CAYUCC010000156.1:0-1893 GCA_964443225.1 uncultured Anaerolineae bacterium
AAATTTTCCCACAACAGTCCTACATCGTTGCGCTGATCGAGTGGGTTGAACTGCGCGATGAGGGCGTTGCGGATGCCGACGTCGTAGAAGTAATACTTCGCTTTGCGCGTGATTTCTTCGCGTAGATTGCGGCTGAAACCACCCACACGCAGGATCACGAACGTCTTCTCCAACAGATCCAGGTAACGCTGGACCGTCTTGTTATCCGCACGAACCTGATTGGCTAGTTCGGACACCGATACTTCGCTGCCCACCTGAAAGGCCAACGATTTCAGCAGGTTCACGAGCGTGTGTGAGCTGCGTACCCGATCCAGCGCCAGGATGTCCTTGAGCAGATACGAATTGGCGATTTCGGTGATCACTTCGGTCTTGGAGCGCTGGGTGCTCGCTTCGATCACTTCGGGATAGGAGCCGAAGATCAGATAACTTTCCAGCTGCTGCCGCAGCTCATAACGATTGCGAACGGACAGCAGTTCGCCCTGGCTGATCGGATACAGCACCAACGTGCGTTTGCGGCCGGTCAGCGGTTCGCCAACCTGTCCTGCCAGTTCGAAGGACGACGACCCCGTGGCGATGACGCGGATGCCCGGTACCTGGTCGACGATGATTTTGAGGGCTATGCCAATGTTGGGGATGCCCTGGGCCTCGTCGATGGCGAGCAGGTCATAACCTTCGACGTAACCCAAGATCTGATCGAAATCCTGTGAGCCGAGCAGCTGCTGGGTACGGACATTGTCGCCCGTGTCGAGCTTCCACTTCAGGGAGGTCGAATCCAGGTAGCTGCGCAGCAGCGTGGTCTTGCCCACGCGACGTGGTCCGTAGATGACCAGCACTTTGTTGGGCTGCAAGTGGGCGTCCAGTGGCTCGAAAGCGCGTTTGATCATAGTCCAAGTATATCAACTCCATGAATTTAGTCAAATTCATGGAGTTGATCTCCCTGTTTTTGGCAAAATATGGACGTTGTGGCTGCCAATCACGGCCAGCGTCAGCCCAGTTGCAAATTCCGCCGCACGATGTCGCCAATCGTAAGGTGGTGCCGCGCCAGGAGCTGCTCGTTGATCATCTGGATCTGTTTGCGCGGGTTGAAGAACGCCTCGGCCCAGCCGTAGCCCGCACAGGCGGTGTCCGCAATTGCGTTGCCCTCGGCGTCTGCGCCCCACCACTCGCGGTACCGCTCTTCCATGGCGTAATCGAAGTGAAATGCCGGCTCAGCGAAGTGTGCCGAATAGTAATAATCGGGCGGCAGCGCGTTGAGAATGGTCTCGAAGATGTGCACCCGCATCTGCATCCGCTGCGAGCTGTAACTCAGCAGCCGCGCCAGCCCACGCAGGGTGGCAAACGGCGCCACGATCTCGAGCTGGGTGACGTTGACGAACCGCTCTTCGACGAGCGCCAACACACCGAGCATCACCACGCCGCTGGCGATGCTGTCACCAATCAGGGCCACGCGTTTGCTCTGGCGCTGCGCCGGCGAGATGTCCTGGTCCTTGACGATCGTCGTTTCGACACGCCGGCTGTAACGCGGCACCGACGGGTCGAAGACGTGGTGCGAATCGAGCAGTGCTTCGTCGCAGTAATATCCATAATTTTGGTACAGGGCTTCGGACACCTGGTACTTGGCGCCCTCACGCAGCACCGGCAGGATCACGATTTCATCCTGGGCGTACTGCGCGATCACGTCGTGTACGGCGGGGGTACGCAGCGTATCGCGAATCGCCTCTCCGCTGATCTGTGTGCGCGCCGGACCCAGGGTCACCTGCCCGGGCAGCCAGATGTCACCGGCCGGCAGACGCGTCGTCGCCACACCGAGCAGCTCGAACAGGTGCGGTTCGGGCGCCGTACGCCGCACGTACATGAAGTCGGCGGTGGCCGGGCTGTGTGTGAGCACCAGGG
>CAYUCC010000156.1:1993-3701 GCA_964443225.1 uncultured Anaerolineae bacterium
CCACCGGCCAGGATCAGGGTTGGAATGTCGCTGACCACGGGCTGGTATTCGGCCGCGCCGGCCGGTCGGGCCCCCCAGGTCGCCGCCAGGTCGGCGATGGCCGGACCGAGGTGAAATTCGGTCAATGGCAGCTCCGCCATCGCCGGCACCTGGCGGGCGTGCTGGCGAATCGCTTCAGCCGTCTCGCCCGTCACCTTGTCGTCGCAGAAGTTCACCGAATAATACATGCCCGCGCCCCAGCCCGGCAGATCGGAAGGCTGATCGTCGAGCATACGCAGCATCCATTCGACGTACGTGTCGTACTCGCCGCGATACGCCTGGTAGATGCGCCGGGGCAAGGCGGCGATGGCCGTCGTGTCGTAGAACGCGTTGCACAGGATGCCGACGAAGACCGCGCCCGACAGCCGCAGCTGAATCGTTTCCTGCGACAGGGGGTGCCGGGCGGGCAGCACGACCGGTGCCTTGTTCAGGCGCTCGACCACCTCGTAGAAGACCGACTCCAGCTGCGGGTAGATGGTATTGACCCGCGCATCGGCCGCCACCGCTTCAAATACACGATGAAACGCGTAACGGGCGTTGGGAATCGCCTCGGTGTACTGGCTCACCTGGATGGGCACGGTCGAGTCGAGCACGACGCTGCGGATCATGCCGGGAAAATCACGCATGGCCGCCAGGGCGGGACGTGTCCCGTAGGAGATGCCATAAAGATTGGCCTGTGCATACCCCAGGGCGCGGCAAACGTCGAAGATGTCGGCGGCGATCTCGGGGGTGTTGATGGCGGCCAGGTTGGCACCGGCCGCTACAAAACGCTCCCGTGCGCGCAACGCGGCGGTTACGAAACGTGTGGCCTGCTCTTCGGCGCTGTCGTTGGTCAAAAAGGCCTCGTTCGTCATTGGCTCGAGTTCAGGTGCAAACAGGGCCGGCTCGGAAAAGCCGGTGCCCCGCTGGTCGAAGACGATCAGGTCGCGCTGCCCCAGCCACAGCTGCTGGGCCGCCGGCTCGCCCAGATGACGCAGCAGGCTGTTGGCGTTGCCACCTGGTCCACCGGCAAGAAACACCAGGGGGTCGGGCGAGGGCACGTCGCTCAGGCTCTTCACCAGGGTCACATAAATGCGCAGCGTTCGCTCGCTCGGATAGAGTCCCGAAGCGGCGCTGCGCGCCTCGGGCACGGTGACGTAACCACAAACGGCCGTCAGACTGGCCGCGAGCGGGTATTTGCTGGTGGGCACGCGTTCAAAGCGCGGCAACTCAGTGGTGGTCATGATTGGTGATCGACTGCCTTTCTGGTCTTGCTGGATCGATTTTACTTCTCCAAGCCAATTGCCTCTTGTTCGAGCTTGATCCCACGATCCAACATCGTCGCGATGAGCGGGCGCAGGTCGGCCAGCACGGGCTGGCCACGCAGGCGCAGCAGCCGCGCCCGGTCGTTGGTCGTCAGCGGTTTGGCCCAGCGTGCATGCGCCTCCAGGGTTGCTGTATCCATATGATACGGCAAAAAACGCGAGGACACCAACCGGCGCAGTGCGGACACAATATTCAGCCCGCCGACGTCGAGGTCGGCCCACACCGACAGCGGCGTCTCCTCGGGCAGCGTTTCCCCCAACAGCCGCAGCAGGTGCCGCACCGGCGGTGCCGGATTACCCCACAGGCACAGCACGGCCAGCCCATCCCCGGCGTGGCGGATCAGCTCGTAAAATGCGGCCAGGTT
>CAYUCC010000156.1:3801-7027 GCA_964443225.1 uncultured Anaerolineae bacterium
GTCAGCAGATCAAGATTGAAGCCGTCGTCGCCGATGACGAACGGCAGCGGTGAAGCCCCGGTGCGCAGCTGGGCTACCGTATGGTCCACCGCCCGCCGGCGCCAGTCACCTTCGGCAAAACGCCAGCGTTCGGCCAGCAGCTGGTCGCGCAGCCGGGTCCGCTGGGCCGCCAGGGGGGCGCGGCCCAGCCAGGCGAAAAGGTCGGCCGCCTGTTCTGGCACCAGGGTCACGGCCTCCAGCAGGTGATCTTCCTGGCCCGGCGACCAGGTCAGGCGCACCAGGTGACGCGCCGCCAGTGCGTGCAGCTGCTCGTTGGTCGTCAGCCGCGGCGCCGGATCGAGCTGGCTGCCGTAGCCGGGCAGTACGAGTTCGCCCAGGCAGACACGCACTGCCCGCTGCACGGGCCGCCGTGGGTCGCGCCGCTCGTACACGTCGAGCAGGCTGTGCACCACCACGGCCACGTCGGGCGACGGGGTGAACGGCAGGTCCGCGGTCACGCGGGGACCTCCAGGGGTTCGGACAGCTCTGCCAGCTCGCGTTTGTCGATCTCGAGCACAAAGGAGTGGCTGTTTTGGCGCACCACCGTGCGTACGCTGTCGACGTGCGGCAGCAGGCTGCCCGCCTTGTCGGGCGGTGTGGCCAGGATGACCTGCAAGCCGGTATCGACCATGAACTTGAGGGCGCTGGCTGTGCGGGCGCTGTCCATCTTCCCAAAGGCCTCGTCGAAGATGGCCAGGCGAATCGTATCGGCGGGCCGCGGCTGGTTGAGCCGGTAGGCCTGGGCGAAACTGGCCGCCATGGCGACGTAGAACGGCGTGGTGGTTTCGCCGCCCGACTTTTTGGTGCTGATCTGGCTGTGCAGGGCGCGGTCACCGTTGGGGTAGTGGATGCGGATGTCGTAGGCCAGGTAGTTGCGGTAGTCCTGCAGCCGGCGCAGCTCTGGTGCCAGGTCATCGCGCGCCCCCACGGTCAGCCACTCGAAGAGCATGTCCCAGCCTTCCTGGTGCCGCCGCCGGAAATCGCTGTCGAACAGCGACGCCCCCAGCACCGCCTGGCTGTCCATGATCAGGTCGTACACCTGGCGCAGGTCAGGTGCGGGGCTGGTGATGAACTCGTAGCGCTCGCCGCCGAAACGCAGCCGGCTCAGCGTTTCGTTCAGATAACCGAGCTGGCTGCGCGCATTTTCGATCTGCTCGCGCAGGCGGTGGATGAAGTTCTCCACCAGCTCCTGTTCGGCCAGGGTCCGCTGCTGCGCCACGCGCGCCCGGTAATCGGGCAGTTCGGTCGCCACACATTTGGCGCGCTCGGTGGCATAGCGTTCAGCATCCTCGTGGTCGTCGTAGCCAAAGTCGTGGTGGTGGCTGTAGGCCTGTTTGGCCTCGCGCAGCCGGTCGCGGCTGCGACTCTCGGCGGTGGTGTAATCGCCCTCGTACCGTGTTGCGTTCTCCAGCACGACGGCCAGCGGCTGCCGTTCGCAGCGGCGGGTATACTCTTTGGCAATCTCCTCGGCCAGGTCGCTGGTCTGAGCGACATCTTCCAGGAGAAGGTAACCGTGCTGGGCGGCCCGGGCGGCTTCGAGGGCCTGCGCCAGGCGGGGGATGATCTCACTGTCCAGCATGTGCACCTGAGATTCCAGGCGGCCCAGGGTGTGCGCGGCGTCGTCCAGCGCGGCCTGGGTGGCCTCCACCTGGTAGGCGGCGTCCTGCACCGCGGCCTCCAGTTTCGCAAGACTGCTCGCATCCAGCTCGTGCAGGGCCTGGCGCAGGCTGGCCGTTTCGCTTTCCAGGGTTGCCAGCCGGTCGAGCAGGGGCAGGTCACGTTCCAGGTCGATGAGACTCCGCACCTGGTCGCGGGTCAGGCCCAGGCGCTCGTCCAGGCCGGCCAGGTGCGTGGCGCAGTCGGCCAGTTCGGCACCCAGTGTGTGCAGCTGTTCTTCACGCGCCTGGATCTGGCGCGGGATGGCGCGGCTGCCGATGAACCAGCGCTGGTAGCGGCGCGGGTCGAGGTGGCTGGTGCTGTAGTTGTGGCGCACGAAACAGTCGCGCGTCACCGCCGTGCGGTGCGGGCGCAGCGCTTCCAGCGTGTCGCACTTGACGTAATGACCCAGAAGCAGGTCGACATAAATTCGAGCCGCGGTGTGGCGTGTCTGAACCTCCACAGCCAGCCGGTCGTTGGCGACTGGTCTCAGGTCGGCGGCTGCGTGTTGGATGCGCTCGCAGTCGGGCAGCCCAACCCCGTGCAGGTTGTCCTCGATGCGCCGCGCACGGTAGAGGCGCATGGCGGCGTCGTAGTGTTCGGGTGGCACCAGCAGGTGAAAACGTGCGGCACCCAACACTCCTTCGACGGCGTCCTGCCAGGCTTCGTTATGCACCTGCAGCACCTGGCACAGGTAGACCACCTCATCCGGCCCCAGGCCCAATTCGGCGATCAGCAGCTGGCGCAGGCGGGCCGCGGCCGGCGCCTCGGCGGCATAACTGGTGTCGCGGTTGCCGCTGCGCAGCTGTTCGATTTCAGCGTGCAGCTGGGTGCCTGCGGTGCGCAGGCCGGCGATCCGCTCGTTGAGCAAGGCCCGCGCATCGGCATAACCGCGGCCGAGCTGCTCCAGGTCGACCTGCAGCTGCTGCAGCACACCGGGCAGACGGCTGGTTTCGTGGGGCGCTGGCGGCAGTTTCTGCGCCAGGAATTGGGTCACGCTGGCCGGCACGGGCTGCCCCTCGACCAACAGCCGGTTGTGCAGGCGTTGGATGGCGGCACTGGTCGCGCCCAGTGCACCGGCCATGTCATCGGCGCGGCGGCGCAGTGCGGCCTGCTCGTTGTCACCCGCCATCAGGGCTTCGCGCAGCGTGCGCTGGCGCGCCGCGGTGACGTCTGTTTGCAGGGCAAGCTGGGCCTGTAGCAGTGCCGCGTGCGCAGCCGCGCGCTGTGTTTGCAGGGCATCCCGTGTCTGGCTGGCGCGCTGCCACAACACGTCTGCTTCCGACCGTTCGTTCTGGCGGCGCAGCAGCTCGGCCTGCCCGGCATCGGCCTGTGCCTGGCGGCGAATCAGACCGTTGGTGATGCGCAGGCGCCGGCTGGCCGCCCGCGCCTGGTCGAGCTCTTCGATGTGCGCCAGCTCGGTGATGCGCGCCTCGACATCGGCCACCAGGTCTTCGAAATGGCGCAGGGTTTCGAGCTGCTCCTGCAGGGTCTTGACGTCGACCAGGCTTTCGTCCAGGAGGTAGTTGTG
>CAYUCC010000157.1:0-6956 GCA_964443225.1 uncultured Anaerolineae bacterium
ATTCTGAAAGAATACATCGCCCAGAAAGAGTTCCTCTTTCCCCCGCACGACTCGATGCGCCTGGTGGTGGATACAATCGAGTACGGCACCCATCACATGCCGAACTGGAATACAGTCAGCATCTCCGGTTATCACATCCGCGAGGCGGGCAGCACGGCGGTGCAGGAGCTGGCCTTCACCCTGGCCGACGGGTTTGCCTATGTCGACGCCTGCCTGGCGCGCGGCATGCACATCGACGACTTTGCGCCGCGTCTGTCGTTCTTCTTCAATGCCCACAACGATTTCTTCGAGGAGATTGCCAAATACCGGGCGGCACGCCGTATCTGGGCACAGCGCCTGCGCGACAAATACGGGGCACAGGACCCGCGGTCGTGGATGATGCGTTTTCACACCCAAACCGCCGGCGTCAGCCTGACTGCACAGCAGCCGGAAAACAACATCGTGCGTGTGGCAATCCAGGCCCTGGCCGCGGTGATTGGCGGTACCCAGTCACTGCATACGAACTCGATGGACGAGGCGCTGGCGCTGCCAAGCGAAAAAGCGGTCACCATCGCCCTGCGTACGCAGCAGATCATTGCGCACGAAAGCGGTGTGAGCAATACGATCGATCCGCTGGCCGGCTCGTTTTTCGTCGAAGCACTGACCGACCAGATGGAAAAGGAAACGCTGCATTATCTGAAACAGATCGATGCGTTGGGCGGTGTGGTTCCGGCCGTCGAGGTGGGGTTCATGCAGCGCGAAATCGCCGAGGCCGCTTACCAGTACCAAAAAGAGATCGACACCCAGCGCCGCGTGATCGTTGGCGTCAACGACTTCGCCAATCCGGAGCCGGTGGCCATCCCAATCCTGGCAATGGATCCGCACGGCCACGACCGCCAGGTGGCTCGCCTGCAGCGGGTGCGCCGCGAACGCGATGCACGTGTTACGCAGCAGGCTTTGCACCGCCTCGCCGACGCCGCGCGCGACCCGCACACCAACCTGATGGAACCGATCATCGAGGCCGTCAGGAGCTACGCCACGCTCGGCGAGATCTGTGACGTCTTTCGTGCCGAGTTTGGCATCTACCATGAACCTGTATTCTTCTAATCACAAGCGGACTATTTTTCCCAACGAGAAGGAGCCATAACCCAATGAGCGAGCGGAAGATTCGTATCCTGGTGGCCAAACCAGGGCTGGACGGGCACGATCGCGGCGCCAAAGTGGTCGCCCGTGCCCTGCGCGATGCCGGCTTCGAGGTCATCTACACCGGAATTCGCCAGACGCCACAAATGATCGTCGAAGCCGCGCTGCAGGAGGACGTCGATGTCGTCGGGCTTTCGATCCTTTCGGGAGCGCATATGGCGTTGGCACCCAAGGTCATGGAGGCATTGTCCGAAAACGACATGGCCGACATCCTGGTCCTCATCGGCGGCATCATCCCCGACGAAGACGTGGATGCGCTCAAAGCCATGGGTATCAAGGGTGTGTTCGGGCCTGGTACGTCCACCCAGGAGATCGTCGATTTTATCCAGTCCGAAGTCGGCGTGCGGCCGGCAATCTGACGGGGATTGGACATGCCATGAATCAGGCGATCACCACGCTGGTTGAACAGCTCCTGCAGGGCAACCGGCGTGCCCTGGCTCGTACCCTGACGATTGTCGAAACGGGGGATGCCCCGGCCCGCGCCGCGCTGGCGCAGCTGTACCCCTACACGGGCCGCGCGGCCATCATTGGCATTACCGGCGCCCCTGGCACCGGCAAGAGCACGCTGGTCAATGCCGTGGCCAAAGCGTACCGGAGCCAATCCAAGACCATCGGTGTCGTTGCGGTCGATCCAACCAGCCCATTTACCGGTGGGGCCCTCCTGGGTGACCGCGTGCGTATGCGTGATCTCGCCGGTGACCCCGGTGTGTTCATCCGGTCGATGGCCACGCGTGGCAGCCTGGGCGGCCTGGCGCGTGCCACCGCCGACGTGATCCTGGTGCTCGATGCCGCCGGTTTCGATCGCATTTTGGTCGAGACGGTCGGTGTGGGTCAGGCCGAGGTCGACATTGCCAGCACGGCCCACACGACGATCGTCGTGGAAGCGCCGGGTTTGGGCGACGAGGTGCAGGCCATCAAGGCCGGTGTGCTCGAGATCGCCGACGTCTTTGCGGTCAACAAGGCCGATCGCGAAGGGGTGCACCGTACGGTGACCGCCCTCAAGATGATGTTAGGCATTGCGCCCGACGAGGTGCGCGGCATGTCGCACCATGGCCAGCTGATGACCATCGATACGCCCGCGCTGCCACGCGCGATGGCCTGGGAGCCCCCCATCATCAAGACCGTGGCGCTGCAGGACAGCGGCATTACGGAGTTGATCGATGCCATCGAGGGGCACCGGGCGTTCTTGCAGCAAAGTGGTCTGTTGGGGGCGCGCGAACAGGTACGGGCGGCCAACGAGCTCGAGAGTATCGTACAGCGGCGGCTGCTGGAGATGCTGGCGCAGCGGGTACCACGCAGCGAACTGGATACCCTGGTGAGCCAGGTGGCCCAGCGTGAGCTCGACCCTTACACCGCCGCCGACCGTCTCCTGGCCCTGGTGTGAGCATCGTGGAGGGTTGTGGATCATGATGATGACCGTGTATGGTGAGCCGGCGATATTTTCAGGTACCGCCAATCCGGACCTGGCGCGTGAGGTCTGTGCTTATCTCAACGTGCCTCTCGGCGGTGCCGATGTGTTCCAGTTCTCCAATGGCAATACCTTCTGCCGTCTCCACGAAAGTGTGCGCGGCAAAGATGTGTTTCTGATCCAACCGACGTGCCAGCCGACAAACGACAGCGTCATGGAGCTGTTGATCTTCATGGATACGCTGCGGCGTGACTCGGCGGGCCGGATCACCGCCGTGATTCCATACTATGGCTACGGGCGCACCGACAAAAAGGATCAGCCGCGTGTGCCCATCACGGCACGCCTGGTGGCCGACCTGATCACCGTGGCCGGCGCCAACCGCTTTTTGACGATCGACCTGCATGCCGGCCAGATTCAAGGGTTCTTTACCATTCCCACCGACGAGTTGAGCGCGCTACACCTGTTCGTCGATTATTTCCAGACCCGTCACATTCCCAACCTGGTCGTCGTATCACCGGACATCGGCGCCGTGCGGCGGGCGCGCAATTTTGCCGAACGCATCGATGCGCCGCTGGCCATCATCGAAAAACGACGTGCCACGACGGGTGATCGCACCGAGATGTTCAACGTCATCGGTGACGTTGCCGGCAAAAACGTCATCGTGGTCGACGATGAAATCGACACCGCCGGAACGCTGACAACCGCCGGCCGCTTCCTGCGTGAAGAAGGTGCGCGTGACATCTACGCCTGTGCGACGCACGCTGTCCTGTCACCGCCAGCCACCGATCGGCTGCGGTCCTCCGAGTTCAAAGAAGTTGTTGTGTCCAATACCATCCAAATCCCACCTGACAAACAGTGCGAAAAACTGCGTGTGCTGTCGGTTGGCCCTCTCCTGGGCGAAGTCATCCACCGCATCCACGTTGGCCTCTCGGTAGGTGAGCTGTTCAACGAATGACCGGTCGTTACGTGGAGGCGGCGCTCCCGCCGGCTCAAGGCCTTACCGCTCCGGCAGCCAGACTGTCACCGCAGCACGAAGAACTTTGAGCCACCGTGACTTGGTGGTATAGTTCGTCGGGTCACCACCCAGCGCGCCGGCCACGACAAAATGCATGCTGTGTTACACACGAAAAGTCGAGTTGGCGCGAAGATGGACCGTGCATCTGCACCCAACCGGTGAAAGGACTGAGCCAGTTTCATGTTCAAGAAGTTGATTACCATGGTCGCCGGCGACCCCAACGAAAAAGAAATCCGGCGTTTGCAGCCGATCATCGACCAGATCAATACGCTCGAGCCGACCATGCAGCGCCTAAGCAGCGACGAGCTGCGGGGCATCACGGCAACACTGCGGGCGCGCGTGCTGGCCGTGACCCAACCCCTGGCTGCTGAGGTGACAGAAGCACGTTACGCCTACGAAACCGAAACCGACCCGTCGGTGCAAGCCCGTCTGAAAACCGCGTACGAAGAGACCGTCAACGCGCTGAAGACCACAGAGGGCAAGGTACTCGACGAAGTCCTTCCCGAAGCGTTTGCCGCGGTACGCGAAGCCGCACGGCGCACCATCGGCCTGCGCCATTACGACGTCCAGCTGATCGGTGGTATCGTGCTGCACCAGGGCAAAATTGCCGAAATGCGTACCGGTGAAGGCAAGACGTTGGTTGCCACGCTGCCACTCTACCTGAACGCCCTCGCCGGCCACGGCGCGCACCTGGTCACACCCAACGATTACCTGTCGAAGATCGGTGTGCAGTGGATGGGCCCGATCTACGTCGCCCTCGGCATGACCGTGGGTGTCATTCAATCCGCGGCCGCCAATCCCGATATGGGATCGTTCATCTTCGACCCCACTTTCCAGGCTGCCGACGACCGCTATCAGAACCTGCGTCCCGTCAGCCGCCGCGAAGCCTACCAGACCGACATCACCTACGGGACCAACAACGAATACGGGTTCGACTACCTGCGCGACAACATGATCTTCGAGGAGCGCCAGGCAGTGCAGCGCGAGCTGCATTACGCCATCGTCGACGAGGTCGACAACATCCTCATCGACGAAGCGCGCACCCCCCTGATCATTTCTGGTACAGCCCAGGAGTCGTCCGACCTCTACCGGACCTTCGCCGGCCTGGTGAAGCGGCTGCGCCCGAACGAAGACTACAAGGTCGAGGAAAAAGACCGCCTTGTGACCCTGACCGATGACGGTATTGCCAAGATCGAGAGCATGCTGGGCATTCAAAACCTGTATGACCAGGAAAACTTTGAAAAAACGCCCTACCTGGACAACGCCCTACGCGCCCACGTGATGTACCATCGTGACCGTGACTACATCGTCAAAGATGGTGAGGTCATCATCGTCGATGAGTTCACCGGCCGTCTCATGTTTGGCCGGCGCTTCTCTGAAGGTCTGCACCAGGCGATCGAGGCCAAAGAAGGGGTGCGTGTGCAGCGCGAGAGCCTGACGCTCGCCACCATCACATTCCAGAATTTCTTCCGCATGTATTACAAACTGGCGGGCATGACGGGCACGGCGGTCACTGAATCGGAGGAGTTTTCCAAGATCTACGAGCTCGACGTCACGGTCATTCCAACCAACATCGAATACCGTGCGGCGCGCGGCGAATTGACCACGGTCACCGAACGACAGGACGGCATCGACGTCATCACCTACCGCGGGCCGAATAACGAACTGTTCTTCCGGCGTGCCGATTACCCCGACTCGGTCTACAAAACACAGGAAGCCAAGTTCAAGGCCGTCGTCGACGAGGTCGCCGCCATGCAGGACCTGGGCCGTCCCGTGCTGGTGGGCACGGTAGCCATCGAGACCTCCGAAATGTTGTCCAACCTGTTCAAGCGACGGGGCATCGTGCACAGTGTACTCAACGCCAAACAGCACGAGCGTGAGGCAATCATCATCGCGCAGGCCGGGCGCCCCGGCACCGTGACGATTGCGACCAACATGGCTGGTCGTGGTGTCGACATCCTCTTGGGTGGCAATGCGGAGGGCATGGCGCGTGACCGGCTGCGCAAGGATGATTACGACCTGACCAACCTGCCCGAAGGGGTTTGGGAAGCCGCCTATGCGACCGCCGAAGCCGAGGTGAAGCGCGATCGAAAGCACGTGTGGGAGATGGGTGGGCTGCACGTCGTTGGCACCGAACGCCACGAAGCGCGCCGGATCGACAACCAGCTGCGTGGCCGCGCCGCCCGTCAGGGTGACCCCGGCTCGTCCCGCTTTTTCCTGTCGCTGTCAGACGACCTGATGCGGCGGTTTGGTGGAGAAAACATTGCCGGCATCATGAACCGACTCGGCGTCGACGACGATGTGCCCATCGAACACGGCATGGTCAGCAAATCGATTGCCAACGCCCAGACCCGCGTCGAAGGGTACAACTTCGATATCCGCAAACACGTCCTCGAATACGACGACGTGGTCAACAAACAGCGCGAGATCATTTATGCGCAGCGGCGCCAAATCCTGACCCGGGTCACGATGCGGCCCACCGTGCAGGCCATGGTGGACGAAGAGCTGGGTGAGCTCGTCAAAACGTTTACCGCCGGTTCGGACCCACGCGATTGGGACCTCGATGCCCTGCACGCGGCCGCGCTGGGTATCCTCCCCCTGCCTGCCGACGTCACCGCGGCCCGCTGGCAAGGTATGACCCCCGACCAGGTGCACGATGACCTGGCCGAACTGGCCGAGCAGCTGTACGATGAGAAAGAGACCGCCGAGGGCCCGGCGAAGATGCGTGATCTGGAGCGTCGCATCATGCTCATGGTCGTGGATCACCGCTGGCAGCGTCATCTCACTGACCTGGACCAGCTGCGGGAGGGCATTGGCCTGCGCGCCCTGGCGCAGGTGGAACCCCTGGTGGCCTACAAAAAAGAGGCCTTCGAGATGTACCAGGAGTTGATGGGCTCGATCCAGAAGGACATCGCACACTACATCTACCACGCGCGGATTCAAACCGAAGCGGCACGTCCGGTCCAAGCCGTGCAGACCAACCGTCAGGACGTTGGCGACGCACGCCCAATGCGCCGCGCAGGTGCCACCCTGGGGCGTAACGACCCCTGCTGGTGCAACAGCGGCAAAAAGTACAAACACTGCCACATGCGCGAAGACCAAAAAACCGGTGGTCCCCAACCCGCCGCCGCCGCCAACCAACCAGCCGCCGCCGCCAACCAACCCGCCGCCCGCCGCCGTTGATCAACCACAAAGAGCGCACAGAACACAACAACTGTATTGTATGTTTGTGTTCTGTGCGCTCCATCTCCATCCCCAATCCAAAATCCAATCCAAAATCCAATCCAAAATCCAAAATCGAAACTCCAAAATCGAAAACCCAATCCAAAATCCAAAATCCAAAATCCAAAA
>CAYUCC010000158.1:0-6913 GCA_964443225.1 uncultured Anaerolineae bacterium
CTTCGGGGTCGGTGCCGGCGCCCAGCTCGTCGAGCAGCACCAGGCAGCGGTTGTCGGCTTCGTCCAGGATGTCGATGATGTTGGTCAGGTGTGAGCTGAAGGTCGACAGGCTCTGTTCGATGCTCTGTTCGTCGCCAATGTCGGCGTAGATGCCCTCGAACACCGAGAGCTCGCTGCCCTCGTCGGTTGGTATTTGCATGCCCGATTGGGCCATCAGCGCCAGCAGGCCCACCGTTTTGAGGGCCACCGTTTTGCCACCCGTATTGGGTCCGGTGACCACCACGACGTAATAATCGGGATCGATCCACACGTCGATCGGCACCACCGTCACCGGATCGAGCAACGGATGGCGGGCCCGTTTGAGATTGATCGTCGAGCCCGGATGAAGGATTTCGACCGCCGGCACCTCGGCAGGTTCTTTGCCACGGCGTGCACGCGGGCGGTGGGCCACGCCCTGCGGACGAAACGGTATCATCTGGGGCTCGGTGGCGAGCAGGGCATCGGCATAACGGGCCCGCGCCAGCACCAGGTCGAGGTGGGCCAGGGTTTCTACCGTACGCCGGATGTAGGTCGCTTCGTCGGCCACAAGTTGGGTGAGGGACAGCAGAATGCGCTGGATCTCTTCTTCTTCGGCCAGCTGCAGCTCGCGCCAGGCGTTGTTCAGATCGACGGTGGCTAACGGCTCGATGAACAGTGTGGCGCCGCTGCCAGACTGATCGTGAATGAGGCCCGGGATGCGCCCCTTGAATTCGCTGCGCAGGGGGATCACGTAACGACCATGGCGCTGGGTGACGATCGGTTCCTGCAGATAGGGCGCATTGGCGGTCGCGGTGACCATCCGCTGTAAGGTCGACATCAGGCGGTCGTGGGCAATTTTGAGGTCACGGCGAATACGCGCCAGGGCCTCACTGGCCGAATCGAGAACCTCACCACGCTCGTTGATGCAGCGTGCAATCTCCTGGGTGACGTTATCGCAGGGATACAGCCGCGCGGCCAGGTCGGTCAGGTGGGGTGCGTCGTCGTTCAGGCGGCCGAGGGCGCGCAGCAGGGCTCGTGCGCGCAGCAGCGTACTGCGGATGTCCAACAGATCGCTGGGGCGCAGGGTGGCATCGCGTTCGGCCTGCGCGACGAGGGGGCGCACGTCGTAGACGCCGCCCAGGTGCAGCGCGGGCATGTCGGGCAGGAGGCGGCGCGCCTCGGCGGTTTCCGCCTGCCACTCCTGGGCCTGGCGCAGATCGTCGGTGGGCAGCAGGGCCATCACCAGCTCCTGGCCACCGGAAAACTCCGTAAACTCGGCCAGGCGTTCCAGGATTTTGTGGTACTCCAGCAGTTTGAGCGATTTTGGGTTCACGACGTTTTCTTTTTGGCTTTATCGGGTGGTGCCGTCGCTGCGCCCGGTGACGCCTGGGACCATCGATACACCCAAATGAAGATCATGCGCCAGCCCAGGATAAACAGCGTGGCCATGGGTATCGCCACAAGGACAAACAGGGGCACGACTGGCACCTTCAGGAAGGCGGAGCGCAGGAACACACCCAGCGAACTGGCCCCGATGGCAATGACCAGGGACTGCATGAACATCACCTGCGGCGACGCAAGCAGGGCTGGACGGTAGCCACGTAACACAGACGCCAGGATAAACCAGGCAATCACGAACGGCGCGGCGGTCAGCAGCACCGACTGCAGCGTTAGCCCTTCGGCATGGGTCTGCCGGCCAATCATGGAAAACAATACCAGGCTCAGCACGTCGCCGATGCCCAGGATAATGAGGGGACGGCGTGACGAATCGATCGTTTGGGTTTCGCTCACCAGGATGCCTCTATCGGACAGAATCGTGTCCCGATGTTACCACAAGCCGATGTAATTCCCAAAACGATGTTTCCAGTGCCGGAGCAGGGCATCCGCCTCCGGCACCAGATTGGCCACTCCCGTGGCCTGTGCTACAATGCCTGCCCATGGCAAGCCAGGCAGAAGCACAATCGCAGACGACCGCCACCGGCCGGATGGCGCGCGCCGCCGCGCTGGTGATGTTCTTTTTTGTCCTCAGTCGCGCGCTTGGCCTCGTGCGTGAGGTGGTCATCGGCGCCCAGTTTGGCACCAGCGCCGAGCTGGACAGTTATCTGGCGGCATTTCGTGTACCCGATCTGCTCTTCCAGCTGATGGCGGGTGGTGCGCTGGCGTCGGCATTCATCCCCACGTTTGCCGTGCGGATGACGCGCGGCGGGCGGGAGGCGGCCTGGCGCCTGGCCAGTCTCGTTGTCAACCTGGTGATCGTCGTCATGACGATTGCTGCGATCGTGGCGACGGCCGCGGCCCCCTGGCTGGTCGAAAACGTCCTGGCGCCCGGATTTACGCCCGCTCAGCAGGCGCTCACAGTGCAGCTGATGCGGATTCTGATGGTATCGACCATCCTGTTTGCGGTCAGCGGCCTGGTGATGGGCGCGCTCAATGCTGTCCAGCATTTCCTGCTGCCGGCGGCTGCCCCGGTGGCCTACAACCTGGCGATCATCGGTGGGGCCTTGTTCCTCAGCCCGACCATGGGGGTGCGCGGGCTGGCCATCGGAGTGCTGGTCGGTGCCGCGGCGCACCTGTTGATCCAGGTGCCCGGTCTGATCCAGGTGGGCGCACGCTACTGGCCGGTGATCGACCGGCACGATCCGGGGGTGCGCGAGATTGCCATTCTGATGGGGCCGCGCGTGTTGGGCCTGGCGGCGGTGCAGATCAACTTCTGGGTCAACACTGCGCTGGCCTCCACCCTCAGTCCCGGTCACCTGGCGGCCCTCAGTTATGCCTGGCTGCTGATGCTGCTGCCCCAGGGCGTATTTGCCCAGGCCGTCGCTACGGTCGCTTTTCCCACCTTTGCCGCCCAGGTGGCCAACGACGATGTGCCTGCCATGCGCCGCACGTTTGGGGTGACGCTGCGCAGCATCCTCTTTTTTACGGTACCGGCTGCCGTGGGTTTGATCGTCCTGGCAACACCCCTGGTCACGGCGCTCTTTCAGCGCAATGCGTTCACGGCCGAATCGACGGCCCTGGTCGTCACGGCGCTGCAGTTTTACACCCTGGGATTGATTGCCCATTCGGTGGTGGAGATCGTGGCGCGGGCGTTTTACGCCCTGCACGACACGGCCACACCGGTCAGCGTCGGTGTGGGTACCATGTTGTTGAACGTCGTCTTGAGTTTTTTGCTGTTGGTGCCGATGGCGCAGGGTGGTTTGGCGCTCGCCAACAGCATCGCCACGACCCTGGAAATGGTCATTCTGCTGTGGCTGCTGCGCCGGCGTCTGGGTGGGCTGGATGGTCGCGCGCTGCTGCGCACGGTGCTGCGCATTGGGCTGGCCAGTGCCGTCCTGGGTATCGTCGTGTGGGGCTGGCAGCAGGCACCTGGCCTGACGGGGGCCTGGCCCGTGGTGCTCGTGTGCGTCACCCTGGGGATGGTGGCGTACGGACTCACAGCCTGGCTGGTGGGGCTGGAGGAATTACAGCTCTTCCGTCAGTTTCTACCCCGCCGCTGGCGTTAAGCGGCGATCACGAAACGCCAGGGCAGCTGCCGGCTCCGTTCATCGGCACGGATGCCCACGCGCGGCGTGGCCAGGACCTGATCCGCTGGCGGTGGCGTGCCGGCGTGCACGTAGAGCGGTGCGCCGGCCGCCAGGTCGTGCCCGTTGAACGACCGGTCGATGGCCAGTGCCTGGCAGATTTTACCCGGGCCACTGCACAGGTCGTCGACGCGGCGGGCGCGGGGGCGGTGCAGGCGCATGGTGTCGATGCCGTCCAGCGGCTGCGCTGCGCGAATGAGCACGGCGCCGGGTGTGCCATTGCACTCGGTGACTGCGTTCAGGCAGAAATACATGCCGTAGATGAAGTAGACGTAGGCATACCCCGGCTCCCCAAACATGATCGCGGTGCGTGGTGTGGGTCCGCGCGCGGCGTGGCTGGCCACATCCTCGGCACCGCCGTACGCCTCGGTTTCGACGATGCGCGCACGCAGGCATCGCCCCCCCGCCATCTCGCGCACGAGAACCTGCCCAAGCAGGGCGCGCGCCACGGTGAGGGTATCGCGCGCATAGAATGCACGCGGCAGCGGCGCTTCCGGCTGCCCGCCGGCCGCCGGCAGGAAAATGTACAGTGTCTCGCCGCTGCGCAGCGTGCGCTGCGACAGATCGTCGACCGCCACCAGGCGTGAATCGACGAAGAAACGATAGGGATTGCGCTGCCGCAGGCCGGCATCGGCCAGGGCCCCGGCAAACGCAGGGTAGGTCGTCCCCAGGTAGGCCAGGACCTCGGCGATCGTCGGCGGATGCTCGTCAGACCAATGCAGCGTCAGCCGCCGCTGACCCACGGCGCGCCACAAGGGGTCTCCCATGCGGACGTGGAGTTCCATTTTGCTTCCCTACCTCTTTATTTTCCTGCCTCATCCCCACTGCCTGCCGCCATACTGATTGGAACCGGAGGCGTGATTGTTTCGTTACGTATCCTGATGAACGAACTTTCAGATAAGTGCCCTGGGTTTTTCATTCAGATTTCAGGTTTGACTGATAAGATGTTGGTAATCTGCGGACGCAGGTTCCACGCCATTCCATGGCGGGCGTGCGACATCAGCTGCGGACCACATCGAGGAGACAACAACCGATGCTTTGGCTCATCCTGCTTGCCTTATTGGCATTGATCGTCTGGGCCGTTTTCCCCGAAGAAGAGGCCACCGTTGAACAGGACGCCTCAGCGGGTCAGGGCCAGTCGCTGTGACGGCCCCCGGGGTGTTTTCCGGCCACTTGCGTCCGATCCGCTGCGTTGGTCGCACTACCAGTGCGTGCCAAACGGTCGATTGACGCTGTCGTCCCCTGGAACAGACACTGGCTATTCTACCGTTGCGGCGCTGATCGACCAAACTACGCCATCGGGATGGACAGAGCAGTCCTTCCTGCAGGCGTGGCGTATCGGTGACTCTCCCCAATCCTGCCATTTGTGAAGAAGTGGCCACGTGTGCTACACTACAGCCCGATCATCGACACCAGCCCAGTCCCGACGGGAGCAAGCAGCGTGCTGCAGTGGTACGTTCTACACGTCAAACCCAACGCTGAATACCGCGTCGCCGAAGTCCTGACGACACACCAGGTTGAGACGTTTTTGCCGACGATCAAATCGCACCGTCCCCGACCTGGCCGCGCCACCACACCGCTCTTTCCCAGCTATCTGTTTGCCCACATCGATTTCGAACAAACCGGCTATGGGGTAATCACCTGGATACCGGGCATGCGTCGCGTGGTGGCGGTCGATCATCGCCCGGCGATCGTGGAGGACGCCGTCATCGAGGTGTTGCGCACCCGCATGACGGCGGTTTGGGTGCGCGGGGGCTGGCTCGACTACAACCTGCAGCCGGGTGATGCAGTCATAATCCGCGGGGGTGCGCTGGAGGGGCTGGCCGGTGTTTTCGATCGCCCGTTGAGCGGTGCCCAACGGGCGCGTATTCTGCTCAATTTCCTGGGGCAAACGCGGCCGGTTGAGGTGGTCCTGTCCGACCTGGTTCCGGCACGGGGGAGTGCTGGCGAGGTCAAAGAGCCGGCACCTGACCCCGCAACCGGGTCCCGCCGCCGCGGCACACGCGGTAAGGGGCGCCGGATTCGGTACCAGGATTGAAATCAGGAGGAGCAGACCGCATGCGCGCACTCATCACCGGTGGTGCCGGTTTTATTGGCAGCCATCTCGCCGAGACGTTGTTGGCCGCGGGGCATCACGTCACGATCATCGACAACCTCTCGACCGGCCGGTTTGGCAACATCGAGCACCTGGTGGGTCAGCCCGGTTTTCACTTTGCCATCGACAGCATCACCAATGAGATCGTGCTCGACCGCCTGGCCAGTGAGTGCGACACGATTTTTCACCTGGCGGCCGCCGTGGGCGTCGAACTCATCGTACGCCAGCCGGTCCACACCATCGAAACCAACGTGATGGGCACCGAAGCCGTGCTGCGGGCGGCGCGCCGGTACCGCGCCCACGTGCTGATTGCTTCGACGTCGGAAGTGTACGGCAAGGGCAGCCGCGTGCCGTTCAGCGAAGACGACGACGTGCTGATTGGACCCACCTCGCGCAACCGGTGGGCGTACGCCGCAAGCAAAATGGTCGATGAATTCCTGGCCCTGGCCTACCATCACGAGGTCGGCCTGCCGGTGACCATTCTCCGTTATTTCAACACCGTAGGCCCGCGCCAGACCGGACAGTACGGCATGGTCGTCCCGCGCCTGGTGGGTCAGGCGTTGCGTGGCGAGCCGTTGACGGTGTTTGGTGATGGCCGGCAGAGCCGCTGTTTTTGTGACGTGCACGACGTGGTGCGTGCCACCATCCTGTTGGCCCAACATCCCCAGGCGGTAGGCCAGGTGTTCAATATCGGCAGCACGCGCGAGGTGTCGATTGCCGAGCTGGCACGGCTGGTGTTGGCCGTCCTGGCGTGCGACCCCACCACGGACGAGTGCGCCCAGCGCATCCGTTTCATTCCCTACGCCGAAGCGTACGCGCCCGGCTTCGAAGACATGCGGCGCCGCGTCCCCGACACCTCCAAGGTCCGCCGCATCCTCGATTGGTCGCCTGTCATTCCGCTCGAAGAGACCATTCGCCGCGTTGCCGCCGCCCTGTCAGATGGGGTGGCGACAGTTCCCCCGCCGTGATCTCACTTCGACATGCATCGCCACGACAAGTCCTGTTTCTGCGGCACGCCCGCCTTGAACTAAAGTTCAGGCTAACAGCTCAAGTCCGCTCAAGCGGACTGTGGGTTTGAACGCCCGCCAGCCATGACCCGCCCAACCACCCAGTCCGCTTGAGCGGACTTCAGCTATTAGCCTGGCGTTTGAACGCCAGGCGGGCGTTTGAACGCCAGGCGGGTGTCGCCATGGCGGGTCCGCCTTGAACTAAAGTTCAG
>CAYUCC010000159.1:0-6824 GCA_964443225.1 uncultured Anaerolineae bacterium
CGGGGGGGGGGTGGGGGGGTGTGGGGGGGGGGGTGGGGGTTGGGGGGGGGGGGGTTGGGGCGGATCTTTTGATGTCTTCCCCATCCCCTGGCCCCAAACCCCTAACCCCTATCCCCTGGCCCCCATCCCCTACTCCCTACTCCACTCCTTGACCTCCCGCCGCAGATCGCGGTCGCTGTCGCGTTGGGCGATGGCGTCGCGTTTGTCGTACTGTTTTTTGCCGCGGGCCAGGCCGAGTTCGACTTTGGCACGGTTGTTTTTGAGGTAGATGCGTATCGGCACCAGCGTCCAGCCTTTTTCGGCGATACGCTGCGCCATGCGGTTGATCTCGCGGCGGTGGAGGAGCAGGCGCCGCGCACGGAGAGGATCGTGGTTTTCGCGGTTGCCGCCTTCCCAGGGTGAGATGTGCACGTTGAGCAGCCAGACATCGCCGTCACGAATGGTGGCGTACCCGTCCTTGAGGTTGGCGCGGCCAGCGCGCACGGCCTTGATCTCGGTGCCGGTCAGGGCGATGCCCGCCTCGTAGGTTTCTTCGATGATGTAATCGTGGTAGGCCTTGCGGTTGGAAGCCAGGGTCTTGCCGCTGCTGTCGCCTTTAGTGACCATCGTGGTTGTCGTTCCTGCTATTGTTCGCTGGGTCCCGGGCAGGTGACCGCCGGGTCCAGACAGCGCAGATACTGGATCGCGCGGTCCAGTTGAGGATCGCGGCCCGTGCTGCGATCGGCATCAGTGCGCTCTACAACGATCGTGGGGGTCAGACCGGTGCCGTGAATGGCGCGCCCTTTGGGGGTGAACCAGCGGGCCCGCGTGACACGCAGCATCGAGCCGTCGCTCAACGTGATGGGGAGCTGAACCGAGCCCTTACCAAACGTCTGGGTGCCAATCAGGGGACCGCGTCCCGCATCCTGAATCGCGCCGGCGACGATTTCACTGGCGCTGGCGCTGCCTTCGTCGACCAACACGGCCAATGGAATCGACGTGGCCAGACCGCCGCGCACAGCCGGATAGGCTCCTTCGATACCGTCCTGGAACCGTTCCTGCAGGATGTCGCCCTCGCCGACGAACTGGCTGCCGATCTCGACCGCGACGTCGAGCAGGCCGCCGGGGTTGCCGCGCAGATCGAGAATCAGGCCCTGCGGTTCGTCGCGTAACAGGGTGCGCAGCGTTTCTTCCATTTTGCGCGCGGCGGGGGCGCTGAACTCATCCAGCTTGACATAAACGATATCATCAGCCAGGCGTCTGCTGGTGACGAGGGGGAGCTGGATACGTTCGCGCGTGACGACGACATCGATGGGTTCTTCGGCGGGGGGACGCAGCAGTGTCAGCGACACCCGGGTGCCGCGTGGTCCCCGAATCCGTGCAATGGCCTCATTGAGCGAGAGGGTGGTGATGTCCTGGCCGTCGACCTCCAGGATGATGTCGTTGCGCCGGATACCGGCTTTGTCTGCCGGCTGGTTTTCGTAGACGTCGACGATACGGACCCCACCGGTGGTTTCGTCCGTATCGACCTGGGCGCCAATGCCCTCGAAACTGCCGTCCATCATCTCCTCGAAGGTCTGCGCCTCGGCTGGGGTCAGGAACGACGTAAATTCGTCCCCCAACGAGTCGACGACACCGCGGATCGCCGCGTACTCCAGGTCATCGCCCGCCGGTACGTCGCCGTAGAAGTCGTCCTCCAGGTGGCCCATCACCTCCCAGAAGAGGTCGAGGTCTTCAGCCTCGGCTCGTGGCGTGGCGGTGACAGCGGGCAATGCGCCCGCCGAATCGGCCCCCGGTGACAGCTGAAAATCCCCGGCACCCTCGTCGTCCGGTGCCGCTACGGCGGCGGGTGCGGTCCAGCGGCCAATGCCAAGCCCAACGCCGGTACCGGCGACGAATGAGATCGTCATCATGATGACGACCAGGCAGCCGGCCAGGCCAAATGTAAGGAGTCGTTGTCCGTTCGAAGTCATCTTCATACTCACCTGCGCTTTCACCGCCCCGCGGCACGAACATCGGCCAGCGGTTGGCTGTGCTAATTTTGTGCCTGCTGTCCGGCGGCGGGGTTGCGTGCGAACCAGTCCAACGCGGCTTCCAGATCGGAATCGCTGCCGGCGGGGACGTTGTCGAGTGTCACGGGCACGTCGGGTGACAAACCGGTGCCGTCGATCTGCTGGCCGGCGCGTGTCAGCCAGCGGGCCACCGTCACGTGGATCGATGAGCCGTCGGAGAGATCGAAAACCAGCTGCACCGAGCCCTTGCCAAACGTCTTGCGGCCGATCAGCGGGGCACGGTCGGCGTCCTGCAGGGCGGCGGCAACGATTTCGGCGGCGCTGGCGGTGGCTTCATCGGTGAGCACCACCAGGGGAATCGTCGTGGCAAGGCCGCCGCTGCGTACCGCGAAGGTCTTGTCCTCGCCGCTCGCACGGCGCTCGCTGAGGACCAGTCCCGATTCCAGGAACTGGCTGGCGACGTCGACCGCCGATTCGAGCAGGCCGCCCGGATTGTGGCGCATGTCGAGCACCAGGCGCTGGGCGCCCTGGTCCTGCAGTTCCTGGAGCGCTGTGCGCAGTTCATCGATGGTGCGTTCGCCAAAAATACGCAGCGCCACGTAGCCGGTGGTTGGGTCCTGCTCCAAGAGGCGCCAGTCGACGGAGGGGTTTTCGATCTCCTCGCGTGTGACAGCCAGATCGAACGGCTCGGCCTGTCCGTCACGGTGCAGGCGCAGCGTCACCTGGGTACCGGCCTCGCCGCGCACCAGACCCACGATCTCGTCGCTCGTTTTGCCGGTGACCTCCTGACCGTCGACGGCCAGCAGCTCGTCGTTGAGCTGAACCCCGGCGCGGGCCGCCGGTTTGCCGGGTTGGGGTTCCAGGAAGACCTGCCCGGTGGTGCTGATGTTGATCTGGGCGCCGATGCCACCGAAGCGTCCACGCAGCTGGTCCCGTTCCAGCTGGCGCGGCTGGGGTTCGATGAAAACGGTGTAGGGGTCCTCGTAGGTTTGGACCACACCTTTGATGGCGCCGTAGGACTGCGTTTCGGCGTCAGGGACGGTGCCCAGGAAATTGTCTTCAAGGATGCCCTGTGCTTCACGGAGCAAACGATACGAAGGCGCGTCGGTGGTGGCTTCCCCCATGCGTGTAATGAGCCAGTGTGTGCCAAAACCACCCGCAAATGCCAGCAGCAATATCACACTCAGGACTAAAAAACCGCTGAATAATTGTCGTGACCGCCAGGATGGCGGTGGGTTGGATGATGGCGTCATACGTTGTGTTTCCGCATTGTCAGGCATGCCGACCGTCGTGATTTGGTGATTGGCAAATTGTAACACACAAAATACGCCGCGCCAACTTGACCGGGCATGGTGTCTGCTTGACATTGGTGGTAAAATGAGGGAGTAGGGAGTAGGGAGTAGGGAGTAGGGAGTAGGGAGTAGGGAGTAGGGTATAATGGAAGGGTGGTTTTGGAACGGATGACTGTCAACGCGGGTGGGACACGGTCCCACCCGTGGGGAACGGATTGGAGGCAAACGATGCGCGGGGATGGGCGACGGGCGGAGGAAATGCGGCCGGTTCGTATGGAGGTGGGATATTCAACCTATGCCGAAGGTTCGGTGCTGATTACCCAGGGGGGCACGGTGGTCTTGTGCAACGCCAGCATCGAAGAGGGCCGGCTGCCGGGTTGGCTGGCGGCTGCGGACCCGCCGCGGGGGTGGGTGACGGCGGAGTACAGCATGCTGCCGCGCAGCACGCATACGCGCACGCCGCGTGAGACGACACCCCAGGCACGCACGCAGGAGATTCGCCGTCTGGTGGGGCGCAGTTTGCGGGCGTCGGTCGACCTGGGCCAGCTTGGCCCGCGCCTGGTGACAGTCGACTGTGATGTACTGCAGGCCGATGGGGGCACGCGTACCGCAAGTGTCTCCGGTGGTTATGTGGCGCTGGCATTGGCCCTGCGTAAGTTGATCGCAGCGGGACGCGTACCGCCGGCGGTTCTGCTGGCGCCGGTAGCGGCAGTGAGTGTGGGCATGGTCGACGGCGAGCCGCTGCTGGACCTCTGTTATGCCGAAGATGTCAGGGCCGACGTCGACCTGAACCTCGTCATGAACCGCGAGGGCCACTACATCGAGGTGCAGGGCACCGCCGAACACCGTCCCTTCGACCGGGCGACACTCGATCGTTTGCTTGACCTGGCCACCGGGGGAATTGGTCAACTGCTGCGACTTCAAGAGGAGGCATTAACGAGCCTGTGACGTCGAGTCTCAGCGGGTTGTTGCACTGGCGCAGCAACCCTTGAATGTGCCGTGCCCCGTGTGCTGCGGCTGTGAGTACCCCGATCGCGTTTGACGATTTCCCAGACCACCTTGACCGCCGCTCCCCGGCCATCGATGGCAGTTCGGACCATGTCGTGCGACGTGGTCTGTTGCAAGGAGGATGGCATGAAGCGATCGCGCCGACTGCAGCCCTTGACGAATCACTGGCTGGCGGCGGCTCTGTTGTTGTTAGTTCTCAGTGTGGTGGTCAGTGCCCTGCTGTGGCCGGCGCCGGCCGCCGCCATCACCACCTGTCCCATCCCGCTGCGTGCGGCGTCCACGCCGCGCGGGGTACCGACTGGCACGATCACAGCCACGACGACATCGACGGCCATCAATCCCGTCTACCGCGTCATCGGTTGGAATGACCTGGGCATGCACTGCATGAACGAAACTTTTGCCAACCTGGCCGTTTTGCCGCCCTACAACACGCTGTGGGCGCAGGTCGTGCGCCAGGGCCCACAGCCGGAAATTGTCACCACCAACGTCACTGTCGCATACGACATCGTCGATAACACCTATTCCGCCGGCAAAACTGATTTCTGGCAGTATGCGCAGGCCCTTTTCGGCGTCAACCTGCCACCTGACGTGGGACTCACCGGCGCAACCCTGGCCGGTGACATGCATCCTGCGATTGGGCACTTCACCATCGAAGGCATCCCGCTGACGCCGTACCGCGACATCGCGCCGACGACCTGGTACCCTTACCAGCTTGCACGCCTGGTGGCACGCGACAGCACCACCGGCCAGGTGCTGGCCACAACCACAACCGTGGCACCGGTCTCGACCGAGATGCGCTGTGATACCTGCCATTACGATGGCGCCCACGGCATCTCGACCGGTAACATCGAAACCAACATCCTGGCCTTACATGACGATGAAGAAAACACAAACCTGATGGGTGCGCGCCCGGTGTTGTGCGCCAACTGCCATGGCTCCAATGCCCTCGGTCTGCCGGGCGATCCGGAGCTGCCGAACCTGTCACAGGCGATACACGAAAAACATGCGCCGGAAGACGATGGCGCCGAGCCCCAGCCCGGCAGCCTGGTCGATCCCAACGACGGTACGAACGATTGTTACCTGTGCCATCCCGGGCAGGTGACGCAGTGTCTGCGCGATGTAATGTACTCGTCTGGCATGCGCTGCATGGACTGTCACGGAGGCACGGCACAGGTCGCTGATCCTACTCGCAGGCCATGGATCGACGAGCCGCAGTGCGGTACGTGTCACGGTACGCAATTTGCTGAAAACCCAAACACGCTCTACCGTAACTCGACCGGTCATGGCGGCATGTACTGTGAGGCGTGCCACGGCAGCCCGCACGCCATTCTGCCCACCATCGAGGCGAACGATAACATCCAGAACATAACACTGCAAGGGCACGCCGGTACCCTCGAAACCTGCCAGGTGTGCCATGGGCTGCTGCCGCCGGGGCGCGGACCGCATGGGCTGATTCAGCGGCCCGATGTCTGCGCACCTGTCGACCTGGTTCGCGATCCCGGATTCGAAATCAGCCCGCCCAACCCGTTCTGGCATACAAGCAGCAACGTGGCGAGTCCCATCCTGACCAACGCCGTCGTTGATCCGCACGGTGGATCGTGGGTGGCACGACTGGGGGCGGCCAACAATGCGCAAGAGAGTGCCTGGCACCCCATGTCCGTGCCCGCCGGTCTGTCGGCCCTGCGCGTCAGCTACTGGTGGCGTATTAGCACCAGCGAGGGGAATCCAACCGCCGACAACCTGGCCGTACAGATTCGTAATGCGTCCGCAGTAACTTTGCAGACACTGCAAACGCTCAACGCGGGCCACGCCGGCCCGAACTGGCAGCACAGCGTCTTCACCCTGACGCAGCCCTATGCCGGGCAGACCATCCAGCTTGCCTTTGTCGCTCAGACCAACGCGTCCAACCCGACGACGTTCCTGATCGACGATGTGGATGTGGTGAAGGTGTGTGCCAACGGCGTAAGCGGTGACATCACCGGCGACTGCCTGGTGACCGTAGCCGATGTGCAGGAGGCTGCCTCTCACTGGATGACCGTGGCGGGCGATGCCTGTTTTGCGGCGCCGTACGACCAGGACGGCAGCGGCGAGGTCGATGTCGTGGATATCATGCTCGTGGCCGCGCAGTGGGAGGAGTCGGAAGTAGGGAGTAGGGAGTAGGGAGTAGGGAGTAGGGAGTACTGCCATTTGTGGCTCCACGCCTCCGGCGCGAGGCAACAAATGGCGACTGTGTGCAGCTACCAGGGACGATGCTCTGGGGGTGTGCGCGGTTGAGTGGTAATCGGTTTGAGCATGACGGCCGGTGCCAGCGACGTGCTGCTGGCGCTGCTGTTGGCCCAGGATGCTGTCGCGGCCGGCATCCTGGAGAGCGTCAACTCCATCGCGGCCGGCTTACGGAAGACGGGCTAAGGAGATTCCGATATGCTTCAAGAACCAGCACACACTTCATCTGTCGACCCAGAACCGTCCCCATCACGAAATCCGTTCCCCGAATCCGTTGACAGTAATCCGTTCAATCCGTTCCCCGAATCCG
>CAYUCC010000160.1:0-6766 GCA_964443225.1 uncultured Anaerolineae bacterium
CAAAATCCAAAATCCAAAATCCAATCCAAAATCCAAAATCCAAAATCCAAAATCCAATCCAAAATCCAAAATCCAAAATCCCAAATGCCCCTCCATTTGCCTTTTCAATCCACCTCCGCTAAAATAGCCCCCGTCGCGCCCGGCGCGTTTTTTGTTTGCCCCGTGCCGGTGCCTGGAAACAGCCAGGCATGTAATACCACATTGGGGATGCCAGCATCGAACATGGCCAGACTCGCCGACCAGCTGTTGCGCTTCGAGGGGCTCATTCTGCTGTTGATGGCGCCTCTGTTGCTGTTTCCCAACCCGATCACACCGTGGGCCGCGCTGCTGCTGGTCCTGTTGTGGCCGCTGCGCTGGTGGCGGCGCGGGCACCTGAGCCGGCGTACACCGCTGGATTGGGCGCTGGTGGTCCTGATGGTCATGCTCGTGATCGGGTATGTCCAGGCAATCGACCGCACCCTGGCCGAGCCGCGCTTCTGGAGCATGTTCCTGAGCCTGGCCGCGTTCTATACGGTGGTCAACAGCGTGACGTCGGTCCGCCAGGTGTGGCTGTGGTCGCTGGTCCTGGTCACCCTGGGCGCGGGCATTGCCCTGCTGGGGCTGGTCGGCACGAACTGGTTTACCGACAAGGTGGTCGACCTGGGTGCGCTGTACAGCCAGCTGCCGCGCCTGCTTGATGGCACACTGGGACCGTGGCGGCGGGGTTTTCACCCCAACGAGGTGGGCGGCACCCTGGCGATGTTTCTGCCGCTGACGTTGGCCCTGTGGTGGGGCGCCTGGCGCGGGGATGCGTTGCGCGGTTGGCCACAGCGAGCGCGACTGGCCCAACGGATTGGGTTCAGCCTGGTGCTCGTGGCCCAGGGCATCGTCCTGCTATTGACGCAGTCGCGCGCCGCGCTGCTCAGCCTGGCCCTGGCCCTGGTGGTAATGGCGATCGTCAAACAGTGGCGGCTGGTGTTTGCGCTGCCGTTGGTGTTGATCGCTGCTGCGTGGCTGCTGCAGCGCTGGGGTGGCCAGCTGGATGCCCTGCCGGGCACCAACCCGGCCAACCTGATCGGCCGCACTGACCTATGGGGGCGTGCCCTGCTGACGATTCACGACTTTCCCCTGGCCGGCGTTGGTTTGGGGATGTTCCGGCGGCTGGCCCTGCTCTATTACCCATTTTTTGATATCGACCCGGTGCTGGCCGACGTCGGCCATGCCCACAACGTCTTTTTGCAGATGACGCTCGATTTCGGAATTTTTGGCTTGATTGCCTTTGTGGCGGTTGTGCTGCTGACCTTGTGGATGCTGTGGCGGTTGTTACGCGAGGTGGCGGCGGGCGGCTTACGGCTGCTGGTCGCCGGCCTGGGTGCCGGTTTCCTGGCCATGCTGTTCTTCAGCCTGCTCGATGCCATGATGCCGGTCGCGCGGCCATCGTTCACGCTTTGGCTATTTTTAGGACTGATCGTGGCGGTGTATAATCTACAGGTCAGGTCGCGGGTGATCGAATCCCGTGCCGCGCCGGATGTGTCCACCGGCCCGCTGACGAGTATGACCGCATGAGGGAGCATGATGATGCCTCGCCGAGGCATGGTACCGCACCATACAGCGCAGTCTTTCGGTGGTATTTTGGTCCTGCTGGCAGTGCTGCTGGCAGCGTGCACGCCCACGCCGGCCCCAACGGCCACCGTGGCGCCGACGTCGCGCCCGCCGACGGTTACCGTTGCACCCCCTACTGCCGTGCCAACGACGGCCCCGGCGGTCACGGCACAGCCCACGGCCAATCCAGCGGCACGCGCCGTACGGCTGACGATTCCGGCCTTACAGCTGGACGTGCCGGTCGTCGACATGGGATGGCAGATTGTCAGCGATGCCTCGGGGAAACGCACCACCGAGTGGGAGATTCCGGCGAACGCTGCGGGCCACCATCTCAACAGCGCCGCGCCGGGTGCCGCGGGCAACGTGGTCATTTCGGGACACAACAGCAGCGGCGGCGCCGTTTTTGCCGCCATCAGCCGCGATCAGGATCAGCCATCACCGCAGCTGCTGCCGGGGAGCACGGTTACGGTCTTGGCGAACGATGGGCGGCAATATGATTACCAGGTACAGAAGGTCGAGCTGGTTGCCGAGGAGAACGTGCCGTTGGCGCAGCGCCTGGCCAATGCCCGGTACCTGGAACCAACCCGTGAACCGACCTTGACCTTGATTACCTGCTGGCCACCGGATGGCTTTTCGCATCGGGTCATTGTGGTCGCTCAACTCGAAGCGCCCTAGAGATGCCAAGTCTCTAAGACTTGGCATCTCTGGCCAACTCTACACGACGGGGAACGTAGCTTTTTATGGAATTACGTCAGTACACGTCCATTCTGCGCCGCTGGGCCTGGTTGATCGTTCTGGGCACCGTGCTGGTTGGCGCGATCACCTACGTGATCAGCCGCAATATGACGTCCGTATACCGTGCTTCGGCGACGGTGTTCGTGGATCAGGCCACCAACACCAACGAGAGCAGCTACGGTATCATCATTGCCAGCGAGCGCCTGGCCCAGACCTATGCACAGCTCATGCTCACCCGCCCCGTGGTTGATGCCGTGGCGGCCCAACTGAACCTGACCGAGCTGAAATCTGACGTCAACGTGGAACCACTGCAGGATACGCAGCTGATCCAGGTCGACGTCGAGGATTCGGACAGAGAGCTGGCCACTCGAATCGCCAACACCCTGCCCGCCGTCTTCATTCAGCAGCACAACGAGCGCCAGCTGCAGAAGTTCAAAGAATCGCGGGAAAGCCTCGACAAAGAGATTCGTTCCCTTTCGACCAACATTTCCCAGGTCCAGACCAAAATCGCCGAACTCGAGGCCAGCAACAATCGGACTGCCGCCCAAGACGCCGACCTGGCCCGCCTGCGCGATAACCTCCAGCAGTACCGAACCAGCTATGCCAACCTGCTGCAGAGTTTCGAGAACCTGCGCCTGACCGAGGCCCGCTCCAGCGACACCATCACGGTCGTCGAACCGGCCGAGGTGCCACGGCTGCCGGTTCGTCCGCGGGTGCTGCTCAATACGATCCTGGGTCTGATGGTCGGTTTGATTCTGTCGGTCGGTGCCGTGCTGCTGATCGAGTACCTGGATGATACGATCAAAAATCCGGACGATGTGACGCGCGCCGTCGGCGTTTCGACGCTGGGCGCCATTCCGCGCAGTCGTGGTGACACACCCAACGGGAGTGAAGAAGAACGGCCGCTGGTGACGCATTTGAGTCCCAAAGCACCGACGTCGGAAGCGTACCGCGTCCTGCGCACCAATATCCAGTTCTCCAGCCTCGACCGGCCCATCCGTACGCTGCTGGTGACGAGCGCCAATCCGGGCGAGGGTAAGAGCACAACGGCCTCCAACCTGGCGGCCGTGATGGCACAAACCGGCCAGCAGGTCGTACTCGTCGACACCGACCTGCGGCGCCCGGTCATTCATCGCGTGTTTGGCGTGCCGAATGCGGCGGGGCTGACGACGGCACTGCTGGTCAAACCCGATCAGGAGACACTGGAAAGCCTCCTGCAGCCGACCCAGGTGAAAGGTCTGCGGGTGCTGACCAGCGGCCCGCTGCCACCGAATCCTTCGGAGCTGCTGGGTTCGCACCGCATGAGCGAGCTGATCGAATCGCTGGCGGCGATGGTAGACCTGGTGATTTTCGACAGCCCACCGGTGCTGGCCGTGACCGATGCGGCGGTGCTGTCCCGCCAGCTGGATGGGGTGGTGCTGGTCGTCGATACCGGCGAAACCCGCGAACCCCTGGCGCGGCGTGCCGTCGATGAGCTGACCAAGGTCGGTGGCCGTGTTTTGGGTGTTACCCTCAACCGGCTCAGTCCGAACAATTCGGGCGGCTATTACTACACTTACTACCATCACTATTACACCGATGGTGACGGTAAGGATTCATCGGGTGGTCCGGGCGATGGCGGTACGCCGCCCACGCGGCGCGTGCGCCGTGAAACGCCGGGCACGCTGCGCTCGGCCGCGCGGCGGCTGGGTGCCCTGTTTCCGATAAGCCGTTCTGAATAAGAACCTATGTGAGCACCACCATGGCCAAACGAGGCCTTCCCGGTACGCGGGGAAGCTGGGCGCGCTTTGCGATTGGCCTGGGTTTCAGTGTCCTGTGCCTGTGGCTGGCCCTGCGCGACGTGCCGCTGGCCGCCGTGGGCCGCAGCCTGCAGCAGGCGCAGCCTGGGTGGATTGTGGCTGCTTTGGTTTCGGTGGTGCTCACAAATATCGTCAAAACGGTGCGCTGGCGCCTCCTGTTTTACCCACACCACCGCCATCTACCGATCTCATCCCTTTTTGCCATTCTCATGGGCGGCCAGGCTGTGACGCTGGCGTTCCCGGTGCGCGCCGGCGAGCTGGTGCGCGCTTACCTGGTAGGAGCCCGCTTCGGAGACAGCAAAGTCCAGACCCTGGCTACGATCGTGGTCGAAAAACTGCTCGACCTGGCCATGCTGGCCCTGCTGTTTTTGATCCTGGTGCCCGTGCTGGCCGGGACGGTGCCCGGTGTGGCATCGCCCATTACCCTGGATGCATTGGCTGCACGCCAGCCATTCCTGTTGACGGTGGTGGCCGTGTTTGTGGTAGCCACGATCCTGCTCCTGGCACAGCGCAGCCGGCTGCTGGGTTGGTCGCGGCGGGGCGCAGAGCGCCTGGCCGGCGAACGTGGTACACGCGGCCTGGCCCTGCTGGAATCGGCGTTTCGGGGACTGGAAGCCCTGCGTTATCCGCGTATCGCCGTGTCCATCGTGGGCTGCTCTCTGCTGGTCTGGATCATGGCGGGGGTGACGAATTACCTTGTCCTGGTAGCAGTCGGGCTGCCGGCCAATTGGGTGGTCTCGTTTGCGGTGCTGGGCATCCTGCAGGCCGGCATTGTCGTCCCCAGCTCACCCGGCAAAGTGGGTGTCTTCCAGGTGCTGGCCCAGTGGACGTTGCTCTGGTTCGGGGTCAGCGCCGTCGACGGACTGGCGTATGGCATCGTGCTGTACGTCGTCGGGCCTCTGTCGATCATGATCATGGGCGGGCTGTGCCTGGCCTGGGAAAGCTGGCAGCTGCGGCGTGATCTGCCCGCGACGCAGCCCACAGAGGTGACGACGCGCGAGGTTGTGCTGTGATTTCGGTGGTTGTTCCCGCCTATAACGCCGCGACGACACTGGGGCCCTGCCTGGAGGCGCTGCTGGCGCAGGTGCCGCAGTGCGCCCAGCCAGTTGAAGTCATCGTAGTCGACGATGGCTCACGCGACGACACGGCGGCACTGGCGCGCGCCTGTGGGGTCACGGTGATCGAGCAGGCGAACCAGGGCCCCGCCGCGGCGCGCAATGCTGGTGTGCAGCACGCCGGCGGCGACATCGTGCTGTTCACCGACAGCGACTGCGTGCCCGCCGCCGGCTGGCTGCAGGCGATGAGCGCGGCGCTGGCTGGTCCGGACGTGGTGGGCGTGAAGGGGGCTTACCTGACACGGCAGCGCGCCCTGGTTGCCCGCTTCGTCCAGATCGAATACGAAGACCGCTACGACCGCATGCGGCGGGCACCGAGCATCGACTTCATCGACACCTATTCCGCCGGCTACCGGCGTGACGTCTTCCTCGAGAATCAGGGTTTCGATACGATCTTTGCCACAGCGTCGGTCGAGGACCAGGAATTTTCGTTTCGCCTGGCCCAGAAGGGCTACCGCCTGGTGTTCGTCCCGGCGGCGCGCGTCTTCCACCAGCATGACCAGACGCTGCGCGAGTACGTCCGTCGCAAATTCTACATCGGGTATTACAAGGCGCTGCTGACGCGCTGGCTGCCGGAGCGCCTGGTCAAGGATTCGCACACCCCCCAGGTGCTCAAGGTGCAGATGGGGCTGGTGCTGCTGCTGGTGGCGGCGCTGGTGGTGGCACCGTTCTGGCAGGTGGCGCTCGATGCCGTCCTGGGGCTGGTGCTCGTGTTTTTGGCGACCACCGTGCCCTTCACACTCAAGGCCCTGCGCAAGGACATGGCAGTCGGGCTGGCGGCACCTTTTCTGCTGCTGGTGCGTGCGGCGGCACTGGCGGCCGGTTTCGTGGGCGGCCGCGTGCATTTTAGCGGAACCCTGCCGGGGCAGCGACGTCCTGTGCTCAGTGCCGGGCAGCGCGCAGTGAAACGTACGATGGACGTGGTCGGCGCCGCGGTGGGTTTGATCGTCAGCCTGCCGTTGATGATCGGGATCGCCGTGGCGATTCGGCTCGATTCGCCGGGGCCGGTGATTTTCACCCAGGAACGGGTCGGTGAAAACGGGCGTACCTTCCGGGTCTTCAAATTTCGCTCGATGGTGATGGACGCCGAAGAACGCCGCGACGAGCTGGTCGACCTGGACCAGCTGCCCGAGCCCGCCTACAAGCTCCCCAACGATCCGCGCGTCACACGGGTGGGGCGCTGGCTGCGCCACTACAGCCTGGATGAGATCCCGCAGTTCGTCAACGTGCTGCGGGGTGACATGAGCCTGGTCGGTCCCCGGCCCGAAGAAGTCACCCTGGTAACGCGCTACAACGACTGGCAGCGCCGCCGCCTGGCGGTCAAACCGGGTATGAGCGGGCCGATGCAGATCAACGGGCGCGGCCGGCTCAGCCTGACCGAACGCGTGGCGCTGGAAGTCGATTACATCGAGCACTATTCGCTGCGACGTGATGTGGCGATTCTCCTGCGCACGCTGCCCGCGGTGCTGCGGGGAGAATGAATTTTGGATTTTGGATTTTGGGCATGGTTCATTCGTTCACAGAGTTAGCTTTACA
>CAYUCC010000161.1:0-2075 GCA_964443225.1 uncultured Anaerolineae bacterium
GTCCGAGGCTGGTTCGCCATGATTTCCAGCCTCGGACCATGAATGCGTGTGGTTGAGGTTAACTCGGCGCCACGGTGTAGGTCAGCAGTACTGGCTGATCGTCTGAACCGGTATAGAGGGTCAACTGCCCATCGGTGATCGCATAACGAAAAGTGGTGGCAAAACTGGCCAGGTAGAGCTGTTCCTGGGCCATGATTGCCGGTGAGCACGCCTGCTGCGTCGTCTGGAGCCCACCGATGGTCAGGGTTGGGCCGTCGGCCGTATAGGTGCCGGTGTAGTTGTTGCAGCCCGCAAACCCGCTCAGTTCACCCTCGGCAAATGCGACGGTGATGCTGGTGTTGGGGAGTGAATTCTCCAGCAGCCACGTCGTGCCTTCGAGTGTCGGTGGTGGTTGGGTTGGCACAGGGGTGGCCGGCGTGATGATACGGATGGGCTGGCTGGTACTGCCGGCCAGGCCGTCGGCGTCCTGTACGTTGAGTACGACGGTATAGGTGCCGGGCTGGCGGAAGGTGTGATCGACGAGCATGCCGTTGGCCGTACCGCCATCGCTGAAGTCCCAGGTGTAACGCACGATGGGGCTGGTGCCGCGTGAGCCACTGCCATCGAACGTGATGGTGTCACCCTGAAATGCCTCGGCAGGGGCGGTGATCGCTGCGACGGGCGGCTGCGCCGGTACCGTGGTGGCGGTGGGTGCCGCAATGAGGACCTGCTGTTTGCTTTGCCCTTGCAGACCGCTGTCGTCGGTCACCGTCAACGTGAGCTGGAATGTGCCGGCGGCCTGGTAGATTACGGTCACTTCGAGACCCTGGGCGGTGGTGCCGTTGCCAAAATCCCAGGCATAATCGGCCAGGGTACGGCCTGGGGCGGCGGTCGATTGGGTTGCGCTGAAGGTGAGCTGTTCACCCACCAGCGCCTCGCTGGGGCCAGCGATCACCGCCGTGGGTGGTGCGGGCGTGTGGGTCGGCTGAGGCGTGGGGGGCGGTGCCACAACCGGTACGTTGCCGGTGTTACTCGCCTCCACCAGGCTTGCGGTGACCCAGCCCTGACCGCTGGCGGCGGCTGGAAAACGAACCACCCACCAGCTGCGGTCGGCACTGCTGCCGACGACCTCGGCGGTTTGGCCCGCCAGGATTGTGCCGACGGTTGGATAGACGGTGCCCGGCCCGGCATACAGCGGTGCGTTGGAAATGGCCGTAACCATGGCAATGCCGGATTCGGCGGTCGGCGCGATGGCCGTGCCCTCCAGACCGGGCGTCGGTGTTGCGTCCGGTGCGCCGCCTGAGCGCAGGTTGAAGAACACCAGGGCGCAGACCAGCACGGCGGCAATCGTCAGTACGGCGGCGCCGATGAGCAGCCAGCGGTTGGTGCCCGCCGGCTCCGGTTCGTCGTAGAACGGCGGCGGTGCGACATCGACCGGTGCGCTCGCAAAGGGTGCGGCGGGCGGCGTGGTGCCTGTGGCGTAGGCGGCCGGTGGTGTCACGCTGACGGGCGGTGAGCCCGGCAAGCGGCCCATCGCCGCTTGATCTGCGGTATCCAGCGGCAGCTGGGTGATGCGCAGCCCGTCCAGCGCACTTTCCAGCTCGTCCTGGCCGGTGAAGTCGAGCGGCCGGCCCACACGTTGTTCGATGTGGCTCACGTCGACCTGACTCAGTTTGTAGACGAGCGGGGTAGGCGTGTCAAAGATGACGAGGGTGGAATCTGAACGGCGGATCACGCGGCTTGGCGTCGTCATGTCGGTCTTCCTCTGGTGGCTGTTTCGGGCGGCTGGGCGTCCAGCAGCGCACGAATTTGCGGCAGGGCGGCTTCGGCGGCTGCTTCACCGGCGGCGATGGCCACCGCCGGCCGCTCGAACCCAACGAACACATCCATGTCGGCGGGCAGCTGTGGTCGAATCAACACATCGGGCGGAACGTCGCGCAGGCGGAACTCGGTCAGGGCGGAGATCATAATCATCTCGATATGCCACAGGTCCTGATAGGCGCGCGGCATGAATCGTGGGCTGAGCTGCGGTACGACTGGTGGCTGTCCCGGCTGATTGACGCCGAAACTCGGGAGCACATCGACCGCAATCACAA
>CAYUCC010000161.1:2175-4454 GCA_964443225.1 uncultured Anaerolineae bacterium
CCTTCGACGTAGACACCCTCGGCGGTTGCGACCATGCCGGTGTATTCGACGCTCTGTGCATCGGCGGCAACGCGCGTTGCGCTGACGCTGTCGTTGGTGAGACCCACCGACATGGCGACGTCCTGGCCACCGGCCACGGCGTTGGCGATATCGGCGGTCATGTTGGCCACCATGACATTGCCCCCGGCCTGCTGCAGCATCGACCGCAGCGCACTGACCTTCTGGTTGCCCAGGATGGCCACAATGGCCGAGGTACCGGGCTGCAGGGCGTTACCGAGCGACTGGAGCGTCTCGTTTTTGATACCGGTGTCCCAGAATTTGGCCACGAGTCCGCCAACCAGGGCACCGCCGAGTGCGGAGGTGACGATGGCAAGCGGCCCGGCAATCAGGCCTACGACCGCACCGGCAATACCGCCCAACATGGCACCCTTGCCGCCGCCGATGTCCCCCGTCTCCTTGATGTGAATCTTGTTATTCTCATCGCGGCGCACGACGGCGATGTCCTGAATCTGGAAGTCTTGCTCTTTGCTGGCCGCCTTCAAGGCCTGCATGGCCTGGTCGGCGGTGTCTTCGTCGTTGAACGCCGCAACCACGATTTGTGAATTCAACAGTTCATCGGATTTGCTCATGTCCGGACTCTCCTTGTCGTTCGATGTTGTTTTGGATGTCAACCGCACCACACGGCCAGAATTGGTGGCCTGGTTTGGGCTGCGCGATGGAGTGTACAGCAGAGAAATGCATTTGACAAGTTCGCAGCAGGGCGTGCGGTCGGCGCGTCATGGCGTCTTGTCCTGAAAACAGCCGGTGTGCCAAGGTGCGGCACGAGCCTGCCGCGCGGCCGGAGTTCGCATCCCCAGATGCGAACTCCTCGCGAAAGGCGTGCCATTTTCATTCGCCGCGGCGCCAGCCCGGCAGGCCCCAATCGCGTCTGTTTCTCGAACTGGTTCTAAGCCTCCTCGCTCTCCAGGACAGCTTTGGACTCCAGCAGCTCGGCTTTGTGAGCCTCACTGACCTCCGGGTACTGCGGATCGATCTCCTGCATTTTGTCGATGATGACGGCGGCCACGGCCAGGCGGGTGAACCATTTACGATCCGCCGGAATGACGTACCAGGGCGCCCATTCGGTGCTCGTATGGTTGAGCATCTCCTCGTACGCTGCCATGTAGTCGTCCCAGAAGGCGCGTTCTTTGACGTCGCCCGCCGAGAACTTCCAGTTTTTTTCGGGCCGCTCGATGCGCTCCAGGAAACGCTTCTTCTGTTCTTCCCTGGAGACGTTCAAAAAGAGCTTGACGACGTGAATGCCGTTGTTCGTCAGATACTCCTCGAAGTTGTTCATCTCACGAAAACGGCGTTTCCAGATGCCATCGTCTTTCAGGGCCGGTGGCAGGGACTGGCCGGTCAGGATTTGGGGATGCACCCGTACGACGAGGACTTCTTCGTAGTAGGAACGGTTGAAAATACCGATGCGCCCGCGCTCGGGCAGCACTTTGAAGTTGCGCCACATGTAATCGTGATCGATCTCCTCGGCTGACGGCACCTTGAAGCTCGTCACGTGGGTGCCCTGCGGGTTGAGGCCTGACATCACGTGTTTGATGGCGCCATCCTTGCCCGCCGCATCCATAGCCTGCAGGATGATCAACAGGGCATCGGTGCTTTCGGCGTACAGTTTGTCCTGATAGTCGGCCAGGAGTTGAACCCCTTCGGCCAACTTCTCATCGGCTTCGGATTTTTTGACGTAGTCGGCGGAGTAGTGCGGATCGTAGTCTTTTTTGAGCGAGATCTTTTTGCCCGGCGGTACGATGAACGGTTGAATGAAGTCGTGCAGGTTCGGCATAACAGTTCCCTTTCTTGCCAGATTGGCATTTCTGGTCGCCACATCGGGCGCTGGCCGCGGCGCCGAACGGTCCACACCACCCGATTCTGTTCCCATGGCTCCCCACATGGGTGCGGGATCGTTCAGGCGCGGTCATAGGCCAGAAAAAGCTGGCCCAGGCCGGCCACGCCGTGGGGATCGAGGTAGGCGCTGTGTAAGCGCAGCCCCGCCGCCGGATCGAGGCGTGGACCCTCCAGGATGCTGGCGAATGGTGCGCCCGCCAGCAGGCGCGGGGCCAAGGTCAAATAGAGCCGGTCGACAACGCCGGCGGCCAGGAGCAGGTGCAGCACCTGGGGTCCGGCTGCCGAGTAGATCACGTGGTAACCCAGGTCCGCCATGGCCCGCACCAGCCAATCCCCCGTGACCTCATCGGAATCGGCCACCACCACCGGCACGCCATGGGCCT
>CAYUCC010000161.1:4554-6674 GCA_964443225.1 uncultured Anaerolineae bacterium
CAATCCCCCGTGACCTCATCGGAATCGGCCACCACCACCGGCACGCCATGGGCCTGGATATCGCGGATACGGGCCGCGTCGGCGCGGTTGGTCGTGCACACCACCACCTGGCGGCCTCCTGCGGTCAGTGCGGGTGGAATCGGAAAATCGAGGCTGTTACTGATGATCGTGATGGCGGGCTGCGTCGTCAAACCGTGGTCACGGCGCCAGTCGCGCAAATCGGCGAACTGCGGGTCGTCGTAGACGCGCAGAATTTCCTGGGCTTTGCCGGCGGCGTAATCGCGCAGATAACGGCCGCTGCTGATAATGAGGTCGGCCTGGACGGCGAGCTCCTGGAACAGGCGCCAGTCAAGCGCATTGGCCGTCTCCCTGGGCACGATCAGCCCGCCGCGCGCGTCGGCCACGGCGATCCGGCCATCGAGGCTGGTGACGAAATTGGCATAAACATAAGTCTGTCTGCCGGCTGCGGCCGACTGTCGCAGGTCGTCCGCCAGGTAAGTTCCCTGGAGCGGTCGCGTGAGCTGCGGTGGCGGGTACAGACGCATGATAGGTTCGTTCACGGCCGTGGTCTGACCTCGATCGACGTGTACTGCAGGGGCGCAGCGTGGTTTCAACAAGTATAACACCGCCCGGATTTATCCCCAATTTTCGCCGGCAGGCATTTTTTTGTAACCATCGGCGCATGTTGTTCGTCGAAGTTACCAGATTGCTCTCGAATTGGTATAAAAATCACTGAACAAACAGTGCAAAAACATTATACATGAGACAATCGATCACCCGATGAATGCTGTATGTGTCGGAAGTAGTACAACAACAGATTCGGTAGAAGACAAGAAAGGGAACAATCATGTTTGTGAAGCGTAGTTGGATGCGTGTAGCGCTGCTGGCCCTGGTGGCCATCTCTCTCGTTGGCCTGCCCATGGCGGCGGGTGCGGCCGATATGACCAATGGTATCACCAGCCCCGCCGCAGGGGCAACGGTCAAGGGCGCGGCGACGGTTACGGGTTACGCCAGCGACCCCAACTTCCAGAAGTGGCAGCTCGACGTGCTGCCCGGTGGTGCGTCTGACGCCGCGATTTTCCTGGCCTTTGGCGAGGAAGCGGGCGAGTTCAGTGTGGACGTCGATACCACCAATTTCCCCGATGGCGAGCATGCCCTGCGCCTGCGTGTTGTGCGCAACGATAGCAATTACGATGAGTACGTGACCAAGTTCACCATTGCGAACAGTGGTGCCGCCGCTCCTGCGCCGGCCGCTGGTAACGATATCGTGAGCACCGCCGTGGCTGCGGGCAGTTTCAAGACCCTGGCCGCAGCGCTGACCGCCACCGGTCTCGACAAGACGCTCATGGGCGCGGGTCCGTTCACCGTCTTTGCACCCACCGACGAGGCGTTTGCCAAACTGCCGGCGGGCACCGTCGAAGGTCTGCTGAAGGATACGAAGGCGCTGAGCAACATCCTGCTGTACCACGTCGTGGCTGGCAAGGTGATGTCGAGCGACCTGACCAACGGGATGACAGCGAATACCGTGCAGGGTTCACCAGTTACCTTTACGGTGGCCGATGGCAAGGTGAAGGTCAACGATGCCAACGTCGTTACGGCTGACGTCGCCGCCGCCAACGGTGTCATTCATGTCATCGACTCCGTGCTCCTGCCCCCCGCGGGCACCACACCTGCTGCGACCACACCGACGGTTCCGGCCAACGGTTTCACCAGCCCGACTGACGGTGCCACTGTGAAGGGCACTGCCACGATCAGCGGTAATGCCAATGATCCAAACTTCGCCAAGTGGCAGCTCGACGTACTGCCGGGTGGCGCAGCGGAGTCGGCCATCTTCCTGGCCTTCGGTGAGGAAGCGGGCAAGTTCAGCTACGACGTCGATACGACGCAGTTCCCGAACGGTGAGCATGCCCTGCGCCTGCGAGTCGTGCGTGACGATAGCAACTACGACGAGTATATCGTCAAGTTCACCATCGCGAACTGATTCGGTAGCCCCCCGTCAGATGTGACCCCCGCATGAGCCAGACGCCGCTGGAAGTTCACTTCCGGCGGCGCCTGGCGTTGTAGGCGGATTACTGTCAACGCGGGTGGGACACGGTCCCACCCTTGGGGAACGGATTGAA
>CAYUCC010000162.1:0-6656 GCA_964443225.1 uncultured Anaerolineae bacterium
ACCCAACACAGACTGCGGCCCGCTGAGGGGGCTTTGGGTCGCAATCTTGATCGTGCCCTTCGCTCCGTCGCTGGGGGCGGCGGTCGCTTCCTCGGCGGGAGCCGTGGTTGGCTCCTCAGCCGGTGCCGTGGTTGGTGCTGCCGTTGGCTGGGCACCACCACAGGCCGCCAGCACGAGAGACACCACCAGTAGCAGTGCCAGCAGAGAATACACCCTCTTCATCATGTCTGTCTCCTCCAATCGGAAAATAGAGTTTTGTGCGATGCGCACAGGATCGGTTCTACCCGGCAGGTGACTGGCTCACAACGGTTACAGGATTGATGGACAGCAATACAATGGTGGGCAACGCTGTACCACCAAAAGTCCGCATTCGATGTTCTTTTCGCTTTTTTTTGCGGACGCCAAGAGGTTGCGCTGATTATATGGTACGGTTAATTTTTTGTCAAACGGTTTGTGACCAGGCACGCAGCGGATCGCCCGGTGCTTGGCGGATCATTCGCGGAGTGGTATAATGCCAGGCGGTCTGGTGCCGGAGCAGGGAAGCTGTTCGGGGTCTTGATGGCTGATCACCGGGCAATTATGCCGAATATCTTCCCTGCTGCGGCACCCGGCAGCACAGATCGGATCATCGACATTCAAACGGCCTGCGTGCCGGGAGCGATCACTATGGCGAAAGCGAACCAAAAACCGAATACCAGCAGTGGCAGTGGCAGTAATGGAAAGCCGGCGCAAAAACGGAGCAGCGCGACCCCGCGGCGTGATTGGAAACAGGTGCTATGGATTGTATTGAGCCTGCTGCTGGTTATCAGCATGGCGATAGGCTTTATCCTGCCCATTTTATCCGGTTCCCAATGAGGTCCTTCGGGTGCGCGGCCCGCCAAAGAAACATCGTGATCCTGCGTCATGCCGTGCGCCTTGACGACGGGCATGACTGAACGACGTCAGGGACTGCTGCTGGCTGGGTTGGCGGTGTTGTTTTTTGCCACCAGTCCCGTCCTGGTGCGTTGGGCAGCCCCGGTATCACCTTACGGCATCGCCCTGGGCCGGCTGGCGGTGGCTGCGCTGTTCGTGTTGACTCTCGCCCGCGTCAAAGGCGAGACCGTGGGTGTGGCACGGGCGGACTGGGGGCTGTTTGCCGGGTTTGCTTTGATCACCGCCCTGCATTTTGTATTCTATATCGCATCGTTGAGTTTCACGAGTATTGCGCACTCCCTGGCCATCGTCTATACCGCGCCCATCTTTGTCACCCTCTTTTCCGGCTGGTTTCTGCACGAACCGATCGCACCCCGCAAGTGGATTGGTGTGGCCATTGCGGTGGTAGGGATTGGCATCCTGGTTCGTTTCGAACCGCAGTGGGATGCCCGCATGGCCTTTGGTGACCTCCTCGCCCTAGGCTCGGCGATCACCTACGGCTTGTATTCGGTGGCAGGCCGTTCGCAGCGGGCGCGTTATCCACTGCTGACCTATGCCACGGTGGTGTATGGCGCCGCCGCCCTATGGGTACTGCCCATGGCGGCCGTGAACCAGAACCTGGCCGATCTCGGTCTGTCGCAGCTCCTGGCCATCGTCGCCCTGGGTCTGCTGCCGCTCGGCATCGGACATACCCTGTACAACGCCGCGCTGCGCCGCACCCATGCCACAACCGTCAACCTGGTGGCTACCCAGGAGGTGACCCTCGGCATTCTCCTGGGCGTCGTGCTGTTGGGCGAGATTCCTGACGCCAGCGCGATTATTGGGGCCCTGGTGACATTGTTCGGAATTGTTTTTGTGATACTATGAGACACGACATCAAACACGAGAGTAAGGCCCAATGACGGTCAAATGTCGCTTCTTCTACGAAGATTATTTCCGCGGTCGTGAAGTCCAGGAGTGTCGCCTGCCCCAGAGCCCGGGTTCTCTGCCCTGGAAGCTCAAGGTGTGCGACAGTTGCCCCGTGCCAGGCATCCTGCTGCAGACACGCTGCCAGCACCTGGCGCTCGAGGGCACTATCAGGAAAAAATTCCTCATGGGCGAACGCATGGAAGTGTTTGCCGTGTGCACACGCCACATGAAACAACTCGCTGACCCGCACGTCTGCCCCGACTGTGAGGCTGAGAAGCAGGGATAAGCATGCCAGCCCTCGCCGACGATCGTTACACGGCTCTGCTCGACGGTCAACTGGACGATGTGGCAGTGCAGGAACTGCTGGCCGCGGCCGGCTTTACCGACTGGCGCACCGCCCTGCGCTGGCTGCAGCAGATCAGCGATCAGGATGCCACACGCGCGGCACTCGCCGCGTGTATCCCCCACCTGCTGTCAGCCCTGGCCACCGCCGCCAGCGCTGACACGGCGCTCGTCAGTTTCGAGCGTTTTGTGCGCGCCACGGCCAATCCTCACGAGCTGCTCGTCTCCCTGCACGAGAATCCACGCATGATCGAGATGCTCGTCATGCTCTTTTCGGGCAGCCAGTTCCTGACCGAGATTCTCCTGCGCAACCCCGAGTACTTCCGACGTTTCGTCGAGCGTCGCGAGCTGGCCCAGCCCAAAACCGTGTCCCAGCTCTACGCCGAGGCCTACCTGGCCGTGGCACCCTTCACCGAGCTGGACGAGCAGTTGAATGCCCTGCGCCGTTTTCAGCGCTGGGAACTGCTGCGCATCGGTGCCTCCGACTTTTTTGCCCTGTTCGACCTGCCTACGGTGACGTCGCAGCTGTCACGCCTGGCCGATGCGTTGATCCAGGTCTGTTTGACCCTGGCTGCCTGGCGGAGCGGTCTGCCAATGTCTGGATTTGCGGTGATTGCCCTGGGCAAATTGGGCGGTGGGGAACTCAACTACAGCTCTGATATCGACCTCCTGTTCCTCGCCCGCGACGATGCCAGCGCGTACGCACGCCTGGGACAGCAGCTGATCGATTCGCTGGCCCGCATGACACCGCAGGGCTTTCTGTACCGCGTCGACATGCGTTTGCGGCCGTGGGGCGGTGTGGGCGCCCTCGTTTCATCGTTCGGCGGCTACATGGCCTACCTGCAGCGCCAGGCACGGCTGTGGGAGAAACAGGCCCTCCTGAAAGCACGACCCGTCGCCGGCGACGAGGTGCTGGGACGTGACTTCATCGCGGCCGTCGAACCGCTCATGTTCACCGAGGCGCCGGACATCGTGCGTGCCAACGTACACCGCATGAAGCAGCGCACCGAATCGTATCTGCAGCAGCGCGGCCGCAACTGGGGCGAGGTCAAGCTGGGTGAGGGGTCCATTCGCGACGCAGAGTTCGTCGTGCAGTATCTGCAGCTGGCCCACGGCGCCCAACACCCCCACATTCGCGGCGGGGCGACCCTGGAGGCCCTCTCGCACCTGCTCAACGCCGGGTTCCTGAGTACACCGGATTATCGCGTGCTGGCCGACGGTTACGTGTTCTTGCGCGCCGTAGAGCACTACCTGCAGCTGATGCACTACCGGCAAACCTCGACCCTCCCCAAAAGACCGGCCGAACTGACCCATTTTGCGCGGCGGCTCGGCTTTGGTGGTCCCGACGCCGGTGCCCATTTTCTGGCACGTTACGAGGAACAGCGCGCCGCCCTGCGTGCCGTCTATCTGCGCTACCTGGGTGAAGAACCTTCTCCCCCGCTGGAGGTGCCTCCGCTCTCTGGCGAGTCGGCGGCACGCCTGCACGCCCACGTGGCACGCATGCCCAGGTCCTACGCGGCCACCTTCAGCGAACCCGAGATCCGCCTGCATGCCACCCTGGCCGACCAACTCGATCCATCATCGCTCGTCCAGGTGCACACCGTTCCGCTGCCCGAAGGGCGCTGGCGTGTGACCATCGTGGGGTATGACTATTTCGGTGAGCTGTCGCTGATCTGTGGGCTGCTGTCCGTTCACGGTTTCAATATCGAAGACGGTGACGTGTTCACCTACGAGCCTGAACCGGCCACCGCCGCGACATCGACGCGGCGCACTGAGCGGCCAAGCCGTGGGCGGTCGCCGGGCACACCGCGTAAGATCGTGGACGTCTTTACCGTGACACCGGTTGCCCGCGAGGTGACGCCCGAGGCCTGGTCGCGTTATGCCGGTGACCTGTCAGATCTCCTCCAACTGCTGCAGCGGGGGCAGCAGCAGGAGGCCCAGATCCGCTTGCTGAAACAGGTCGCGGCCCGCTTGCACAGCACGACCGACACGAAAACACCGCTGTACCCGATCGACGTCGAAATCGACAACGCTGTGTCCGACCGGTACACGGTGCTGCGTATCAGCTCATCCGACACGGTCGGTTTTCTGTACGAGTTCACCCATGCGTTGGCCTTACACGGCATCTACATTGCACGGGTGACCGTCGATACGATCGGCAGCCGTGTCGAAGATACCCTCTACGTGACGAGCCAGGAGGGTCACAAATTGACCGACTCGGCGCGCCAGCGCGAGCTGCGTGCGGCCACGGTGCTGGTCAAACATTTCCTGCACCTCCTGCCCCGCTCGTCCGATCCGGCGTCGGCCCTGTTGAGCTTTCGCGCCCTCCTGGGCCAGCTGTTCACACGGCCCAACTGGCCCGACGACCTGGTTTCGCTGGAAAGGCCCGACGTGCTGCATGCCCTGGCGCAGCTGCTGGGGGTCAGTGAATTCCTGTGGAACGATTTCCTGCGCATGCAGTACGCCAACCTCTTCCCCGTGGTGCGTGACGTGGCTGCGTTAGCAGATGCACACGACGAAACCTACCTGAGAACCGAGCTGAACCGCCAGCTGGCCGCCAGCGCGGATCCCCGCGCCACGCTGAATGCGTTCAAGGACCGCGAGATGTTCCGCATCGACATGCGCTACATCCTGGGGCAGATTGCCGAATTCAGCCAGTTCGCGGGTGAGTTGAGCGATCTGGCCGATGTGGTCGTGCAGGCGGCGTACCAGTTGTGTGAGTCGGCGTTGTGTGCCCAGTTTGGTGTACCGCGTCTGGAAGATGGCACGGCGGCCGCAATGAGCGTGTGCGCCCTGGGCAAAGCCGGCGGTCGCGAACTCGGTTTTGCCTCCGACATCGAACTGATGTTCATTTACGCGGGCGGCGGCCACACCAGCGGCCCGCAGGTAATCACCAATGCCGACTTCTACGAGCGGTTGGTGCAGGAGTTCCTCAGGACGATCCAGGCGCGCCGCGAGGGTATTTTCGAGATCGACCTGCGGCTGCGTCCGTACGGTAAGGCGGGCACGCTGGCGATTGCGCTGCATGCTTTCACGCGCTACTTTGCGCCCGGCGGGCCGGCGTGGGCGTACGAGCGCCAGTCACTGATCCGCCTGCGCCCCCTGGCGGGCGACGCAGCCCTGGGTACACAGATCGTGGCGTTACGCGATGCCTATCTCTTTACCGGCGAGCCGTTCGACGTGGCAGCCATGCGCGCCATGCGCGAGCGTCAGCTGCGTCACCTGGTTACGGCGGGCACCTTCAACGCCAAGTTCAGTCCTGGCGGTTCGGTGGACATCGAGTACCTGGTGCAGGGGCTGCAAATCACGTACGGTCACGCCGATCCTGCCTTACGCCAGACCAACACCGCCGCCGCAATGTCGGCCCTCCATGCCGCCGGCATTTTCGACGACGCCGATTACACCAACCTGGTGGAGGCCCACGTCTTCATCCGGCGGCTGGTCAACGCCCTGCGTATGGTGCGCGGCAACACGCGCGATTTGACCGTGCCCGCCGCTGTGAGTGAAGAATTCGTCTTTCTCGCCCGCCGACTTGGGTATGGCACCGACATCGGCCGGTTGCAGGATGACCTCGCCCAACACACCACCTTCGTCCAACAATTGAACCAGCGGTTGCTGCGTTAGGCACATTGCACAAAGGCCGGGCGCAACTTCCATGCACTTTCGCGCTAACAAAAACGCGGCGGGTGTGGTATCGTGGAGTCGCCATGGCGGTGGCACCGGTATCGAACATGACGCCCGTGTCACCGCAAGGCGTGTCCTTTGACTCTGGGACCCATGTGCTGCTGACCCGCCAGCGTGGCACATCAAAAATTATCTTGAAACGTGCAGGGGGAACAACTCGTATGCCGAAGACAGCGGCGGACGTCATCAAAATGGCGGCTGAAGTGAAGATGGTGGACGTCAAGTTCATCGACCTGCCCGGGACGTGGCAGCACTTTACGCTGCCCGCCCAGGTGTTTACCGAGGAAGCGTTCGAAGACGGGCTTGGCTTCGATGGCTCGTCGATTCGCGGCTTCCAGGAAATCCACGAGTCGGACATGCTGCTGATGCCCGACCCCACCACTGCGTTCATCGATCCCGTATTCGAAATCCCGACGCTCTCGATCATTTGTGACGTGGCCGATCCGGTGATGCGCCAGCCCTATTCGCGCGACCCGCGTTACGTCGCCAAGAAGGCGGAGGCCTATTTGAAACAGACCGGGATCGCCGATACCAGTTTCTGGGGTCCCGAGGCCGAGTTCTTTATTTTCAACGACGTGCGCTACAACCAGGACACCAATTCGGCCTTCTACATGGTCGACAGCCAGGAAGCGTGGTGGAACAGCGGCAAACTGGGCGGCGCACCCAGCCTGGGTGGGCAGATTCCACCCAAACGCGGTTATTTCCCGGTTCCACCGACCGATACTTTGCAGGATGTGCGCAGCAAGATGGTGTTGGCGCTGATGAGCGTCGGCATTCCGGTCGAAGTGCACCACCACGAGGTCGCCACC
>CAYUCC010000163.1:0-6447 GCA_964443225.1 uncultured Anaerolineae bacterium
ATCGGCAGGTGGTTCCTGAGAACCAGAAATTCTCGGAAACTTAATTTACGGTGTAATAAGCCTGGGGCGCAGGAGAACCTCGTGCAGTTCATCCAACAGCGGCAATGAGCTAACAATCAGGAATTTGCCGGCCTTGCCAGACTGGATGAGACGCGCCGGAAATCCAGCAGGGTTCAGAAAGGCCGAGACCCAAACGTTGGTATCAATGACTGCGACGATCATACCGCGCTTTTTTGACCTCGGTCCGCGCTGCGCCAATTTCGGCTTCTATCTGCTCAGGCGTGGAATCGCTCGCACGCCCATGCACATCTTCCAGCAGCGTTTCCAGAGCCTGCCAGCCGGCCAGCTGGCGTTGAGCCTCATCAACAGCCAGCGCGCGCAAATACTGATACTCTTCGAAAGCCACAATCACGGCGAGAGGTTGGCCTTCTTGCTGCAGAATGATGGGATGTTGTAGATCGGCAACGGCAGTGCCATAAATGGCAGTAGCTTCCGAAACAGACAAAGGCTTTGCCATGTTCTCACCACAGCTCCTTTTCAATACTTACGCTTCCATCATACTTCATCAATCCACGGAAGACAAGCGTCCCTGAACCCCATCACGGTAGTAATCCTGATCAGCGGACACCTGGGCGCGTTGCCAGACAGCCGTTGCGCGCGCCGCAGAACGATCAAGGTCTACGATCTCATCGCGGATGCGCTCAGCGATGCCCATTTCAGGGCTGGTCACAGCGGCACTCCGGTGCGTTCGATGGCGCTGCGCAATGATTCACGTGCCGTTTCCACTTCGACCAAATCCACGGGCCGATCGCCGATAATCTCCTCAACGGCGCGCCACGCCTGCCAAATGGTATCACCAGCCAGTCCTTCCACCGCCAGATCAACATCCGAATCAGCGACATACCACGCTTCATGAGCCAGAGAGCCAAACAGGATCACGCGTTTGGCGCCGAAGCGCGTTCTCAAGGTCGCGGCTGCGCTGCGCACCCGTTTCAACAGGTCATCTCGAGCGGCCGCATCGGATGGTGTTAGGGTGCGAGTCGCCGCGCGACGTCGGGCCGCATCGCGGTATCGTTTCAATTCCGCCGGGGTCAATTCAAACGCTGCGCTCATCACGACAATTCCTTTTCAAATCTGCACGGCCTGCCACTGCGCGTGCAGCCCATCACGCAGAGAAACCCGCGGCGCAAAACCGAGCTGCGCGGTGGCGTGGGTCGTATCGGCCCAGGTGTCGTGCATGTCGCCGGGCTGCGCCGGCAGCTGGTGTACCACCAGGTCACGCCCGGTCACCGCAGCCAGCAGATCGATGACAGCCCGCAGTGACATCCGCGCCCCGCCCGCCACGTTGAACACCTGCCCACCCAGCTCACCCGCCCGGCAGCGCTCACCCGCCAGCTCGAACGCCCGCACGACGTCACCGACATAGGTAAAATCACGCGTCTGGCTGCCATCACCGTACATGACGATCTCCTGCCCGTCACGCGCACGGCTCAGAAAACGCTGAAACGCCATGTCCGGCCGCTGGCGAGGGCCAAACACCGTAAACAGACGCAGTGAAATCGCCGGCACCCCGTGCACGGTGCTGTACAACCGGCACAGGTGCTCGGCGGCGAGTTTGCTCACCCCGTACGGGCTGACCGGCGCCGGGGTCATGTCCTCCCGCAGCGGCATCTCCGGCAGGTTGCCGTACACCGAGGACGACGAGGCGTAAACCACCGGCACCCGGCCCGCTGCCAATACCGCTTCGAGCAGCCGCTGCGTGGCCAACACGTTGTTGTCTACGTAACGCCCGAACTGCGACCCCCAACTGCCTCGTACCCCCGGCTGCCCCGCCAGGTGATACACCAGGTCGATGTCACCCAGCAACGTGCCCAGGTCGGCGTGCAGCAGATCGGCTTCGATCAAGCGAAAGTCCGGCCGGCACTGCGCCTGGGCCAGGTTGGTTTCCTTCTGGCGGCGGTCGTAATAGTCGGTGAAACAATCGATGCCAGTCACACGCTGTCCGCTGGCCAGCAGGTGATCGACGAGGTGCGAGCCAATGAAGCCGGCGCAACCGGTTACCAGGCAGTGCATTGCGACTCCGCGTTGAAACCTGCCGTCCTGATGCCTGTCACAAGGCAGCTACGATACTTGTTGTTCAACCCCATGCGCTCAGAAATTCGACCCGATCCCGCATGTCAGCCGCAGATCTGCCTGCAATGAGCTTAAGTATTCGGCCGCTTGATCAGCTGCAATCGTCCCTTCAAGCTGTTCGCGGTTGGCATGGTAGTAGGTCAAGGCAGCATATACCTGCGCCAGAGACAAATGACCAAACTCATCGGCAATCTCCTCGGGGCTGAGACCCATCTTATAAAGGAGTACGATACGCTGCACGGTAACACCAGTGCCAGCAATGCGCGGGCGCCCTTGCCGAATCTCGGGTGAAGTGACGATCAACTGTCCGATATCAATGACTGAATCGCTTGTGTGTCGTGTCGTCATGGCGATTTCCAGGCCTTCGCGTCGGGTTATCTCGGCAGCTAATAGACTTCATCGTGGGAACCAAGATCAACCAACACGATTACGTCCTCAGTGCCTTCAGTGTCTCGTTCGAACAAAAAGAGGATCCTGCAATCGTATTCAACCCAACATGCCCACATTCCTGCCAGATTCCCTTTGAGCTTATGCGTCCTGAGCATCGGTTGAAACGGGTCTGCGACCAGCTGATCCAGAGTATCGAATATTCGTGTCTGCAAAGCCAGATCGTTACGAGTTCGTCCTTTGAATGCCCGTCGGAAGCTGCTGTCCCAGACCAATTTTCTCATTCACTTAGCTCGCGGCGCAGGTCATCAACGGTTCCGTAACTGGCACGACCTTCACGGAAAGCCTGAAGCGTTGCCTGGGCATTGGAGGCAATTTCGCGTCGCCGCTGATCGACTAATCTTTTGTGCACAATATCAACCAAAGCCTCTTGATCTTCAACAGGCAAGCGGTCAATGATATCCAGTGCCTCTTCAAACGCTGACACCCTGATTGTCGTCATGCGAATCCCTTTTCTTTCTCACCCAGTGCACTTCCGGCACCACCACTGTACTCCGGTTCCTCTTCGAGGCATAGTGCGATCACATCGCGCATATTTGCCATCAATTCATCGATGGTACGTCCTTGACTGTAACACGCGCGGAGTTGAGGCACTTCGCCCACAAAATAGCCATCTTCGTCGCGCTCGATGATCACGTGAAATTCAGGTTTGTGGTGGTTCACGGTCCTATCTCCTGCAATTCGAGCGGCTGGTTGCCGCCGACAAGCACGTATTGTAACAATGCAATCAGTGCCCGTCAAACGTCACAGGGCACCCGTCTTTCCGGGCTCGCGAGGTAACCACACCTTCCCAGGGGTCTATCCGACAAGCCACCGGAAAACCTCGTTTGCCCTGGGATTATCCGAATTTTCGGATAGACGCTAAATAATATCCGCAAACGTCCGCTCCGTGCTGCGGAAATAGAACAAGCCCCCCACCAGCACCACCACCGCCATCACCACCGACAGGGCAAACAGCAGCCCCGGCGCCTCCAGCCCGGTCGCGGTCGCCGCATCACCCAGCACCGCCCAGCGAAACCCGCTCACTACGCCGGTCATCGGGTTCAGCGCCAACAGCGGGCGCAGCGGCGCCGGCAGCAGGTCCACCGGGTAGATCACCGGCGTCAGGTACATCCAGATCTGCACGATGAACGGGATCAGCTGTTTGATGTCGCGGAAACGCACGTTGAGCGCCGACAGCCACAGGCCAAACCCCAAGGCCGTGATCAGCGCCAGCAGCAGAAACACCGGCAGCAGCAGAACCGCCGGACTCAGCGGCAGGCGGAAGATGAGCATCAAGACGAACAGGATCACCAGCCCCACCGCAAAATCGACCAGACCCGACACGACGCCGCTCAACGGAATCACCAGCCGCGGGAAATAGACCTTGCTCACCAGGTTGGCATTGTCGACCAGGTTGGTCGACGTGCGCGTCAGCGAGCCGGCAAAGTACTGCCACGGCAGCAGGCCGGCGTAAGCAAAGACGGCGTAGGGCAGCCCATTGGACGGCACATTGAGCAGCCCGCCGAAAATGAAGGTGAAGATGACCGTACTCACCACCGGCTGCAGGATGATCCAGGCCACACCCAGGGCAGTCTGCTTGTAACGCACCTTGACGTCACGCCACACCAGGAAATAGAGCAGCTCGCGGTACTCCCACAGGGCGCGCAGCTGCAGCGCCGCCAACCCGCGCGTGGGCTGGATGACGATGACCGGTGGTGCCGAAAGCGGTGTGTCCAAAGGGCCAGGAGTGGGAAAAGAGTCTGTGGCCATGTTATCGAATGGGTAGCCGGCGGATACGCAATGTATTGTCATCAACCGTCACTGCGGCTCCGTCGGCCAGAAACCTCAGAGAAACAGCCATAACACTCAGGCCGGAACCATCTGGATCTGATCCGACACAACCCATGCTGCATACTGCATCGCCTGCTGGATGTCATCGGCCTCCAGTTCCGGATACGCGTCAAGCACGTCGGCTGTCGACTGTCCACCGGCCAACATTTTCAGTATCACGCTCACCGTGATGCGCATGCCCCGGATTGTGGGTTGTCCCAGGCATACATTAGGGTTCACTGTAATACGATTAAGTGTCAGCATGTTGTCACGCTCCTTTCACACACCACAGTGTAACACACCCAAAACAGGCCGTCAACGCCGCAGCACCTGCAGCCGCTGACCAGCCTCGGCATTCCCCACGTGCTCGTACCACCAGATGCGACCGTCGAGCTGCCCCTGGCTGGTGTCGACAGAGTCCCACAGCGCACGCGCCCGCTCCGCTTCTCCGGCCACGGCATACACCTCGGCCAGCAGCTGCCGCGTGGCCCGCTCGCCGGGCGCCGCCGCAAAGGCCCGCTCCAGGTAGGCACGCGCCGCCGCCTGGTCCCCCAACGACAACATAATCTGCCCCAGCCGCCGGTTGGCGGTGACGTTGTTGGGGTCGAGCGCCAGGGCCGCCTGGTAATGACCCATCGCTGGCGCCAGGTCGACCGTTCCCAACCGCCGCAGCTCGTCCTGAATCGGCACGTCCGGCCAGCGGTACACCGCCAGCTCGGCGCGGCTCTGCGCCACCGCACCCAGGTTGGCCGGCACGGTCGCCCGCAACCCGGGAAGCACGAGCAGCACCCCAATCCCGATACCAACCACCGCCGCAATGCCCCACCAGCGTCCACGCGCCACCGGCGCAGCAGCCGGTTCGTCCTGCGCTACCGGCACGCGTGCGGCACCTGCCACCGCCAGCGCAAACCCCGGCGCCACGAACAGCAGCGGTGCCAACCGGCTGACGTACAGACCCGCATCGACCCACCCGTTGGCCACCAGCACCACGAGGGCGGCCAGGGCAGCCAGGGCCAGGGCACCCGGCTGAGCCCGTACCAGCAGCCGGACCATGGCCAGTGCCAGGATGGCCACAAAAAACAACAACCCCGGCAAACCCTGCTCGATCGCCATCTGCAAAAACAGGTGGTGCGCGTGAAAAATGAATCCCACGTGCAGCAGGCGCACGTAGCTGGCATCCACCATCAACGTGCTGCCCAACCCGCTGCCGGTCAGCGGATAGTCACGCACCAGGGCCAGCATATCAGACCACAGGTCGGGCCGGCTCGCACTGACCCCACCCCCCACGCTGCCCAGCCAGCGTACCAGCTGCGGTTGGGTCACGGCCAGGGCAAACAGCGCGGCACTCATCAGGCCCAACCCCAGCACCAAAACAATGGCCCACCCACGCCGCGCACGACTGCCCGCCGCCGTCCGGCGCAGCACGATCCACCCGATCGACGCCGCTCCCAGGCCGGCCGCCAGTCCCAGCCACGCCCCCCGCGAGGCGGTCAACAGCAGGGCTGCCACCGCCAGCCCCAAAGGCAGCAGCGACAGCAGCGCCACGACTCTGAGCACACCCCGGCCGCGCCCCAGCCCCCACACCACCCCACCAACCGCCAGCGGCAGCAGCAGGGCCAGCGCGCTCCCAGCCACATTGGCGTTCACGGTGTCGGACATCCCCAGCACCGGACGCCATCCCTGGAGCCACAACCCCACCGGCTGCAAGGGTGCAAATTTGGCCGATTCCGCCGTCCAATCAGCGGTCAGTCCAAAATAAACACCGACCACCGCCGCCAGCCACGCCGCACCCAACGCCATCCCACCGACCGCCCGCTCCCCCCGCCAATGTCCCAGCCAGGCCATGCCCAGCATCAGGAACACGCCCCCCGCCAGCAGGCCATAACGCAGCCAGGCGGCGCCCGTGTCGTAGGCGGCCCAGACGGCAATGGCCAGGGTGACGAGAAACAAGATGGAGAGGAGGGTGGGGGTTAGGGGTTGGGGGGTGGGGGGTTGGGGATCTTTTAGGGGTAGGTTTTTTGATATCTGAGCGGGAGAACAAAATGAGGTGAATAA
>CAYUCC010000164.1:0-6342 GCA_964443225.1 uncultured Anaerolineae bacterium
GGCGCGTGGCGGGGGGGGGCGGGGCCCCTGGGATTGGGGGTTGGGATTTCGTTGCGACCCCTATCCCCCAATCCCTATCCCCCAACCCCTAACCCCCAACCCCTAATCCCCAATCCCCATCCCCAATCCCCATCCCCCATCCCCCACGCCCAAGTTTGAACCACAACCAGTTTGGGTTATAATAGACTTACTTCCCACAACCACGATACTGAAACGAGGCGTTCATGCCAGAGTTCAAGGTCGTTTCCGATTTCAAGCCGATGGGCGATCAACCCGGCGCGATTGCCGGGTTGGTGCAGGGCTTGCGCAGCGGTTATCAGCAGCAGACTTTGTTAGGTGCGACGGGTACGGGCAAGACCGCTGTGATGGCCTGGGTCGTCGAGCAGGTTCAGCGTCCCACCCTCGTCATGGCCCACAACAAGACTCTGGCCGCCCAGCTCTATGCGGAGTTCAAGGAGCTCTTCCCCAATAACGCCATCGAATACTTCGTCTCGTACTACGACTACTACCAGCCCGAAGCCTACATTCCCCGTACCGACACCTACATTGAAAAGGACTCGGCGATCAACGAGGAGATCGACCGTCTGCGCCTGGCCGCCACGTCATCCCTGCTCAGCCGGCGCGATGTGTTGATCGTGGCGTCGGTTTCGGCGATCTACGGCCTGGGCAGCCCAGAGGATTACGGCCGCGCCGTGGTCAACCTGCGCCGGGGCCAGAGCACGCGCCGCGATCGTATCCTGCGCGAGCTGGTCAGCATCTACTACGACCGCAACGACGGCGCCTTGCAGCGCGGCAAGTTCCGTGTGCGCGGCGATACGTTGGAGGTCTGGCCGGCGTATACCGAGACCGCCTACCGGATCGAGATGTGGGGCGACGAGATCGAGCGCATCGGAGAGGTCGATCCACTCACCGGCGAGGTGCTCGCTGATTACGCCCAGGTCGACATCTTCCCGGCCAAACACTTCGTGACACCGCAGGACAAGCTCCAGGAAGCGATCGAGGATATCCAGCGGGAGCTGGAACAGCAGCTGGCCTACTTCCGCAGCCAGGACAAACTGCTGGAGGCGCAGCGCCTGGAGCAGCGCACGCGCTACGACATCGAGATGATGCTCGAAGTCGGTTACTGCTCAGGCATCGAAAACTACAGCCGCCCTCTGGCGCGACGTCCAGCCGGCTCACGGCCGTGGACGCTGCTCGACTACTTCCCCAGTGACTGGCTGCTGATCATCGACGAGAGCCACATTTCGATCCCGCAGATCTCCGGTATGTACCGCGGCGACCGCAGCCGTAAGGAGGTCCTGGTCGATTACGGCTTCCGCCTGCCCAGTGCCCTCGACAACCGGCCGCTGACCTTTGCCGAGTTCGAGAGCCTGGTCACCCAGGCCATCTACACCAGTGCCACCCCGGGACCCTACGAACGCCAGCACTCGGAACAAATCGTCGAGCAGATCATTCGCCCCACTGGCCTCGTCGATCCGCAGGTCGTCGTGCGTCCCACGAAGGGCCAGATCGATGACCTGGTGCGTGAAATCAGGCTGCGTACCAACCGCGGCGAGCGGGTCCTGGTGACGACGCTGACCAAACGCATGGCCGAGGACCTGGCCGATTACCTGGCCGAGATCAACATCAAGGTGCACTACCTGCATTCGGACATCGAAACCCTGGAGCGCGTCGAGATTCTGCGCGACCTGCGCCTGGGGGTTTACGACGTTGTGGTAGGCATCAACCTGCTGCGCGAGGGTCTCGACCTGCCCGAGGTTTCGATGGTGGCGATTCTCGATGCCGACAAAGAAGGGTTCCTGCGCTCGGAGTCGGCGTTGATCCAGACCATCGGCCGTGCGGCGCGGCACGTCAACGGCACGGCGGTCTTCTACGCCGACGTCGTCACCGATTCGATGCAGCGCGCGATCGACGAGACCAACCGCCGCCGGCAGATTCAGGTCGAGTACAACCAGAAGCACGGCATCGAGCCCACGAGCATCGTCAAGTCGGTGCGCGACCTGACCCAGCGTGTTTCGGCCCTGCGGGCCGTGGCCGAGGAGAAGCCGGTGTACACGGTTGGATCGGGCACTGACAGTGTCGCGGTACCATCGTTGGCCAGCCTGCCCAAGGATGAGGTTGCACGCCTGATCCGCCAGCTGGAGAAAGAGATGAAAGCCGCCGCCCAGGCGCTCGAGTTCGAGAAAGCGGCTTTGCTGCGCGACCAGATCATCGAACTGCGGCGCTTCGAGGAGGAAAACGACAAGACACCCATTTGGGAGAAGGTGCGTAAGTCCGAACATCGTGCGTAGAGGAGGTCAGGTGACTCAAACAACCGCAAGCAGGTTCAACATCAGTGCACTCTTTCGTTCATTGTTGATTCCAGCGCTGGCACTGGTGCTCGCGCTGCTGGTCGGGGCGATCGTCATGCTGCTTTTTGGCGATAACCCGCTCCAGGCGTACAAGGGATTGTTCGAGGGGGCATTCGGCAGTGCGCGGGCATGGGATCGCACCCTGCTGAAAATGACACCCGCCTTGTTAACCGGTCTTTCGGTGGCGGTGGCGTTCAAGGCGGGCCTGTTCAACATCGGTGCATCGGGACAGTTCCTGATGGGCTCGGTCTTTTCGGTCGCCGTCGGCGTCCACTTCGAAGGATTGCCACCCCTCGCCCACGTCACCCTGGCGCTGGCGGCGGGTGTGTTGGGCGGTGTCCTGTGGGGCGCCATCCCCGGCGCACTCAAGGTCTTCACCGGTGCCCATGAAGTCATCACCACCATCATGCTCAACTACATCGCCAGCCTGTTTGCCGGCTGGACGGTGTATGCCGGTGGCACGCAAGGGCAGACACCGGGACCGCTGTGGGACCGCACGGCGGGTGCGATTTCGGAAACGGCCGATATCTTTGCGAGTGCGAAACTTCCACTGCTCTTTGCGGCACCGTATCGTGTGCACTGGGGCGTGGTGATTGCGCTCATCACCACCGTTGTGATGTGGTGGCTGCTCTACAAGACGACGGTCGGTTTCGAGATTCGCACGGTGGGTCAGAATGCCAAGGCCGCAAAATACGCTGGTATCCGCGTCGGCTGGACCATCATCTTTACCATGATGCTGGCGGGTGGCCTGGCTGGCCTGGCGGGTGCCATCGAAACCCTGGGACTGAACTTCAAGTTTGCTCCGGAGTTTGGCGGCGGCGTCGGCTTCGATGGCATTACGGTGGCATTGCTTGGCCAGACAAACCCCTTCGGTGTGGCGGCGGCCGCGTTCCTGTTTGGTGCGATGGATGCGGGGTCGGCGACGATGCAGTTCCAGTCGGGGGTAGCGGCTGACATCATCCTGGTGATTCAGGCCGTCATCCTGGCCTTCGTCGCCGCACCGACCATCATACGTACCATCTTCCGCATCCGCACACCGGAGAAGGAAGTCGCTGGCCAGACACTGAGTGCTGGTTGGGGCAAGACGTAAGGCAAGGAGGCCGACATGTCAAGTTTGAATATGCGTCGATCTGCCATCATCGCCGGCGTTCTTGTCCTGGGGATTACCGTCATGGCGATTCTCGTCAACGCGACGCCGCTCGGCGAAAACAAGTGGCTGCGCGTCCTGCTGGGCGTCAGTGCCCTCAACTTCACCCTGCGCGCCAGCATTCCCCTGATCCTGGGCGCCCTCAGCGGTATCCTGTGCGAACGCACTGGTATCATCAATATCGGTATCGAGGGCATGATGCTGGCAGGGGCTTTTTTCGCCTTTGTCGCAAAGGTGGCGACGAACAGCTGGCCGCTGCTGGCCAGCCTGTTGTTTGGTGTGATCATCGCCCTGGTCGCCGGTGCGCTGCTGGGACTGCTGCACGGGGGATTTTCGATCAAGTTCAAGATGAACCAGATCATCTCTGGCACGGTGATCATCATGCTGGCATCCGGCTTTACAGCCTACCTGTTCGACCGCGACGCCATTGCCGAAGGCAAGTTCGGTGCCATCCCGATCCCGCTGCTGTCCGATATCCCCGTGTTGGGACCGGTGCTTTTCAGCAACCCACCGCTCACCTACCTGACCCTCATTCTGGTGGTGGTTGTGCATTATGGGCTCTTTCGGACACGCTGGGGGCTGCGGTCGCGTTCGTGCGGCGAACGTCCGCGGGCAGCCGATACGGTAGGTATCAACGTCAACCGTTACCGCTACGTCAACACGATGCTGGGCGGGATGCTGGCGGCCCTGGCCGGTGCCTTCCTCGTCCTGGAAGCGGTGGGCCAGTTCCAGGAAGGCATGACGGCGGGGCGCGGCTTCATCGCCCTGGCGGCCATGATCTTTGGCAACTGGAATCCGTTTGGGGCGCTGGCCGCGGCTTTGCTGTTTGGGTATACGCAGGCCTTGCAGAACGAGCTGCTGCTGGCCGGCGTCACCACACTGCCGCGCCAGTTCATCAGCATGCTGCCGTACGTGGTGACGATCATCGCCGTGGCGGGGCTGGTGGGTCGCGTGCGCCCACCCGCTGCTGCTGGTAAGGTGTACGAGACCGAAGGAGGTTCCGAATGAGCGAGGTACAGGACACACGCACACCCGTCCTGGAGACGCGTGGAATCACCAAAGTCTTCCCGGGCGTCGTCGCCAACAGCAACATCAACTTCAAGCTGTACGATGGCGAGATCCTCGGCCTGCTGGGCGAAAACGGGGCCGGCAAATCGACCCTCATGAACATCATCTACGGGCTGTACCATCCGACCGAAGGCGAAATCCTGGTCAACGGTAAATCGGTGCGTATGAACAACCCCAAGGATGCGATTGCCCTGGGAATTGGCATGGTCCACCAGCACTTTCAGCTCGTGCCGGTGATGACCGTCGCCGAAAACATCATGTTGGGCAGTGAAACCACCAAATATGGTTTCCTGAATATCAATGAAGTCTCACGCCGCATCCAGGAGCTCTCGCAGCGCTACAACCTGGAAGTCGAACCATCCGCCATCATCGAAGACCTGCCGGTTGGCGTGCGCCAACGTGTCGAGATCGTCAAGGCCCTGTACCGCAACGCCGAGATCCTGATCCTCGACGAACCCACGGCCGTGCTGACGCCGCAGGAGATCGAAGGCCTCTTCGAGGTGATGGAACTGCTGCGCAAACAGGGCAAATCGATCGTTTTCATCACCCACAAACTCAAAGAGGTCCTGCGTATTGCCGACCGCATCACCGTGCTGCGCGGGGGCAAAACGGTCGGCGAGGCCGATCCTAAGACGGCCACCCAGGGCAGCCTGGCGGCGATGATGGTCGGTCGTGAAGTGATCCTGGTGGTGGAAAAAGAAGTCGCCAAACCGGGCGACGTGGTGCTCGATGTGCAGAGTCTGTCGGCCGTGGGTGACTTTGGCGGCATGTCGCTGCACGAGGTGAGTTTCGACGTCCACGCCGGGGAGATCGTGGGCGTAGCCGGCGTCCAGGGCAACGGACAAACGGAACTCGTCGAGGTCCTGACAGGACTGCGCACGCTGAAGTCGGGCAAAGTGCTCATTGGGAGCAAGGACATGACCCACGCACACCCGCGGCGGATCACCGACGAGGGCGCCGTGAGTCACGTACCCGAAGACCGGCACGCTTACGGCATGGTCGACTCCTACAGCGTGGCCGATAACCTGGTGCTGAATTCCTACTTCCAGCCGCCCTTTGCGCGCTGGATCAACGTCAACCAGGCGGCGATTTATGCCCACGCCAACGAGCTCATCCAGAAGTTCGACGTGCGCACACCCAGCCCAGCCACCAGCGCCGGCAGCCTGTCGGGCGGCAACCAGCAGAAGATGGTCGTGGCACGTGAGTTCAGCCGGCCGCTGCAGCTGTTGATCGCCGCCCAGCCGACGCGCGGCATCGACGTGGGCTCGATCGAGTTTATCCATAACCAGATTGTGACCAAACGCGACGAGGGCGCGGCGGTGCTGCTCGTCAGCTCGGAACTGGACGAAATCATGGCCCTCTCGGACCGCATCGTCGTGATGTACAAGGGTGCGGTGATCGACACCGTCAACCGCGCCGATGCAACGCGCGAGGGTCTCGGCTTGTTGATGGCCGGGGTGAAGCAGGAAACGTAATTCGTTGGTTCTGCAAACCGCTTGCTCTTCCAGATTGCTTCGTTTATAATGAAACCGTGCCTCGGCACAGTCGCCGGATTGTGCGACAATATCCCAGAGGGGCACAGCCAGCCACGGCAGAACAGGTCTGGCTGTGATGGACTGGGCCATGTAGAACTGGCTCAAGGAGGAGAGTTCGAAATGCGTGCTATACGAATTGTAGGTTTGTTCGTCGTCGTGATCATGCTGGCGTCGATGCTGGCTGCGTGTGGCGGTGGTCAGGCGACACCGACGACGGCACCGACAACGGCACCCGAGCCGA
>CAYUCC010000165.1:0-6226 GCA_964443225.1 uncultured Anaerolineae bacterium
AGAGCACCTGGCTTTCAACTTTTGAATCGATTGTTAAAACTGCAAGACTACTGGTATAATAGACCAGGGTCCGAATATAACGGTATCTATGAAAGCTGCCGCGACCGGCATGGCTGCCGGCCGCTCATCCGAAGGAGTGAAACAATGTCTTATTCAGCCGAAATCAGCCGCACGAATCCGTCGGCCTTTCTTTTTCTGATCGACCAGTCCGGCTCGATGGCCGATCCGTTTGGTGGGCCGGGCGGTAAACGCAAAGCCGACGGCCTGGCCGATGTGGTCAACCGCCTGGTGCAGAACCTGGTCATCAAATGCGCCAAATCTGAGGGCGTGCGCGATTATTATTACGTCGGTGTCATCGGCTACGGTGCCAAGGTCGGTCCCGCCTGGGGCGGTGCCCTGGCCGGGCGCGACCTGGTGGCCATCAGCGAAATCGCCAACCTCCCCGTGCGCGTCGAAGAGCGCACGCGTAAGATGGACGACGGTGCCGGTGGTATCATCGAACAGAAGATCAAGTTTCCGATCTGGATCGATCCGATTGCCCACGGCGGTACACCGATGGTCCAGACGCTGAACGTGGCGCAGCAGATCCTGCAGGCTTGGGTGGATCAGCATCCATCGAGTTTCCCGCCCATCGTGATCCACGTCACCGACGGGGAATCGACCGACGGTGATCCCGGCACAGCCGCCGATGGCTTGAAGAACCTGACTACGCTGGATGGCAGTGTACTGCTGTTCAACGTTCACATCTCGTCGCAGAAGGTCACGCCGCTCGAATTTCCGTCGAATGCCGACGACATGCCCGACGCCTATGCACGCAAGCTGTTCGAGATGTCCTCGGCCCTGCCGGAGTACATGGTGGGTGTGGCCAAAGAAGAGGGTTACCAGGTCGACGACCAGGCGCGCGGTTTCGTATTCAACGCCGATATGGTCTCGCTGATCCGCTTCCTGGACATCGGCACGCGGCCGAGCAACCTGCGTTAGGGCATTGTGAGGAACCCCGGCAGTCCAATCACGGTCATTCCGGCCTCACGAGGCAAACACGGATGCACTTGACGTTTCACCGGTTTGCCCTGCCCAAGGCAGGCAACGATAACGACGATTACGAGGACGCCATGTTCCCGCCGCTGCACGCGCCCACCACGCGGCACGTGCAGCGGCAGCGCGTGGCCATTGCCGACGGTGCCACCGAGAGCTCGTTTGCGCGCCTGTGGGCCGAGCTGCTCGTCGATGGCTACGGCAGCGGCCGCCTGGCACCAAGCGACCTGGCGCGTACGCTGCCGCGTTTGCAGCAAAAATGGCAGCAGCAGGTATCCACACGGCCGCTGCCCTGGTACGCCGAAGAAAAGGTCCGTGATGGTGCCTTTGCGGCGTGGTTGGGCCTCGAACTGCGCGACACGCCGCGCGGCGGGCGCTGGCGTGCCTTTGGTCTGGGCGACAGCTGTGTGTGTCACGTGCGCGGTCACGAGCTCCTGGCGGCGTTTCCGCTGAGCACCGCCGCCGAATTTACCAACCGGCCGTTCCTGGTGGGCAGCCAACCGCGCCACAACGTGCGCGTGGCGCAGGCCGTGCGTTCCGTTCATGGGTTGTGGGAAGATGGCGACCAGTTTGTGTTGATGACCGACGCGCTCGCCGCGTGGTTCCTGGCGGCCTACGAAGCGGGCGAACAGCCCATGCATGTTCTGGAGGAATTCTCGATGCCGGATGGCGCGGCCGAATTTGCCGCGTGGGTGGCAGCACTGCGCACCGCACACCAGCTGCGCAATGACGATACGACGCTGGTGCGCGTGATCGTTGCGCACGATCAGAAGGTCTCCGCGGCGTGACCGCGCATGACACTCAACACCCGGCACCGTCCCGGCGAAAGATGCAGGCATAACGGTGGCCGCAGCAACCAGCACACCCTTTGTTTTCGGTTTTTCGCCGGCCCATGGCCGAAGCAAAATGACCAGTGAACTGACGATTGCCCCGCAGCCAAACGAGTACGACGAGGCGGTGCAGCATCCGCGGTACTGCTTTGCCGATCCCGAACTGCGTGCCGGGCGCGTCGAAACCTATGCGCCGGGACGCGGCATACCGGGTATGCCCTGGCCACGCAGCGGCGCGTTCGGCCAGGCTTACCGCGTCTTTGTCAACGGCCAGCAGTGGGGCGTGAAGTGTTTCACGCGCCTGCATACCGACCAGGAAGCACGTTATCGCGCGATTTCGACCTACCTCAAAAAGACTGCGCTGCCCTACATGGTCAATTTCGACTACCAGGCCCAGGGCATCAAGGTCAAAAGCACCTGGTATCCAATCCTGAAGATGGAATGGATCGAGGGCGAATCGCTCAACGAGTACGTGGCGCGTAACCTGGGCCGGCCCAACGCCATTGCCAAGCTCTCGGAGCGTTGGGCCGAACTGGTTCGTAACCTGCAATCCCACAACATCGCCCACGGCGACCTGCAGCACGGCAACGTCCTGGTGGCCGGCGACGAGCTGCGCCTGATCGATTACGATGGTATGTTCGTGCCCACACTCAGCGGCCGCGAGAGTCACGAGATCGGTCACCGCAACTACCAGCATCCCCTGCGCAGCGAGCACTTTTTCGATCCCACCCTGGATAACTTCTCGGCATGGGTCATCTACCTGTCGCTGGTAGCACTGAGCCTCGATCCCACCCTGTGGCAGCAGTATGGGCGTGACGAAGAGACGCTGCTGTTCCACGCCGAGGACTTCAAGGCACCCGATCGTTCGCCGATCCTGCGCGCCCTCTCCAACGGTTACAACGTCCAGCTGCGCCCGCTGGCCAGTTACGTCAACCAGATCGTGCACATGAACCCGCAGCAGGTCCCACCGCTGGACCCGCAGCGGGTGAGCGAAGAAGTCGCCCTGATCCGGCAAACCACCAAACCAGGCTGGCTGCCGGGGGATGCTTCTGTCTTACAGGAGAGTCCGCCGCCGCGTCCGCTCAAGGCGACAGCAAACGTTGCGATGCCGCCGGCTGCCGCAACCGCAGCGCCAGCCACAACCCCAACCGTCAGCAGGCCGGCCGCCGTGCTGGTGACGCCGGCGGCCGCCGCGGCCAGCCCTACGCCAGCCGTACCACCCACCCCGGCACTGCGCGCCAGCCAGTGGCTGCCCGCGCAGGTCTGGCCACAGCGCATTGGCATCGTCGCCCAGCTGGTTACCAGCCTGGCGGTGATCTACATGGCGAGCCTGGGACTCGTCCTCTGGGAACTGGCCGCACTCTGGTCAGCGTCCACGCTGGCCATCATGGCGGTCCTGCTGGCCTACAATTATGTCACGCTGCCCGCCTTCCGCCGTCGTTCGGATCTGATGGCGCAGCGGACACGGCTGGGCCGTGAACGCGGGCGCGCCGGTGGCCAGGTACGCCGCCTGGAAAGACAGTACCAAAAAGCGGCCCGCAAGTACCAGTCGATCAAAAAAGAGATCGATGGCAAGGATGCCAAACTGGCGGCGCGCTTTTCCAACGACATCATGGCGGCAAGCAACGAGTTCAACCGGCGCAGCCAGGAACGCCTGGTGGCCTGGCAGCGGACCCAGCTGCGCGACCTGCTCACACAGGTGACCCTGCAGGACAGCATCATCCCCGGCATTGGCCCCAAGCTCACGCGGCGCCTGGTCAAGGCGGGTATCCGCACCGCCGCCGACGTCGAGCCGGCGCGTCTGCAGCGTGTGCCGGGCATCGGTTCGGCCCGCATGCAGGACCTGCTCAGCTGGCGGCGTCGCGTTGAGGCCCAGGTGAGCGCCAGCCTGCCCAATACACTGCCGCCCAGGGAAGTGGCCGAGCTGCAGAAGCAGTTCGACCGCCAGCGCAATGCCATCCAGGCGCGGCACAACCAGCAGCAGAATAAAATCAATACCCTGCGCCAGCAGAGTGAACGGCGTGCCCACGACGAGCAGCAGCGCCTCGAAGCCGAGCTCAACGGCACCCGCACGACCATGGCCAGCCACATGGCCAGCCTCGCCGCCCTGGACCAGGAGCTCGCGCAGTACCGCAGTGTCAGCCTGGCAACCTTCCTGCGCCAGATATTCTTCCTGCCGACCGGTTGATGATTTGACCACAAAGCTGCTCGCGGGGCCAGTGGCCTCATGATTTTTATTTGATTTTTCCTGTTACCGCGTGACCGGTTGTCGTCACGATCGACCGTTCCGGAACCGGGATTCCTGGCAGGCTTGATGGGAGAACGATGCAATGAGTTTGTCATCCAATAGAGGTCAACGCCGCCGCTTGGGCCTGCGGCGCGCCCCCGCCGCCACGGCGTCGCCAGAAGACACGACCGGTCGCAACCCCGGCGACGTGCAGGAGTTCCGGCGCCTGTTTGCCTTCGTCAAACCGTACCGCTGGCAGCTCGCGGCGGCAATGGTGTTCATCGTTCTGGGCAGCATCCTGGGCCTGGCTGGCCCGTACACTCTGCAGTTCCTGATCGACGCCGTCTTCAGCCAGAACGACCCGCAGCTGCTCAACCAGATTACGGTGATTTTGATCGTCATCTTCGCCCTGCAGAGCATCACCTATTTCTTCCGCGCCTATCTGCTGGCATTCATCGGCGAGCACGTCATGGCCGACCTGCGCATCAAACTGTTCTCCCACCTACAGACCCTGTCGCTCAGTTTTTTCAACGAGCGCCGCACCGGTGAGCTGGTCAGCCGGCTGAGCAACGACGTCTCCACCGTGCGTAACGTCGTCACTACCGACATCTCGACCGCCCTCTCGCAGGGCCTCACTTTCATCGGCGCGCTGATTATCATCGTCGTCACTGACTGGCGCCTGACGCTGTTCATGATCATTCTGATTCCGGCCGTCATCGGGTTTGCCCTCTGGTTTGGGCGACGGCTGCGTAAAATCGCCACCTCGGTGCAGGATGAACTGGCCGGGGCCACGACGGTGCTGGAGGAGTCGTTGAGCGGTGTACGCGTCGTGCAGTCGTTTGCGCGCGAGGATTACGAGATCGGCCGCTACCAGTCGGGCATCCTGGCCACGCTGGCCCTGGCCATGAAACGCGTGCGCCTGTCATCGACCTTCGGGCCGGTGATTTCGTTTCTCGGCTTTTCGGCCGTCGCCGCCATCTTCTGGTTCGGCGGGCACCAGGTGCTCAACGGCACCCTGACCGCCGGCCAGCTCACGATGTTTCTGATCCTGACGATCACGATCGCCGGGTCCCTGGGGCAGTTCAGCGGCCTGTGGGCCAGCCTGCAGGAGGCATTGGGCGCCACCCGCCGCCTGTTCGAGATTCTCGATACCACACCCGAGATCGCCGATGCGCCCGGTGCCCAGGCGCTGCCGCACGTCATGGGACGCATCACGTTGGACCAGGTCTCGTTTGCCTACCAGGACGACCCCGGCACCGCAACACTCGAACGGGTCACGATCGACGTGCAGCCGGGTGAGGTGCTGGCCCTGGTGGGGCCCAGCGGCGCCGGCAAAACCACGCTTGTGAACCTGATCCCCCGCTTCTACGATCCCACCGCCGGCCGCCTGTTGGTCGATGACATCGACGTGCGCGACGTGACCATCAAAAGCCTGCGGTCCCAGATTGGCATCGTACCCCAGGAAACACTGCTCTTCGGCGGCACCGTGCGTGAGAATATCCTTTACGGCCGGCTCGAAGCCAGCGAGGCCGAGATGATCGAGGCCGCGCGTGCGGCCAACGCCCACGATTTCATCACCCAGCTGCCCAAAGGCTACGACACCATCGTCGGCGAGCGCGGCGTCAAACTGAGCGGCGGTCAGCGCCAGCGCATCGCCATCGCCCGTGCCATCCTCAAAGACCCGCGCATCCTGCTGCTCGACGAAGCGACGTCGTCGCTGGACAGCGAAAGTGAAGGGCTGGTGCAGGAAGCACTGGAACGGCTGATGCAGAACCGCACCAGCGTCGTGATTGCACACCGCCTCTCGACCGTGCAGCACGCCCACCGCATCGCCGTGCTCCACGAAGGACAGCTGGTCGAGCTGGGCACGCACGACGAGCTGTTGGCACAGGATGGCCTGTACGCCCGACTGTACCGCATGCAGTTCAAAGAGCCGGCGCCCGCCGTCATCGAAGCGCCTGTGCCCGAACTGGTTCCCACCAGCCCCCGCCGCCGTACCGGATTCAACTTTCTGTCGGGCTTGACGGAGTAGGGAGTAGGGAGTAGGGAGTAGGGGGGAACGGATTGGGGAACGGATTACTGTCAACGGATTCGGGGAACGGATTGAACGGATTACTGTCAACGCGGGTGGGAC
>CAYUCC010000166.1:0-6222 GCA_964443225.1 uncultured Anaerolineae bacterium
CGATCATGTATAATCTCACTGTCTTTTCGTCAGGTCGTCGTGGAAGGGAACAACAGTTCAGCCATGCCTGTTTATGAATACGAATGCCGCAATTGTGGTGTGCGCTTTGAACATCTGCAGCGGATGCGCGATGACCCACTCAAGCTGTGTCCCGAATGCAGCGAAGAGGCATTGTTTCGGGTCATCCAGCCGGTTGGTGTGATCTTCAAAGGCTCAGGATTCTACGTGACCGATAACCGTGGTCGTAACAGTACAGGTCCTGCCGTGCGTCCTGAAACGACGAAAGAGGGCAAAGAGACACCGTCGACGACATCTGCCGCGCCGGCGAGCAGTGAGGGTGGTACGGAGAAGGCACCAAACCCCTCTCCAGCTCCCAATACGGCGACCACCCCGTGACAATGAGCCACCGCCAGACAAGACAAAGCCCCATGGTTGCTCATGGGGCTTTTTGTTCACGGTGCGGGAATCACAGGTCAGAGTTGAAAACGACCACTCGCTTCGACCACCTTTTGGTGGTAGTTCGTTACAAACCCAAGCAGTTTGTCGTGCAGTTTGATCCACTCATCACTCGCCAGGATCTTGCGCATGGCCTTCAGGTCCTCGGTGACACCCCCCGTCAGGATCTGTGGACCCTCGCCGTAGATGGTGTACCAGGCTTCGGTGGGCTGGATGCCGAGTCGCATGAGGCCCGGTGCAAATTCGCGCACGATGAACTCGAAGTAGGGCTGTTCACGCCCCATCTTGATGTCCCAACTCATGAGAAGTTTAAACATGTTCCGCTTGCCTGTACTTGTGGTAACCTGTGTGGGTCATAGCATAACAGATTTCCTTGCTTTGTGCAAGTTCCCTTTTTTGCACGCCGGCACCGTTTACCCGTTGCGCTGGACCCGATCGGCGGTCAGGTGGGGTGCCTGGGTTCTGCTCACGGCACTTTTTCTAACCTCTGCGGGTGGAGTGGCAGCCCAGCCGGTCCCGCCGGGCGACCTGGTGCCGGCCAATGCCACCTTGTTTGTTGGCCCACGTGCGCGTACGCCAGCCCGCCTGGAAGCATTACGCGTCGAAGCGACCATTCAGCCGGAAAACGAGCGCACCTGGGCTGCTGTACAGGCCTGGTTTCGCCTGCAGAACCCGCTGACCAGCACCCTGGCCCTGGACACGATCGTGCAAGGGGTCGATACGACACCACCCGCCAGCGCAGTGACGCTCACCGTGGGCGGTGTTCCACAGCTGCTCGAACTACTCGAAGGCAACAACCACTGGCGTTGGCAAACGGAACTGCCAGGCAGCGGGCGGCTGGAACCGCTGCTTTCGTACCGTGTCCCCCTGGGTGAGGGTGCCCTGGCCCGTTTTCGCTACGACCCGGTCAGTGGTTGGGGACGCGGGCCAGAGAGCGTGCGCATCACCCTCCGTTTTCCCACGCGCCTGGCAGCCGATCAACTGATCCTGGTACGCCCGCCCGGCTATACGTTCGATGGCCAGCAGCTGACCTGGAGTGTCGATAACCCGCGTCAGCTGCAGCCGGTCGAACTTCTGATGGTGGTACCCAGCGCCTGGCAGGCGCTGCAGGCAGCGCAGAGTGCGGCGGCGACTCCCACGGCCACCGCCGCCGATCACCTGGCGCTCGGCCGCTGGTACCACCGCCTGGCACTGGCCGACGTGGGGGAGGATACCGTACTCTTCGACCGGTACTATGCACAGGCCATGGCTGCCCTGTCACAGGTGCGCGCCCTGGCACCCGCCGATCCAGACGCACCACGCCTCCTGGCCGATTTGTTCCTGCGCCAGGCCGCGCGCAGCGGTTCGGACACCACAACCCGCGCCCTGGCCGCAGCAGCCCTGGCCGATGCCCGCGCCGCCGGCGATGACAGCCCCGAAATCCTGGCATCACTGGGGCAGCTGTACCTCGAGCTGGCGCATGCGGCCCAGGCGGAGGGCAGCTGGGCGGGCGCGGCGGCGTATGTCGAAAAGGTCGCCCGCCTCGATACCACAGCCATCTCCACCACCCTACAGGCCGACCTGCAGGCCATTGCACGCGACGTGGCCCTGGCCCAGGCTCAGGATGCCGTCGGACGCAGAGACCTGGCCGCCGCGCGCCAGCTGATCGAATCGACGTGGGGCAGCAACGTTCTGGCTGTGCCCGGTGCACCCGCCGCCAATTTTCTGGCTCAACAGGCATCGGTATCCCTGTCCACCACCCAACAGGTCATTACACTGACACTGACCCCGCGGCCTGCCCAGCGGGCGGTCGCCCTGGCCACGCTGCAGCGCGCCATGGCCGATGCGCAAAGCGTACCCGGTGTCCTGGCCACGTTGACCGATGAAGGCGCGATGCTCCGTTTGACGCTGACCCTTCCGTTCGACGGTGCAGCCAGGCTCGGTGATGTCCGCACGCGCCTGGCCGGCCTCGTGGCTCCTGAACCAGACCTGGCCTTGCTGCGGGCGGTCCTGGAAGTCCACAACCTGGACACCACGGCCACGACGGACTTGTTGCGACAGACACAACAGCTGACCGATACCCTCGACCTGCCCATGGCGCACCAGATCTGGACCGATCAGGGTGACCGTTACCGCCGCGCCATCGACGATCTGTCCACGAAGGCCAGTGATGACGCCGAAGCTGGCCTGGCTCCCATCCAGCGTGCCCTGTGGCACGTCGAAGCGGGTGCCTGGCGGGACCTGGCTGGCAACAGCGAGGTCCGTTATCAGGCGACCCTCACCACTACCACTGGTTTGGCACGCACGCAGACGTGGATCAGCGGACTGGCGACGCCCCTGGTCGCACAGCTGAGTGTGTCCGATTTTCGTTGGGAGCTGCTGCTGGTGACATGTGCGGTCCTGCTGTTACTGGTAGTGATCGCGGCCTGGCTGTTTTGGCGTTTTGTTTGAAACATCCGGATTTCCCAACCGTAGTCGATCGTACTTGATCCCACGCGGTGCATACGGTACAATAGCACCCAGTCGACGCCAGACCCTGAGGAGTAGATCATGCAAGCGCAAGTTACGCTGCCCCCCCACACCGCATCACCTCAACCCACAGCATCGCGCGTACGGCGCCGTGATTTTTTCGCCGGCACGGGGTTGATCTTCCTCCTGTTGATGCTGCTCCTGATGCTGATGGCATGGTCGGTGCAGGCGGCCAGGTGGGTCAACATCGGCCTTGATATTCTCTACTGGGTGGTGATTGGTGGTGCCAGCATCGGCGCGGCGTTGGCGCTGGTGGGCTGGCGAGGGCGTTTTGCCCATCCCTATGCGTTGATCGTTGGTACGGCGTGGGTTCTGCTGCTCACGGCGACCAGTATTCCCGGCGAGGCGACGCTGTTCGAGAAGCTGCACCTCATTGCGGAACACAGCGTCACCTGGATCACCGGTGCCGTCAGTGGACGCCCCCTGGCCGACAGCCTGGTGTTTGTGCTGCAGGTCGCTTTTCTGAGTTGGTGGTTGGCCTACCTGGCGACGTGGGCCGTCTTTCGCCAGGGTCGTGTCTGGCGCGCGGTCGTTCCGTTGGGTCTGGTCATGCTGGTCAACGCCTACTATTATAACGGGCGCCAGGACCTGCGGCCCGCGATTGTGCTGTTCCTGGTTTTTGCCCTGCTGCTGGTGATTCGGGCCCAGTTGACGCAGGAAGAGGGCCGCTGGCAGGGGGAGGGGGTGCGCTATTCGCGCGACATCGGATTCGATTTTTTGCGTGACGGCGCCATCTTCGCCATCACGGTGATCCTCCTGGCCTGGGTGATGCCCAACGCCGCCACCGGCCCGGCGGTCAGCACTCTGGTCGAGCCGTTCGAGGGGACATGGGAAACGGTGCGGCAGGAGTGGACGCGCCTGTTTGGCTCGCTGAACTACCAGCCCAGCAGCCTGGCGGGTGCATTTGGCCGCAGCATGACACTCTCTGGCCCGCGTTCCTTGAGTGACCGGATCGTGATGGACGTGGAGGCCCCGCAGGGCCACTACTGGCGGGGTGTAACGTTCGATACCTATAACGGTCGCCAGTGGCTAAACGCAGATACCGATACGATCACGATGGAACCCGGTGATGCCAGTGTGCTGGGCGCACCGTACGCCGCGCGCAAGATCATTACCCAGACGATGACCACCTATTTGCGCGGGGAGACGGTGCTGTTTTCGGCCCCCCAACCCCTGCGCGCAACCCAACCCGTCCGCGCCGACGTCTTCTATCTCTCGCCAAGCGAGGGCAACGCAGCCCTGTTTGGTGTCGGCGGAGCATCGGGCGATGGTGCGCGACCGGTGGAGATTGCGCGGATGCGCACGCGCCAGCCCTTCAAAGAGGGTGACGCCTACCAGGTCATTTCGGCCATCACGACCGCCGATGTGGAGGCACTGCGTCAGGCGTCCACCAAATATCCCAGCTACGTACGCGATCGATACCTGCAGCTTCCCGACACCCTGCCCGAACGGGTCAAGACGCTGGCTCAGCAGGTCACGCAGGGCCTGGATAATAACTACGACCGCGCCGCAGCCATCCAGGACTACCTGCGGCGTGAGATCAAATACAACGAAAAAATCGCCGCGCCGCCTGACAATGTCGATGGGGTCGATTACGTGCTGTTCCAGTCCAAGGAAGGTTACTGCGACTACTACGCCTCGGCCATGGCGGTGATGGCGCGCAGCGTGGGAATCCCGGCGCGCATCGTGGCTGGGTATGCCCAGGGTGAACTCGAACCGGAGTTGGGCGTCTATCGCGTGCGCGAGGCTAATGCCCATTCCTGGGTCGAGGTGTTTTTCCCCGGACTGGGTTGGATCGAGTTCGAGCCCACCGCAGCCCAGCCGTTTATCGTGCGCCCGCGGCCCGTCGACAACCAGACGCCGGAGGAGGCGTCCCTGTTGGAGGAGCAGGCCCAGCGGGATCGTGAAAACCTGCTGGAGCAGGAGGAGAAGTTCGGCGAGGCCGATACGGCGCCTGGGGAATTTGCCGGTGGACTCGGTTCACCCCTGGCCAGTTTGCCCGCAGCGGGCAGACTGGGCGGTGTGATCCTGGGTGTCGCCCTGGTGGGCGCCGTCATTTACGGCATCTACCGCCTGAGTCAGCGACGGCGCCAGCGTCGCGAGACTCAGCTCGATCCCGCGCTGACGATGCGGCTGTACGAACGCCTCGAACGCTGGTCGGAGCGGGTTGGTCTGGAACGCCGGCCCTCGCAGACACCGTTCGAGCACGCCGTGGTGCTGAGCCAAACGGTGCCGGAAGGCGCGGCGCCGATTCAACGCATCACCACCACCTACGTGCGTGAACAGTTCAGCCAGACACCGGTGCCGCCCGCTGAGTTGGGCGCCCTGTCGGGTGAATGGCTCACGCTGCAGCCGGTGTTGAAACGCTACTGGAACACCTACAAGACGCGGCTTCCGCTGTGGCAGCGCTTCAAACCGTTCCGCTGGTAGGCTGGGTGACTAGGAGCCTATCCGAATAACTGCCCTCAGGCGCCTTTTTGAGGCGAATATCAGGTTATTCGGATAGGCTCTAACTCTGTTTGCAGTCGAGCACCACCACCTGCGTCTCTTCCGGCAGCTCGCTGGCACTGATTTTGAGCAAATCCTGCACCGGCGGCACGGGCAGTCCCATTTCCTTGAGGAACTTGTCCACCGGGTCGAGTGCCAGGTGGGTGTACGGTGTCTGGTAGTGCATCGGAATCACAATGCTGGGCTCCAACAGGCTGATCACCTCGGCGGCGCGGGCCGCATCCAACGTGGCGCCGCCCCCCACCGGAATGAGCAAAATATCGACCTTGCTCATCGATTCGACCTGGGCCTGGCTGGGAACCTCGCCCAAATCACCGAGATGGCACACGGTCAGCTTGTCGAATTCATAGACAAAGATCGTATTGTGCTCCGGCAGCACCGGTTGTCCGCCCTTGTCGGTCTTGGGACGGTGGTGTAAGGTCGAGATGCCGGTCACAAAAACCCCTGCGATCTCGTATTCCCCAGGCCCGTTCAGCACGCGCGGCTCCCCTTTGACACCCTGCACAAAATTGTGCCCCGGCATGTCGTGACTCACCGTCACGATATCGGCGCGTACCCGCGGCAGCGTATACCCAATGCTTTTGTCATAAGGATCAGTCATGATCGTCACCTGCTTCTCACGCAGCCGGAAACAAGCATGCCCGTACCAGGTAATCTCCATATACCTCTCTCCCTACTCCCTACTCCCTACTCCCTACTCGACTTTTGCACCTTACCAACTGAATATCCATACAGTGTTTTAGGGGTTGT
>CAYUCC010000167.1:0-6138 GCA_964443225.1 uncultured Anaerolineae bacterium
GGATTTTGGATTTTGGATTTTGGATTTTGGATTGGATTTTGGATTTTGGATTTTGGATTGGATTTTGGATTGTAGGTCGCTGGGCGGATTGCGGCATGGAGAGGGATTTGGTGATATAATAGCGCAAATGATCACCTCCTACGAATTACGCCAGCGGAATTATTTGCTCAAAATCGGCCGGGCGATGACGTCGAATCTTGACCTGCCGTCGCTGCTGCGTTTGATTCTGAGCGCGGCGGCGGAGATGGTACAGGGAGAGATGGGATTGATGGCGCTGCGCCAGCCCGCCGGGGCGATGCGCATCGAGGCCTACTACGGCATTCCGGCCAACCTCCTGTCACGTTTCGAGCCTCTGCTGACCGACGTGGGACGCGCACCGGGGCCGGTGGACCGCGCGTTGTTGATTCCGGATATGACCCTGAAGCTGCACCGGGTGTCGGCTGCCACCGGGCTGCCGCTGCGCCAGGTGGTGGCCCTGCCCCTGCAGTTCAACCAGGTCCTGCTCGGCGTCATCTACATTTTCCGCAGCGGCAGTGCCGACTTTTCGGCCAATGACCGCCAGGTGCTGGCCGAATTTGCCGACCAGGCGGCGATTGCCGTGCGTAACGCCCAACTCTACCAGGAAGTGATCGCCGAAAAGCGCCAGCTCGATGCGATCATCGAAAACAGCGCCGACGGGGTCATGATCCTCACCCCCGATCTGCGCATCGAGGTCATCAACCGCGCCCTGTCAGGCATGATCGGCTGGCCGGCCGATGCCGCACGTGGCCGGCCGTGTTACCAGGTCTTTGCCCTGGAAAATGCCACCGGCCCCGACCTGTGCCAGTCGGCCACTTTCACCGGGGACCTGCCGCGCGAAGGCTCGCTGTACGTCGAAGGCGACCTGGTGCGTCCCGGGGGCTCACGTATCACCGTCGGTGCCACCTATTCGCCGCTTTACGACGAGCATGGTGCCCTGCAGCAGATCATCGTCAACGTGGTGGACATTACCCGTTTCCGCGAAGCCGAAGACATGAAGACCACCTTCGTCTCGGTGATTTCGCACGAGCTCAAAACGCCGGTTGCGCTCATCAAGGGCTATGCCAGCACCTTGCAGCGCGACGATGCGCAGTGGGACGCGCAGACCGTGCGCGAGAGCCTGACCGTCATCGAAGAAGAGGCTGACCGGCTGAACGCCCTGGTTGACAATCTGCTCGATGCCTCGCGCATCCAGGCGGGCGCGTTCAGGCTCGACCGCGTCGACGTCGACGTGCCCAACCTGGTGCGGCCCGTGATCGAGGGCTTTCGCCTGCAGACCGACCGGCACCACTTCGAGAGCGACTTCGCCGCCAACCTGCCGCCAGCGCTGGCCGATCCCGAACGGCTGCGCCAGGTGTACAACAACCTCATCAGCAACGCCATCAAGTATTCACCCGACGGCGGCGCCGTGCGCGTGGGGGGCTGGCACGATTCTAAGGTCCGCCAGCTGGTACTGTACGTGGCCGACGAGGGGATCGGCATCCCACCGCAGGAGCAGGAACGCCTCTTCCAGCGCTTCTATCGCGTCGATTCGACCCTGCGGCGCAAGACCGAAGGGGCGGGACTGGGCCTCTTTTTGACGCGCGCCATCATCGAGGGGCACGATGGCCGCATTTGGGTGCGCAGTGAGCCGGGCAAAGGGACGACGGTGTTTTTCTCCCTGCCGTTGTACGAGGGGAACTGAAACCATGTCTGCGAGCAGCAAAGAAAAAACGCGCATCCTCATCGTCGACGACGAATCACGCATCCGGCGCGTCGAGCGCATGAACCTGGAGCTGGAGGGGTACGACGTGCTCGAAGCCTCCAACGGGCTCGAGGCGCTGGATAAGGTGCGCGAGGACCTGCCCGACCTGGTGGTCATGGACGTGGCGATGCCGCAGCTGGACGGGTTCGAGACGCTGAAGCTGATCCGTGAGATCTCGACCGTGCCGGTGATCATGCTCACCGTTAAAGGTGAAGAAGAGGACCGCATCCGCGGCCTCGACCTGGGCGCCGACGACTACATGGCCAAACCGTTCAGCCCGCGCGAGCTGGTCAGCCGCATCCGCGCCGTTCTGCGCCGCACCGAAGATCGCAGCGTCTCGGGCCAGGAGGCCATCACCATCGATGCCGATCTGGCCATCGATTTTGGGCGGCGCGAGGTGATCGTGCGCGGCAGCCGGATCAAACTGCGCCCCACCGAATACCGTCTGCTGTACCACCTGGTGCAGAATGCGGGCCGCATCGTGCCCCACGAGACGCTGATGGCGCGCGTGTGGGGGCCGGAATACCGCGACGAGCACCACCTCCTGCGTCTCTACATCACCTATCTGCGGCAGAAGATCGAACAGGACCCCGCACACCCGCGCTACATCATGAACGAGCGCGGCGTCGGCTACCGGTTCGTGGAATTTGCCAGGTGATACCGCGACCCTGATTCTCTTGCACAAGTTACCTCTACCGCGCTGACGGATCAGCCGGGGGGAGGTGGCATTCGGTGCACTCCTGCTGGTCCATGGTGTAGTGGTCGTTGGGCATCTCCAGCCGGTCTGGTGCGTGGCAGAGCGAGCAGTCCTCGTGCCCGGCGATGGGGTGTGCCATAGGCTGCGGGGTGAGGGTGACGGTCGACGTGATCGCGAGGGCTGGCCGGTGGCAGTCCAGGCAGCGATCGACCGTGTACAGGGCGTGGTTGGCCGGAATGGGTTTACCGCCTTCGGGGCTGTGGCAGATCAGGCAGTTGGTGAACCCCTCCACGGCATGTGGAATGCGTGGTAGTGCAAGCGGTTCGGCGGTCGGGAACGCACTTGGTGGCGGTGACGTCGGCGTCGCCGGCACGGCCGTGGGGCCGCTCACGGCGGTGCAGGCCACCAGCAGCAGCACGGTGGCTGCCAATGTCGTGGTCCTGACCATTGTTCGCAGCATAGTTGACATGGCGTCTCCTTCATGGGCCTCCGATGTCTGCAAGAGCCTGCGCATTCTATCATTCCTGCGGGTGATGTGCAATCGGGCCGTCCGCGAATTACGGTGGGCGGTGGGAGGGTTGGCGCTTGGAAGATCGGCGGTTGGAAACCGCGGCTACACAGACGAAACCCGCCTGCGCGGGTTGGCGGTTGGAGGGTTGGCGGTTGGAAACCGCGGCTACACAGGCGAAACCCGCCTGCGCGGGTTAGGATCGGTTAGTCTCCCTACTCCGTACTCCGTACTCCCTACTCCATTTTGCCTCCCCCCTCAAACCAAGTATAATATCCACATCAAGTCTAGCCCACACAGATTGGACGATCGCATGGGAAGAGAGGCGAGCAGCGGGATGCGCGACAAAATTGGTTATCTTTCGGATATCGAGATTTTCCAGGACTTGTCGCCGCGCGAGATGCAGGAACTGGACCGCATCACCACCATGAGCAACGTCCAAAAAGGCAAGGTGTTCTACCGCCCCGAAGACGTCACCGAGGTCCTCTTCATCATCAAACAGGGGCGTGTGCAGCTTTACCGCATTTCAGCCGAGGGCAAAAAGCTGGTGATTACCACGCTGGGTGCCGGCAACCTGTTCGGCGAAATGGCGCTTGTGGGCGAACAGATGCACAACACCTTTGCCGAAGCCATCGAAGACTGCCTGATCTGTGTTATGAGCCGGACCGACCTGGAGCGGTTGATCCTCAACAAACCGCAGGTAGCCCTGCGGGTGCTCGACATCACCGGCCGGCGCCTGCACGAAGCCGAAGAGCGGCTCGAAGACATGGCCTTCAAGGGGATCCCGGCGCGCCTGGCATCCCTGCTGCTGCGCGTGCGCGAGGAGCAAGGCAGTAACGAAATCAAGGGCCTGACTCATCAGGACCTGGCTGAAATGGTCGGCACCTACCGCGAAACCGCTACCCAGGTGCTCAATGACCTCAAAAACGACGGCCTGATCGACATCGGCCGCAAGCGCATTGTCATCCTGGACGCCGAGGGTTTGGAAGCGCGCGCCGAAACAAGTTAGAGAATGCCTCAGGGCTTGATTTTACGGCCGGTCTCAGGTCCGTATCGGGAGACCGGCAGAGTTTGGCCCCCGCGTGAAACGCGCCTCCCAAGTCCCCCGGTTTTTGTGCTTGACAACACCCGTAAACTATGCCATAATCAGTGGCGTAGTTCTGTGACATCCGCCCCAGGCCAGCTACCTACCCCCACTGGCCACGATACTGCGTCCAGGTTGGGAATCTACACACGGTGCGCCTATCAGCCACCTTGGAAGCAGAACGATCCTCGAGTTCGACCGAATTGTTTGTCTTGCGCCAGGTAACGGCATAGTTGGCTTTGTTGCATCAAGGCGGACCGTTGGTGGCAAATCATGGATACGCGACTGTGCCCGCTGATGCGGACACCTGGGCTGCAGACAGGGGGGCGATGTGCAGCATGACCTGGCACCCTTTCGCAGCCGTACCGTCATCGCACTGGGGTTTGTCAAAGAATAACTTACCGTGATTTGCGGCGAATGCCAGCCATTTTGCAGGAAGTTGTTCTTTTACAAGCCCTGGCCCACCATCGCATCAAAGGAGGTGTTCCACTTACGAGACTGTCACCCTACGCTTCTCGCGCTCCCGAGCAATCCTTTCGTGCGTTAGAAATCTAGAGGAGGATTTCGTTCCATGAAAAAAGCGACTCTACGTATTCTGCTTGTGGTGATGGTGTTGGCCCTGATGGTGCCAGCCCTGGCCAGTGCCAGCAGCAGCGGTCCCGCGGCCGATGTGGCCGCCCCAGCCGCCAAATCCGATGCACCGGCCACCGGTGGTTACAACATCCCGCTGAAACCGGTCGTGCCGGGCGCCGTGCTGTATGACAACGGCCCACTGGTGACGCACCCGGGTGGTGGGTTCGGCGGCGCCGACGCCAGCGCCCTGCAGACGGCGATCGGGCTGAACGTCTATGGATTCGGCCATGCTGTCTCCAGCGGTTTCCGCGTAGCGGATGACTTCACCGTCCCCGCCGGCGGCTGGAACATCAGCACGATCACCTTCTACGCCTACCAGACCGGCTCGACGACCACCTCGACGATCAACAACGTCAACCTGGTGATCTGGGACGGCCAGCCGGGCGCCAGCAACATCGTGTTCGGTGATACCACGACCAACCGCCTGGCCAGCTCGACCTTCACCAACATCTATCGCTCGATCGACACCGGTCTCCTGGCCAACAATCGCCCGATCATGGCCAATGTGGTGACGGTCAACACCAACCTGCCCGCCGGCACCTACTGGCTCGACTGGCAGACGGGCGGCACGCTCGCCTCCGGCCCGTGGGTCCCACCGGTTTCGATCCTGGGGCAGACCAACCCACCCGGCGCCAATGCGCAGCAGTACAACCTGACATCCTGGGTTGCGCTGATCGACACAGGTACCGCTGCGGCACCACAGGACCTGCCCTTCCTCATCGAAGGCCAGGGCAGCGGCGGCGGCGCATCGATCTCACTGGCCAAGACGGTCGGCACAACCGCAGGCGTCTGCGCAGGTACGAGCGCCATCACCGTTCCGCAGGGCACCACCGTCTACTACTGCTACACGGTGACCAACACCGGCACCGAGACGCTGAATGTGCACTCGCTGATCGACGATGTGCTGGGCACGATCTTCACCGGCTTCGGCTATTCGCTGGCCCCTGGCGCCAGTGTCAACACCGTACAGGCCGGGCTGTCGATCCCGTACGTCGCCAATGCGACCACCACCAACACCGCCACCTGGACGGCCACGAATACGGCCGGCTCGCAGGCGACGGCCACCGATACGGCGACGGTCACCGTCATCCCGCCACGCTGCCCCGCCGGCTACCATGAAGTGACGCTGGTAACCGAGGGCTTCGAGGGCACCTTCCCGCCGGCTGGCTGGGTCATCGCCGACAGCACGACCGGCTGTACCGGTGTGCCCGGCTGGACCAACACCGACCCCGGTGCGAATGGCAACCTGACCGGCGGCAGCGGCCTCTTCGCCAGCGCTGACAGCGATGCCTGCGGCAGCAGCGTGGCCATGAACGCCCAGATGTGGTCGCCGGTACTGAACCTGACCAACTTCGTGACACCACGCGTCAGCTTCGCGTACGACTACAACGACCTCGGATCGGCCGACTCGGCTGCACTGGACTTCAGCACCGACGGCGGCTCGACCTGGGCCA
>CAYUCC010000168.1:0-6136 GCA_964443225.1 uncultured Anaerolineae bacterium
GTGAAGCGGCGCGGCGTCGGCGTTGCGCCAAAGCTGTAGCGGCTCTCGCCCCACGGTTTGTAGCGCAGCTCGGCAATGCGTGTCCCTGTCTCGCTCGCCGTGATGCTCGTCGAACCGAGATGATCGGTCGCCAGCCAGTGTACCACCCCATTGACCCGCAGCGCAATCCTTCGGCTTTGCTCAGGACTGGCCCGCTGATCGCCCGCCTGGTAGTACTTCGTGATCGTCGTGCTGCTACCGCTCGTCGTCTTCTCGTAGTAGCCGCCGACATAAACCGTGACGCTGCCGCCAAAGTCGGCCTTGACCCGCTTGCTGTCCCCGTCGTAGACGTAGCTGGCCGTGACCCCATCCCCGCTGATGGTCGTCAGCCGGTTCTCAGTGTCGTAGGTCAGGGTGTACTCCACCCCGGCGATCGTGCGCCGCCGCTGGTTGCCGTTCTGGTCGTAGCAGTAGCTGCTGCTGCCCGCACTCACCACCGCATGCGGTTTGCTCAGCGCTCCCTCCGGACAGCTACCGGCCTGCACCCCGTAACCGTAGAACACCCCTGCCTTGCTCGCCAGGTTGCCGTTGGCGCTGTAGCTGGTCGTTTCGCTGTACGGCCCGTTGCCAATCGCAGTGTAGCCCGTGCAGTTGTCACTGCCCGTGGTCGTGAATCCACTCGTTAGCCGGTTCAACCCGTCGTACGTGAAACACTGCTTCTGCGCCGCGCTCCACGGCGTGGTGTTCAGCTGCTGCCGGACATTCCCCACCGCATCGTATTGGTAGCCCAGGTCCTGCAGCGAGGTCGGTGTACCTGGCGTGCCCAACGTCATGCGCTGCAGACGCCCGCGCCCGGCCACCGTCGTCCAGGGATAGTAACTGTACCCCGCTTGCAGCACAGTCGGGTTGCCCAACACCTGCTGCGTCACACGTCCCGCCACATCATACGTCGTGCTCTGCACATAGTCAAGCCCGGTGGTGTAGAGCCGGGTCAGCAACCCCTGGTTGTTGTAGACCGAATTCACCCCCTCACCGCCAGGGTAAACCATCAGTGTGGTGCGATCGGCAGAATCGTAGCTCCACTGCGTGACGAAGGTGCCGCCGCCGGTGCCGTTGATCACCTTCGTCTCCTGCGTCACGCGGCCCCGCGCATCGTACGTCCAACCCGTGCTCCCGGAAGGATCGCTCATCCCCGTGCGTCGCCCCTTGCCGTTGGCCCCGGTGTCGTAGGTGTAGCTGGCGAGCAGCGTGCCGCCGCTGTTGGTCAGCCGTTTCTGTGTCACGCGCTGCAAGCCGTCATAGCCGTACCACAGTCGCATGCCCCGCGCATCGGTCTGCGTGACCAGGTTGCCCGCGGCATCGTAGCTGTAGCTCCACGCCCCCATGTCCGGGTCGCTCATGCTCGTCTTGCGCCCCACGAGATCGTACCCGATCGTCGTCACCGACCCATCCGGCCCCGTGACCTGCTTGATGCGATCGGCCACATCGTAGGTGTAGCTGACCTGCGCATACACCGCTGCACCCCAGTTCGGCTGACCGCCTGTCGTTCCCAGATACTGCTTGACGCTGAGCAATCGCCCGAGCGGGTCGGTCTCCGAGATCGTCTGCCGGTTCAACTCGTCCAGCACCGCGGTCTGCCGGTTTTGGTAGAAGCTCTTCACCGCGGTGCCATCGGGCGCCGTTGTCTGTGTCACGCGGCCCAGCGCATCGTAAGCGGTTAATGTGCCCGGTTGATTCCACTGCGGAGGTCGGTAGGTGCCCCCGACCCCCAGACCGGCGCTGTGTGTGTACGGCAGCGTGGCCTGGATGACCCCGAGCGGCGCATACCTGGCGCTGGTCACGATACTTTGACTGCTGCTCGCTGCCTCCGCCTGCGTCTGCACCACACGCCCCAGGCCGTCGTAGAAGGTGCGGCTCTCCAGATAACTCGTTCCGCTCTCCTTCTGCTCCTGCTTGACCCAGTACGGTGCACTGGCGCCGGCGAAGTTGGTGTAGGTAAAGCGCAGCGTCGGGTTGGCTGTATCGTCGCCCGGTGTGACCAGCTGGGTCTGCCGTCCCCACTGATCGTAACTGTAGCTGATCACCGCCCCGTTGGGATCGGTTGTACTCGACACTTGCCCCAGTATCTTGTTCCAGGCGTAGCTGCTGGTTCCAACCAATGGTGCGGTCACGCTCGTCGGCAGTACGTACAGCATCGGCCATGACCCGCTCGTGGTGTCGTAGCTCGTCGTCGTCGTGTTGCCCAAGGGGTCGCTGACGCCGGTCTGGTTGCCGTATACATCATAGGTGTAGCTCGTATCCGCCCAGCTCCCTCCACACGCGGTCTGCGCCACGCGCACCTTGGTCACGTCTCCCTGCGTTGGCAGCATGGCATAGCTGGTGTTGCCATCGTAAAAGGTGCGCGTCTCCCCCAGGCAGGTTCCGGTCGCATCCTTCAGCAGTTCCTGCGCCGGCCGATCGACAATGTAGGTGCCACCGCTGACGTTGGCCGGGAAGTAGACCGTTTCCTGTGTCCGGTACAGCGTCGCACCGCCGTCGCTGTAGGTGCGCTGGTGCGTCACATTGCCGTACTGCACCCCACCCTGGTTGGCAGCCTGGTACTCGTAGGCGGTCATCTGGCTGCTCGCACCCAACGTGTTGGTCGTGTCGGTCTGGTAGACCCAGTTCGCCCCCTTGACCGTCGCCGTTGCCCACGTCATAGCTGTGCGCGCCAGTTCCCCGCTGCCCGCCTGGCTCGAGGTGATGCTGCTGACCATCTTGCCCTTGCGCGGATCCATGCTCTCGTTGCCGCCCCCACACGCCACGGGCGGCGAGGCCGTGCCGCATTGGTGATAGCGGTTGTCTACCACCTGGTGCAACGTGCCGGCCCCATCCTTCACCTCTTTCCTTACGAAGCCATAGCCCCCAAACTCGAAATTGTCGTTGCAGGCGGGATAGCCGCTGGCCCAGGAATACGGCTGCGCGTGCGTATAGATCGTCTGGACCTTGTCGTGCGCCGCTGTCCCCAGACCATCCTCCACCAGCATTTGGCTTACGCGGTATCTGCTTGTGTTCTCACCACAGAGCCCGATCCCGATGCTATTGTAGTTCTCATAGCTGTAGGTCACCTTGCCGCCCTGGCCGTTGTTCGCCGTCGCCAGCAGGGTGTGGTTCAGCCAACCGTTGATCGTCGTGTAGGTGAAAGTCTGCGCTGGCAGTGCCCCGCCGTCCTTGCCTTTCTGGGTGACACCGGTCAAACGCAGCAGACCTTCGCCGGCGGCCTGGTCCTGCCACAGATAGTCTTGCGTCAAATCGTAGCTGCGCACGGTGGTGAAGGTGGTGGCGCTCGACCGCACCTTGACCGTGACATTGGAGAGGCGTTGGCTGCTCCAGAAACTCTCGGTGTAATCATCTTCCTTGCCCGGCACGCCGGTATCCGTACGCGAGACGTAGGTGAAGTCCACCCGCACGGTGGCGTTGGTTTGGCCGGAGGGGAAGTACTCGATGTTCGTCGGCCGGATCGCCCGCACATAGGGCTGGGCCGACCCATCCTGACAGTAGATATTCCTGGTCTCCGTGGCGTAGGTAATCACGATTTTATTGCCGTGGGTATCCAGGACTTCGGTTAGATACGCTTCCCGCGTTTGCTGATTACAGGTTCCCGTGTTGCGCACGTAAGCCACACCGTTGCCCCAGTTAGGCGAGCCAAAGGTGTAACGCGTGCCGTCCGGTGCCCACACCAGCCAACGATCAGGTTGTGTGATGCGCAGAAAGCTCTGCGGTTCGGTCTGCCAGCCGTTGACGCCGTCGTTTTTCAGTTCGAAGCCACCGCCCGCATAGCCCAGGTACCACTTGCCGTTCTGCAGGTTCCTGGTGATCTGTCCCAGCCCGCTCAGGCTCCAACCCCAGCCGACGATGCTGGCCTGGGCGTTGAAGTTTATCGCCTTGCTCTGGTCTTGTGCGACGGTTCCCAGCACAGGATCATCATACGTGCTGGCCCCGGCGCGCAGCCCATTCACCATTTCGCTCGAGTAGTTTAGACCCAGCCGTAGCCCCATCCCACCTGGTCCAGGCGGCAGCTCGATTGGGATGGAGAGGCTGCTGTTGCCGCTCCACTCGTCGGTCACAAACCCGTGCACCGCCGGCAGGTATTGTACACCGTAGGTGAGGTCCACCGCCTCGCCCAGGCCGAACAGTCCTACACGATCCAGCGCGGCACTCAGCTGTCGGGCGGAGACATCTATCTGGCTGGGGATCATCTGCCAGGTGGCGGTGGCCTCATCCCACCCGTACAGACCGATCTCCTCCGACAGCGCCACCGCCGCGGGAAAACGATACGTCAGACTGACCGGCGTCTCGAACCCGGTCACCGCCACCCCTTGCTCATCCTGGGCTTCCAGACCGAAGTGCAGCAGCAACCAGGGCGGCGGCTCGCCCCCGGGTGACTGCGGCAGGTAGCGCAGGAGTGTGCGTCGAGTCACCGCACCCGGCGGCACATCCACTTCGACACGACCATCCAAACTGACCAGCTCGCCGCCTTCGCCCGGTGTCAGCCACACCTCATCCAGCCCAGGCAGGGTTGTGGGCGACGGTGTAGCAGTTGGTGTCGGCATGGTTGTTGGTGCCAGGGTAGCAGTTGGTGTCGGCATAAATGCTGGTTTCGGTGTGGCGGCCAGCGCCAATTGCATGACCGCAGGCGACGACGGCACGCCACTGGGGACGGAGATTAGATCCAGGTGGGGATGAGGCGGCATGAGGGTGACAACGGTATCTATTGGCCTTGAGGGAACAGCCATCGCGGTGGCCGGCGACCACAGCAAACTACCGATGACCAGCAGATGCAGCACGACCAGTGGTCGCAACCAAGACGTAGCGCGACGCAATGATGGGAGGAACGAAGTAATAAGCGATGACATGACTAACCACTCCTTTTGCGCAGCAATCGGGATGAGGCAGAAGCGGGCATATTTGTCATCAAAAACAATCGGGGGCGAGTGAGCACTCATAGTATACACAACACGATTGAGTTTGTGAAGTGGTTTTTGCCCTAAAAAAGTCGCAGATTTCTGGCGGGTTGTAGGATTGAAGTCAGGGGTGGGAGGTGGTTGAAGTCATGAGTGATTGACAAACCTGACATAACCTGCTAAAATGTGCTCGTTTCACAACTATACGAAGAAACGAGCACAAGGAGCGGGTTATGACTGACACACCAGGCACGGCGACCCAGCCCAGTCTGTTCGATTCCATCCCCGAACAGACCCCCGCGCGACCGTCGATCCAGATCCCGGAACTGACGGCGCACTCCTCGTTTGCGGCGGCCATCGGGGCGTTCCACCCGCACATGCTGCGCCAGGGTTTTTCCGACAACACCATCAAATCGTTCCAAAGCGACCTGCGGCTGGCGGGCAAGTACCTGGGGGCCAATCGCGCGCTGAATACGATTGGCACGCAGGACCTGCAGCACTTCCTCGACTGGCTGCAGTTCGAGCGCGACGTGCCGTGCAGCCCCAAGTCCTACGCGCGGCGCTTGACCACGCTCAAGGTCTTTTTTGCCTGGCTGGCCGCCAGCGAGATTCTCGACCACGACCCGGCGGCAGGCATCGTGCACCAGCCGGTGACCACACCGCTGCCCATCATTCTCTTCGACGACGAGGTGGCACGCCTGGTCCAGACCAGTCAGGACCTGCTGTGGGACTCGCACAAGCCTGATGCGCGCCCGTACGTCCTGATCAACCTGCTGCTGCAGACGGCGATGAAAAAAGGGGAGTGCATGCGCGTCAAACTCGATGACCTCGACCTCAACGATCCCACCGGTCCGGCCATCTACATCCGGCACGAGGACCCCCGCATGCACCACAAGGAACGCAAACTCGGCTTGAGCCCCAAGCTGGCACCGGCACTCAAACAGTACCAGCGCGAGTACAAGCCGCAGGTGTTCCTCTTCGAATGCACCTCGCGCAACCTGGAATATGTCCTGGCCGACATCGGACGCACCGCCGAGATCAGCAAACCGGTTTCGTTCGAGTCCCTACGCTGGACCGCCGCCGTGCGCGATTACCGCACCGGCATGCCCCCCGAGCGGCTGCGCCTCAAACTGGGTCTTTCCGAAATCTCCTGGCGCGAAACCGGCGAGAAAATCCGCGTCCTGGCAGCGCCGGGATTTTAGATTTTGGATTTT
>CAYUCC010000169.1:0-6120 GCA_964443225.1 uncultured Anaerolineae bacterium
TGAGGGCGTCCCAGCTGCTGTATTTTTTGAACGCCACCTCGGCCAGGGTGGTGGGAGCGGTGAGATCCACCGTCTTGTGCCGCAGATAGGCCTCGTCCTTGTAGCGGTAGACGAAGCCAATCTCGTCCTCGGCGACGAGTTTGGCTTTCGCACCCGTGGATGGGATGGATGGGCAGGGTGTGGGTGTGGGTGTGGGTGTCAGCAGGGCATACGCCTCAATCTGCGAAGAAGCGAGGCCTTGCGAATACGCGGGCTGCCGGGGCTGGCTCAGCACCAGCAGCACCAGGCACAATAACAACAACGCCATGAAGGCAAGCAGCCGTCTGAGCTGCGGCCTGTTTTGCAGGTTCATCATGTTTCTCCTCCAGAAGATCGACCTGGCAGCGTTCTACACCGGCTGGCACACCCACTGTGATGGGTACAAAATCCGGCGTGCTCCCAGTAAAACACACGAGCGTGGCGAAAACGTGGCGGGCATGGCGCCAGTTGCCTTAAACTTAAGAATCGGCTAATATATATATAGTATTTACGGCCAGAGCAGGGAACCTCTGGTTCTCAACGATCAAGACATCGAACAGGTGCCCTGCCGCGGCGCTCGCCGTTGCGCGACGTGCGGAGTCTGTTGTGGCACATCTGTCGCTCGTATTCTTGGGAGGCTTTCAGGTTCTCCTGGATGGCCGGCCGGTGACGCAGTTCAAGTCCAATAAGGTCAGAGCACTCCTGACCTATCTGGCTGTCGAAGCCAACCGGCCCCATCGACGCGCCGCACTGGCGGGTTTGCTCTGGCCCGAATGGCCGGATCGGGAGGCGCTCAGCAATTTGCGCTACACCCTGGCCAGCCTGCGCCGGACCCTGGGCGAGCACCAAGACAACACGCCGTTTCTCCTGATTACCCACGATACGATCCAGTTCAATCGAGCCAGTGACGCCTGGTTGGATGTGGCGGAGATCGAGCGGCAATTTGGTTCCTTCCAGCCAGCCTCAACCGCCAGCGACCACCTCAAATCGGCCCTGGCCCTGTACCACGGGCCCTTCCTGGAGGGCTTTTCGTTGGGGGATGCCGCCCCTTTCGAGGAATGGGTTGTCCTGCGCCGCGAACAAACTGCGCACCAGGTGATGCTGGCGCTCGATGTCCTGATTGCAGCCCTCGACGCCCGTGGCGACTACAAAGAAGCACAACGCTACGCCCACCAACAGGTTGCCCTGGAACCATGGCACGAAGCCGCCCACCGGGCACTGATGCGCAGCCTGGCCCTGGACGGGCAACGGCCGGCCGCACTGCACCAGTTCCAAACCTGCTGCCACATCCTGCACCAGGAGCTTGGCGTCGAGCCGGCGGAAGAGACCCGTGCCCTGTACGAAACGATCCTTGCAGACAAACTGACGACCGGGCAGGCATTGCGCCGGAGCTTGACGTCTCTCCACATCACGCCCGACCTGGCACCACCGGTGGTTGCGCGTGAGACTCAGTTGGCCCAACTGCATGCCTGGCTGGCGCAGGCATCGGCCGGTGGGGGGCGGGTCGTATTCGTGACCGGGGAAGCGGGCAGTGGAAAAACTGCGCTGTTGGGTGAGTTTGCCCAACGTGCCATGGAATCACAGGCCGATTTGTTGATCGCCAGCGGGGCCTGTGATGCTGTCATCGGGATTGGCGATCCCTACAGGCCTTTTCGCGACATCGTGCAGCAGTTGACCGGCGACATCGAATCCAAACGGGCGGGGACCACCATCACGCCGGAGCACGCGCGCCGGCTGTGGTCGTCGATTCCCGATGTCATGGAAGCCCTGGTGGAACACGGTCCCGGGTTGATCGATGTACTGGTGCCGGGAACCGGCCTGGCCCTGCGGGCTGACGCGTTCAGCCGGCAGTATGCGCGGCACGCGTGGCACGATGCGCTGTCGAAGCTGCTGGCATCGCCGGCCGGGGACCCAGGCGAGGGCGGTCACTTCCTGCGGCAGATCGACATCTTCGAGCAGATGACCGGTTTCCTGCAAAACCTGGCGTACCGGCATCCGCTTTGTCTGGTGCTCGACGATCTGCAGTGGGCCGACGCCGGTTCGCTCAGCCTGCTCTTTCACCTGGGCCGGCGGCTGGCGGGCAGCCGCATCCTGGTCGTAGCCGCCTACCGCCCCGATGCCATCTCGCCACAGCCGGAGCCCGACCAGCGTTCGTTGGAGACGGTGATCCACGAGCTGCAGCGTATCTGCGGCGACCCGCCCATCGACCTGGACGCTTGCGAAGGCCGCCACTTCGTCGAAGCCCTGCTGGACAGCCAGCCCAACCACCTGGACACCGATTTTCGTGAGCAGTTGTACCGCCACACCGAAGGCCATCCACTGTTTACGGTCGAGCTGCTGCGTGGCCTGCAGGAGCGCGGTGACCTGGTGCGCACCGCCGACGGCGGCTGGGCCGTGGGACGTACGCTGCACTGGGATTCGCTGCCCGCACGCGTCGAGGCCGTGATTGCCGAACGAATCAACCGCCTGCCCGATCGGTGCCGCGACGTGCTGGCGATTGCGAGCGTCGAAGGTGAAGAATTCACCGCCGAAATCGTGGCCCGTGTGCTGAACGTGGACGAGCGAACGATTCTCTCCTGTCTCAGCAGCGAGCTGGCCAACCGGCACCGTCTGATCACGGCGGTGAGCCTGCGCCGCCTGGGGGCACGCCGTCTGTCCCGTTTCCGTTTCCGGCACATCCTGTTCCAGCAGTACCTTTACGACCATCTCGATACCGTGCGGCGGGAATACTGGCATGAGGCGCTGGGCAGCACCCTGGAGCAGATCTTCGAGGATGCACCCGACGAGTTGGATACCATGGCCTCGCGTTTGGCCTGGCATTTTGAGGCGGCTGGCCTGGCCGGGCGTGCCGCCGCATACCACCTGCGCGCCGGCAATCGTGCTGTACGCCTGTCGGCCAACGACGAGGCAATTGCCCATTTCAGCCGCGGATCGGCGCTGCTCGATACACTGCCCGATTCGGCAGCACTGGAAATGCTGAAGCTCGAGTTGCAGTTGGCCGCTGTTTCCCCGCTGTTGATCGCGCGCGGCTTTTGGGCCTCGGAACGACTGCGGGCCCTCGAATCGGCGTACGAGATCGCACAAAACCCTGTCTTCGACCACAGTCCACAGCGCTGGATGGCCCAGGCCACGGTCGCCAATGTGGCCTTCTGGTCGGCGGAACTGCCGCGCAGCCTGCACATGAGCCGGCAGCTCCTGCAAACCGCCGAACACAGCCAGGACCCACAGCAGCTTATTTTTGCCCACTACCTGATCGGCGCCACGTGTTGGCTGTTGGGAGACCTGGACACCACGTGCAGTCACCTGGATCGTGCGCTGGCGCTGTACGAGCAGCGGGGCCACCAGCCGGTGGACCTGGCTTTGGGCCTGCACGTCGGCGTCACCTGCCTGACCTGGAAGGCGGTCGCACGGTGGTTGATGGGTTACCCTGACCAGGCGGCACAGGTCATGCACCAGGCACTGGCGGCGGCCCGTGCGGGGGGTCATTTCACCACCCTGGGCTTAGCCCGCGTGGTGGCCACCATGGCCTTTGGCTACTTGGGTCGCGACTACGCCTGGGCAGCAGAACAGATTGAGGAACTGCAGTCACCCGATCTGCAAGGCTCGGCTGTCGATGCCTGGACCAACGTGTTGACCGGTTGGATTCGTGCGGAAATGGGGCAGGGCGAGGCCGGGCTGGTTCAGATGCAGCGGGGCATCGTGGCCACCGACGCGGTGGGCGGCAGCGTTGGCCGCGCCTGGCAGCGTCTTCTCCTGGCCCAGGGTTACCTGCGTGCCGGCCAGGCTGCCGCCGGCCTGGCCATCGTGGACGAAGCATTGGCGTGGATGGAATCGACCAACGTCAGGCTCCTGGAAGCCGAAGCACACCGGCTGCGGGGTGAGCTGATTCTACACGATCGACCCACTCTTCCGGGCGCGGCATCCGGCACGCAGCCGGCGGGCGCCGCAGCCTGCTTTCGCCATGCCATCGACCTGGCTCGCCAGCAGGGTGCGCGCTGGTGGGAGCTGCGTGCGTTGGTCAGCCTCTGCCGGCTGCTGTGCACCACGGCCAGTTCGATCGAGGAACGCGCCCACGCACGGCAGATGCTGGCCGATGTGGTGGGTTGGTTCAGTGAAGGGTTCGAGACGCGCGACCTGCGCGAGGCGCGGCAGATTTTGGATTTTGGATTTTAGATTTTAGGGTCTGAGCGGGATGAGCCAGAGCGGCTGCCATGACCCCGATGCAGCTATCGGCGTGCACAGCGGGGTGATAAGCCTTATCTGGAAGGCTTGTGATCTGTCGTTGCTGGGGTATGATAGTACTTTGTTAAATTCTCCACAAATAAATGCCGATTGTAGACGCCGTGCTGATTTGGCTAAATCGAACCGGTGCGCGTATAATAGCCGCGTAATCGCCATTGCCCCGCCACCGCGCCGATCTCTGTCACCTCCTGACCTGGCACCGGACGGCGGGCATTCAACCAGGCTGCAATCTCCTCCCGCCTCTGCAGCGGTCGTTACTTGTACACGAGGACCGTATGACAGCCAACCTGGACTCGGCCATCAGCCACCTGTCGCCGGTGTGGTCCCACTACACGACCATCGTCGCGCAGCGCGGGGAAGGTGCGCTGCTGTTCGACGACGCCGACCGGCCCTACCTCGATTTTACCTGTGGCATCGGTGTCACCAACACCGGCCACTGCCACCCGCGCGTCGTGGCCGCCATTCGTGAGCAGGCCGGGCGCCTCCTGCATGGTCAGGCGAATATCGTCTTTCACCCGCCCATGCTGGCGCTGGTCAACGAACTGCTGCCGATCGTGGCACCGCTGGACACGTTCTTCTTCAGCAACTCCGGCGCCGAAGCGGTCGAAGGGGCCGTCAAACTGGCGCGCCTGGCCAGCGGCCGTCCCAACGTGATCGTCTTCCAGGGCAGCTTTCACGGCCGCACCCTCGGCACGATGGCGCTGACGACCAGCAAAACGATCTACCGCGCCGGTTACCAGCCGCTCCTGCCCGGCGTCTTCGTGGCGCCGTTCCCCTACAGCTACCGCTTTGGCTGGGAGGCCGAAGAAACCAGCCGCTGGTGCCTGGACGAACTCGACTTCATCCTGGCCACCCAAACCGCACCGGGCGAAACCGCCGCGCTGCTCGTCGAGCCGGTGCTCGGTGAAGGCGGCTACGTCGTGCCGCCGGCCAGCTTCTTGCAGGGCCTGCGCGCCCGCTGTGATGCGCACGGCATCCTCCTGATCCTCGACGAAATTCAAACCGGCTTTGGCCGCACCGGCGCCTGGTTCGCGGCGGAACACTTCGGCGTGCAGGGCGACATCGTCACCCTGGCCAAAGGGCTGGCTTCGGGCATGCCAATTTCCGCTATCGTCGCGTCACGCGCCCTGATGGAACGCTGGCCCACCGGCGCACACGGCGGCACCTACGGCGGCAATGCCGTTGCAGCCGCCGCCGCCGTCGCCACGATCCAGGCCATCCGCGAGGACGGTATGCTGGCCAATGCCCAGGCCCGCGGTGCCCAGCTGACCAGCGGCCTGCGCCACCTGCAGGAGGAATTCCCCGTCATCGGCGACGTGCGCGGCCTGGGTCTGATGATCGCCAGCGAGTTTCGTACACCCGACCGCCAGCCCGACAAAACCACCGCCAAAGCGGTCATCCACGCCTGCCTCGACCGCGGCCTGATCCTCATCGGCTGCGGGCCATGGGACAATACGGTGCGCTGGATTCCCCCCCTGGTGGTGACGGCCGAGCAGGTTCAGCAGGCATTGGAGATCTTCGCCGGTGCGCTGCACGAGGTGGTTGGATAAAACGTCCCCGGCACGGGCCGGACCGATCTGCCATATTCCAATGCACTTGCGGCCCGTGCCGGGGACGTTGGGCATCAGGCTCGCGTGGACAAACGTCCCCGGCACGGGCCGGACGATCTGCCAAATTCCAAGGCACTTGCGGCCCGTGCCGGGGACGTTGGGCATCGGGCTCGCGCGGACAAACGTCCCCGGCACGGGCCAGGACGACCCGCCAAATACCATGCGCGTGCGACCCGTGCCGGGGACGTTGGGTACCAGGCTCGCGCGGACAAACGTCCCCGGCACGGGCCGGACGATCTGGCAAATTCCA
>CAYUCC010000170.1:0-6118 GCA_964443225.1 uncultured Anaerolineae bacterium
CCCTTTTCGGCCAGCACGATCAGCGCGCCCTCGGTGGGGTCGCCGATCAGCGCCTCGCCGTCCAGCCGGGCATCGGCGCACAGGGCCATAGCCAGCATGGCCTGCTCCAGGTCGATCTTGGCGCCGCCGGCGCTCTTGATCGTCCCCTCGGTGGTGTAGGGCGTGGTGCCCTTCTGCCAGGGCTGACCGGCGGCCAGCCCGCGGGTCAGCTGCAGCTCGCCCGCCGTGCCATAGCCCTCGCCGGTCACGCGGTAGCGGTTCTGGCCGGGGATCGAGAACTCGACCGCTGTCATCTTGTTGAGCGTCAGCGTGCCAGTCTTGTCGGAGCAGATGGCCGAGACCGAGCCCAGCGTCTCGACCGAGGGCAGCCGTTTGACGATGGCGCCCTGGGCCGCCAGCGCGCGCGTGCCCATGGAATACATGGTCGTCACGACCGCGGGCAAGCCGGTGGGGATGGCCGAGATCGCCAGGGCGATGCCGGCGATGAAGATCGTCTGGAAGGTGTCACCGTTGCGCAGGCCCATGATGACCATCAGGACAAAGGCCAGGCCGGCGATGCCGGCGATGATCATGGTCAGCCTGTCGAGCTGCTTCTGCAAGGGCGTCTTGTCGGCCTCGGTTTTGTTGAGCAGGTCGGCGATGTTGCCCATCTCGGTGCCCATACCGGTGGTGGTGACAATCATCTCGGCACGGCCGCGCGTCACCGCGGTGTTCATGAAGGCCATGTTGTGGCGGTCGCCCAGCGGCACGTCGGTCTTGTCGATGGTTTCAGAGTCCTTGGACGAGGCCACACTTTCGCCGGTCAATGCCGCCTCCTCGATCTCCAGCGTCGCCGTGACGAAGAGGCGTCCATCGGCTGGCACGCGGTTGCCCGCCTCCATCAGCACGATGTCGCCCGGCACCAACCCCTCGGATTCGATCTCGATGGCCTGGCCGTCGCGGCGCACGCGTGCGATGTTCTTCATCATCTGCTCGAGTGCGGCCAGGCTGGCCTCGGCCTTGGCCTCACCGCGCATGCCCAACACAGCGTTGAAAACCGTCAGGCCCACCAGCACCAGGGTCGTGCCCACCTCACGGGTGACCACCAAACTGAGCACAGCGGCGCCCAGCAAGATCCACTGCATGAAGTCCTGGTACTGGCGCAGGAAGGCCTGCAAGCCGGACTCCTTCTTCTTGGCGGCCAGCACGTTGGGGCCGTACTGCTGCAGGCGCTGCTGCGCCTCGGCTGCGCTGAGCCCCTTCGCCGGATCGACTTTCAGTTGTTGTGCAACTGCCTCCGGCGTCAGGCTGTACCATTTGGGCTGGCTATCGGTTGATGCTGCCATAGTCATCATCTCCTTGAAATGATAATGCCCGGAATCCCGGTTTTTCTCGGTCTGTTATGGACGTTGCCCGTGAAAGAATAACCGGGGTTCTTTCGTCTATAGTCAATAGATCGCCGGCACCATCCGATAGGGATAGTCCGGTTCGACGTAATCGCCCTTGGCCTGGCGTTTGGGGAACTTGACCGGCTCGCGCGGCACTTCCTCGTAGGGCACCTGGCTGAGCAAGTGTGCAATGCAGTTCAGCCGCGCCCGGCGCTTCTCGTTGGCGTCGACCACATGCCAGGGGCTCTTGGGGGTATCCGTGGCCGCAAACATCGCATCGCGGGCGCGGGAGTAATCGTACCAGCGGCTGTAGCTCTTGATGTCCATGGGCGTCAGCTTCCAGATCTTGCGCGGGTCCTCGTCGCGCGCCCGCAGCCGCTCGTCCTGGACAGCCATTTCCACCTCCAGCCAGTACTTGATCAGGATCACCCCAGAGTCGATGATGGCGTTCTCAACCGGCGGGACGTTCTTCAAAAAGTACGCCACCTGTTCAGGTGTGGCATAGCCCATGACCCGTTCCACGCCGGCCCGGTTGTACCAGCTGCGGTCGAAGATCACCACCTCGCCGGCAGCGGGCAGATAGGGCATGTAGCGCTGGAAGTACATCTGCGACTTCTCACGCTCGGTAGGCGCCGAGAGGGCCACGACGCGGAAGACGCGAGGACTGACCCGTTCGGTGATACGTTTGATGACGCCGCCCTTGCCGGCTGTGTCGCGCCCTTCGAACACCACACAGACCTTGGCACCCGTCGCCTTGACCCACTCCTGCAGCTTGACGAGCTCGACCTGGAGCTTCTCCATCTCCTTCTCGAACTCCTTGCTGCTCATCTTGGCCTTAGGCTCCGCCGCATTGGCAGACTCTGCCGCTGCGACGCCGACGTCGGCATCCTGAGACTTCTGCTTCTTCTTTTTTTTGTTTTTATCCTTGGACATAGTATCTCCTTGCCAGGTGATGGTGTCGGCGCCTCAGATGTTACGCCATGAATGATAGCACCGCAGTCGCAACAAAGCCAATTACAGTCAACAATATAGCATGGCGCTGCGCTGTGATGACCGCAAGCCCCATCCACATTGTCGAGCAGCGTGCCGATGACGATGGCCGCACCGGAGCCGCCGATCTCGTCAATGAGACAGCGATCAGGCCGCCCCTTAAAAAGGCTGCCATCACTGTGTCGCCAGCACGACCTGTGTCACGATCTCCCTGACGGCCTGCAGGTTGCCAGAAATCGTGTCCAGCCTGGCTTTGACGACCGGACTGGACGCCTCCCTGGACGCCTCTTCGACCGTGTCCACGGTGCTGTTGAACAGCTCGATCGATGCGTCCAGCCGGGCAACGGCCAGGTCGCCGTGTAGTGCGGCCGCCTCTTGCAGGGCCTTACTGATCTCCTCGATGCCGCGCGTGATCGCTTCGGCCTTCGCCTCTTGCACAGGCAGTTGGGCCGACTGCTCGAGAGCCAGAGCAACCGCCGCGCTCGCGGCGTCAGCCACCGCCTGGATACGATCCTGGCCCTGCGCGACCTGCTGGTCGATAGTCCCGCGCGCCACGCGGTAGGCCTGGCGCGACGAGCCGCCGCCAAAGATCAAGGCCAGGATGAACACACCAACGATGATCGCTGCGATCCATGCCCAGATGTTTCTCATCACTTCACCTCCGTGAGATGATGCAGGGTGCAGGTCACAGGTCGCAGAATTCAAGTCGTCCTGCACCCGTACCCTGCATCCGAGAGCTATACCGGATCGCGCTGGATCGGGCAGGTCATGCAGTGCCCGCCGCCGCGGCCTTTGCCTAACTCGAAGCCGGCGATGGCGATCACCTCGACGCCGGCCTGGCGCATCTTGGCGATGGTGTAGGTGTTGCGCTCGTAGGACACCACCACACCCGGTTCCAGGGCCACCGTGTTGTTGGCATCGTCCCACTGCTCGCGCTGCGCCTGGTACTCGTCACCGCCGGTTTCCACGACGTTGAGTTTCTTCACGTTGAGCGCGTCGGCCACGGCCGAAAGGAAGTCCTTTTCGACGGTGACGTGGAAGTCGCCCACCTTGGCGCCCGGCCGCAGGCTGATGGCGCGAATCTGGTGGACGACCTTCGGGAATGCGGTTACGATGTCGCGGTCGAGAAAGGTGAAGACCGTGTCCAGGTGCATGTGCGCCCGATCTTTGGTCATGACGGCCGCGATCACGCGTTCGGCGGCGCCCTTGGCGAAGAGGTTCTTGGCGATCTGCTCGATCATGCGCGCCTGACTGCGTTCGCTCATGCCGATCAGCACCGTGCCGTTGCCGATGGGCATCACGTCGCCGCCTTCCAGTGACGCCTGGCCGAAGTCCTGGGCGTTGAACTTGCCGTCATCGCCCAGCTCCGGGTACCAGTACTCGAAGTTGGCGCCCTGGAACATGGGGTGGTAGCGGTAGATGGCCAGCAGGTTGAGCGCTTCTTTGCGCCGCGCCGGCCAGTACATCGGGTTGACCGAGACGCCGTTGAAGATCCAACACGACGAGTCGCGCGTGAACAGGGAGTTGGGTACCGGCGGCAGTACGAAATAGCCCGGATCATCCAGCGCGGCTGCGCCGAGGGACACCCCCCTGAGCTGATCCAGATCGAGGTCCATTTCGGCCACGGTCAGCCCGCCGATCAGGTGTTTGGCCAGCACGTCGGGCTTCATGTGCCACAGGAAATCCCGCACTTCGTCCACCAGCGACCAGCCGACCGTATATTCGGAGGCCACCAGGTCGATCATCTTGCGCCGCGCCTCGTCGCTGGCGGCCAGGGCCTCGCCCAGCAGGTCCAGCAAGTAGAACACCTGCACGCCGCGGCCGCGCATGGCTGCGACGAACTGATCGTGCTCCCACTGGGCGCGCTCGACCCACAAGACATCGTCGAACAGCAGGTCGTCGTGATTGGACGGGGTCAGCCGCTTGAGGCTGAGCTCCGGCCGGTGCACGATGACCTTACGCAGTTTACCAACCTCGGAATAGACGCCGAATTGTTCCATGTTGAATCTCCTTTGATTTCACTCCACGGTCAATGAAAAACGGAGGAGTCCGCATCCCCAGATGCGGACCCGTGCCGCACGCCCACGTGCGGCACTCCTCGAGATCACGGCTATTTTCAGGACAATGTCAGTCCTTCGCAGCAGCCACATTCGTGCCGGCCGTGCCGGCGACGATCTTTTCGATATCCGCCAGCGAGCCAATGGCAGCCCGCTTGCCGGTTTTCTCCACGAACTGGATGGCGGCTGCGACCTTGGGTCCCATAGAGCCGGCCGGAAACTGGTAGTTTTTCAGTTCCTCCGGGGTGACCCAACCCAACTTACGCTGCTCTGGTTTGCCCCAGTCCAGATAGATGCCGTCCACATCGGTGGCAATCACCAACAGATCGGCTTCCACCTCGCGCGCCAGCAGCTCGCTGGCCAGGTCCTTGTCGATGACGGCCTCGATACCGGTCAGCCAACGATGTTTGTCGGGGTCGTACATGGTGGGGATGCCGCCGCCGCCGGCACAGATCACCACGGTATTCTTTTCCAGCAGCCATCTGATCGGGCGAATCTCGAAGATGCGCTTGGGCAGCGGGGATGGCACCACCCGCCGCCACTTTGCCCCGTCCAGCTTGAAGACCCAGCCTTTTTCGGCCCTCAGCCGGTTGGCCTCGGTTTCATCATACACCGGACCCACGAACTTGGTCGGATTCTGGAATGCGGGGTCGTCGGGGTCCACTTCGACCATGGTCAGGATCGTGGCGAAGGGCACCTCGAACGGCAGCAGGTTGCCCAGCTCCTGTTCGATCATGTAGCCGATCATGCCCTCGGTCTGCGCGCCGAGCACGTCCAGCGGGTAGGCTTCTACATCTTTGTAGGCCGAAGCCTGCAGCGCCAGCAGGCCCACCTGCGGACCGTTGCCGTGTGCCAGGACCAGTTGATGCTCCTTCGCCACCGGCGCCATGGCGCGCGCTGCCACCTGAATGTTGGCGCGCTGGACATCGTGTGTCATCGGCTCGCCCCGCTTGAGCAGGGCATTGCCGCCTAATGCGACAACAATTCTCATCGGATAGTCCTTTTAGTCGCCCAGTGTCGCCACCATGATGGCTTTGATCGTGTGCATGCGGTTCTCCGCCTGGTCGAAGACGATGGAGTAGGGCGACTCGAAGACTTCTTCGGTCACTTCCAGACTCTCCAGCCCGGTCTTCTCGTAAATGTCCTCGCCGACCTTGGTCTCGCGGTTATGGAAAGCCGGCAGGCAGTGCATGAACTTGACATTGGGATTGCCGGTCTTTCTGACGGCGTCCATGTTGATCTGGTAGGGTCGGAGGAGCTTGATGCGCTCGTCCCAGACTTCCTTGGGCTCGCCCATCGAGACCCATACGTCGGTGTAGAGGTAGTCCACGCCCTTGACGCCCTCATCCACACTCTCGGTCAGGGTCAGGCGGGCGCCGGTTTCGGCTGCGATCGCCCGGCAGGTAACCACCAGTTCTTCCGCCGGCCACAGCGCTTCGGGCGCACACAGGCGCACGTCCATGCCCAGCTTGCAGCCCGTAACCATCAGCGAGTTGCCCATATTGTTGCGGGCATCGCCCATATAGCAGTAGGCGATCTCGTTGAGATGTTTGGGGCAGTGCTCCATCATGGTCAGGATGTCGCAGATGAGCTGTGTGGGATGGAACTGGTCGGTCAAGCCGTTCCACACTGGCACGCCCGCATACTCGGCCAGGGTTTCCACCAGCTCCTGGCCAAAGCCGCGATACTCGATGCCGTCGTACA
>CAYUCC010000171.1:0-5971 GCA_964443225.1 uncultured Anaerolineae bacterium
CCGTACTCCCTACTCCGTACTCCCTACTCCGTACTCCCTACTCCGTACTCCCTCCCCCTCACATCCCCCGCAACAAACCTTCATCGCCATGATCCAACCACGCCTGTGCGCGGCGCACGAATTCGCGTTCGGCATCGAAGGTCAGATTCGCCAACGCCTCGTCGAACGAGACCCAGGCCGGTTCGAACTGCAGCTCGTGCGGATCGCGCGGTACCTGGTGATGGCTGCGCAGCCGAAACAGGAAGTAGAACTCCTGCCGCGCCACGTGCTGGTGGCGGTCGACCAGGTCGAATTCGACCACCTGGACGCCGAGACTGGTCAGCATGTGGAGGTCGGCATAGCCTGATTCCTCGCGGATCTCGCGTGCGGCGGCATCGTCCAGCAGCTCGCGCGCCTCCACGTGACCCTTGGGCAAACGCACTTCGTTCTTGTGGACACGCTGCAGCACGAGCACGCGGTTGAGCTCATCGAGGACGACGCCGCCGGCGGCGTCGTACGTAATTTGCTGTTTCACGCGCGGCTCCTTGCCATGACGATGTCACTCCAGAAAACGGTACGGTGAATCTGGAAACGGAGCCGACCAGCATTCGACACCCAGGGGAAGGATTCCTCCCCCGATTGCATAGGTGCCGGTGGCATCCAGGTCGATATAAACGCGCCGCCAGGGTACATAAAAGAACGAATAACCACGCAGGCACACCCGCCAATCGGGCCCGGCGGGCGGCGGCAAGCCGGGTGCATCCGACCTGGCGCGCCGTGGGAGGTATCGAACATCCTCCAGGGCCAATCGCTGCAGGCGCCAGTCGAGGTTCTCCACCGTTCGTGGTGCCAGGCGTTTGGCGTTGATCGCCAGGCGCTGCGGCTCACCACGCACCGGCGGCTCCGGTGGGGAGGCGTAACGCGGTACCAATCCCCAGAGCACCAGCAAGGTCACAGCCAGAATCGGCACCATGCGGCGTCCGCGCCGCGTCGTAAGATCGCGACCCGCCAGGATCGCATAGACGATCGCGCTGAGCCCCAATAGGATATTCAGATGCATCAGAAAGCTGAGCACAACACCGGCGGCGAGTACTTGAACGGTGCCATCGTTGAGCGTGCCCATGATCGGCACTGGATAGCCGCGCCAGCCGCCACACGGTACCGTGCAGCCCGCCTGGAAATCGGGTATCGTGAACAGCCAAGCCGATACGGCTGTCAGCAGTCCCGCCGTACAGACCGCGACCACCAGAACCTGCGGCCAGCGCGCCGATCGTTGACGCCACCAGATGACCAGGAGTACGGCGAGCAGCAGCCCGCCCAAACCTGCCAGCACAATGTTCGTTTCAGATTGCAGCCAGGATGGTGTCATATCGACGCGTCAGGGCCCATCAGGTTGAGACGTCCCATTGTACGTCAAACCACGCCAGTTGCCAAACCTAAGGGCTTGTAAAAGAATAACTTCCTGCAAAATGGCCGGAATTCGCCGCGAAGAACGGTAAGTTATTCTTTTACAAGCCCTAAGTTCAGGGTAATCGTCAGGCGATGAGCCGCGGGCCCGCCGTGGGAAACCACGCCGGTTGGGCTGCGAGGGAATAGGGTGGAACGACCAGGCGGTCACGCAGGCGGGCGCGGCCGCGCGCAATACGTGACTTGACGGTCCCGAGCGGAATGCCAACCATATCGCTGATTTCGTGGTAGTTATAACCTTCGATGTCGGACAGTACAACGACGACGCGCTGGTGGTACGGCAGGTCGGCAATCGCCCGTTCCAGCTCGATCCGCAGTTCGCGCCGCAGTGCATAACTCTCCGGCTCCTCGGCGGCGGTCAGAAGAAGTTCGCTGCGATCGGGCTGTTCGAATAGATCGTCCAGTGACGTCGCCGGCCGGCGACGCAGTGCACGCAGCCGATCGTAGCAGGTGTTGACGACAATTCGCAGCAGCCACGCCTTGAAGGAACCGCCGCGGTACTGATCGAGTTTGCGGTATACTTTGATAAACGAGTCCTGGACGGCGTCGGCGGCCAGTTCGGGATCGGTCAGGATGCGGCGGGCCACGCCATAGGCGACCCCCTGGTAGGCTTGGATCAGTTGATTGAATGCGTGCAGTTGTCCGCCGCGGGCGGAGGTGATCAGGTGTTGCTCGTCAATCATGGTGATTCGATCCATCCTCGGGATTGATGCGTGCACGTGGCACCGTGGTACGCTGCGGTGCGGGCGATTATCGAACAGGCCAGGCGTGACCGGGTGCAGCGATCTGAAGGTCATTGTAATCCCGGGACGGCACCCGTACATCCGGCATATGCTGCAAGGTCACCTACGCCGTTTGGCGCAGTCGCACGTAGGGTCTGTCCGAAAAGCCGCCTATGAGCCTTCTTGCCTGGGTGATTCCAGGTTTTTTTCAGATCGACTCATGAGGATTTCATTCGTAGACGCAGACGGGCGTGCGCGCCCTTGTTTGACGCTAACCCCTCCTGCCGGTATAATGATTCCGAGTGTTTGTGGTGACCTGGTACCAGTAAATAAACCGGCGCCCGGATGAGGTATGATCCGATGACTGTCGTCGATGAGATCAAGAGTCGCCTCGACATCGTTGAGGTCATCACAACGTATGTGCCTCTCAAAAAGGCGGGGCGTCATTACAAAGGACTGTGTCCATTTCATGCCGAAAAAACGCCCTCGTTTGTCGTATTCCCCGAAAACCAGAGTTGGCACTGTTTTGGGGCATGCGGAACGGGGGGTGACCTTTTTTCGTTCATCATGCAGAAAGAGAAGCTGGATTTTGGTGAGGCCCTCCAGCTTCTTGCCCAGCGTGCGGGCGTTGCCCTGACGCCCCAGGGTGAAGAGGTTTCGCCGGTCGAACAACACCGCGACAAACTGCGCCAGGCGCTCGCCGCAGCCACGTTTTATTTTCACGACCTGCTGCGCACCAGTCCACCAGGTCAGGTGGCGCGTGATTATCTGGCACGCCGCGGGATCAGTGAGGAGATCATCACCCGCTTTCACCTGGGTTATGCGGCAAATGAATGGAATGCGCTGCGCGACACCTTGCTGGCGCAGGGCTATCCGGTCGAACTGTTGTTGGATGCGGGCCTGCTCAGCCGCCACGAGGAACGCGGCACCATCTACGATCGTTTCCGGCACCGTTTGATGATCCCGATCAACGACGTGCAGGGGCGTGTGATTGGGTTTGGGGCACGCGCCCTCGACGATTCTTTGCCCAAGTACCTCAATTCACCGCAGACATCACTATTCGACAAAGGTACCGTGTTGTATGGCCTGGACCAGGCGCGGCGGGCCATTCGTGATGCCGATCAGGTGATCATCGTCGAAGGATACATGGACGTCCTGGCTGCCCAGCAGCACGGCGTGACCAACGTGGTCGCCTCGATGGGCACCGCACTGACGGAGACGCAGCTGCGTACCTTGCGACGCTACACGAGTAAGTTCGTTTTGGCCCTGGACGCCGACGCCGCGGGCAGCCACGCCACGATACGCGGCATACAACTGGCACGGCAGGCCCTCGAACGTGATTTGGTGCCGGTACCGACGGCCAGCGGCCTGGTACGTCAGGAGTCACGGCTCGGCGTCGACGTACGCGTCATGACCCTGCCGGCCGGCCTGGACCCCGACGACCTGATTCGCCGCGACGTGGCCCAGTGGCAGGCCCTGGTATCGGCGGCCAAACCGCTGGTCGATTTTCTCTTCGACACCGTGGCGCACGCGCAGGACCTGGACACGGCCCGCGGCAAAGCCACCGCTGTGCGCGAGTTGGTCCCGTTGATTCAGGAAGTGGCCGATCCGGTTGAACGCACGCACTACGTGCAGCGCCTGGCGCGTCTGGCCCGCATCGATGAGCGTACGGTCCAGCGCGAAATCGACCGCCAGGCGGCACTCGTGTCGTCACCTGCCCCGGCAGCCGGCGGCCGGTCACCCGCCGCGACCGAAACCGTCACCGCAATTGCCATACCCGCCGCCAACCAGCGGCCGGGCATGGCGGAGTACATTCTGCGGACGGTGCTGGCGCAGGCAGCGCTGCTGACCCAGTCCGACATTACCCTGCGTGAACTGGGGTTCGAGCCGCTGCGCGAGACCGACTTTGCCCGCGGGGAACAGCGGGCGCTGCTGGGCCTGCTGCGCAGCCAGCAGGTGTTAGGCGAGAGTTGGGAGTGGACAGCCCTGCACGAAGATGCACCGCCATTTCTGAAAGCCTACCTGTCCACACTGGCCACAATCCCATCGATTCCGCTGATGCCCGGTGACGAGGCCAGCTACGACCTGGTGAATACGATCTTGCGGCTGCGGCAGTCGAACATCCAGACACGCCTGCAGGAGCTGCGGCACCTGCAGGATGAGGCCCGCAGCGCCGAACCCGAAGTCGGCAGCGCCTACCGCCAAATCGTACAGAGCAGTACGCGGGAATTAGGCCGGCTGCAGACCGTCCTGCGCCAACGTGCGCGTTATCTACACTGAGTGTACCCAGAGGCCATGACAGACAGGGACGTACGCCCCAAGGTGCCCAAAAAGAATACACCAGCCCCAAACGATGCGCCTTCCCCGCTGGCGGGGCCGGCTGCAACACCTGACCGGCGCCGACGCGCACGTGGCGGTCGCACGCGCGCGCGGGACGATGGTGCACTGGTCACAGGCGTGCCCAGCGCGCCCGCGGCGCCTGATACCCTGCATGCCCCAGCTGCCGGCACCGGCCTGCCCGATGAGACGGATGCCGAGGACCACGAGACACCGCGGACGCCAAAAGTCCAGGTCGATGAGGCCTTTGCCGAACAGGTGGCCGCCGAAGCCGAACGCCCGGTCGAAGAGTTCCTGCAATCGTGGAAAGAGGCTGGACTTGGCAGCGACCCCGTGCGCATGTACCTGAACGAGATCAGTCGTCACAACCTGCTCACAGCAATCGAAGAGGTCACGCTGGCCGAACAGATGCGGCTGGGCGGCGAGGCAGCGCTCCGCCTGCGGCTGCCCAACCTTGCTGCCGACGAACGAGCGCACCTGGCCGCGGTCGTACGCACGGGCGAAGCGGCGCGCAAACGCCTCGTGCAGGCGAACCTGCGCCTGGTCGTGAGTGTGGCCAAACGGTACCTGGGGCGCGGTATGTCGTTCCTCGACCTGATCCAGGAAGGCAACATCGGCCTGCTGCGCGCCGTCGGCAAATTCGACCCCACGCTCGGCTATAAATTCAGCACGTACGCCACATGGTGGATTCGCCAGGCGATCACGCGCGCCATCGCGGACCAGGCGCGCACCATCCGTATTCCGGTGCACGTCGTAGAAAACATCAACCGCCAGGCGCGCGTCCAACATCAGCTGCTGCAGGAGTTGGGCCGCGATGCGACACCCGAAGAGGTGGCGTTGGCGATGGAGTTTCTGGTGCCCGATGACCGTATCGCGATCGTGGAGGCTCAATCTACCGGTGAACTGCTCGACCCGGCGATGGAGCAGCGTCTGCGCCGTGCTGCCGTCAAGGTGCGTGAAATCACGCGCATCGCCGAAGAACCGATGTCGCTGGAAACCCCGGTCGGCAACGATGAAAACAGCTATCTTGGCGACTTCATCGAGGACGATGTCATGGGGCCGGCCGACGAGGCCAGCCGCCAACTCCTGCGCGAACAGATGCAGGCAGTCCTGGGGTTGCTGACCGAACGCGAGCGTAAGGTCCTGGAAATGCGCTTCGGCTTCAGCGATGGCACGAGCCATACCCTGGAGGAGGTTGGCCAGGAGTTCGGGGTGACCCGCGAGCGCATCCGGCAGATCGAGGCCAAGGCCCTGCGCAAGCTGCGCCACCCCGTGCGCAGCAGCAAACTGCGCGATTATTTGGTGTGAACGGAGACCGGAACGGGCGTTCCTTGGATTTGACAACCGACCACCGAGGAGTATAATCGCGCCGTATGTCCCGTTCCTCGATAGCTCAATTGGCAGAGCGAGCGGCTGTTAACCGCTAGGTTCTTGGTTCGAGTCCAAGTCGAGGAGCCTGTGTTGTT
>CAYUCC010000172.1:0-5962 GCA_964443225.1 uncultured Anaerolineae bacterium
GGGTCGGTGGTGCCGCCCCGGTAGGTCTCGCGCTTCCAGCGGCGGAAGGGCGTATTGCCCGCGTTCGTCCAGCCCCAGGCGTAGTGGTTGAATACCTCCGGGCCGCCCAGCTTGTCGATATCCTTGAGGTTATCCTCGAGTGACTCCGCCACGTTGTTGAAGAAGCACATCTCGTTGAGCGAACCGAACGGACCGCCTTCGGAGCTGGCGCCGTTGTCGGAGATGACGATGAGCAGCGTATTGTCCAGCCTGCCGATCTCCTCCAGGAACTTGACGACGCGTCCGAAATGATAGTCGGTGAAGCTGACAAAGCCCGCATAGACCTCCATCATGCGGGCGTAAAGCCGCTTGGCCTCGGCCGGCAGCGTGTCCCACACGGGCACGTCCGGGTCGTGCGGTGACAGTTCGGTGCCGGGCGGAATGATGCCCAGATCGATCTGGCGCTGGTGGACGAGTTCGCGGTATTTGTCCCAGCCCATGTCGAACTTGCCCTGGTATTTGTCGGCCCACTCCTTGGGGCAGTGGTGCGGCGCGTGGCCGGCGCCCGTGGAGTAATACAGGAAGAACGGCTTTTCCGGCGCGTTGACATGGGCGTCCTGGATGAATTCGATGGCCTTGTCGGCCAGGTCGGCGCTCAGGTGGTAGCCCTCCTCCGGCGACTTGGGCTGCTCGACCGAATGATTGTCATAAACCAGCTCGGGATACCACTGGTTGGTGTCGCCGCCCAGGAAGCCGTAGTAGCGCTCGAAGCCGCGGCCGAGCGGCCAGCGATCGTACGGTCCAGCCGCCGTCTGGTGCTCGGGAGGCGACAGGTGCCACTTGCCGACGCAGAAGGTGTTGTAACCCTGCGGCAGCAGCATCTCGCTGAGCATGCCCTTGTCGAACGGCAGCATGCCGTTGTAGCCGGGATAGCCGGTGGAGGTCTCGCTAATCGAAGCCATCCCGACCGAGTGGTGGTTGCGACCGGTCAGGATGCAGGCGCGCGAGGGCGAGCAGACCGCGGTGGTGTGCATGTTGGTGTAGCGCAGGCCGTTAGCAGCCAGGCTGTCGATCACAGGCGTCTCCACCAACCCGCCAAAACAGGACAACTGGCCGTAGCCGACGTCGTCCAGTACGAAAAAGAGCACGTTGGGCGCGCCCGCCGGCGGGCGCGACGGCTCCGGCCAGGCTGGTGAGGACTCCTCGGTGGTACGCCCGATGATGCCGGTGAAGGGGGTGCCGTCCTTGTAGGTCTTGATTGTCATGCATTTCTCCTTTTCAAGAAAAATCTCTGATCCGATAATTTGGGCAGACTCTCGTCGGGCATGATCAGCCGTCCTTTCGAGTGGTGTTTGGTCCTTCTGACTTTGCAGGAACACGTGGTGATGCGCGGGTTCAAACCGATCTGTTCGGTTCCAGACTAATGCACTCCACCGATATGAGCGGCAGGCCCAGATCATAAAGAAGGTTGAGTGCGCCCGCCAGCGCGGCCTGATCCTGGAATTTACCAGTGATCACCGTTACGGGTGGTTCGTTGGGCTGGCTTTCCACACGCATGCTGACGGCGCTGATGGAATCAGACCAGCGTTCGTCCAGGTAGCCCTGAATGCGTATGATGTACGTGGCCGAAGTGTCGAGCGTAAGGCTTTTGTCGGATGGCATCCGGTTCCACTCCTTCGCCTCCACCTTGAACAATCGCGGCAGGCAATCTCCTCCATCTGTTTGCGCACCCCTGCGCGACGGAATCCAAGGCTCGAAGGCGCGGAAGTCAGATGGCCCCCTGAGCATAGCGCGGCACCCAGGTCGATATAAGGACAAAAAGTATGCAGAAACGGTGTATTGTGGACAGTCTGGTTCCTGACCCCGGGGGATCGACGCCAGGCACTGGCCGCGATGTGCTGAACCGGGAGATGTGGGGAAGGGTTAACGGCTGGTGTTGGGCAAGGTCATGATGGCGCGGGCAACAGACCCAGGGCAATAGCGGCTGCGATTGCTTCTCGCCGGCTGTTCACGGCCATTTTCTGATAAATGTTGCTGATGTGGCGCTTCGCCGTCCGATCTGAGATGGTCAGGCGTTGCGCAATCTCCTTGGCGCTGAGCCGCTGGGCCAGGAGTGCCAGAACCTCCAGCTCACGGTTGGTCAAAGGCTCCACCAGGTCCACCTGCGGGGCAAGCCGCTTCGCCGACGGGAGCGGATGCGCCGGAGACACGGCCAAAGCCGGGGAAGCGCTCAGGATCTGCTCGATGGTGCCCGGAGCGATGCCGCGCCGGCGCAACCGTTCCAACAGGCCGGCCATGGCCGGCCCCAAGTCGACGAAAACGCGGATGAAGCCGCCCGCTTGGGCCAGCGTCAGTGCCTGTTCCAGCGCCTGCATGGCGGCCGGCTCGTTGCCCTGGGCGTCATCACATAAGGCCTGCAGGGCCAGCACGTCGATGGCGAAACGTGTGTTGTGGGTCGCCGTGACGAACGTGTGCAGCCGGGCAAGCACTTCCGCCGCCTGCTGCCGGCTGGCGGGTGTGTCTATCCGCAGCAGAATTTTTGGCAATGTCAGCTGCGGGGCATAAAAGAACGCCATGATCCCAAACGGGATCCGGGGACCCACCATCGTTGCCCAACGACCCGCTGTCTCGAAATCGCCCTGCACGGCGGCCAATTCGGCGCCAAACGCCTGGACGAGCGGCAGCAGCGCCTCACTGTGGATCTCCGCCAGATAGCTGGTCACCTGATCGAGCGCGTCGCGCGCCGCACCGGGATTGCCGCGCGCCTGCTGAATCGCCGCAAGCACGATGGCGCTCTGCACGACGGTGATTCGATGACACACATGGCGCTGAGCTAACACGGCGTTGGCGTGCACCTCGGCGGCGGCCAGGTCGTTGCGTTGGTACAAACAAATGGCGAGAAAATAGTGCCCCCAACCGAGCGACTCGCGCTGCTGGTCGGTGGTTTGCCCGACGTTGACCGTCTGCTGCGCCCACTGCAACGTACCGGATAGATCCGCCGCCATCCAATGGATAAAACATCGCGCGGCCAGGAGGCGTGCCCGCGGTGCGACGCTGCCCGCAAGTTCCTCCTTCTGGGCGGCCGCAAACACGGCATAGGCGCGGTCGATCTCTCCGGACATCTGATAGGCGCCGGCCTGATGCAGCCAGGCCTCGACCCGTGCCAGGTACCACGACTGCGGCATCGTCTCCAGGGCGCGGGTGGTGAGTGCGATCACGCCCGGCGGATCAGTGGCCGTGAAGCTCTTCTCCATGCCGCGCAGGGTATCGATTTCGCCCTGGAGTTGCCGGGCGCGCTCACACGGCCCTGCCATTCGTTCGACGAGGGTTTGCGCCCGATCGACCGCAGACAGAACGGTTCGGGAATCGGCGCGGTTGAGTTCGGCGATCCAGGCCGTGGCCAGAAGAAGGTCCGGATGTTGAACCAGGGTTGTGCCCGGAAACATGTTCAGCCAGCGTTCGAGACGCGGCCGTTGTTCAGTGTTCAGAAGTATATGGCGGTGCTGCGCCACCAGCTGCACGGCCCCCAGGATGTCGTGGCCGGCCAGCGCGTGCTCCAGTGCCCATTCAATGGTATCGTGACTGGCGTACCAGGCGCTGGCCCGACTGTGCAGAGCATCGATTGTGTGGGCGTCGAGCCTCTGCGTCAGCCGGCTGCGCAGGAGGCCGCGGAACAGATGGTGGTATCGGTACCAGAGCCGTTTTTCGTCCAGGGACACGGTGAACAGGCCCGTGTCTTCCAGCATCTGCAGGGTGGCCTGTCCGCGGCGCGCCACACCGTCCGGATCCACGACCGCATCACACAGCGGTCCGCAGAGCGTGTCGAGGATCGAGGTCTTGACGAGAAAGTCTTCGATTTCGGGTGCAATGCGCGAGAGCACCTCGCTCACCAGGTAGTCCGTCACGTAGCGGTTCTCGGCATGTTTCCCGGCGGCCTCGCGATCTATCTCGCCGCCATAACGCAGCGTCAAGGCGGCTAAGCGCAAGCCAGCGGCCCAGCCTTCGGTTTGTTCTGTCAGCGCCGCCAACGCTTCGTCACGCAGGGGGCTGGCGACCGCCTGGTCCATAAATGCCGCCGTCTCGGTCGTCGTAAAACGCAGATCCCGCGATCGGATCTCGCTGACCTGGCCACGGGCTCGGAGCGTGCCCAATCCCAACGGCGGATCCTGGCGGGTGAGGAGCATCAGGTGCAACCGCCGCAGGGGATGGCGCAGCAGGGCAGCAAGCAAGCTATATATGTCCGCATTGTGGATATCGTGCACATCGTCCAGCGCCAGGATGAACTCGCGCTCGAGTTCGGCCAACTCGTTGATCAGACTGTCGGCAATGACCGAAACCTGGGGCAGCGTCGTGCCCGACAGAAACTGCCGCGTGCGGTGCAGCGCTCCCGGAACCACCGAATCCAGTGCGGTAAGGAGATAGTCCAGGAACACACGAAGGTCATTGTCATTCTCATCGAGTGAGAGCCAGGCCCAGGGCAAGCTACAGGTTTGCAGGAAGGAACTCACCAGCATCGTTTTGCCATAGCCGGCCGGGGCACAAATCAGGGTGAGTGGCTGGTTCAACCCCTGATTCATTTTGTCGATCAGGCGCGGTCGAACGACGAGATCCTGTGGAACCGACGGACGATAGAACTTGGTACGCAGTAACATGGCAGTAATAAGATCGTTCCACGACCCAGAATCTATCCAAAAACCCTCCGAAAGGCGCTCCTACCTGGGCAAAACCGGAGGTATCGGATGGATTCCAAGTGGACTGATAATTGCCATGATTGTACCATATTTATTTCCAAGGGGTAATTAGGGCCTGTAAAAGAATAACTTCCCGGGCTCTATTGATCGAATTTGATGGTGGCGGTTGCACAGTTGCCATCTTTCCAAAAAGATGGCAACTGTGCAACCGCCACCGCCTTCGGAGCGGCGAATTCCCGCCATTTTGCAGGAAGTTATTCTTTTACAAGCCCCTATGTGGGGTGGTGTAGCCCTCTGGCTTAGGCCTCGCCCTGCCTGCTGCCCAGCCAGCGTGCGGTTGGCAGCAGGATCAACGGTATGAGGATGGCCGCCACCAGCACAAATGGGGTCGTGTTCGTGTCACCAAAGTTGCCCAGCGCAACGACGAGGGCAGCCGTCACATTGCGCTGCGCTGTGCCCAGCCCGGCGACATTGCGTACTTTTGGATCTCGACCCCCAATCACAAAGCCGATCAACAGGCTGCCAGCAATGAAGAGCAGCAGCGCCAGGAAGCCGCCGGTTCCGATCAAACTGAGTACGCTGGAGATATTCAGACCCAGCCCGACCACCAGCAGGATCATGATTCCCAGGCTGCCGATTTTGTTCATCACCGGCATCCAGTGTTCAGCCGTCTCGGGCGAGTTGGACTTCACGAGCAGGCCCAGGATCAGCGGGATCAGCATCAGCACGATCAGCGACGAGGCAATAGACCCTGCATCCACTTCCACACCCGTGAGCAGCAGCGGTAATACGAGGGGCAGGAAGAAAACGGTCACTACCATCAGCAGGGTCATCATCCCGACGGCAACGCCCATGTTGGCCTTGGCGCCGCGCGCCTCCAACACCAGGAAGGGTGCGCCCGCCGAACAGGCCACGATGATCAGCCCGATCTTGAGTGCTTCTTCGAGCGGGATGATCCGCGTGATCGCAAAGGCGAACAGCGGCACCAGTACGAAGTTTGCCAGCAGCATCAGCACAACCAGGCGACCATTCTTCAACGGCGCGGCGATCTGGGCAATGGTCAGGCCCAAACCCATTCCCGCCATGCTGGCTACGATGCCGAGCAGGCCAGACACAGCGGAAACGAGACTCAGAAACTCATTGGCAGTCATGATTCATCCTCCTTGATCTTCGGCTCGATAGGGGCCACCACTACTCAGATCCGCGGCAACGATCGATTACGAGTAGGAGTAGAACGGTACTCGTACTCAGTGAAACGGTACTCGTACTCGTACTCAGTGAAACGGTACTCG
>CAYUCC010000173.1:0-5812 GCA_964443225.1 uncultured Anaerolineae bacterium
CAGATGCTCGACGTCTACGCCGACTTTGCGATCAACGATGCCGCCATCCCCGTGATTCGCGGCATGAAGAGCGAACGCGAGAAGTTTGCCGGTGCTGACAAGTCGTACACCATCGAAGCCATGATGGGCGACAAAAAGGCGCTGCAGTCCGGGACGTCGCACAACCTGGGCCAGAATTTCGCCAAAGCCTTCGACATCCAGTATCTGGACAAAAACAACACCCTGCAGTACTGCTGGACGACGTCGTGGGGACTGAGTACGCGCATGGTCGGGGCGATCATCATGGTGCACGGGGATGACCAGGGGCTGGTGCTGCCGCCCAAGATGGCGCCGTACCAGGCGGTGATCGTGCCGATCTGGCGCAAGGACAGCGAACAGGGGGTCGTGCTCGAAGCCGCCCAGGGGCTAGAACGAGAGCTGCGCGCCGCCGGGATGCGGGTCAAACTCGATCTGCGCGACAACGTCTCGCCCGGTTTCAAGTTCAACGACTGGGAGATGCGTGGTGTCCCGCTGCGCATCGAGCTGGGACCGCGCGACGTGCAGAACGAGCAGCTCGTCCTGGCGCGGCGGGACGTTCCAGGCCGCGACGGCAAGACCAGTATTGCGCGCGGCGGTGCGGTCGAGTTGGTGAAGCAGATGTTGGTTACCATTCAAGCCAACCTGCTGGCACGCGCCACGGCGTTCCGCGACGCCAATATCTTCGATGTCGGTTCCTACCAGGACATGATCGACGTTTTGGACGGGCACGGCGGCTTCTGCCGCGTCTTCTGGGACGGCACGGCGCAGGATGAGGACCGTATCAAGGAAGAAACCAAAGCGACGATTCGCTGTTTCCCACTCGACGCCCAGGAAGGTGCCCACGGCACCTGTTTCTACACGGGCCGGCCCGCCACGCAGGTTGCCATTTTCGGGCGCGCCTATTAGAGCTCATCCGAACAACTGCCGGCATGCACCCGATCGAGACGGGCAGCCGGTTAGTCAGATAGGCTCGTGGCGTACATTCTGACAAAACGTTCCGGCATGGTCGGTGTGACCATGCCGGAACGTTTTTCCCCAGAAAACGTAGCACCCCAGGTTGCCCGGCCTGGGGTGCCCATCGAAAAGGAGGAGAAGAAAGAAGAAGAGATATGCGTTTTTTGTTTGTGCAGCGAGTATAGCACCCCTGCCGCAACGTTGCTCGACGCAAACCCTACGCTTTCCCTACGCTCTTTTTCCGCTATCCTGGCCGCGCCAAGGCGCCAGCTGCGTCACAATACCCTCACAGCGACCGCTCCCACTCTCAGACAGCCAGATTTCCCGAATGACCGGGAACATATCCCTTGATCTTGGGACAGGCATGGTGATACGATGCAGCACCGTGCATTCGGTCCATTTGCGCCGCAGCATCCCGCCCGATGCCGCCTTGCGAGTTGTGCTGGGCCATGGGGCTGAGCCCGGCAAAACCGGCCTGGTGCGTCACGTAGTTGGAGTTTGAGGTAAACAGTGGGGCACAGGCTGGGGCGTGACCATGAACACCCGCGGTGCAGGCTTCAGGAGATAAGAATATGCGTAGCCTTTTTATCGCCGTGTTGTTGATCACCGTGTTGGCTGTCGGTTTCGCCGGCGCGCCGCCGGCTTTCGCCGCGCCACCGCCCAACGACACACCGGCGGGCGCTGAGGTGATTCCTTCCGCGGGACCATTTCCCTACCTGAGCGATGTTACGCCTGACATCAGCGACGCCACCGTCACCGGTGAGCCGGCGCCAACCTGTGTTGGTAGTTTCTCGCGCTCGATCTGGTACGTCTTCACGCCGTCCGCCAGCGGTACGGCCACTCTGCGCACCGATGTCCCCGGCACCACCGTCAGCGATCCGGTGATGGCCGTCTACACCTCCGGCGGCGGGGCAGGTGGTCCCTTCACCCAGGTGGCCTGCGACGACGACGGCGGTGCCGGCTTTGGTTCACAGGTGACTCTGGAGGTGACCGCCGGCATGCAGTATTGGGTCCAGGTGAGCAAAGTCGGTACGTCGGCGCCTGGACCCGGTTTCACTGCAATCCAGATAGCGGTCGACCTGTTGGGCGCGCCAGACAACGATACACCTGCCGGCGCGGTGCTCATCCCTACGGCCGGACCCTTTCCCTGGTTCAGCCCGGTCATTGCCAGCATCGCATCGGCCACCACCGCCGGAGAGCCAACGCCCACCTGCACAGGCAGTTTCTCGCGCTCGGTCTGGTACCGCTTCACGCCGCCCTATGACCGGTCGTATACCATCGCGACCGATGAGACGGCCACCTCGGTTTCCGACACAGTGCTGGCAGTCTACACGTCCGCCGGAGGAGCGGCCGGCCCCTTTACTCAGATGGCATGCGATGATGACGGCGGCGCGGGGTACCTGTCCAGAGTCGATGCATATCTTTATGCAGGGACTGAGTACTGGATTCAGGTCGCCAAGTTTGGCATCACCGCGCCGCCGCCCGGCGCGGCCGCCATGCAACTGCGGGTGGATGTCGATGTGTTCGGCGAGCCTCTTTCGGCGGGATTCTCTTACCAGGGCGCGCTGAATCGCGACGGCGCGCCGGTCAACGCGACCTGCGACTTCCGCTTCAGCTTGTACGACGCGGCCAGCGGCGGCATCGTGCGCACTGCGCCTCAGACCGTCGCCGGTGTGGAGGTGGTCGATGGCTTGTTCACCACTACGGTCGATGTGGGCAACCAGTTCCGGGGCGACGCGCTCTGGCTGCAGACGGAGGTCCAGTGCCCCGGGGACGCCGATTACACGGTCCTTGACCCGCGACAGTTGCTCGAGGCTGTTCCGTATGCGCTTGGCCTACGAGCTGGCGCGCAGGTGCGCAATGACGCCTCCGAGCCGTCGCTTAAGCTGGTCAACGGCTATGGCGCCGGCCTGGTGGCGGAGGGCGGGTCAATCGGAGTCTCGGGCACCGGGGATACCTTCGCAGGTGTCACGGGAGAAGGCTCCTTTAGCGGAGTCTTAGGTCAAAGCACGGGCGGATTCGGTGTCTATGGGGTCCATACGGGACAAGCGACCAGTCCTGGCGTCTACGGTGAGACAGGGTCCACCGCGGCCAACGCAGTCGGAGTCTTCGGTCGTGTCTCGCCGACTAACCCCGGCTCAAGCTCGGCGGCGGTGCGGGGCACCAACTACGGTACGGGACCCGACGGCATCGGCGTGTGGGGTGAGCAGGGTGGCACCGGCTATGGCGTCTACGGCTACACGCCTAACGGCGGCTACGGCGTGGTCGGATCCAACGGCGGCAGCAACAGCAGCGGCTTTGCCGGCGTCTTTGCCGGCCGCGTGGTGGTCAACGGCAACTTCTCGGTCAACGGCAGCAAGGCCTTCGTGATCGACCATCCGCTGGACCCGGCCAACAGGCTGCTCTACCACTTTGCCGTGGAGAGCCCGGAGGTGCGCAACCAGTACGAAGGTTTGGTCACGCTGGATCAGGACGGACGGGCCGTCGTGCAGTTGCCCGACTACTTCGACGCCCTCAACGCCGACGAGGGCATCCACTACCAGTTGACCTGCGTAGGCGGCTACGCGCCGGTCTACATCGCGCAGGAGGTCGCCGGCAACGAGTTCAGCATTGCCGGCGGCTCGCCCGGCCTCAAGGTCTCCTGGCAGATCAGCGCACTGCGCGACGATCCCTACCTGCGGGACAACCGCGTCGAGACCGAAACGGACAAGACCGGCGACGAGATCGGGCGCTATTGGTACCCGGCGGGCTACGGCCAGCCGGCCATGCAAAGCCTGATCGGCGACCAGGGTAAGGGCGGTTTGCCCGATGCGCCACCGATGAAGGGGAAGGAAGTGACGCCATGACACAACTTGTGCGACGAAGGCGAATGGTACTGGCAGCCGGCCTGGTTGTCGCCTGGCTGCTCAGCGGTCAGCCTGTGGCCCTTGCCCAAACCGGCGGTCCCTACGACCTGAGCTGGCACAACATCGGCCCCGGCGGCAGCGCCAGCGGCGGCAGCTACGACCTCCTCGGCAGCATCGGCCAGCCGGACGCCGCGACCATGAGCGGCGGCAGCTACACGCTCACCGGCGGCTTCCTGCCGGGCGGCCCGACCTGTGCGCTGGCCGGCGATCTCGACGGTGACGGCCAGGTGACGGTGGTGGATATCCAGATGATCGCCGCGGCGTGGCCGCAATCCACGGCCAGCTTCCCCTATGACCAAAATGGTGACGGCGACCTGGATATCCAGGACGTGACCCTGGTGGCGGCGCAGTTCGGCGAGGCTTGTTGACATCACAGATGCCGGGTACTTCCGAAAGCGCCCGGCGCCTTTGTGTAGCGTGAGAGGAAACCATGATCAAGCACAACAAATCTGGCATCTTCATCGTACTCCTGCTGGTGTTGACCTTGAGCGGTATGGCAACCGCCAGCGCAGCCGAACCCGAGGGACCCGACGCGCCTGTCGGCACGGCCTTCACCTACCAGGGCCGCCTGTCCGATGGCGGCTCGCCAGCAAATGGCGCGTATGACCTGCGCTTCAGTCTGTTTAACGCGGCCAGCAGCGGCGCACAAGTCGGCAGCACGCTGACACAGAACGACGTGGTCGTGGCTGGCGGGTTGTTCAACGTCAGCCTGGACTTCGGCGTCGTGTTCGACGGTCAGCAGTTGTGGCTGGCTGTCGAGGTTCGCCCTGGGGCTAGCATAGGCACCTATACCACGCTGGCTCCCCGCATTACGATGCATGGCGTGCCCTACGCGCTCGGGTTGGCGCCGGGGGCGGTGATCAACAATACCACCAGCACCATAACGCAGACGCTGATGACAACTTCGGGAGCAGACCTGGGAATGGCGTTTCATGGCCTGGCAACAGGTGTCAATGGAGTCGGGGTCTTTGGACGGGCCGACGAGGGGCTGAACGCATATGGTGTGCTGGGGCAGAGTCGGGATGGCGTTGGTGTTCTCGGTAGGACGAACTTCGGCAACGGTGTTCGCGGCGAAAGCAACTTGGCCTCCGGCGTAGCAGGGCAAAGCAGTAGCGGCGTTGGCGTTGGAGGGTACTCCAGCCAGGAAGCTGGTGTCTCAGGCTACACCGAGGCCACCTTTACCGGAAATCCCACCGCTGCAGGCGTTAGAGGAACGGCCTCCGCCAGCGATGGCGTTGGCGTTCTGGGACGCGGCTACTACGGCGTCCGCGGCGAAAGCACAGACTGGGCCGGTGTATGGGGCGAGAGCACCAACGCCAGCGGCGTGGTTGGCATCAGCGCGGGTCAGTTCAGCGGCGGTGTGTATGGAGAAAACACTGGCACGGGCTATGGTGTGTACGGCGTCTCGGATGGCAGTATAGGCGTCTTGGGCGTGTCGACCGCCAACATCGGCGTCCTTGGTCAAACCGCGGCAAGTTCACTGACCCCTGGGGAGGCGGTGGGTGTCAGAGGCGTGTCGACGGGTGATTATGGAGAAGGCGTATTCGGTGAAGGAGAAACAGGCGTCTACGGAGATGGAGTCTTTTGGGGTGTCAAGGGCACTAGTGACCTCGTCGGCATTCGTGGCGAGGGAACTTATGGCGGCGTTGACGGTATCTCGTTTTCTACCCTCTCTGGTGTGACTGGAGTACATGGAACGGTAAGCTCCGTCAATGCGGGGCCTAGTTCTGCGGGAGTCAGAGGAACGAACGCTGGCACCGGCGCCAGCGGAATCGGCGTATGGGGTGAGCAGGATGGCACAGGTTACGGTGTTTATGGCGACACCCCGCCAGGCGGCTATGGCGTGGTCGGCACCAACGGCGGCAGCAACAGCAGCGGTTATGCCGGCTGGTTCAACGGGCGAGTGGCGGTGCTTGGCACGCTGTCCAAGGGCG
>CAYUCC010000174.1:0-5807 GCA_964443225.1 uncultured Anaerolineae bacterium
TGGGGGGCGAACAGGCGGCCAACGTGCTGCTGACGGTCAAACAGGACCAGCTGGCGCGCCGTCACCAGCCGCTGATGACACCCGCCGAACAGGAGGATTTCAAACGCCCGACGCTGGAGAAGTACGAGCGTGAGGGCAGTCCGTACTATTCGACGGCACGCCTGTGGGATGACGGCATTCTCGATCCCGCCGAGACACGGCGCGTCCTGGGGTTGGCACTGTCAGCCTGCCTGAACGCCCCGCCGGTCGAGACGCGGTTCGGGGTGTTTCGGATGTAGATGCCGAAAGTTAGCAACTCTTGCAGAGTTGCTAACTTTTTTTACCAGGGAAACCACGATGTTCGACAAAGTCCTGATCGCCAACCGCGGCGAGATCGCCGTACGCATCATCCGGACCTGCCAGGAGCTGGGCATTCGTACGGTAGCCGTCTACTCGGAAGCGGACGCCGACGCGGTGCACACCGTCCTGGCCGACGAGTCGGTTTTGATCGGCCCGCCGTCACCCGCCCAGTCCTACCTGCGCGGGGAGCGTATCGTGCAGGCAGCGCTCGAGCGCGGCTGCCAGGCGATCCATCCCGGTTACGGCTTCCTGTCCGAAAACCCCGGCTTTGCCGATGCCGTGCGCCAGGCCGGGCTGGTATTCGTCGGTCCCAGCGCGGCGGCCATGCGCGCCATGGGCAGCAAAACCGCGGCGCGTGCCACGATGCAGGCCGCCGGCGTACCGACGGTGCCCGGTTACCAGGCCAGTACGGCCGATGCCGACCTGCTGGCGGCGGCGGAAACGATCGGTTATCCGCTGCTGGTCAAGGCCACGGCGGGCGGCGGTGGCAAAGGGATGCGCATCGTGCACCAGTACCACGATCTGCCCCATGCCCTGGCGTCGGCACGACGTGAGGCGCTGAATGCCTTCGGCGATGACCGCATCTACCTGGAGAAGTACCTCGACCAGCCGCGGCACATCGAATTCCAGGTGCTGGCCGACCAGCACGGCCACGCCGTACACCTCTTCGAGCGTGAATGTTCCATCCAACGCCGCCACCAGAAGATCATCGAAGAGACGCCTTCGCCCCTGCTGACGCCGGATCTGCGTGCGCAGATGGGAGAAGCCGCCCTGGCTGCCGTGCGCGCCGTGGATTATGTCAATGCCGGCACGATCGAGTTCCTGGTCGACAGCACAGGCAGTTTCTACTTTCTGGAGATGAACACCCGCCTGCAGGTGGAGCACCCCATCACCGAGCTGGTCACGGGCGTCGACCTGGTCAAGGCCCAGCTGGCCATCGCCGCCGGCCAACCGCTGCCTTTCGCCCAAACCGACCTGGGCCAGCGTGGTCATGCCATCGAGTGCCGTATCTACGCCGAAGATCCCGAGAACAACTTTCTGCCGTCGATCGGCAAAGTGCTGCGGGCCGTCGAACCGGTGGGGCCTGGGGTACGCGTCGACGCCGGCATCAGCACCGGTGTCGAGGTGATGCTGCACTACGATCCGATGATGGCCAAGCTGATCGTGTGGGGTCAGGACCGCGACGAAACGATCGGCAAGATGCGCTGGGCACTGGGGCACTACATCGTGCAGGGCGTGACGACGAACATCCCGTTTTTGCTGGCCGTTATCGATCATCCCCTGTTTCGCCGGGGTTTGGCCACAACGAGCTTCGTGGACGAGCAGTTTGCCAGCTGGCAGGACTACCATGGCCCTATTCCCGATGACGTTCTGATTGCGGCGGCGTTGGCCGACCTGCTCGACATGCAGTCGTCGACGGCTTCAGGCGCGGCCGAAACGGCCACGCGTGCCGGCGGTGATCCCCACAGCCCATGGGGGCAGCGCGATGGCTTCCGCCTGGGGAGAGGTTGACATGGAGTTTCGTTACCACGCCCTCAAGGCAGCCGAAGACGAGAAAATCGTCAAGGTCGAAAAGGAAGGTGATCTCTACCGGGTCACTGTAGGCGACCGGTCGTATACCGTCGAAGTGCACCGGCCTGAACACGGCCGGCTGAACATGAAGATCGACGGCCGGCGCGTGCGGGCCTACGTGGCCAGTGACGGGCTGCGCCGCTACGTGGCATTCAGCGCGCCGTGCAGTTACGTCCTGCAGCAGCCCGATCCGCGGGCTGGGTCACGGCGCCGTTCGGTGCAGGCGCAGGCGGGGGGCCTCGAGGCCGCAATGCCCGGCCACGTGCTGGACGTGCTGGTCCGTGCCGGTGACGCCGTCGAGCGCGGGCAGACGCTGCTGCTGCTGGAAGCGATGAAAATGGAGCTGCGGCTGGCTGCGCCGGCGGCGGGCACGGTGCGCCGTGTCCTGTGCCAGGCGGGTGACGTCGTGGACCGCGGGCAGCTGCTGGTGGAGCTGGAATCGTAGCTGCGAATCGTGTTATGATACCTTGACAGTTGGTTAGCGCGTGATACAATAGAAACAATTTATTGCAGGCTGCAATGATGCACAGTGCATGAGAGACGACCCGGCCGATGTTTTCGTACGACGTCCGAACCCGCACCTTCGGCTGCAGCCCGCGGCGCGGCAGGTGTGCAGGTGACGTCGTACGATTTATTTTTGCGCAGAGGCGCATGAAGTAGCTTCAAGGAGGCGCGTGTTAATGAGCACAATGGATGTGCAATCTGAAGCGGTCGTGGCCACCACCAGGCCACGCGCCGACGTCGTGAATGATTTTTCGATCGTCGTGGCAACCCCGAATGGATCAGGCAGTCAGACGGCCAACGTCACCATCATTCGTGCACTCTTCCGCATGGGGATACCGGTCAACGGCAAGAACCTGTTCCCATCGAACATCTCGGGACTTCCAACCTGGTACACCATCCGGGTGAGCAAGGACGGGTACATCGCACGCCGCGAAGGCACCGAGATCGTCATTGCATTCAATGAAAAGACGGTCGTCGATGACATCAAAGCCCTGCCACCCGGCGGCGTCTGTATCTATCCGGCGGACTGGAATTTCGAACACAGCCGCAGCGACGTCACCTATTACGGCGTGCCGCTCAAAGAGTTCGTGAAGGCATCGGGTGCAGAAGACAAATTCAAGACGTATGTCTCCAACATGGTGTACGTCGGGGCGGTGGCTGCGCTGTTGGGGATCGATCTGGATGAGATCAAGGGTGCCCTGAATACGCATTTCGACAACAAAGCACGAGCGGTGAATCTGAACTACGGCGTGGTGGAAATGGCTGCCAACTGGGTGCGGGCTAACCTGGTCAAGGATGACCCGTATCGCGTCGAGCGCATGAACGCCACCGAAGGCATGATCATGATCGAAGGCAACGTCGCGTCTGCCCTGGGTTCCATCTTTGGTGGGGTGAGCGTCGTGGCCTGGTACCCGATCACGCCCGCCAGCAGCGTGGCCGAGGCGCTCAACGAATATCTGCCCAAACTGCGCAACGACCCCGAGACGGGCGAGCCGACCTACGCTGTGGTGCAGGCCGAAGACGAAATTGCCGCGATTGGCATGGCCATTGGCGCCGGTTGGGCCGGTGCGCGCAGCATGACGTCGACGTCGGGCCCTGGCATTTCCCTGATGACCGAATACGCCGGCATGGGTTACTTCGCCGAGGTGCCCGTGGTCATCTGGGACGTGCAGCGCATGGGGCCCAGCACCGGTCTGCCGACGCGCGTCTCGCAGGGTGATTTGATTTCGACCTACTTCCTGGGTCACGGCGACGTGCGTCACGTCATCCTGCTGCCCGGTTCGGTAGGCGAATGTTTCGACTTTGGCATCCAGGCCTTCGACCTGGCCGAGCGGCTGCAGACACCAGTCTTTGTCTTGAGTGACCTCGACCTGGGCATGAACCTGTGGATGAGTCCGCCGTTCAAGTATCCCGAAAAGCCGATGGACCGCGGCAAAGTGCTGACCGCCGAAGACCTGCAGCGGTTGGGCACGTGGGGTCGTTTTGTGGACGTCGATGGGGATGGTATCGGCTACCGCACGCTGCCCGGCACCGATGACTGGCGGGCGGCCTACTTTACGCGCGGCACCGGCCATAACGCCAAGGCGGTCTACAGCGAGCGGCCCGACGACTGGGAAGAGAACCTCAGACGCCTGGCCCGCAAACACGATACGGCCCGTACCCTGGTGCCGGCACCGGTGATCGATGCCGTGCCGGGTGCCTCGATCGGCATCATTGCGCATGGCTCGGTGGACCCGGCGGTCGTCGAAGCACGCGACCGTCTGCGCAAAAAGGGTATCGAAACCAGCTATCTGCGGCTGCGTGCGCTGCCGCTCGAAGACAGCCTGCGCGAATTCGTGGCGGCTCACGAACGTATTTACGTCGTCGAGCTCAATTTCGACGGCCAGCTGGCGCAGATCCTGCGCATGGAGCTGCCCGAATACGCCACGCGCTTCCGTTCGATGGCCAAGTGCGACGGACTGCCGCTTACCCCGCGCTACGTGACCGAAACGATCCTTGCCCAGGAGCTTTAAGCCATGGAAGTCACAACCAAACCCCGCAGCAACGGGAATCTGAAACTGAACCAGATCGGTCTCGAACCGAAGGATTACGACGGCAATGCATCCACCCTGTGCAAGGGCTGCGGGCACGACTCGATCTCCAGCCAGATCATTCGCGTCTGTTACGAGCTGTCGCTGCCACCGCACCGGATCATCAAACTGAGCGGCATTGGCTGTTCGAGCAAATCGCCCGCCTATTTCCTGAACCGCTCGCACGGCTTCAACTCGCTGCACGGGCGCATGCCATCCATCGCCACCGGTGCCACACTGGCCAATGCCAGCCTGTTGGCCATCGGTGTCAGCGGGGACGGCGATACCGGCAGCATCGGCATCGGCCAGTTCAAACACCTGGTGCGCCGCAACGTGCCGATGGTCTACATCATCGAAAACAACGGCGTCTACGGTTTGACCAAAGGACAGTTTTCGGCGACCGCCGACAAGGGGCAGGTGCTCAAGTACGCTGGCGTCAACGAATTCTCACCGGTCGACCTGTGTATGGAAGCGCTCATCCTGGGCTGTGGTTTTGTGGCCCGTTCCTTTGCCGGCGACGCCAAACAGGTGCGCGAACTGCTCAAAGCGGCACTGAGCTACAAGGGCACCGCCGTTCTGGACATCATCAGCCCATGCGTCACCTTCAACAATCACGAGGATTCGACCAAGAGCTACTCGTATGGCAAGGCCCACGAAGAGGCGCTGCACGACATCACCTACATCCCGCCTTACGAGGAAATCAGCGTCGACTACGAGCCGGGTGATACGGTGGAAGTGGAAATGCACAATGGCGCGCGCGTGCGACTGTCCAAGCTGGACAACTCGTACAACCCCCGGGATTTTTACGCCGCCGTGCACGCACTGCGCGAGGCCGAAAAGAACCAGGACCTGATCACCGGTCTGATCTATATCGACCCCGACCATCCGACCCTGCCCGAACTGATGAACCTGCCCGAAACACCGCTGGCACTCATGCCGGCCGATAAACTACGGCCACCACCGTCCGCACTCGACCAGCTCATGCAGGCCATGCGCTGACCGAATACCCCAAAAAGGGGTGGGATTCCGAGGAACCCCACCCCTTTTTGATGACAGCACATGTGCACAATGGCCCTAACCGTCGATTTCAAAGCTCACAGCTGCAGCCAGCCGCAAACCAACCCACCACCGTCTCGTCCTCCCCAATCCACCCTCCAACCTCAACCCCCAACCTCCAACCTCCACCTTCCAACCTCCAACCTCCAACCTCCAACCTCCGACCTCCACCTTCCAACCTCCAACCTCCAACCCCCCACCCCCCAAAACCAAACCCCCCCCCCCCCCCCCCCCCCCCCCCCCCCCCCCCCCCCCCCCCCCCCCCCC
>CAYUCC010000175.1:0-5722 GCA_964443225.1 uncultured Anaerolineae bacterium
GACGCCGGTTTCGATGGAACGACGAAGTTGGTTGACGTCCATCAACAGCGGCAGGACGATTTTGCACGCAAAGGCACGACGCAGATCTTCGGTGGACATCGTCACCTGGTTTTTGTCCCACGCTTTGGCTCTGAGATATTGGCTGGACCGCGGCGGGTCGTCGGCGGTCAATGCCTTTTGCAGGTTACGCAGGACTCGCACGACGACGTTGGTCTGGTCCTGGTCGATGTCGCCTTGTTCCTGGGGTGGCATGGTCTCGCGGCGCAGGTAGCCGTTGTGTGCAGGTGCATCACTAGATGGATAGAACAGATAGCGATAGGCCTTGGTGATCGCAATTCGCACTTCCAACTCGGCCACTTCGCCCATTTTGCGCAGTTCTTGTTGATGTTCTTTGTGAAACTCCTGCATGCGTTGGGCGCTGCCGGTGATGCGGTTAATCGCCAGGTAGCGGCGGGTTACAGCGACCATGTTATCCACCTGGTCACTGTCTGCGACCAGGAACACCAGGTTGTTGGGATAGGCGCGGAAGCTCCCCAGCGCGCCGGCGCGTTCGTACAACCGGCGGACCAGATCGGGTGGTTCCTCCAGGTCTGCAGGCAATTTGACGGCGTCGAAGTGCATGATGACGAGTTTGGGTTTGCCGGCGTCATCGTCCAGTTCAGCCGGTGTGTCGGGGAAGGGCACAGGTTTCATGAAGCCCAGGCGCCAGATTCTGCGCACCCGATCTTCGATCTCCTGCTTGACGCGGGTGAGGCCTACCAGGGGTGTCTCGTCCTCGACGATTTTGTTCAGCGATGGCTCGGTTTTGAAGCGATAGCGATAGCCGTCGTATTCGAGGAACCAGGCCTTCTGGTAAAGGCTCTCCAGGGCGCGCGTGACCACAGCCGGATCGTCACCGTTGGCCTGGTTGGGGGTCACCGTAGCCAGGAGCAGCTCCGGCAGCTCGACTCCACTGGCGATACCCTGCGTCAAACTGTGCAGGAATATCGCTGTGCTCAACCGCCGCGCGTAGGGTGGTTTCCCGCTGGCCACGAAACCGTGGTCCACTTCGGCTGCGTGGGCTGGGATGCCGATTTGTGGGCTAACAATGTCTGCCTCGGCCACCTGCTTGAACTTCGCCCGATCAAGGCGGCTCGTCAGGTCTTCCAGGATGTCGGGCACAGCGAGGTCGACGTGGTAGGGATGGATCAACCACGTTTGTTGGGGTTGGGACTGCCACAATTCCTGAACCAGGTTGGCCAGGAGGCGTAGGGCACCGCGGGTACGCTGGAAGTTCGGGATGGTTGCCACCTTGAGGTTGAGCACTCGGATCAACTCAGGGTGGAACGGATAAGAGGTCTCGAATTCCTGCAGGTAATCGCCGCGCAGTGCCCGGTCGTGCAGCGATGCCTGCTGCTCGTAGAGCCGCCGGTAGTAGCTGCCATACTGCACCGTTACCGCCGGTAGCGATGCCTTGTCGATGTGTGCAAACAGCCGGTGGACAACGATGGCGGAGATTTCGTTCTCGCCGGTGGGTGTCAGTACGCGCTCTTGCCGTGCCGAAACCTTCAACGACTCGGCCAGGTCGGCATGGAAAGCCTCGGTCTCCTTGCCAAAGGCATCGACATCGCTGGCCATGGTGAGCACCAGGACCACACGACGTTTGCTGGCGACGAACTCCATGAGTGACATCAAAAACGCAGTCGTTTGTTTGGCCAGTGTGCCCTCGCCGTGGGCGGTAGGAATGCCGCTTGCGCTGCGCAGGTGGCGCGCAATTTCATCGATCATGATCAACGTGGGTCGGTCGCCAATGATGCGTTCGAAGAGCGCAGTACCAGGTGCAACCCGACTCCGGTCGCTTTCCTGTGCCCATGCGTACCCGGCTCGACCGCCGAGCTGGTACGCCAGTTCACCCCAGAGGGTGTACGTTGTCAGGTCATCGGCGGGATGTAGGAGACCATTACTGGGATCGAGATCGGAGCCGACAATGCCTGCGATGTCGATGTCACCCGGCTGCGGTAGCGGCAGGTTGGGCAGAGCAAAGTCGGACAGCATCGCCGGCGTTGTGTGTCCGCTGACCGCGTGATAGAGGGCGATCAGGTTATGGGTCTTGCCGCCCCCAAATGAGGTCTCGAGACGGATGATCGGGCTGTTGGTAGGGGAGTGTCCCGTGATGCGGCCCAGGACTTCGCCCACCAAGGTTCTGAGACCGTCCGTGGGATACGTATTGACGAAGAACCTGCTGGCATCCTGATAGATGGGGTCGGCTCTTCCGTTCATCACATCTTTGAGCCGCGCGGCGAACATGTCTTCGCTCAGGTGTCCTTTCAGGACTTCATCTCGGGGTGTACAGGTTTCAAAAATAGGGCGTAATAATGTAGACATGTCACCTCGGCTACGAATGGAGTGTACCGATGGAAACGATCTGGCTCAACATGCTGGATATCCAGGGAGCGCATGTCGTCGAATTGACTGACTGTACCGGCATGCGGAACGAACGCTTCGAGGTGATGACTCCTGATGTGAGTCCGTTATTGGGCACATTCTACACGCAATAGCGCAAGAGTGCAAGGAAATGAGGTGACTCTGTTTTGCCGGCACCCCCAGATGACAGTAAAATCAAGTTGTTGCGCCAACAATCAAATCAAGTGAGACTCCATCATCATGCTGACCATCAACCTCGATACCGCCCGTCGCTATATTCTCGGCAAACAGGGCCTGTGGCCCGGACGGCGCTGGCGCGGCATCGAGGGCACCGGGCAGGCCATGGCCGCGATGGAATACCTGCAGCTCGACCCGCTCCAGATCATCGTACGCAGCCAGGACATCAAACTGCACAGCCGCGTCCTCGACACCACGCCCGGCACGTGGGAGGATGTGACCTACCGGCAGCGCAAGTTCTTCGACTGGGGTGGCTGGCTGGCGGTCCGCCCGATGGACGAGCTGCCGCACTGGCGCGTGGTCATGCGCCGCGAGCGCGATGGCAATGCACGCATTCGCAGCATGGCCGACGAGCACGCCGATGCCATCGTCGAGATGCGGGCCATCTTGCGCGAACGGGGTACCGTCAGCAACCGCGACTTCACGATGGCGACGCGGACACGAACGCACAGTTATCGCGGCCGCAAGGACGGCGCGCTGGCGCTGTATTACCTGTGGCGCACCGGCGAGGTCATGACGCACCACCGCGAAAACTTCGAGCGCGTCTACGCCCTCACGGAAGCAGTGGCACCCGCACACCCAGCAATTCCAAATGTGAGCCCCCTTTTTTCAGGGGACTCACATTTGGAATTGCTGGCATGAGCCGCAGGCTCTTGCTCTGCGGTGGGGATCGTGTTACAATGCGTCAAAATTGTTGAAAGCCGTTCTGTCAGCGTCTGGAGGCAGCATGCGCATGCAACTCCTGATGGTCGAGCAAGCGCGCCTTTATTCGCAGATAGACGACAATTCGGGTAAAATACCATGGTCAAGCAGGTACCGAGCCAAACGATAGAGCTTATGAGGTTGGAATGACCTACCAGGCAGAGACTGTAACTGTAAAACTACCGATCCCGATCTATCGTCGCCTGAAGCGGGTGGCAGAGATCACCTACCGGTCGGTGGAGGATGTTCTGGCCAGCACAGTGGATGCGGCGTTGCCGCTGGACCCGAATCTGCCTTCTGATGTGGCTGACGACGTAGCAGCTATGGCCCTCATGAACGACGATGCACTCATGGCAGCGGCGGAGTCCTCGCTTTCGCCGGCGCAGCAGCGGCGCCTGCAGCAGTTGACCGAGTTCGGTGGACAGCGTCGCCTGTCGACCTCCGAGGAGGCAGAACTGGCACACCTGCTGGATCTGTACAACCGTTCGGTTCTGCGTCGCGCCAAGGCGCTGGCTATCTTATCGCAGCGAGGTTACCAGTTACGCGACCAGATTGCCTTTAGCGACTCCGATAGCGGCTATGAGTAGAGTTTCCGACTCTATGCGCCAAGCTGTTCGCACTCGTGCTGGATACCGTTGCGAGTATTGTCAGACTTCCGAGTGGCTAGCCGGGCAGCGATTTCACATCGATCACATCATACCGCTGGTAGAAGGGGGGGTCACAACCGAAGATAACCTGTGTCTCGCCTGTCCGATGTGTAATGGCTCCAAGCTCGATCGGGTCGTGGGAATCGATCCTGAGACCGGACTGACCAGCAGCCTTTTTAACCCAAGACGCCAGGTATGGGCGGAGCATTTCAAGTGGAGTGAGGACGGCCTTACCGTGGTGGGTTTGACCCCCTCAGGTCGAGCGACCGTGGAAACCCTTCGACTCAATCACCACCTGGTATTGGAAGCCCGATCTGTCTGGGTGAGCGTCCACAGACACCCACCCAAGGACTTGTAAAAGAACCACTTCCGGCAATATGACCTTCCCTCTAACCATCAACCTCGACACCGCCCGTCGCTATATTCTCGGCAAACAAGGCCTGTGGCCCGGACGGCGCTGGCGCGGCCTCGCGGGCACCGGGCAGGCCATGGCCGCGATGGAATACCTGCAGCTCGACCCGCTCCAGATCATCGTACGCAGCCAGGACATCAAACTGCACAGCCGCGTCCTCGACACCACGCCCGGCACGTGGGAGGATGTGACCTACCGGCAGCGCAAGTTCTTCGACTGGGGTGGCTGGCTGGCGGTCCGCCCGATGGACGAGCTGCCGCACTGGCGCGTGGTCATGCGCCGCGAGCGCGATGGCAATGCACGCATTCGCAGCATGGCCGACGAGCACGCCGATGCCATCGTCGAGATGCGGGCCATCTTGCGTGAACGCGGTACCGTCAGCAACCGCGACTTCACGATGGCGACGCGCACACGCACGCACAGTTATCGCGGCCGCAAGGACAGTGCGCTGGCGTTGTATTATCTGTGGCGCACCGGCGAGGTCATGACGCACCACCGCGAAAACTTCGAGCGCGTGTACGCCCTCACGGAAGCTGTTGCACCCGCGCACCTGATCGGCGAAAGTGACGAGGTCGAGGTCGACCGCTTCCTGATCACAAAGGACGTCAGCTTCTCCGGCCTGTCGCGGGTGAGCCGTGTGAGCGATTCATACCACCGCGGCGTGCCATTTGACAAAGTCAAGCAGCTCCTCGAGGCGCTGTTGGCTGATGGGGGGCTCATCGAGGTGCGGGTCGAGGGCTGGAAGGCGGTGCACTATGCGCTGGGCAGCGACGCCGCGCTGCTGCACGATCTGAACGCCGGGCGTGTGCCGGAGGCGTGGAAACCGTTGGAGACCACCACGACCGAAGAGGTCGTTTTCCTCGCCCCGCTCGACCCCGTCAGCGCACGCGGGCGTGCCAAAGTTCTGTTCGGCTTCGACTACGTGTGGGAGGTCTACAAACCCCAACACCTGCGTAAGTTCGGCTACTACACGCTGCCGGTTCTGTGGGGCGACCGGCTCGTCGCGCGCTTCGACAGCAAACTCGACCGGACCACCAACACCTTCGTCATCCTGGGCTTGTGGTTGGAGGATGAGGCCCTCGGCACCGATGAGGCATTTGCGGAGGCCCTGGCGGGCGGATTCAAGCGATTCGTTACGTTTCTCGGCGCGGCCAGGCTGGATGCCGAGGCGATTGGCGAGCCGCTGCTGCGCCGGCGCATCACGGCTTCAGCCAACGAAAAACGGCCAACCGATCAAGCGATCGATTGGCCGTCCCCTCTATTCCAATGACCCGCCAGGGACTTGAACCCTAAACCCAGTGATTAAGAGGCTTGGCGCTTC
>CAYUCC010000176.1:0-3743 GCA_964443225.1 uncultured Anaerolineae bacterium
GGGCCCCCTGCCGCCGGGTCCCCCACCCACCCCCTGTGGTCCAAACTCCCTCGCCGCTTACCGGGCTGTCCCCAACTCTGGAACCCGGCCCGGCAGTAGTGACCGGCGAGTGGGCCTACACCGCCGCCGCCGTAGCGACCCACTACCTGGAGCCGGTGGCCATGCTGCAGGACGTATCCAGGAATATTCAGCGCAACTACACCGAATGGGTGCCCCGCAGCGGCCAGATCATGGGCACGCTCACCCGCCCCCTGGCCCCGGCGCCCACCGCATACCAGGTGAACCTGCCGCTGCAGCCGACTGGCGCCAGCGTCGACCTGGACAACGACGGCGAGACCGACAGCGGCGTCCAGGTCTTCGCCGCTGTGCTCGGCACAAACCTGGTTGGCGACTCCTATCTGGAGCAGGTCGAGCAGGATGGCTTCAAGTCCTACCTGATCGATCCCCAGACCGGCGATATCCGCGAGGGGACCTTCCTGGTCTATGCGCCGGACGACGCCCAGGGCTTCCCCAGCAGCGCCGGGGCGGATGGACTCTTCTTCACCGCCGATGATCCGGCCGAGGCCCTGCCCGCCGGCTACACCCTGGTCACGCTGAGCAGCGACGGCCGGGTCAGCTTCGACCGCAGCCGTGAAGCGGACATGCCGATCCTGGAGGCGGCGGCCTTTGCCACACCGGACTTCTCCGATCAGGGCATTCTGGAGAGCTTCAATTCGCTGATCGACCTGCTGGCGGTGCGCTACTCCTACACCGACCTGCGCGGCCTGGACTGGGAAACGATTCGCCAGGGATACCTGCCCCGGGTGGAAGCGGCCGATGCGGCGGGCGACTTCGCCGCCTACTACGCCGCGATGAATGACCTGGCGCTGTCCATCCGCGACGCCCATGTCTATCTTTATACCAGTGACGTCCCATTGAAACAGGCAGCAAACGCCGAGTTCGCGCAGGAGACCAGCGGCAATCTGGGCGCTCAGGTGGTGGAGATGAGTGACGGGCGCTTTGTCGTGATCGCGCTTGATCCGGAGGGGCCTGGGGCCGAGGCCGGTTGGGAGTTTGGCACGGAGATTGTCAGCGTCGATGGCGTTCCTATCGGCGAGCGGGTTGACACGCTGCCCATCACTGAATCTGCCGGAAACCCGGAAGTCATCCGTCTGGCGCAGACGAGGGTGGCGCTGGCCTTCCCGGCCGGAACCGAGACCACCATCGAGTACCGGCAGCCGGGAGAGAGCGAGGTGAGCAGCGTTACCTTGACCGCGCTGGAAGGCGCCTCTGCACCTGCGCCCCAACCGCCTGTGGACGATGCCAGCATCAGCTTCAAGCAACTGGACGGCGGCGTCTACTACATCCAGTGGAAAATGTTCAACGATCCGTTGTACAAGATGGCGGTCTGGGAGAAGCTCCTCAGCGAGGCGCAGGGCGCGCCCGGCATCATCATCGACATGCGCCACAACGGCGGCGGCGCCACCGACCTGTTGTATACGATGGCTTCCTACCTCTTCACGCCGGAAGAACCTGCCCAGTCTCACTGGGTCGACAACTACTCCTACGACGACAAGGCCGGCGACCTGGTGCTGGGATTCGCCGCCGACTATCCCCTGAGTTCTCCGAGACCTGAGTTGACCTTCAACGGCGCGGTGACGGTGCTGGTGGGCGAAGGTTCCGCCAGCGCGGCGGAGTATCTGCCCCAGTTCCTGCAGCGCCAGGGCCGGGCCATCGTGGTCGGTGAGCACGGCACGGAGGGCGCGGGCGGCTACCTGGAGCGGGCGATCATGCCTGGCGGCTTCACCTTCTTCTTCACCAAGGGACGCACCTACTTCGCCGGCACCGACGAGCTCAACCTGGAAGCCAAGGGTGTGACCCTGGATGTGCGGGTGCCCATCACCGAGGAGAACGAGCAGGCCAAGCAGGAAGGCCGCGACGTAGTGCTGGAGGCCGGCCTGGTTGCCCTGGGCGAAGAAGCTGCCCGGTTGGCCGTCGAGAACCTGCCCGGAACCATGTGGCGGATTCTCGAGGCAATAGATGCAGGCACCGGCGCAAAGATCGTGTTCGAGAACCCTGACGCCTACACCATCACCTTTGGCGATGACGGCGCTATGTCCATCCAGGCCGACTGCAATCAGGTCAACGCCGAGTACACCCTCGGCGCAGGTGGGGCGATGACGATCACGCCCGGTCCGGCAACCCTGGCAGCCTGTCCGGAGGGCTCGTTAGGTGAGCAGTTCGTACAGTTGCTTGGGAAAACCGCTTCCTTCAAGACCGACAACAAGGCGCTTGGATTGTTCGCTGCGGATGGCAGCGCCATGCTCTTCAATATTGTGGAAGGCGCTGAATCCGAATGAATACCAGGCTCAACACGAAATCTGCGTTCGTCGTCGTGCTGTTCGAACTGGTGTTTTCCGTCGTTGCCGGTGTCATTGCAGCCATCTTTTTTGGCGGGGTGAAGACTTCCCAGGAGGGCGCCGTCATCGACGAAGTGCTCGGCAGCAGCATGGCTGCGTCGATCCTGGTCATGTGCGTTCTTCTCTTCATCAGCTTTGTTGTCTTCAAGGATAGCCGGAGAGACATCTTCTTCGAGCGCCAGCGCTTCAGCCTGGCGAAGTGGTATTACTTGTTCCCATTGGCCTGGGTGGGAGTCAGCCTGTTTGTCCTGGCGCAGGTCCAATTTGCGGCCTATACGCCTGTTGTCATCCTGCAGGTGATCATTGCTGCGTTGGCCATCGCGGTGAATGAAGAAATCGTCACACGCGGCATCTTGCTCGTCGGTTTGCGCAACAGCCGGGTTGCGGAATGGCGAGCCTGGCTGGTCACGTTGCTGGTCTTCTCTCTGTCACACGCGGTCAATCTCGTGGGGGGCGCCAGCCCGACCATTCTGCTGGTGACACTGACTGGCGGGACTCTCCTGTACGTTGGCAGAAGGGTCTTCAACAACTTGTTTGTCCCAATCGGCATGCACGCGCTCTATGACATAGCCTTCCTTCTGTTCACCGGCCTCTACGCCGCAGATCAGAGCCTGCCGGATCACGTGTTGGATGTTCAGCTCGGGTCATTCCTGGTGTTGCTGCTGGTGACGATCCTGTTTCTGATCTTTGGCCGGGGTCTCTTCAAACAAGAGACAGTCGGGTGGGAGTAACCCCTGTTGCCACACCCACTTGACCATGCGCTGGAATGGACCGCCGCGATAGGCGCCATCGAATTCATTAGGGTGTGTTCAAAACTGCTTGAGCGCCGGACCAGTTTGAATGCACCCACATCATCGAAGGAATCACTACTTTGAAAAGACATAGTATGCTGTTGATCATGTCGCTTTTGGCCCTGGCGCTCACTGCGTGCAACCCCAAGAGCGATGCGATCGTATCCATCGCCGATGAGATTGCCTCGATCGAGGCAGAGGTTGGGACGATCACCAAAATCGACTGTCCCCTGAAACTCTCCGGCAGCGAAGTGGAAGGGGAGACCTATCACTGCGGTGTTTACACTGCGCCGCTGGACTACGACGACCCTGCCGGCAAGCGCCTCAACCTGGCCTTCACCGTGCTGCACGCCAAAAATCCGAACCCGCTGCCCGACCCCGTGGTCTATCTGGCCGGCGGGCCAGGCCAGAGCGGTATGGTTTCGGCGGGGGGGGCGCTGTATGGCGATCTGCGCCAGGACCGCGACCTGATCTTCCCGGCCCAGCGCGGCACCTTGTTCTCCCAACGCCTGGCGTTGGATGAGTGTGTAGCCCTGCTCGGCGAGCAGATGGG
>CAYUCC010000176.1:3843-5683 GCA_964443225.1 uncultured Anaerolineae bacterium
GGCTGCGCTGCGGCCTATCCGAACCTGACCGCGCGCACTGCGGCCCTGCTGGCGCAACTGGCGCGCCAACCGCTGGTCGCCGGTGATCGAAGCATTGGACAGAACGAACTCATCAGGCAGTTGACCGACCTGACCAACACACGCGCCAACTACATCCCGCGCATGATCGCCGAGCTGGAGGCAGGGGACGCCGCCACTTATCTGGCGCTGTTGAACGGCGAGGTGGGCGCAGCGTCAGCCGGAGGCGGAGGGGCTTCGTCCGCTGTCACCGAGCTGGTTAGCCAGATCTCGACGGCAGCCGCCGGCGCCGACGAAGGGGACCTTATGGCCGGTCTCAGGGTCGTAACTGAGGTCCTCGCCGGCGCCCGCGAGGCCGATCCCCAGTCGGGCATGAAAGCTGTTGCCAGCGAAAAACTGGCCGGCTCCCCACTGCTGCCGGACATCCTGGCGCGCATCGACGCCCTGACCCAGCCGGAGATCGACGAGGTTATCAGCGCGACGGCTGGCGACTCGCAGAAGGTTGACAAGGCCGAGGCGGAAAAGGCTACGCAGGCCCTGGCGAAAAACAACGCCCTGTTCATGTTGTCTGGGATCGTCTGCCACGAGCAGTTGCCATTCAGCGACGTGGACGCCGCCCTGGCGGCCGGCAGAAGCGCGGCGATCCCGGCTCTGCGCGCTTCCGACGCTCTGTTGGCGACCGAAGTGGGCAACTGCACCAACTACCCGATGGGTCAGGCGGACGCCAGCTACCACGAGCCGGTGAGCAGCGACATCCCGGTCCTCATTCTGCAAGGCGAGTTCGACGTGCGAACGCCGCTGGCCAACGGCCGCGCCCTGGCGGAGCAGCTTGCCAACGCCAGTCTGGTGATCGTGCCGCAGACCGGCCACGAAACCTGGACCAGCGCCGGCTGTGTGGCCCAGATCGGCAGGAGCTTCATTGCGAACCCTGGACAGGCGCCGGATCTGAATTGTCTGCAAGACCGCCAGGAGCGCTTCTCGCTGCTGGGAGAACCATCGAAGGATATGCCCTAAAGGGCTGCAGACACAAATTGCGCGACGCGCTATTTTGAGGTTGCATCGCAAAACTATGATCGAAGAACGCATGGACAGCAACGCAGCGGAAGTCCCGATGTCGCGGGGCCCCGACGAAGACGCTGCCCCGACCGGGCAGCACTACACATGGTGGCAGGCGTGGTGGAAAGCGCTGACGCACCCGACACCGGCCACATTCAAGCTGTTGCTGGCCGATCCCGAGATGTCGTTCCGCCGCGCGTTGTGGTGGGTCGTGGCGGCGGCTGTTCTTGCCGCGGCGTTTGCGCTGGCGGGGCAGACCAAACCCGGGAACTATGCACACATGTTGGATTGGGTTGTGATCACACTCACCAATTCGCTGTTGATCGTGCTGATCGGCCTGGTTTTGCCGTTAATCCTGACAGGTGCTGCGGGTATCGCGGCGAAGGCGCTCGGTGGCGCCGGCACGCATGCCGCTTTGTATTACGCGCTTGCAGCCGCATACGCTCCCCTGGTGGTGTGTGCGTTTGCGGCCTGGAATATCGTGTTAGTCATCGTGGCGGCGCCGTCGGGCCAGCCACCCGCCATCATAGCGTTCGTCTATGAGCACGACGCTGCCCTGCGCATCCTCCTGGTTGCCTACGGGCTCGTCGGCTTGACGTCGGCAACCCGGGCCGTCTATGGACTCACCTGGGGCCGCGCGCTGATCAGCGCCTGTGTTTCGGTGGTTGGCAGCTTGTTGCTGTTCTATGGCTGTGCGGCGCTGCCACTACTGGCTGTAATGGGCGGGGTCTTTGGCTAAACAAAGGCCTCGGAGACCATGCGAACA
>CAYUCC010000177.1:0-5596 GCA_964443225.1 uncultured Anaerolineae bacterium
GTCCGCTTGAGCGGACTTCAGCTATAAGCCTGGCGTTTGAACGCCAGGCGGGCGTTTGAACGCCATTCGGGCGTGGCCCGCCCCACCACCCAGTCCGCTTGAGCGGACTTCGGCTATAAGCCTGGCGTTTGAACGCCAGGCGGACTGCAGAGACCGTCCCCAGTCGGATGAAGCCGACTGGTCAGTTTCACCATTCCCCCCAGCCCCAAACCCCCAGCCCCCCAGCCCCAAACCCCCAGCCCCCCAGCCCCAAACCCCCAGCCCCAAACCCCCAACCCCCCACCTCACTCATACCGCAGCGCCTCGATTGGACGCAGGCTGGAGGCACGCCAGGCGGGATAGAGACCAAAAACCAGGCCGACCGCCGCTGCAAACCCCGTGGCCATCAGTACTGTCGACAGATCGACCACCGCCGTCAAACCCAGCACCGTGCCCGCCAGCTGGGCGATCAGCCAGCCCAATACGACACCCAACAGCCCGCCCAACAGGCTGAGCAGCAGTGATTCCAGCAGAAACTGCGCCAGGATATCGCGTTTCAGGGCGCCGATCGCTTTGCGGATACCGATCTCGCGCGTGCGCTCCGTGACGCTCACCAGCATGATGTTCATGATGCCAATGCCGCCGACGAGGAGCGAAATGCCCGCAATGGCGCCCAAAAACGCCGTCATGGTGCTGGTGACGGCGCCAAGTGTATCCAGCAGCGAGGCCTGGCTGAGGACGTCGAAGTCGTTCTCGGCATCGGCTGCCAGGTTGTGCTGGGTGCGCAGAACCGCCGTCACCTGGTTGGCGGCGGCGTCGGCACGGTCGTCGCTCGCCGCCTGGGCGATGATCCGGCTCACGGCATGGTCGCCGCTGCGTGTGCGGTCGGTATACAGCCGGCTGTGGGCCGTCGAGAGCGGCACGTAAACCATCTCGTCCGGATTGCCTGCCAGGGTTTGCCCCTGTTCGCGCAGCACGCCGATCACTTCGTAACTGGCGCCGTTGATTCTGATCGATTTGCCCAGGGCGTCGTCGGTGCCGAACAGGTCGGTGGCCACTGTGGCACCCAGGACGGCGACGCGGGCACGAGTCTCCTGGTCGTCCACCGTAAGGCCATCCCCCGCCTGGAAATCGGTCAGGTTGTTCATCGCCAGGTAGTTGGCTGTGATGCCCGCAACCGTCGTCTGAACCGATTCGCTGCCGTAGACCACGTCCTGGCTGCCCTGTGCCGTGGCGGCCACGGACGTGACGTCGGGTGCGTTGAGGGGATCGGACAGGACCTCGACGTCGGACAGGCCCAGCGGTGGGTAGCCACCGCTGTGGGCGCGGTCAGGAGTGATACCGATCAGGTTCGTGCCGATCGAGGTGATCTCGCCGGTGACCGAGGCGCTGACGCCATTGCCGATGGCGAGCAGCGCAATCACCGCAGCCACACCGATGATGACGCCCAGCATGGTCAATACGGCGCGTAATTTGTGCGCACTGACGCTGTCGAGCGCGGTGAGGAAACTCTCGCTCACGTTGACCATGTCATGCCCCTTTTACCACCAGGCCGTCGCGCAGCCAGATCGTACGCTGGGCGCGGGCGGCAACGCCGGTGTCGTGTGTCACCATGACGACCGTGATCCCACGTTGGTTCAGACCGGCAAAAAGATCGAGAATCTCTTCACCGGAACGGCTGTCCAGGGCGCCGGTCGGCTCGTCGGCCAGGATGATGCTCGGATCGACAGCCAGGGCCCGCGCAATGGCCACGCGCTGCTGCTGGCCGCCCGACAGTTCGTCGGGCCGGTGGTCGATGCGGTCGTGCAGGCCGACGGCTTCGAGTGCAGCGGCGGCGCGTGCCCGCTGCGTCGGGCGGTCGACGCCGGCATACATCAAAGGCAGGGCGACCTGTTTGATCGCCGGCGTGCGCGGCAGCAGGTTGAACTGCTGGAAGACGAAGCCGATACGCCGGTTGCGTACGCGGGCCAGCTCGTCATCGCGCATACGGCTGACGTCGATGCCGTCGAGGCGATAGGTGCCCGTCGAAGGCAGGTCCAGGCAGCCGATGATGTTCATGAGCGTGCTTTTGCCCGAACCGGATGGTCCCATGATGGCGACCATTTCGCCCCTGTCGATGGTCAGATCGATGCCGCGCAGCGCGTGTACCTGTTGAGTACCCATGACGTATTCCTTGACGATGTGTTGCAGCTCAATCATAACGTTTTCTCTTCCTATTGTCCACCAAGGCCATTGGCCGCACCGCGCGGCGGGATCAGGGGGTTGTTCGTGGCGGCGCTGGACGTGGCCTGGGTGAGGCTGCGGATCATGACCTGGTCGCCGGCCACGATGCCGCCGGTAATTTCGGTATGGTCGTCATCTTTCAGCCCAATTGTGACCTCCACCCGTTGCATACCCGTGCCGCTGGCATCGAGTAACTCGACATAATACTTTCCCTCGGCGCGTACCGGCGTGATAGCCTGGTTGGGCACGATGAGCACGTTCTCACGGGTGGCGGTGACCAGCTCGGCATCGGCGGTCATCCCGGCGCGTACGGGCAGGCCGGTACCATCGAGGTCGACGATCACCTCGTACGATACGACGGCGCTGCTGGCCGTGGCGGCCGGTGCGATGCTGCTGACCTGCCCGTCGATTTCGGTATCTGGCCAGGCTTCCAGCGTGATGCGCGCGGCCTGGCCCGCGGCAAGGCTGCCCACATCGACCTCGTCCACATCGAGCACGACCTGCAGGCTGTCGGGATCGACCAGGTCGATGGCGTGGCCGTTGGCGAATTCACCTGCGGTCACGTGAACCGCCGTGATGATCCCGGCGAACGGCGCCCGCAGGGTGGCGTCTTCCAGCCTGGCCCGGGCATTCTCCAGGCTGATGCGCGCCTGGGCCACCTGGGCTTCGGCGATGGTGAGCTGTTCGCGGGTGGCACCATCGGTCAGGTCGGCCAGCTGGGCTTCGGCCTGCCTGACCTGGGCGTTGGCTGCGGCCAGTTCGGCGGCGGTCGGCCTTTCGAGCAGGGTCGAAAGGTTCGCCCTGGCCTGTTCGACGCTGGCCCGCGCCTGTGCGAGCGCTTCGCTGGTTGCGCCCTGGACGACGTCGCGGTAGTTTGCCTCGGCTGACGCGTAGTTGTTCGTCGCCTGCTGCAGGTCCACGGACTGCTGCAGCATCCCGATGTCGGGGTGGCTCGCCACCTTGTCGTAGGCCGCCTGGGCTTTTTGCAGCGCGGCTTCGGCGTTTTTGAGGCTGGCCAGGGCCTGGGCCACTTTCTCCGCATCGGGCCCGTCCAGGAGATCCGCATACGCCTCCTCGGCCGCGCCCAGGTTGGCGCGGGCGGCGGTGATTTCTTCGGCATCGGCCCCGTCCTGCACGCCGGCCAGGTTGGCCAGGGCGCTGTCGAGGCTGGCCTGTTTGGCGGCCAGGTCGCTGGCCGTGGCGTCGTTCGTCAACCCGGCCAGGTTGGCCTCCTGGATGATCAGGTTCTGCTCGGCGGCGGCCACGTCACGCGCCAGGTCCGCTGTGTCGAGCTGCACGAGCGCATCACCGGCCTGCACGACGTCGCCGGTATCGACGAAGACGTCTTGCACAGTGCCAGCGACCTGCAGGGAGAGCCGGGCCTCGCGCGCCGCGCGTACGTCACCGCTGGCACTGACGCTGGCGGTGATGTCGCCCAGCGCTGCGGTGACCACACGGTCAGAACTGTCCTGCACGGCTGCGGTGGCGGCTCCCTGACCGCGTGCCAGACCGCCCAGGACCACGGCGGCGACCACAATAATGATCCCCGCGATAATCGGTTTCTTCCACGAGCGCCGGGGTCGAGTTGGCGTGTTGTTTGTGTCGTTCATCGTGACTCCAAGTGAATGTCGAATGGGTATTGACTGCGGGATCAGCATAACAAAGCGGTGCGGCGGGGGATAGTGCCTGGGGTCATGATGGGGGGTGACGGGGGTAATGGGGGGAGGGAGTACGGAGTACGGAGTAGGGAGTACGGAGTAGGGGTTGTGACCTACGGTTTTTTTAGGACGAGGAGAGCGACGAGTGCGGTGACGATGGCGGCGGCGGCCAGCAGCAGGATTGTCGTTGGACTGGAAGACGCGGGCGAGGGCGCGTTGGCTGCTGATGCAACCGTTACTGGCGGTGGCCTGGTGGGACGTGCCGTTGGCGCCAGGGTGGGCGGGCTGGTTGGGTCTGAGGTGGACGTGGCTGACGGTATGGGCGATGGCGGCGGGGTGGATGATGGGGTGCTGGTTGATACTGAGGTGGGTGACGGCGACGGGGTGGGTGATGGGGTGCTGGTTGGCGTGGGTGCAGGCAGCGATGGCGCGGTAGCGACGCTGGTGGGGGAGACGAGCGGAGAGGGTACGGTGGTGGCCGGGCCCGTTTCGACCAGGAGGCGCGGCGCGCCGCCGATGAAGCAGTTTGCATCGTTGCTGCACGCGGCCCCGGGGAGATCGATGACGTAGGTGCCGTCGCTGGCGATGAGGGTTTGTGTGCGGCCGGTTTCGTCGACGAGCTGGGCCTGGGCGGACCGCGCCGGCAGCGCCAGGCGCGTTGTGCGGCGTCCCCAGGTCCACAAGACCGTCGTGCTTTGCCCGTCGCGTTGGAACGTCACCACCTCCGCATCGCCACGCGTCTGGCGCGTCACCTGGCGGAAGCCGCCGAGGTAATGGGTCACGACCTGGTAGGCCAGGAAGGCCGGCCGGCGGGAGTCATCGGCGCGCAGCAGACCGAACGGTTCGATCGATTCGGGGTGGTCGGCGGTATTGCGCAGTTTGTACACCTCGACGCGGCCTGCGCCGGCGGCGAAGGCCAGGACATGCTGCTGGATGATGAACGCAGCCTGCTCATCCTGCGATACCCGGTAGCGCGGCGCTGACCAGGGTGGTTCTTGCGGGTCAGCGGATGGGGGCGCGTTGGTTTCGTTGATCCACACCGATTTGCCGGTGATTCCATAGTGCCGCAGCGTGGCCCGGGTTTCTTCCAGCACGTCGACGGTCTGGCGTGGGTTGAAGTAGACGTGGTAGGCCAGGCCATCGAAGTAGGAGCCGTTGGCGGCGGCGTCGGGGTCGGCGGCGATGACGTCGAGCACACGGTCGAGGTAGCGCCGGCGACCGTGTTCCCAATCCCAGTAATAAGTCAACCCCGCCATGAACACCTGGGCGCTGTGATCGACGCCCTTGATCGCGGTGTACGCAGTTTTCAGGAGATTCGCGTAGTCAGATTCGCTGCCGGCCCAGGTGCTGCCGGGGTGGGAGAGGTCCCAGACGTCGGGTTCATTCCAGATGATCCACTGGTGGATGCGGCCGGCGTACTGCTGCGCCATGCGGCGCGCGAAGGCTTCCCAGGCGAACGGGTCGGGCACCGATTTGCTGCCGTGTTGGGCGAATTCTTCGGCACTGCGTGCGGCCCAGGCCGGCGTGCCGATGAGCAGGCCAACGACTTCGCGGCCCGCCGCCAGTTCACCGGCGATGAGTGGATCGGGCACGTTGGCCGGCTGCCAATCGTCGCGTCCGGTGGGCTGGATCACGTCCCAGCGCAGGATGGCGCGCGTATAGCCGGCGCCGGCGTCGGTGGCGGCCTGCGGGTTGACGAAGGTTTCGACGATACCGAAGCGGGGGTCGGGGAGTGG
>CAYUCC010000178.1:0-5451 GCA_964443225.1 uncultured Anaerolineae bacterium
GGCAGTCGTTCGGCGGTGATGATCACCGGTTCGGGGATGGACGGATACAAGGGCACCGCCGGCAGGACCTGGGCAGGTGGTGCGGACAGAGCATGCGCCGGCGGCGGTGCCAGCCTGGCGATCTGCGCGCCAGGCTCGTTCAGATGAGTCACCGGTTGGTGGCCATGCACCGCCGGATACAGCCCGCCGCGCGGGGCAATCAGGCGGGCACGCAGGTGCAGCAGATCGACCAGGGCGCGCCCCCCGCCCCACCCCAGGATGAGCAGCAGTGCGCCGGCGGCGGCCAGGCCAATCGTGGCCAGCGCCGCGCGCGCCGCCTGTTGGTCGGCCCACGCCTGGGCGCGGCGGGCCTCGGCATCGGCCCAGGCGTTGGCCACACGCGCCTCGGCCCAGGCCGTGCTGGCGCGGGCCGATTCGGTACTGGCGCGGGCCGGGTTCGTGGCTGCACCAAACAGACCCGGTAGGGTCGTCAGGCCGTCGCGCAGCGTGGCGACGACCAGGAGCACCAGGGCAATCAGCAGGATCAGGCGCAGCGTCCGCGCCCCGCCCGCAGCACGGGCCGATCGGCGACGTGACGGGCGGCGTTGTGTCGTTCGAGGCATGGCGACCTCCAGGTGATTTCTACGATTGTTGCAGGTCGTTTTGACGATTGAGCGGTCGTGTGTAGCAGGAATATAGTGTCATGACGTTACATTGAGTATACACCCGGTCCAATGTCTTGTCAAGTCAGTGTCATGACGATATACCCTGTTTTTTCTCATTTGTCATGACACTAGGGTCGCGAAAAGTAGCTAGTGTCATGACATAAGCTCGGAGTAGGGAGTAGGGAGTACGGTACTTCGTACTCCCTACTCCGTGACGGGCCGGGTGCGGGATCTGATTGTCGAGGGCATGGTCGACGGCCAGTTGGTCATGGCGATCCCGCGCGAGCTGAGGTCGATGTTGGTGGGGTTGCTGCGTTGATTATCACAGCAGAAGGTGTGACCTGCGTTGGACATCACGCCGGCACTGGGGCTGGTTCGTCCAAAGATGCCAAACGCACCTCGACACGCGCCCCCAGCGCCATCGCTACCTTGATCAAAAAGGTGAGGTTAGGTGGTGTGGTGCCACGCTCAAGACGTGCGATACTGGACTGTTTGGTGCCCACCAACTCGGCCAGTTGTTTTTGCGTCAAGCCGCGCTGGATGCGCAGGCGGGCCACCTGGAAAGCTGGCTCGCGCGCCGCCAGTGCCGCAACGAACTCAGGGTCCTTCATTCGTTCCGCTTCCCATTCTTCTAGCGACATGAATATATCATCCATCTTCGATTCCTCCTGTCAGCACTTCCGCCAGACGGCGGTCGGCAACCGCCAGCTCCTGCGAAGGTGCCTTCTGGCCTTGTTTGCGGTAGGCATGCAAAACGACGAACCGCCGGCCAACATGGGCAAAATAGAAGTAGCGATTCGCGCCTGGTCGCAATTCCCACAGTTTGCCGCGGACATGTTTGGCATGGGGCATCCCCAATGAAAGGCCAAACTCCTGCAACAGGCGAAAGGCTTCCGCAGCCGCAGCCTGTTCAACGACCGGCAATGCATTCAAATAGTCGGCAATGGGGCTACGCCCGCGGCGGTCCTTATAGAAGACAACGCGCCACGGCGATGGTGATTGCTCAGGCATGGGCATGATTCCATTATCACATTTCTGTTATTTAATGTCAAATCGGCAAATTTGTAGGAATGAAGCCGTTGGCCATTTGGAGAACCTGGGCCTCCCACTGCAGGGGACATGACCAAATTGTGAATTTCTGGCATCCCGAGAGTTGGTCCTGGCGATCCCGCGCGAGCTGCGGCTGGTGTTGGCGGGGTTGTTGCCCTGTACCTGCGGGAATCTACGGCAAGCCCGTGGATCAAAACCGGTGCGGATCAGCCACGTGCCTGGCGGTTGTGAGTTGCCGCGGTTGTACCAGGCAGTCACCTGTACCGGCATCAGGTTCGAGGGTGGATCAGCGCATAGCCCAGCTCGTGAAGGGCGCGGCGGAAAGCTTTTTCGCCTTCGGCCGGGATGACCAGGTGTCGCTCGCCTGCCAACATGCACAGCGAACGCAGCCGGCTGTCGTTGGCGATCAGTAAGGCCAGGGCCGGCTCCTGCACCTCCACCAGCCGGGCTGGACCGCGGTCAGTCAGCTGGGCGACCCGCTCGGCCAGTTCTCGGAATGTGGCTGCGATGTTCTGCGGCAACGGACCCGAAGCCCTGGCTTCCAGAAATGCCCCGACGTCGGCCGGCGCCTGCCCCTGTTCCAGCGCCTCCAGGAGCCTGACTGGCTGGAAGCGCCATACATAATCGGAGACCTGCTCGGCGAACCGCCCTAACACGAGCAGATCGCCCGGGGGCGTCGACGCACTGACGACGATGTCGCCGTTGGCCAGAACCTGCAGTACCGCCTGGACCTCCTGAGGCGCAGGGACGTAGGCGTGCGTCAGGCCCAGACACCACGCTCCCAGGCCATTGATGCGGAACTGCAGCAGCCCGTCATAGCGACTCAGCCAGTCGAGATCGTCCGCGCCCCACAGGTCTCGGTAGTTGGGGCGAGCACCCGAGGGTGGGATATAGGCGACATCGATGAGACCAAGCGTAGCAACATACTCGAAGAGGAAGGCCAACAGGTAGCGCTCCTGGACAATGTGCCAATCGCCGAAACCGGCATAACCCAGGCTGCCATAGTTGGCGGCGCCGATGTAGAGATGCCACAGATCACGGGCGACCGTAAAGGTGTGGCCCGCCGCCTGCATGTAGCGCGAGAACTCGCTGGTTTCGATCCAGCAGCCGGTCGGGCACTCTGCCAGCGCATCGGCGATGGCTGTGCGGCGGCCGGCCGGAGCAGTCAACACCCGCTTGCCCTTGCTGGTCTGGCCTTTGATCGCGTGAATGCGGTTGAACTCGTCCAACAGCGCACTTTTCAGCCAGCGTTCCCATGCCTTGCGAATGACCTCGTGCGGCGCCGAGCTCAATGCCTTTTTGCCGGCCGCAGTCAGTTGGAGCTTGCTCCCGGCGAGCTCTGCCAGTCCGGCGCTCTGTACGATCAGTGGCCAGGCGAAGGCTTTGATCGGTCCCGGTTCCGTGCGCAGGTAGGGATCAGTTTTTTCAGCCAGCGGGTAGAAATCGCCTCCCTGCAAGACTTCTGCAAGCGCATTGGCCCCGGCCGACGAAATTTGCCGGGTAGTCTCGCTTACCCGGATCTTGCCGCCATCAATCAAACGCAGGACCGAATGAAGATCGTGTTGGGCCGCGCGCTCTGTCTCAACGACGGTCACCGATATCTCGATCTCTCGCTTTTTGCGGCGCTCGTAGTCGTAGCGCGTCTGCGCGACCACGGCAACGGGTGCTTCGGCGGTCTTGATGCTGGCTGCTGCGGGTCGTGGCACGAAAGCCTTCAGCGGGGCTGCCAGATCGGGCGGAATCGTGTCGTTGTGGATGAACAATCCCAGCGCCGATGGGGTCGTCACTTGACCGAAGGTGCTTTTGGCACCCCAATCTGGTTCAGCACCATACTTCGCCCGGAATCGGGCGCGATCGAAGCGACCTTCATGCGCGTACAGTGCCTCGGCCACGGCCAGTTGCTGCATCCGGTCCAGCTTGGCCCACAATTGGCGCAGGCTCTGCGGGTCTGTCATCCGTTCCTGGATGAGTGCAACGAGATCCGCTTTGCGCGCCGGCAGATGCGTCACGAGGTGTTTTCCCAGTCCTTTGAGGTCATCCACCCTGTAGGCTTCGAGAGTCTCTGCCAGTCTTGAGGGACCAGCTGCGGGTTTGGCGGGCATATTCGTGGTGTCTCCTGATTGAGTTAAGGGCTTGTAAAAGAATAACTTCCTGCAAAATGGCTGGAATTCATTGCAAATCATGGGAAGTTATTCTTTTACAAGCCCTGATTACACCACAATTGAGTGTATGCTACACCCATTCCGCTGCAATGTCAAAGTGAATCTGGCAACATTTTTACCCCTGAAGTCCACAAAAAGACACGTTGCAGGACGCCACACAGGACAACTCGACCACCCCACCCCCTGAAAAACTGGCCACCCAATCGACAACCTTACCACCAATCATCGGAATTTGCCCCCATCCCCTCCAACCCCCAACCCCTAATCTCCACCCCCCAACCTTGTGTCATGACAAAATATCGGTTATACTAAATCCATGCCACGCACCAAAAAGACGAAAAAGGTCGAAGTCCGGCTGGACGAGGAGCTGCACCGCCAGGCCGCCGCGTACGCTGAAAAGCACGGCGCCAGCCTCGGTGCGATCCTTCGCGCCATCCTGCGCTACTGGACGAACCCGGAAGACCCCTACCCCCTGCCACCCGGTGTCGAAGAAGAGAAGAAACGCCCCCCACGCCGTCGCAAAAAGACGACGTGAGTTTTACTTCTCACACGCTTTGTGTTATAGTGTGCACAGCTATATCTGTCATTTGAGCACTCTTTCACGACTTGCTCACAACCGACTGTCAAGATCGATTACCAATGGAGGTGATTGTGGAAGTTCCAGCCTATGTCAAACACGGCGCGGCCAAAGCCTGGATCGAGGAAATGGTCGCACTCTGCCAACCAGCCAAGGTTCACTGGTGCGATGGCACACAGGCCGAGTACGATGCCATGTGCCAGGACCTCGTCGATGCCGGGACGTTCATCCGGCTGAACCCGGCAAAACGCCCCAACAGCTTCCTGTCCCGTTCCGATCCCAGCGACGTGGCGCGCGTCGAGGACCGGACCTTCATCTGCAGCCGTAACAAGAGCGATGCCGGCCCCACCAATAACTGGATCGAGCCCAAAGAAATGAAGGCCACGCTGCTCGGCCTCTTCGATGGCTGTATGCGCGGCCGCACGATGTACGTGATCCCCTTCAGCATGGGTCCGCTGGGCTCGCACATCGCCCAGATCGGCATCGAACTCTCGGACTCGGCCTACGTCGCGGTCAACATGCGCATCATGACCCGCATGGGCAGCAAGGTGTGGGACGTCCTCGGCGAAGATGGTGATTTCGTACCGTGCATGCATTCGGTTGGTGCACCGCTCGCGCCCGGGCAGCAGGATGTGGCCTGGCCCTGCAACCGCGACACCAAGTACATTGTGCACTTCCCTGAAGATCGTGCGATCTGGTCGTACGGCAGCGGCTACGGCGGCAACGCCCTGCTGGGCAAGAAGTGTTTTGCCCTGCGTATCGCCTCGGTGCAGGCGCGCGACGAAGGCTGGCTGGCCGAACACATGCTGATTCTGGGTGTCGAAGACCCGCACGGCACAAAGACCTACGTCGCCGCCGCCTTCCCCAGCGCGTGTGGCAAGACCAACTTTGCCATGCTGATCCCGCCCAAGGGCTTCGAGGGCTGGAAGATTACCACCGTCGGCGACGACATCGCCTGGATCAAGCCGGGCAAAGATGGTAAACTGTACGCCATCAACCCCGAGGCTGGCTACTTCGG
>CAYUCC010000179.1:0-5350 GCA_964443225.1 uncultured Anaerolineae bacterium
TATTCACCTCATTTTGTTCTCCCGCTCAGATATCAAAAAACCTACCCCTAAAAGGGGGGGGGAGTGCCGCACGTGGCTCCAACGCCGCAGAAAGCCGACATCCCCAGGATCAGTAGGCGTTGGAGCCGGGGCGTGCGGCACTCCTCGCTGCCGAGTTTCCTGTAGAAAACATGAGGCCGCCGGCCACGTAGGCAGCTTGGTGGTGATAGATGCCCGTTCGAGGAAAAGACGATGACGAACCCACTGCACGAAGCCGAAACGCTGTACAACGCCGGCGCCTATGCCGAAGCCGGCGCGCTGTTCCATGACTTGTGGGACCAGGGACACACCGACGCCGGCATTCGTTACGCCGCCTGCCTGCGCAAGGCCGGCCACGCCGCACAGGCCCTGATCGTGAGCCGGCAGGTGCGACGCCAGACGCCCCGCGATCCACGCGGACGTGCCGAACTGGCGTGGGCCCTCTACGAAACCCTGGTTGGCCCGGCAAAGGCAGCGCACGACCTGCGGCGCCTGGAAACAATCGCCGACGAGGCGCTGCGTGACGGCCACGGCGCGGCGGTGGCCGAGATCGTGCTCGCCGTGATCGACGAGGCCATGCGCCAGGCCGAATGGGACACCGCCAACGGTTGGTGCGACCGCCTGAACCCGGCCGAGCTCGATACGACGCCGGTGTTCCAGGATGGTCACCGCCTGCCTGCACTGCGTGAACGATGGTACTCGGCCAAAATCCGTATCCTGCTGCGGCTCCACCGCTGGCACGTGGCCCGAGCAGTGGCACTGCAGGCGTTGAGTCTGCGGCCCGAATCGGTTGAATACGCACGACTCGCCGCCAAAGCGCTGGCCGGCCAGGGTGAGCTGCTGCAGGCACAGAGCGACCTGCGGGCTCTGCATGCTCGCCGACCGCTCGATTGGGCCACCCTCTACGAGTTGGCAAAGGTCGACTTCCAGCTGGGCTATGGGCGAGCAGCGGCCTATCACGCGGCGCGGGCGGCACTCATTCCCGGTGACGAGAGCTATCGTTTCGAGCTGTTTGCACTGCTGGCCGACATCCTGGCCGACCAGGGGCAGTTCGAGATCGCCGCCTGTCACGTGGTGCTGGCCCGCTCGTGGGGAACACGCCAGCAGCAGGCACCCTCCGGCCGGCTCAAAAAACTCGAAGGTCGCCTGCGTGCCGCCCTGGCCTTGAGCAACCAGCGATTCCCCGACGTGACCCCGTCCGGGCTGCCAGGCATTCGCCAGCGCTGCCAGCAGGAATGGCAGGCCATAGCCGCGCACTTGCCCATTGGCCAATAGCAGGGAACGCTACTGACTGCCGCGGGCTGGCACGCTAAAACCTGTGCAGGTTGTTTTCTAACAAAAAGCCTTATCCTTATGTCAACTATCTCACACTCAGGCCGCACGCGCGGCCAGTCGATGCCGGCGGCAGTGGTGGCCGTGCCGGTCGCACAACCGGTGCGGCGGCACCGCGTGCGCGCCGTGTTGGTACTGGCGCTGGTGCTTCTGTTCCTGCGCGGCGACTTCATCACGCCCGCACTGGCGTTTCGCCTGCAGGTCAGCAGCATCGTGCGTCCGTATGCTTTCGATCTGCCGACCTGGGAAATCGATGCCATCATGGCCAAGGTGCGTGACAGCGTACGCTCGCCCGTGGGTGGCATCTCCGAAGAGGAACAGTCAGCCCTCGTGCGTGCCTACATGGCCAACGTGGCCCGCATCCTGGAACGGCAGCGCTTCGTCGAGCGGCAGGTCAGCGCCGGGCAAACCGACAGTGCGGAAACGCGTGAGGCCTCGACCGAGCTGGAGACCCTGCGCCGGCAGCAGGTCTACTGGCGCCCCCAGGTCGAGGCCACGATCGAGCGGCAGGTGCGCACCGTGCTGCACGAGGCTGACCTGGCCACCGCCGGGCTTGTCTGGCCACCGCTTCGTTTTCACTTCAGCGAGCTGCCGCGCTACCTGGTGGTATCACCGCGCGCCGAAATCCGCCGTGCCCTGGGCGGTTACCTGCAGCCAGACGTACCGGTGGTGCAGATGGACGCCATCGAAACGGCGGTCGACCAGGTGGGAGCTGCAGTCGATCAGAACCGCGGCGTACGCGCCCTGGTGGACGACATCGGTGGCTTCTCGACCTGGCCCACCATGGTGCTCGACTCGACCGACCTGCGCTGGGTGCTGTCCACCGTCGCACACGAGTGGCTGCACACTTACCTGGCCTTCTATCCCTTGGGCTGGCACTACTTCGACAACGGCGACACGACCACGCTGAACGAGACGGTGGCCTCGCTTGCCGGCGACGAAATTGGGAACCTGGTGCTGCGGCGTTATTATCCCGACCTGGTGCCCCCCCCCGCCGCGGACCCGCCGCCTCCGGCTGCCAACAAAGTCGACGTGGCGCCCGTGTTCGATTTTGGCAGTGAGATGCGCGAGACGCGCCTGGCCGTGGATGCGCTGCTGGCTCAGGGGCGTATCGACGAAGCCGAAGCGTACATGGAAGCCCGCCGGCAGCACCTGCTGGAGAATGGTTACAGCGTGCGCAAGCTCAACCAGGCCTACTTCGCCTTCCACGGCAGTTACGCCACCGGCCCCGGTGCCGTCGACCCGATCGGGCCCAAGCTCGAACAGCTGCGTGCGCAGAGCGACTCGCTGGCCCAGTTCCTGGGCACCGTGCGTGGTTTCCGTGGGTTGCAGGATTTGGAGAACGCGTTACGCTGACCCATTGGATTCGGGGTGAGATCTCGGCCTGTAAACGGCACAGCTTGCGGATTCGCCATTAGAATTTGTGGACGGCAATTGCGAGCATAGTGCTAAACACCGTTTGCGTTACAGTACTTACTCAGTTACAATGGTCAAAGAACCAAACCACATGAGGATACAGGAGACGACCATGCTCTCACCTACAACTGTCGTTGCTGTTGTGGAACCCGACCACACAGTTAAGGCACCACCGGGCCTGGAGGTTGGTGCCAAAGTACTGCTCATTCCAGTGCCATCGCTCACTGAATTGCTGCAAGACACGGCCCGGCGTGCCCGATTTAATGCAACGCGACGGGCAATTCAGAATGCCATCGCTGCTGACACTGGTACGCCCGCCCTATCCGATGACGCCATCGTGAGCCTGGTTCGGCGTGCCCGTCAGGCGCCCTATACCGATTGACCCGAGATGCGCGTTGTAATCGACACCAATCAGCTGGTAGCAGCACTCGTGCGCCCACCAGAATTAGCCACTTTCATGATGGCATGGGAGTCAGCACGGTTCACAGTGGTTGCCTCTCCTGCATTGATCGAAGAATACTTGCATGTGCTGGCGTATCCCGAAGTTGAGTCTCGGATATACCCTGAGCTGCTCCGCGCGTTCACAACCCATTTGCTCCAAGACATCGAGTTAGTTGAACCGCCCGAGGTCCCTCACCTTTGTCGCGATCCAGATGACGACAAAGTGATCGCTGCGGCGATCTTCGGGTTGGCGGACTTCCTTCTGACTGTAGATCCCGACTTGATGGCGCCTGAGGTAGCTACTTTCTTGGAGCAAATGGGGATCACCATCTTGACGGGCATCAACCTGGTACGGCTTTTGGACACTGTGGCGGTCAACAGCGGCGAATACCAGTTCTGATTCTGAGTACCTCCGGATTGCCAGCATCGGCGTAACAAGGTCTGGTTTGTTTGTGAACGGCCATTCGTGCATTCGCGACCACCATTCGCGAACGGCATTCAACCTGGTTCGCATCAGTTCTTGACAACTCCCCGTTCGTATGCGATAATCCCGCCAACTTCATACTGGCCCATGTGGCCACCCAAACCTTGCCATCCTTTAACAAGGAGGTGATGCTGAATGAACGATTGTAGTAAGCACGGCACCGTAGCATCACCTCGGTTCATCCGATAAGACGCTACGGTGCCAAAAACGAAAGGCCTTCCCAATTGGGAAGGCCTTTCACTTTGACCTCTATGCACGATCTTCGCAACCCTGCGCAAATATCTCGAACAGCGCCTCACAAGACCGTCGCCTGACCGTCAATCGGCAACGCTCTTGAGCGGCGTGTACAAGTACTTATGCCACGTGCTCTGGTACGGGCTGCCCGGTTCGGTCAGCAGGGCCAGGGCCACGTACAGTGGCCGGCGCGGCACAGAGAGCAGCCGGAATCCGACCTCTTCCGGCGTGCGGCTGCCCTTGCGCTGGTTGCACGGGCGGCAGGCCGTCACTACGTTTTCCCAGGTCTTGGTGCCACCGCGGCTGCGCGGGATTACGTGGTCGATCGTCAGCTCGTGGCGGGCGAAGTGACCGCCGCAGTACTGGCAGACGTAGTGGTCGCGTGCCATGATTGCGCGGCGTGAGAGCGGCAGGGCAAAACGCCGCGGGATGCGCACGTACGTGACCAGGCGGATGACCAGCGGCACCGGGAACTGCGCGTGTTCGGCGCGCAGATAGGCCTCGGCCGCTTCCACCAGCTCGGCCTTCTCCTTCAGCAAGAGAATCACCGCCCGTTTGACCGAGACCACACTCAGCGGTTCATAGGTTGCATTCAGAACCAGGACGCTGCTCATGATCGACCCTCTCCGGTCAACTAAACTCATGTTCTGGAGAAACCAGGAGTTTCTGGGATGCGGTGTCACCTCGAAACCGCAAGTTGCAACAGAACATGAGTATAAAAATGCCCGGGGTGCGCGTTCAACGTGCAATCCCCGGGCATTTTCCACGTAGTGGGTGACCAGTGGGGCTCGAACCCACAGCCTCCTGGGCCACAACCAGGTGCTCCACCAATTGAGCTATGGCCACCACGCTTCACGGAAGCTTACTCCGTTATCCAAAATCACAAGGAGGGCCAGGTGAGTCGGGCGTTACACACCAGCCTCACCCCCTCCTGGCTGTTTTGGCTCGGGGACGAGGATTCGAACCTCGATACAGGGATCCAAAGTCCCTTGTCCTACCGTTAGACGATCCCCGAATTCTTACGGGTAAACCCAGGTGCCGAGGCCCAGACTTGAACTGGGGACACCGTCATTTTCAGTGACGTGCTCTACCAACTGAGCTACCTCGGCTGAGCGGCAAGCCCAAATGCTTGCCGATGATCACACAGAGCGGGCGATGGGATTCGAACCCACGACTCTCTCCTTGGCAAGGAGATGCTCTACCACTGAGCCACGCCCGCATGAACGTGTGATCACAGAGCGGGCGATGGGATTCGAACCCACGACTCTCTCCTTGGCAAGGAGATGCTCTACCACTGAGCCACGCCCGCATGTTTGATGTTTGCCGTTGATTTCAGCGCCGGCTTTTTTAAGGTGGACCCGGTCGGATTCGAACCGACGATCCCCTCCTTGCAAAGGAGGTGCCTTCCCGCTAGGCCACGGGCCC
>CAYUCC010000180.1:0-5325 GCA_964443225.1 uncultured Anaerolineae bacterium
GCATCGTCGATCCGCCGCGCGCCGAGGCCCGCGACGCCATCGCCAAGTGCCACAGTGCCGGCATCCAGGTGCGCATGATCACCGGCGATCACGCCGTGACCGCAGCGGCCATCGGCCACCAATTGGGCATCGAGGGCACGGCCCTCACTGGCGCCCAGTTCAAGGCCAAGAGCGATGACGAACTGACGAAAGAGCTGGATGAGATCGGCGTGGTGGCCCGCGTGGCACCGGAGGACAAGATCCGCCTGGTGGACCTCCTGCAGCGCAAACAGAACATCGTCGCCATGACCGGCGACGGCGTCAACGATGCGCCGGCGCTCAAGAAGGCCGACATCGGCGTGGCCATGGGCATCACCGGCACCGAGGTCTCCAAGGGCGCGGCGGTGATGATCCTGACCGACGACAACTTCGCCACCATCGTCAAGGCGGTCGAGTTCGGACGTGCGATCTACGTCAACCTGTCCAACTTCATCCGCTTCCAGATGGCAGCGCTGGTGGGGTTCATCGTTTCGTACCTGGGAGCCGCGTTTTTTGTCATCGCGGGCGGCGTGCCCTTTACGCCGTTCGTGGTGCTGTGGATCAACTTCCTGATCCAGGTGCCTGTCGCCGTCGCGCTGGGCTTCGACAAGCCAGCGCCCGGACTGATGGAGCACAAACCTCGCCCGCTCAGCCAACCGGTCCTTTCACGATCGCAATGGGTGCGCATCGCTTTCCTGGGACTGCTGATGGCCATCGGCACCCTGTACCTGGAGTCGGTGTATGCAGCGGCCGGCGCGGCCGTGGCAGCTACCATGGCGTTCGTCGTCTTCTCGCTGTTCAACATCGTCATCGCACTGAGTGCACGCAGCGAGACCGGGAGCGCCCTCAACCGCGATATCTTCCATGACCGCAGCCAGTTGATGCTCTACGGGCTGGCCCTGCTGTTCATCATCCTGCCGGTGGAATTGGGCTTCCCTCGCTTCCTCGGCCTGTCCCAACTAAACGGCGAACAATGGCTGGTCTGCATCGGCTTCGCCATCGCCTTGCTGCTGGTCGACGAGGTCATCAAGGTATTCCTGCGCAGCCGCCGCAAAGCTCAGCCGGCGCCGGCAGCAGCGGTTGGCAGCAACGCCTGACAACCTGCCTGCCGGCCGACACAAGATCGTCAGGACGTAGCCAGATGGGGTTCTCTTGATCGCCAGGAGAACCCCATCTCCTGGCCTGCCAACGGCCTGGTTAGAGAAGAGGTAACAACTCAATGGCAACAACCAACCCTTCCGCGGGCGTCAAAGTATTGATCGTCGGCGGTGTGGCGGGCGGTGCATCCTGCGCCGCACGCCTGCGCCGGCTGGATGAGACGGCCGAGATCATCCTGGTGGAGCGCGGTCCCTACGTCTCCTACGCCAACTGCGGGCTGCCCTACTACGTGGGCGGTTTGATCCCGCGCGAGTCGAGCCTGCTGGTGGCCGATGCGAGGACGTTCCGCGAGCAGTTCGCCATCGACGTGCGCACCCACTGCGAGGCCATCAGCATCGCGCCGGAAGCCAAAACTGTCGAACTGCGCAATACCCTGACCAGCGAGGTGACCAGCGAGTCGTACGACAAGCTCGTCCTGTCGCCAGGCGCGGCCCCGATTCGCCCGCCGCTGCCAGGCATCGACCTTCCCGGCATCTTTGGCGTGCGGACCGTCCCCGATGTCAAGGCGATCAGGGAATGGCTGGAGGGGCACGACCCTTACGGCTCGGGCATGCACACCTACACGGGCTACCAGACGGTGGTGCCGGCCAGGCGCGCCGTCGTGGTGGGCGGCGGTTTCATCGGCCTCGAGATGGCGGAGAACCTGATCCATCTCGGCCTCCAGGTAACACTGATCCAGAAAGGCCCCCACGTCCTGGCCCCCATGGACGCTGAAATGGCGCGCTATGTCGAGCTGCACATGGCGAAAAACGGCGTCCGGCTGGCGCTCGACGAGAACGCCAGTGGCTTCAGGCAGTCGGCGGGCGGCGCGCTCGAGGTGCTCACGGCATCCGGCAAGGTCTTCCCGGCCGACATCGTGGTGCTCGGCATCGGCGTGCGCCCGGAGAACTGGCTGGCCAGGCAGGCCGGCCTGGCCATCGGTGAGCGGGGCGGCATCCGCGTCGACGAGCAGATGCACACCAGCGACCCGGATATCTTCGCCGTCGGCGACGCCGTCGAGGTCCGGGACTTCATCACCGGCGAGTGGTCGTTGGTGGCGCTGGCCGGGCCCGCCAACCGGCAAGGCCGCATTGCAGCCGACGTGATCGCCGGCCGCGACGCCCGTTTTCGCGGCTCTCAGGGTACGGCCATCATCGGGCTGTTCGGCGGCGCGGCGGCCTGGACCGGCGTCAGCGAGAAGACGCTGCGGCGCAGGGGCGACACGGACTACGAGAAGATCTACCTGTATCCCAACTCCCACGCCGGCTACTACCCGGGCGCCAGGCAGCTGGCGATAAAGATCATCTTCCGCAAGTCAGATGGCCGTCTGCTCGGCGCGCAGGCGGTGGGTTTGGACGGGGTGGACAAGCGCATCGACGCCATGGCCATGGCCTTGCAGTTGGGCGCCACTATCTACGATCTGGAGGAGAGCGAGCTGTGTTACGCGCCGCAGTTCGGCAGCGCCAAGTCGCCCGTCAACTTCGCCGGGATGGTCGCGGCCGATGTCCTGCGCGGCGACATGCCGCTGGTCCATTGGGATCCCAGTGACGGCGCATTTCTGCTGGACGTGCGCCAACCCGAGGAACTGGCTGTGGAGAGCGTGCTGGGCGCGGTCAACATCCCGCTGCCTGAGCTGCGCAGCCGCCTCGGCGAACTGCCGCGCGACCGCGAGATCCACATCATCTGCCGCTCCGGCCAGCGCGCCTACTACGCCACGCGCATCCTGCTGCACGCCGGCTTCGCCGCGCGCACTGTCGCCGGCGGCATGCTGTCGCACGCTAACCTGGCAGCGTTTTAGTCGCCCGCCGACGCAACCCGGTACCCACCTATGACCTACCCTACCACACCACCATCTCCAGCTTCACCTGCGGATCAGCACACCGCCAATCCCTTCGCACGCGTGGCGCGACCGAGCGGGTTAAGCCGCTGGATCCCGGCCATCCCTGCACTGCGGACGTACCAGCGGCCCTGGCTGGCCAGGGATCTCATGGCGGGACTCGTACTCACCGCCATCCTCGTCCCGGTCGGCATGGGTTATGCCGAGGCCGCCGGCCTGCCCGCGATCTACGGCCTGTACGCCACGATCGTGCCGCTGATTGCGTACGCGATCTTCGGGCCAAGCCGCATCCTGGTGCTGGGGCCGGACTCGTCGCTGGCCGCAATCATCGCCGCCACGATCGTGCCGCTGGCCGCGGGCGATCCCGATCGCCTGGTGGCGCTGGCCGGCATGCTGGCGCTGCTCACCGGCGGCCTGTGTATACTCGCCGGGCTGGCACGCTTCGGCTTCATCACCGATCTGCTCTCCAAGCCTGTGCGCCTGGGTTACCTGAACGGTATCGCGCTGACCGTGATCATCGGCCAGTTGCCCAAACTTTTGGGCTTCTCGTCCAGCGGGGACAACCTGATACAGGAAGCGATCAGCCTGGTACAAGGGGTCGCCCAGGGCCTGACCAACTGGACCGCTTTTGCCATCGGCGCTTCGTGCCTGGCCATCGTGCTGATCTTCAAACGCCGCTGGCCCAAAATTCCCGGCGTGCTGATCGCCGTGGTTGGGGCGACGATCGTCGTGGGTGTGTTCGATCTGGCGGCGGCGGCCGGTGTTTCGGTCGTGGGACCCCTGCCGCAAGGCCTGCCGTCTTTCCAGATTCCGGCGGTATCCGCCGGCGACCTGGCAGCGCTGGCGGCCGGCGCTGTTGCCATCACACTCGTTTCCTTTGCCGACACCAGCGTGCTGTCGCGCACCTTTGCGCTGCGCGGCGGATATGAGGTCGATCAGAACCAGGAGATGATCGCCCTGGGGGCGGCGAACGTGGCGGCAGGGCTGTTCCAGGGGTTTTCGATCAGCAGCAGCTCGTCGCGCACCCCGGTGGCAGAGCAAGCGGGCGCCAAGACGCAGTTGACCGGCGTGGTGGGGGCACTGTGTATTGCGCTGCTGCTGGTGTTTGCACCGGCGCTGCTGCAGAACCTGCCCAACGCCGCGCTCGGCGCTGTCGTGATCGCCGCGTGTCTGTCACTGGTGGACATCCAGGGTTTTGTTCGCCTGTATCATCTGCGCCGCGGGGAGTTCGTCCTCGCCATCGTATGTTTTCTGGGCGTCGCGCTGCTCGGCGTCATCCAGGGCATCTTCATTGCCGTTGGCCTGGCCTTGCTCGGTTTCATCTGGCGTGCCTGGCGGCCCTACGATGCGGTGCTGGGCCGCGTCGAGGGCCTGAAAGGGTATCACGACGTCACGCGCTATCCCGAGGCGCAGCGCATCCCGGGGCTCGTGCTGTTCCGTTGGGACGCACCCCTGTTTTTTGCCAATGCCGAGGTTTTCCGTGAGCACATCCTGCAGGCGGTTGCCGATGCACCCACACCGACGCAGTGGGTCATTGTCGCCGCTGAGCCGGTGACCGACATAGACATCACCGCCGCTGAGACCCTGTCGGCGCTTGACGACGATCTGGAAAAAGCCGGCATCCAACTCTGTTTTGCAGAAATGAAGGACCCGGTGAAGGACCGGCTCAAGCGCTACGGCCTGTTCAACAAAATTGGAGCCGATCTCTTCTTCCCCACGCTCGGCCGGGCGGTCGACCTCTACCTGGAGACGCACCCGGTGGACTGGTCGGATTGGGAGGAATCGGCGCCCCCCTGATTGAGGAACGAAACCCCCTGAGTTGGTGTGGCGAGACTCTGAGGGAATCCAGAATACCTGAAGGAGAAGTACCATGGCGGACAAAAAGATTATCGATACCGCCGAACAGAAGCGGTTGAATGACGCGCGCGAGACGGGAATCCCGTGGAAAAAATGGGGACCCTATCTCAGCGAAAGGCAGTGGGGCACGGTCCGCGAGGACTACAGCGAGGACGGCAACGCCTGGGACTACTTCTCCCACGACCAGTCGCGCGCACGGGCCTACCGGTGGGGCGAAGACGGCCTGGGGGGAATCTGCGACGAGAAACAGCGGCTCTGTTTTGCCCTGGCGCTGTGGAACGAACGCGACCCCATCCTGAAGGAACGTCTGTACGGACTCACCAACAGCGAGGCGAACCATGGCGAGGACGTCAAGGAGTACTACTTCTACATCGACAGCACGCCCACCCACTCCTACATGAAGTACCTCTACAAGTATCCGCAGCGGGAGTATCCGTAACGCGACATGATCGAGACGAACCGCAAACGGTCGCGCA
>CAYUCC010000181.1:0-5007 GCA_964443225.1 uncultured Anaerolineae bacterium
GAACCCTACGCCATTCCACCCAGCAATCCCTTCGTGGGTCCCGGTAACCCGCGCGACGAAATCTGGAGCATCGGCCTGCGGAATCCCTGGCGCTTTAGCTTCGACCGCCTGACCGGTGATCTCTGGATCGGTGACGTCGGCCAGGATGCCTGGGAAGAAGTCGATCGCGAACCCGCCGGCAGCACGGGCGGCCTCAACTGGGGCTGGGACTGTTACGAGGGGACCCATCCCTACGGGTCGAACCCATCCCAGCCCTACTGTACCGGCCTCGACTTCACCTGGCCGGTGTACGAATACAGCCAGTCCGGCGGTGGGTGTTCCGTCACCGGCGGTTACGTCTATCGTGGGTCACCCAACAGCACTTACTTTGGCGACTACCTGTTTGCCGATTACTGCATCCCGAACAAGGTATGGACGCTGCGTTTCAGCGGCAGCAGCTGGGTGGCGACGCAGCACACCCTGGTGCCGCCGGTCAACCTGACCATGAACAGCACCATGTCGTTCGGCCAGGATGCCTACGGCGATCTGTACATGACCGACGACTCGGGTGGTGAGCTGTTCAAGATCTCACTGCGCCCGGCACAGTGCGTCGCCGGTAACTACGACGTCAACGGCGATGCCGTGATCGATGTCATCGACGTTCAGCTGGTGGCCGCCGATTTCGTGCGACCCGATTACCTGCCCGATAACGACGTCAACTGCAGCGGTGCCGTGGACGCCGCCGATATTACGCTGGTCGCCACGGCGTGGCAGTGAACGAGGAAACAGGCTCCTATGTCAAGATCGATGAAGCAAACCGGCCGGCGCGGCTCGTCCTTTTTGCTGGCCCTGATCCTGCTGCTGTGCCTGATGCCTGCCGCGGCCCAGAGCGCCGGGCAGTCCGGTCAACCAGTGGGCGGGGCTGCTGTGAATCGACTGCCCGGACCCGAAAGTCCCACCACAACCATCGATGCCACGTTGATTGCCAGTGGCCTGCTGCGACCCACCTACGTCACGGCAGCGCCTCAGGACCGTGCACGTCTCTTCGTGACCGAACAGGCCGGCCGGGTTCTTCTGGTCAAAACAGGTGCGCTGCTGCCCACGCCGTTCCTGGATATCCGCGCGCTGGTGCTGTCGAACGGTTTCGAGGAAGGACTGCTGAGTATCGCGTTCCACCCCAACTATGCCGCCAACGGTTATTTCTACCTCTTTTACACCAACACGGGCGGCCATCTGGAGGTGGATCGATTTACCGTCTCGGCCAACCCCGATGTGGCCGACCCAACCAGCCGCTTCGTGATCATCACCATCAACCATCCCGGCAGCGTCTACCACCACGGCGGCCAGCTGCAGTTTGGGCCGGATGGCTATCTGTACCTGGCCACGGGTGATGGTAAGGACCCGGGTGACCCAGACAACAACGCACAGAACACCGGTTTGCTGCTGGGCAAAATGCTGCGCCTCGACGTGGACACCGGATCGCCGTATGCCATCCCGCCAAATAATCCCTTCGTCGGCCCCGGCAACCCGCTGGACCAGATCTGGTCGATCGGCTTTCGGAACCCCTGGCGTTTTAGCTTCGACCAGATGACGGGCGATCTGTGGCTGGGCGACGTGGGACAGTACCTGTGGGAGGAGGTCAATTACGAGCCGCCCGGCAGTGGCGGGCGCAACTACGGCTGGAACTGCTACGAGGGCACCCACGCCTACCTGACGAACCCTTCGCAGCCGCACTGCCTTGGCCTGACGTTCACCTGGCCGGTGTATGATTACAGTCACGGCAGCGGTCGCTGTTCGGTCAGCGGGGGGTACGTCTACCGCGGATCACCCAACAGCACCTTTTTTGGCCAGTACGTGTTTGCCGATTGGTGCCAGACCAACGGCTTTTCGACGTTGGCGTTTGATGGTAACGACTGGGTGGTCACCAGCCATACCCTGGCACCGCCGGCCGGCCATACCGTCAACAACCCCGGCGCGTTCGGCCAGGATGCCATAGGTGACCTGTACCTGGTCGACACCGGCTATACCGACGGTGAGCTGTACAAGCTCACGCTGCGCCCTGCGACGTGCATCGCCGGCAACGAGGATGTCAACGGCGATGGCCAGGTCGATGTCGTCGACGTCCAGTTGGTGGCGGCCGATTTTATGCGTCCCGACTTCGTGCCCGACTACGACGTCAACTGCAGCGGCGGCGTGGACCTGGCCGATATCCAGCAGGTGGCGATGGGCTGGGGGGCGTAGGCCTTTTCGTATGAAGCGCCTGTTTCGCGGACGCTGGCTGCTGCTGACCATCCTGGTCATTATCGGCGTGGCGATCATGCTGCGCCTCGGTATCTGGCAGCTCGATCGCCTGGCCGAACGCCGCGCCAGCAATGCTCAAATCCAGGCCAGGCTGGACATGCCGGTGGTCGATTTGAATGCGCCGGATGCCAACCTGGCCGATCTGGTCTATCGTCGCGTGCGGGTCAGCGGGTCGTTCGATCCGGCGCACGAGGTCGTGCTGCGCAGCCAGGCCCGCCTGGACCAACCGGGGCAGCACATCGTCACACCGCTGCGTTTCGGCAGTGATGGACAGGCCGTTCTGGTGGATCGTGGCTGGATTCCCTACGACCAGTCCCCGGCTCGTTATCCCCCGCCGGCGACGGCGGTCATCGAAGGCGTGGCACGGGCCAGCCAACAACGCAGCGGCGCCCTGTCACCGGTCGATCCGACGCCCGCACCGGGTGCCCCTCCGCTCGTGCAGTGGTACCGCGTCGACATCCCGGCGATTCAGGGGCAGGTGCCCTACGCGCTGTTGCCCGTCTACGTGCAGGCAGCACCGTCGGATGGGGAGACCGGCTTACCGGCGCGCGACATTGCGCTGGATCTCAGCGAAGGTCCCCACCTGGGGTATGCGATCCAGTGGTTTGCATTTTCGGTGATTCTGCTCGTCGGTTACGTGGCACTGGTGCGGCAGAAAGAACGGTAGGTTACGCGGGGATATCCAAATGGCCGCGGAGCCGCCGGCTGGTGCGCTCCAACTCGGCCAGCCAGGCCGGCACCGCCGGCCACCCCTCGTCCGTTGCCAGCGATGCCAGGTGCGCGCACAGGTAGGTAATGCGGGGCGCGCCAAACGTGCCGCCGGTTCCTTTGAGGTTGTGGGCAATGCGGTGCAGCGTATCGTGGTCCTGCTGCTGGTAGGCGCGCCGCAGCGCGTCGATCTGTCCTGGCAGACTGTCGAGGAATTGACCGAGGAAGATGATAAAGGTATCGATCGCCGGCGCGGTTCCCACTCGATCCAGGGCCTGCAGGTTGGCCAAAACGACGGTATCGAGAGGTGCCAGGTGTGTCCACTGCGTTACCAGGGCCAGGAGCGACCCGGCTCTGAAAGGTTTGCTCAGGTAAGCGTCCATGCCCGCATCCAGGCAGCGGTCCTGGTCGTCCAGCAGGCCACCGGCTGTCATCCCCACAATTGGAACGCGGCCGCCGTGAATCGATTCGTGGTGACGAATCCAGGCCGTGGCAGCCAGCCCGTCCATGTCCGGCATCAACACGTCCATCAAGATCAAATCGTAAGGTTGGCGTAAGAAGGCTTCGATCACCTGGCAGCCGGTCTGGGCAATATCGACGGTGTGGTTATCACGTGCCAGGATGTGGGTCGTCAAACGTTGATTGATCGGGTGGTCTTCACCTAACAAGATATGCGCACCGTGTGGTACCGACGGCACCGCTGGCAGCTCGGATGAATCCATGGTGGTTCCACTTTTCGCAGCAGCCAATCAAGCTGCGTTCTCCCGCACGACTGTCATACGAACGTTTGTAGAGGCTAATTATAATGAGATCGGCAATTTACGCCAGTTTTGACTTCTGGATTTTAAGATAATTGCAAGCTAACGGCTTGTAAAAGAATAACTTCCCGTGATTTTCCCTGCATGCTGGCCACCACAGGCAAAGTCCCGGTCACATTCTGGTAGGCTGCACGGCAAAACAAAAAAGGCCTGCCGCATTGCTGCGACAGGCCTTCGTTGTACGGCTTACAACCGCGGTTTAGAAGTCCATCCCACCGCCTGGAGGCGCCGCCGGCGCTTTCTCAGGCTCAGGAATATCGGTGATCAGGGCTTCCGTGGTGAGGATCATGGCCGCAATCGAAGCGGCATTTTCGAGTCCGCCACGCGTAACCTTGGCGGGGTCGATGATGCCTTCTTTGACCATGTCGACGAACGCTTCGGTCATGACGTTGTAGCCGAGGTGTTTGTTGCCCGCAGCGTCCTGAGCACGGCGCACACTCTCGACAATCACCGCACCATCCTGGCCGGCATTGATGGCCAGCTGACGCATCGGTTCTTCGAGAGCGCGGCGCAGAATACGCACACCGGTCCGCTCATCGTCGAAATCTACCTGCACGTCCTGCAGCGCCGATACGGTGTTGAGCAGGGCAACGCCACCACCCGGCACGATACCCTCTTCGACCGCGGCGCGGGTTGCGCTGAGCGCATCCTCGACGCGGTGCTTCTTTTCCTTCAGTTCGACCTCGGTGCCAGCACCGACGCGGATGATCGCCACACCGCCGGCCAAGCGGGCCAGACGTTCCTGCAGCTTCTCCTTGTCGTAGTCACTGGTGCTCTTGTCGATTTCGGCGCGGATCTGTTCGATGCGGGCCTTGATGTCCGACGCCTGCCCGGCGCCGCCGACGATCGTGGTGTCATCCTTGGTGGATACGATCTTGTCGGCACGACCCAGGTCGGCGATCTGGGTCGTTTCGAGCTTGCGGCCCAGTTCTTCGGTGATCAGGTTGCCACCGGTCAGCGCGGCGATGTCGCCGAGCATGGCCTTGCGGCGGTCGCCAAAACCAGGGGCTTTGACGGCCAGGATGTTGAACATACCACGCAGCTTGTTCAGCACGAGGGTCGCCAGGGCTTCACCGTCGACGTCTTCCGAAATCACGACGATGTCGCGCCGGCCAACCTGAACCAGCTTTTCCATCACCGGCACGATATCGGCGGCGGCAGAAATCTTCTTGTCGGTGATCAGGATGTAGGGATTCTCGAG
>CAYUCC010000182.1:0-4946 GCA_964443225.1 uncultured Anaerolineae bacterium
TACTCCCTACTCCGTACTCCCTACTCCGTACTCCCTACTCCGTACTCCCTACTCCCCACCCCCTCCAACCCAAACGCACGATGAATCCGCCGCACCGCTTCGTCGGCATCCCCCGTCAGCACCACCAACGAGATGTTCACCTCCGACGAACCCTGCGCGATGGCGATGACGTTGATGCCGGCGTCACCCAGGGCGCCGAACACCTTGGCGGCGATACCGGGCGTGCCCGCCATCTCCGCACCGACGACGGCCACGATCACGATGTCGTCGCGCCCGGCGATGGCATCCACCCAGTGCCGCTCGACTTCACGGCCCAATTCCTGCTGCAGCACCGACAACACCTGGCGTGCATCACTCTGCGGCACCACGAACGTGATACTCTGCTCCGACGAGGACTGCGAAATCATCAACACGTTGGCGCCCGCGCGGGCAACCGCCGCAAAGGTGCGCGCCGCAATGCCGGGCACACCCATCATCCCCTTGCCCGTCACACTGACCAGCGTCAGGCTGCGGATGACCGAGATGGCCTTGACCGGGCCGATGCGGCGCCCCTCTTCGGTGACGTCGCGCACGATGAGTGTGCCGACGTGATCGGGATCGAACGTATTGAGCACACGCAGCGGGATCTTGCGCTCGACCGCCGGCAGCATCGTTTTCGGATGGAGTACCTTGGCCCCAAAGTAGGCCAGTTCGGCCGCCTCGCTGTAGGACAGCACCGGCAGCGTCTGCGCGTCCGCGACGATACGTGGATCGGCGGTCAGCACACCGTTGACGTCGGTCCAGATCTGAACCTCGTCGGCGTCGAGCGCGGCGCCCAGGATGGCGGCGGAATAATCGGACCCGCCGCGCCCCAGGGTGGTGGGCACACCGGCCACCGTCGCACCGATGAAACCGGTCACTACCGGCACGATACCGCCGTCGAGCAGGGGCCGCAGGCGCTCCTGGGCGTGGGTGCGCGTTTCGTCCAGGAGCGGGTTGGCCGCGCCGAAGTTGTCGTCGGTGACCAGCACCTCGGTGGCGTCGACCGCCTCGGCATGCACGCCGTGCGCACGCAGCACACCCGCCAGGAGGGGCGCCGCCAGACGCTCACCCAGGCCCGAAACGACGTCGAGTCCCCGCGCGGTCAGCTCACCCAACACCGCAATGCTGCGGCAGAGCCGCTCAAAGCTGCGCAGCCGCTCGTCGAAGTGACGGCCCAGGGAGGCACGTTCCACGCCGTCGTTGATGAGCTGGCCCGCCACGACCTGGTGTTTGACCAGCAGCGCCATGCGCGCTTCGCGGTACGGCTCTTCATCGCCGGCCGCCGCCGCACGCGCCGCCGCAATGAGGGTGTCGGTGACCCCGCTCATGGCCGACGTCACGACAACCACCTCGCGGTCCTGCTCGCGCGCCCGCGCCACGATACGGGCGACCTGGGCAAAGGCATCGGCACCCCCAACGGACGTGCCGCCAAACTTCAAAACAAGCATAGTGGATGATTCCTTTCGATCACAGCTCGTTTGCGCTGACCCATCAGCCGCCGGCCTGCAGCTCGAAAATGGCAATGGTGGTGCGCAGGTTTTCTGCCCAGGCCGCGCGTACGCGCCGTGATCCGGCCAGGTGATGCCGGCCCACGATGGTCAGGTGTTGTTCCTGACAGAACGTCACGAAATCGCGCACCGATACAGCACGGCTGCGCGTCGTCGCGTACCACGTTTGGGCATGCGACGGGTCGGCCGACAGGCAGCCGGTGATCAACAGCTCGGTCCGGCTGCGCCAGTTGCCCCAATTGGCAAAACTGACGATGGCGCGACGGCCCACGCGTACGGTTTCGTGCAGGGTGCGCACCGGGTCATCGAGGTAGGGCAGCGTCTCGCTGAGCACGACGTAGTCGAACGCCTGGTCGGGGTAGTCGAGCAGGCTGGTTTCGAGGTTACCCTGGCGTACACTCAACCCACGCCGCACGCAGGCCAGGACACCCGCTTCTGACAGCTCGAGCCCGCGCCCGATCACCTGGCGCTGTACCTTCAAATAGGCCAGCAGATCGCCGCTGCCGCAGCCCACGTCGAAGACACGGCTGCCCGGGGTGATGAGACCCGCAATGATCGCCAGGTCGGGACGTAAGCTCACGCCATCGATCGATGCATCGGCCGCGGTGCCCGGGTTCTGCGCATACCGCCCGGCACGCCAGGCTGCCACGGGCGATGTGAGAATGTGTTGTGCCATCGGATCCTCGTTTTCTGCTGAAACCTGTGCCATGGTCAAATCACCAATCGCCGCAGAAAATCACTCAGCAGGTGCGTCATGGTGTCGACCTCGAGCAAAAATGCGTCGTGCCCCCAGGTCGATTCGATGTCGCAGTACGTGACGTCAGCGCCCAACTGGGTCAGGGCGCGTACGATCTCCTGGGATTGATAGGATGGATAGAGCCAGTCCGACGTGAACGAAACCACCAGGAAAATGACGTCGCGCGCCCGCGCAAACGCCGGCACCAGGCTGCCTAAGGCACGACCCTCCGCATCCTGGGTGAGGTCGAAATAGTCCATGGCTTTGGTCACGTACAGGTAGCTGTTGGCGTCGAAGCGCCGTGTGAAAGCGTCCCCTTTGTGCACCAGGTAACTCTCCACGGCAAACTCCGTGGCAAAATCGTAACCATAGCGGTCACGCTGCTGCAAACGCCGGCCGAACTTGTGGTGCATCGACTGGTCGCTCAGGTAGGTGATGTGACCGATCATGCGGGCCAGGGCCAGACCGGAATGGGGCGGCGGCCCGTCGTAGTAGTTGCCACCCTGCCAGTTTGGGTCGCGGTAGATGGCCTGGCGTCCCACCTCACTCAGCGCGATCGTCTGCGGGGAGAGCCGCGCCGTGGTCGCCAGCGGGATGCAGGCCTGGATACGTTCGGGATAACTGGCTGCCCACTGCAGGGCCTGCATCCCCCCCATCGAACCGCCCGCCACGGCCAGCAGGCGCTCGATGCCCAGGTGATCCAGGAGATGGCGTTGGGCTTCGACCATGTCGCGGATCGTGATGACCGGGAAATCGAGACCGTAGGGGCGCCCCGTCGCCGGGTTGGTGGACGTCGGACCTGTCGAGCCCTGACAGCCGCCGATGACGTTGGCACAGATCACAAAAAGCTGCCCGGTGTCGAACGCTTTGCCCGGCCCGATGCAGTCGTCCCACCAGCCCGGCTGGTTGTGGTCGGCATGAAAGCCGGCGGCGTGAGCGTCACCGCTGAGGGCGTGCAGCACCAGGATAGCATTGCTGCGCGCCGCGTTGAGGGTTCCGTAGGTCTCGTATGCCAGCGTCACCGGACCCAGGCGTTCACCGCTCTCCAGGACCAGGGCCTGGGGAGGATGCGCAAAGGTATAGAACTGCGTGGTGACGAGACCTACGGAACCGGCCATGGTTATACCCCTGCCAGCGCCTGGTCCAGGTCCCACAGCAGGTCGTCGATATCTTCCAGGCCGATGCTCAGCCGCACGAAATCGGGCGTTACGCCGGCACTCAGCTGCTCGGCTTCGCTCAGCTGCTGGTGGGTGGTGGTGGCGGGGTGAATGGCCAGTGACTTGGCATCCCCGACGTTGGCCAGGTGCGAAAAGAGCTGCAGGTTGTTGATGAAGCGGCGCCCCGCCTCACGCCCGCCGCGGATACCGAAACCGAGAATGGCGCCCGGTCCCAGCGGCAGGTAACGCTGTGCCAGTGCATACGAGGGATGGTCGGCCAGGCCAGGGAAGTTGACCCAGCTCACCTTGTCGTGGTGCTGCAAGAACGCGGCGACGGCCTGGGCGTTGCTGACGTGGCGCGCCAGGCGCAGGCTGAGCGTTTCGATGCCCTGCAGGAAGAGCCAGGCGTTGAACGGGGCCTGGCAGGCGCCCATGTCGCGCAGCACGTGCAGGCGGGCTTTCAGGATGTAGGCCGGTGCCCCCAGGGCGCTGAAGACCAGGCCATGATAGCTGGGTTCGGGTTCGGTGAAGTTGGCGAAACGACCGCTCGCTGCCCAGTCGAACTTGCCACCATCGACCAGGATGCCACCGATGCTGGTGCCGTGCCCACCGATGAACTTGGTCGTGGAATGCACGACGATGTCGGCGCCCCACTCGAGCGGCCGGCACAGGTAGGGCGTGGCGAAGGTGTTGTCGATGACGAGCGGCACGCCCGCCTCATGCGCAATCGCAGCCACCGCTTCGAAGGGAAAGACGTCGAGCTGCGGGTTGCTCAGGGTCTCGCCGTAGAACAGTTTGGTGTTCGGGCGCAGCGCCTGACGAAATGCGTCGGGGTTGGTGCCATCGACAAAGGTGAACTCGATGCCAAGTTTGCGCAGGGTATGGGCAAACAGTGAGTAGGTGCCGCCGTACAGCGCAGCGCCGCTCACGACGTGGTCACCGGCTTCGCACACCGTCAGGATGGCCGCGGTTTCGGCGGCCTGGCCGGAGCTGAAGGCCAGCGCACCAACGCCGCCTTCCAGGTCGGCCAGGCGTCGCTCCAGGACGTCGGTCGTCGGGTTCATGATGCGGGTGTAGATGTTGCCAAACTCCTCGAGGGCGAAGAGCCGTGCGGCATGATCGGTGTCGCGGAAATTGTATGAACTGGTCTGGTAGATGGGCACGGCGCGCGAACCGGTGGTGGGGTCCGGTGTCTGCGCCGCGTGCAGCTGGCGGGTGCTGAAGCCGAAAGCACGGCTGGTTGTTTGGTCTGTCATGGTATCCTCTCTGCGATGGTGTGATCAGGTTGGGGCTCGAGCTGGGCCCAGCCCGGCCCCCGGGCCACCGTTGGCACCAGGTAAGACAGGCACTGATGCAGTCGCAAGCGTCGCGGCTTGCACACCCCACCCTGGGGTACAAAAAACCCTCCCGATTGGAATCGAGAGGGCTGGCATCGTGATGTGGTCAGGCCGCTGGTACAAAAAACCCTCCTCGAAGCGAGAAGGGGCGCGGCCATGAAGCCACTGCCTCTCATCTTCCAGATTC
>CAYUCC010000183.1:0-4709 GCA_964443225.1 uncultured Anaerolineae bacterium
TAAAGAACGCTCGTCATGCGCTGCAAAAGTCGAGTACGGAGTAGGGAGTACGGAGCAGGGAGATGGTAGGTCACAGCAGACACGCTGTTGCAGCGGGGCTGTGACCTACACTATGTCAACGTCTTTGGGTTGACGAACCACGTTACGCCGGTGACGTCGTTACGGATGTGACTGTCAGGGCCTTGATGGCGATCAGGTCCGCGCGCTCCCTGACCTTTGCCAGGTCGTACTGCATCTGGAGCTGCAGCCAGCTTTCTGGCGTACGCCCGAAGGCCTGCGACAGGCGTACGGCCATCTCGGGTGAAATGCCGGCATGACCGTTCAGTAAGAGCGAAAGCGTCTTGCGGGTCACACCCAACCCGCCTGCAGCCTGGGTGACTGTGAGTCCCAGCGGTTCGATGTACAGTTCGCGGATGATTTCACCGGGATGCGGTGGATCCTTCATGGGCATGACCTATTTCCTTTGCTTCGGAGATCTCCAGGTCGATCTCTTCGCGGTGTGAGCGGTAGTATGCCCAGGCATTCACCAGGTCTTGCGCATTCAGACTCGGATACGCGCGCAGTAACTCAGCCTCGGCCGTGCCCAGGTGGCGAGCGTGTACCAACAACCAGACCGGAATGCGCGTGCGTACAATACAAGGCTCACCACCACAGATGTCGGGACGGCTTTCGATCCCGGGAAATGTATCTCCCAGATCGGCTGCAATCCACTGCAATAACAACGCTTTTTCTGAGCGTGTCAGATCGGGCAAAAGCTCTTGCACACTCTGGATTGTCGTCATCAGCATGGGCTCCAACTGCAACGTGAGAACCACGGCCATTTTGACATAGGTTGAACCTTTGTCAAACACCGTATCAATCGTGGATTGTATTGTATCTCGTTACGTGACAGGTGTCAAAGGACCCGTGCGCTTGTGGGTCACAGCTCCAGCTGTGACAATCCCCCTATCCACACAGTGCCCGTAGACCACAGCAAACGCGTCGTCACAGCGGGAGCTGTGATCTATGTCGCGTGACCGATGTTGTGTTATACTTCGAAGTGATGCGATTTACTGTGCCCCTCCAAACGCAGCCAACACTCGTCTGCTTGTGGAGGAAACCATGTCACCCTTTAAACAGAGCTTTGTCGGCACCCTGGCGGCGATAGGCGTCGTGGGTATCATCCTGGTGGCCGGCGTCGTCGCGGCCCAGGAATACTACCCGGTGCGTGACGTCAACGCCGACGGGCGCATCGATACGGTGGACATCCAGGAGGTCGCTTCTTCCTGGAACACGAGCGGCAGCCCGCGTGGGACGCTGCTCGTCTTCACGACCGCACAGACCACCACCGGCACGCCAACCGATGCGCGTGCCGGTATGGGCACGCTCTGCCGGGCTGTCGATCCCGATGCCCATTTCTGCACCCTGCAGGAAATCGGTTCAGCCCTTCTGGACAGCGGCGTCACCTTCCAAACACCGTTTCCCACTGCGTGGGTGGACAACATCCGACGCACCTCGGCGACGCTGTCGGTGAGCGGGACGACCTACCAGACCGTCGACGACATCTGGAAAGGTATCGACACGAGCTCTGGCAATTGGTTCTACGCACAAAACTGCAACGGCTGGACAAGCGCCGCAGCCGGCGGCTACGGCACGACCGTCGAAGCCAATGGGTCAAACTTCATGCAAGCTACCTGCAACCTGTCCTATCCCGTGGCCTGCTGCAAATGATATTTAGTTGGACCTGCGTGCATATTTGCAGTTCAACCGCAAATATGCACGAGACCGGACATGTTTGGATTGACCGGCCGCCCTCCTCGTTCGTCATACTTCACAGAACCGTCGTCAAGTCCCTGGTGGAAGGACGCTTTGGGCACGAGTGATTCATCGCCACTGCCGCACACAACCCAATTGACGTCAGCCAATCAACTCGACGCACGTTTCGAGGCCATGTTTCGCGAGCTGCGCCAGCCAATCTTGAACTACCTCTACCGCTTGCTGGATGATTCAGCCCAGGCCGAGGAGGTTTCCCAGGACGCATTCCTGAAGGCCTATCGGGCGCTGCCCGATCTCCCGTTGTCGGCCAACAGCCGCGCCTGGATGTACCGTATTGCCACCAACTGTGCGTACGATCTCTTGCGCCGGCGCAAACGCTTTGCCTGGCTGCCGTTGTGGCACCGGTCGCACGCCGACCAGGCCGCAGCACCGGAACTCGTCGGACCGGACCCCCTGGCGCCCGCCGAACAACGCCTGGACATCCAACACGCGCTCAACCGGCTGCCGGCCGACCTGCGCGTTCCCCTGCTGCTGTACAGTCACCAGGGCCTCACGACGGCCGAAATCGCCGAGATCATGCACATCTCCCGTTCCGCTGTCAAGATGCGTTTGCAGCGGGCGCGGGCCCTGTTTGCCGAACATTACGAGAGGGAGGGCCAAACGTGAACGCCCAACACGTCTTGGCACATATTGCAGCCTACCGTGAGCTCGAAACCCGCGAACGCACCAGGGTCGACCAGCATCTTTCATCCTGCCAATCCTGCGCACAGGCCTTTGCTCAGGCACAGCAGGTGGATACACTCCTGGCCGGACTACCCAGGCTGCAAGCAACCACCGCCCAGGACCAGGTCCTGCGCCAGCGACTTGCCGCCACCGCGCGCCGCCCGCAGTGGCCCGGCTGGCTGCGTCTCCCCAACCGCCAGCCGCAGTGGGCCCGGGTCATCTTCGTCGTCCTGGTCGTCACGCTGCTCAGCACCACCGGCGTCGTCGCCGCCCAAAGCCTGCCCGACTCACCGCTGTATACGCTCAAACTCGCCGCTGAACAGGCACGCAGCCTGGTCACGGTCGATCCCGCGGCGCAGGCCGACTGGCAGCTGACGCTGGCGCGCACGCGCCTCGACGAAGTCACAACCCTGGTCACCCGCGGCCAGGTTCCATCGGCCGAGACCCTGTCCCGCCTCAGCTGGCAGTTCGACCAGGCGGTAACCGCCGCCGCCCGCGCGCCAGCCGCGGACACCTACCGCCTCCTGTCAGCAGCCGACGAGCTGAACGGGCTCGCCATGCTGCGCATCAACGCCTGGCTGCGTGCCCTGCCGCCGTCGGTACAGCCGGCGCTGGCACAAACCCTGGCCGGCGTGCAAAACAACCAGGCCCAGGTACTGGAAGGCCTGGCCGACCCAGAACAGTTCCGCCTGCCCACCACGCCATCGACGGCCACACCGACGCCAACCGGCACGGCCACACCGGCGGCCCTACCAGCAGCGGAGGCTACCAGCACACCAACGCCACGCGCAACCGCCGAGACCCAGGTAACGGACCAGCCCACTGATGCACCGGCCTTCCCCCCTACGGCAACGCCAGAGCCCACGGCTACAGCCACACGTGTGCAGCCCACGCCGACGGCGTCGACGCAGCCGGTTGCCAGCCCCACACCGCGCCCCACGCGCACCCGGCGCTTCCGGCCAACACCCACGGCTGTCGTCACCCCGCTCGCCACCGTCGAGCCCCTGCCGACCCGGGTGCCCCGCATCACGCGCACGCCGCGCGTCTGGCCAACACCCACGGCGGTCACCACATCAGGCGCAACCATCGAGCCGCTGCCAACTCGCTGGCCCCGGCCCACGCGTACACCGGCCGTCTGGCCCACTCCCACGCCAGCCGACTCGGTCACCCCCGAAGTGACGGCCGCCGTGACACCACCCAGACGCACGCCGCGCTGGATACCACCGCGCCGCCGGTGAGGACCAGGTGCCAACAGCCAGGACGGTACAACCAGTGCCAGTTTGACTGACCGATCAGCCATGTCGTTCGTCACACTGAACAGTAACGCACCTCGTGGTCAAATGCACCACGATCCCATCCAGGCGGACCGCTGACTCCGGTCCAGCCCAATTACTTCTGGAGGTTCGAGAACCATGAAACGACGTTTTGTATTCCTCTTTGTCATTGCGCTCCTGGCGCTGACCGCCGTGCCCTCTTTTGCGGCCAGCACCGCACCCCAGCCGGTGGCGCACCCCGCACAGTTCAACCTGTGGGGAACCGTCTCGGCCATCGATACGACGGCCAGGACCTTCCAGGTGACCGTCAGTGTCTACCGCGCGATGCCGGCCCACGGCGCGCCACCTACCTCGGTCACAGTCACGGTGCGTGATCACACCCGGTTCTTTGAGCGCACCGATACCGGCCTGGTCCCAGCCGCCTTCACCGATCTCGAAGTCGGACAGGTGGTGCGCGCCAATGGCCTGCGCACCCACCAGAACCACTTCGCCCGTACCGTCGTGATCAACGCCGAGGTCCCTCCGCAGCGTTTTACGATCCTGGGCAAGGTCACCGCCAAGGGAACCAGTGACTTCACCGTGCTGGTACGTCGCGCTCGCCCCGCCTCGCTGGGTATTGATCCCGGTGAGTCGGCCACGATCGTAGTCAACAACGATACACGCTTCTGTGCCAAGACAGCACCCCACACCTGCACCCCGATCACCTTCGCCGACCTCGCCGTCGACGATTGGGTCATGACCACCGGCATCGTGGATAACCAGGCCCTCCTGGCCCGCCACGTCACCAAACTACCCAGCGAACCGCCGCAGTAAGTTCGCACGAGACCATCAGGCTGCTCGTCAGGCCGGTGGCCCCATGTTCTTCATAAGAAACTCGACAGCGAGGAGTGCCGCACCCCCAGGTGCGGCACGACGCCCCCGACGGAGGAGTTCGCACCTGGGGGTGCGAACTCCTCC
>CAYUCC010000184.1:0-4700 GCA_964443225.1 uncultured Anaerolineae bacterium
CAAGTACTTTGTGATCCAGGTCAAGTCGGCTGACCCGAACGCCTGGGGCGAGAACGCCATCGTTCAGACCCTCGACATTGCACCGCCAGGCGGCGAATAACATCTGATGAGCGGCGGGCCAGGGTGGTTTTGCACCCCTCCTGGCCCACCCGTCATCGGAATACCGGCTGATCATCCTCGCGATCATCCTTATGGGTGATCAGCCGGTTATGTTCGTTCCGTGCAACCTTCTCCGCACTTTTCAAGAAGGATGGGCAAATGCAGGTCTTACGCGAGAATACTGCGTTGCGAGAAATCCTCCGCCCCGTTGGTCAGCTGCTGCTATTTATCCTCATCAGTAGTGCTGCAGTCTCAGTATTCGTCCTGGTCGTGGCGTTTCTGCTGCGCGGCACCCAGCCGAACCGCGACCTGGTGCAGCTCAGCCTGGCCATTCTGCCCCAGGTCCTGATCGATGGCATTACGTTGGGATTCATGTACGCCACCATCGCCTTGGGTTACACGATGGTGTACGGCGTGCTCGAATTCATCAACTTCGCCCATGGCGAGTTTTTTATGTTCGGTGCCTTTGCCGGCACCTGGTTTTTGATCTATCTGGACAACCGCGGCTTTCTGAACAACACCCTGGCGCTCGATTATCTGTTCTTATTCGTGGCCATTATTCTGGGCATGATCGTGGCGGGCAGCCTGTCGGTTACCGTCGAACGTGTGGCCTACCGTCCGCTGCGCCATGCTCCCCGCCTGGTACCGCTGATTTCGGCGATCGGTGTCAGCTTTTTGCTCCAGGACGCCATGCGTTTTATCCAGAGTGTGACCACCGGCCAGTTCTATCTCTCCTTTCCCACCTTTGGCAACTTCGACGAACGCATACCCCTGTTCGAGATGCCGTTGGGCCCGATCCAGATTCCGGTCGATATCCAGGTCAAATCGGTGATTGTGATTGGTGTCGCGTTCATCATGTTGATTGGACTGAACTTCCTGGTGAATGCGACCAAAATGGGCAAAGCGATTCGTGCCGTAGCGCAGGACCAACGCACCTCCAGCCTGATGGGTATCAACGTCAACCGGATCATCGCTCTCACCTTTCTCATCGGCGGTGCCCTGGGTGGTGCGGCGGGTGTGCTGTGGGCGCTCAAGTTTACGCGCATCGATCCCTTCATGGGCTTCATTCCCGGTCTCAAAGCCTTCACGGCGGCGGTGTTGGGCGGCATTGGCAACATCACCGGCGCGATGTTGGGCGGTATTATTCTTGGTTTGCTCGAGTCGGTGGCGGCATCCTACCTGTCGATCTTCACCCAGGGTGCGTTTGGCGCCGAATACAAGGATATCGTAGCCTTCGGTATCCTCATTTTGATCCTGATCTTTCGTCCAACCGGTCTCTTGGGCGAAAACGTGGCCCAGAAAGCATGAGGTGACCTATGACAATGGCACAGCCAACGGCACCCAAGTCACCCTTTGCGTTTTTGCAGCGTGGTAACACAGCCCTGATTCTGACCATCGCCTACGTGATCTTCACGTCCTACATGGTCACGCAGAATCCACGATCGCTGCTGTGGCGCATGTTGTTCATGGCGTCGATTCTGTTCATCTACCGCCTGCCCAACCGGTTTGCCGTCAAAGCACTGCTGACGTTGACCATCGTGTTCTTCATCGTGCCGATCCTGGGTGCACTCAACCCGTTCCTGCTGGAGTTGGGCTTCCAGGTGGCCATCATGGCGGCCCTGGCGTCAGGCCTCAACGTCGTGGTTGGTTTTGCCGGCCTGCTCGACCTGGGATATGTGGCCTTCTATGCCGTCGGTGCCTATTCGTGGGCCATCTTCGGCTCGCAGCAGCTCTGGCTGCTGAACTCGCAGCCCGGCACGGCACCGCAGCTGGAAGGGTTTCCGATTGGGCCAGAATTCTTCTGGCTCTTCATCTTCCTGGGCGTGGGCATGGCGGCCTTCTTTGGCATCATTCTGGGCCTGCCCGTCCTGCGCCTGCGCGGTGACTACCTGGCCATCGTGACTCTCGGCTTCGGTGAGGTGATCCGTGTGCTGGCCAATAACATGGACAAACCGATCAACCTGACCAACGGGCCACAGGGCATCACACCGATCCAGCGCCCGCCGCTGCCCGTGTTTCTGACGTCAGGCCCCATCTACGATTTTCTGTCAGGCGTGGCGGGCAAACCACTCAACACCGGCGAGCTGTACAACCTGTTCTTCTACCTGGTTGCGCTGCTGGTGCTGGTGGTGGTCATCATCGTTGTCAGCCGGATGGAGAACTCGCGCGTGGGACGTGCCTGGACCGCCATTCGTGAGGATGAGGTGGCCGCCCTGGCGATGGGTATTCCGCTCACGCGTAGCAAGCTCACGGCCTTTGCCTCCGGTGCCGCCTTTGCCGGTGCCATGGGGGTGATCTTTGCGGCCAACCGCACCTTCGTCAGCCCCGAGACTTTTTCGCTGACCCAGTCGATCATGATTCTGGTCATGGTGATCCTGGGCGGCCTGGGCAGCATTCCGGGCGTCATCCTGGGCGCATCGCTGGTCACTTTGCTCAACATCGACATTTTGCAGTACCTCTCGCTGGAACTCAGCCGCCTGCGCCAGGGCGCTGGCGTGATTCCCATCCTCAACATGCCCTGGGCTGATCTGCCCGGCCAGTTCGATCCGGCGCGTTACCAGAAGCTGGTATTTGGCGTCATCCTGGTTGTTATGATGATCTTCCGCCCGGCCGGTATTCTGCCATCCAAACGCCGTGCGATGGAACTGCAGGAGGCAGATGCCGAGGAAGAGACACCCGACTATATGGACGAGACGCGCCGTACCGAGGCGCCACTGCCGTACGAGCAAGAGTAGGAAAGGAGACGGAGAGATGGCGCTTCTGGAAGCACGGGGCATTACCAAACGGTTTGGTGGGCTGGTGGCGGTGGATTCGATCGACCTCACCGTCGAAAAGGGAGCCATCGACAGCATTATCGGACCCAATGGCGCGGGCAAGACGACGTTTTTCAACATTATGACCGGCATCTACAAACCAGATGGCGGCGAGTTTGTCTTCGACGGGAACGTCATCAGCGGCAAACGCCCGGACCAGATTACGGCGTCCGGAATTGCCCGCACATTCCAGAATATCCGCCTGTTCCCCAACATGACGGTGATCGAGAATGTGCTCGTTGGGATGCACACGCGCTTGCATAATACGGGCTGGGGTGCTATCTTTAGGACACGCGGTTTCAAAGCGTCGGAACAGGCCGGGCTGACCAGGGCACGCGAACTGCTGGCCTTTGTCGGCCTCAAAGGTTCGGGTGATGAGCTGGCCAAAAATCTGCCGTACGGCGGCCAGCGGCGGGTGGAGATTGCCCGCGCCCTTGCGGTCGAGCCAAAGCTGATCCTGCTCGACGAACCCACTGCCGGTATGAATCCGAGCGAGACCGAGGCCGCCATGGGGCTGTTCCGGCGCCTGCGCGACGAGTTGGGGATTACGGTACTGCTGATCGAACACGATATGCGGGTCGTCATGGGCATTTCGGAGCGTATCTCGGTGCTTGACTTTGGACGCAAAATCGCCGAGGGTGAGCCCGCCGTGGTGCGCAAAAACCCGCACGTGATCGAGGCCTACCTGGGACGCCACGCCAGCGGCATGGGTCTTGCGGGCGGTCCTGCGGCCGCAGCAGGCGTTCAAACCCAGGGGAGTACCGCATGAGCACACCGCTGTTGGAACTCAACGACGTCAATACCTACTACGGCCACATTCATGCCCTCAAAGGCGTCTCGCTCACGATCGATAAGGGCGAAATTGTCACGTTGATTGGTGCCAACGGTGCGGGCAAAACCACGACCCTGCGCACGATCTCCGGCCTGATCCACCCACGCAAGGGGGAGATCAAGTACCATGGCCAGGCCATTTCCAACGTGCCGGCGCACAAGATTGCTGCCATGGGCCTGGGTCACGTGCCCGAAGGACGCGGTATCTTCCCGAAGCTCACCGTGCGCGAGAACCTGGAAATGGGCGCGTTCATGATGAAGGACCAGCGCCTGGTCCGCCAACGTATGGAGGTGGCCTTCCAACACTTCCCGCGGCTCAAAGAGCGCCTGCAGCAAAAAGGCGGTACGCTGTCCGGTGGCGAACAGCAAATGCTGGCCATCGGGCGTGGACTGATGGTCGATCCGGAACTCATCCTGCTGGACGAGCCCTCGATGGGGCTGGCGCCCATCCTGGTGGAGGAGATCTTCAACATCATCCAGCAGATCAATGCCCAGGGCAAGAGCATCCTGCTCGTCGAGCAGAATGCCCAGATGGCCCTCTCGATCGCCAACCGGGGCTACGTCCTGGAAACGGGACGTGTTGCCCTCGAAGGCGCGGCCGACACTTTGTTACATAACCCGCGTGTTATGGAAGTCTACCTGGGAGGTTGATGGAGGTGTACAACCGAAGATAATCTGGTGAGGGGGTGGTGTCCCCGTCTGGCACGACCGTGCTGCATGCGGCCGGCGTGCCCAATACGGACCGCTCACACAATCCTGTGACTGGCCGGCGGTGTGCCGGCCGGAGACAAGGGGTGAGTGCTGCCCGTTGTATACCATTCTGGAGGAGAACACAAATGCGTGCGATACGAATTGTAGGTTTGTTGGTCGTCGTGATCATGCTGGCGTCGATGCTGGCTGCCTGTGGCGGTGGTCAGGCGACACCGACGACGGCACCGACAACGGCACCCGAGCCGA
>CAYUCC010000185.1:0-4659 GCA_964443225.1 uncultured Anaerolineae bacterium
CGTTGACAGTAATCCGCTCCAATCAATCCAAAATCCAAAATCTAAAATCCAAAATCGCTCAATGCCGTCACCACCGCCTTCAACAGTTCCAACAACGGCTCCGCCGGCACCAGCACACCGACCCCCTTCCTGCCCGCGCTGATCTCGATCCGATCGAACAGAATGACCGTCTCGTCGACGAACACCGGCCAGCCCTTATCCAACAACGCCAGCGGTGAAATCCCCCCCTTCTCCAGACCCGTCAGACGCTCGGCCTCACGCTGCGGCGCCATCTGCATCTTCTTCTCACCCGCCGCCGCGGCCAGTTTCTTCAAATCGAGTTGGGTATCAGCCGGTATGAGGGCGAACACCGGCCGGGCGCCGGGTGTCACCGGCAACGCCACCAGCGTCTTGAAAGTCTGTTCAGGCGGCAACCCCACCGCCGCCGCCACCTCCGTTGCCGACAGGTGATCGACCACCTCGTAATACAGCGGCTCATAGGGGATCCCACGCCCCTCCAGCACCCGCATCACCAACGTCTTAGGCGGCCTACTACCCGTCATTCCCGTCACCACCTCCCATCACCCCAATCTCCAACCCCTGACCCCGACCCCCAATCCCCAACCCCTGACCCCCATTCTCCAAATCCGTTGACAGTAATCCGCTCCAATCAATCCAAAATCCAAAATCTAAAATCCAAAATCGCGCACCGCCGTCACCACAAGGATGCCGACGACCACGCCCACCAGCCCAACCGCGGCCACCAGCCACACGCGCCTCGGCGACGAGACATCGCGCATGACCGGTGCCTCGTAGGACTGCGGCAGCGCATAACGCGGCAGCAGGAGCGTGCCAAGGACGAATCCAGCCGCCAGGCCACCAAAGTGCGCCCAGTTATCGATGCCGGGCTGTACGAACCCCAATACGAAGTTGATACCAACAATGACCAGCATGTTGAGCAAATACTGCTGGCCAGAACGGCCAAAGAACTGGCGGTACTGCCGCATGTACGCGATCAGCGCGCCGACCAGGCCAAACACGGCACCCGATGCACCCACCGACGGGGCCAGGGTGAACGCATAACTGGCCAGGCTGGCATACAAACCAGACAGGAAATAGATCACCAGGAAACGGTCACGATTGAACAGCCGCTCTGTCTCCGGTCCAAGCTGAAAGAGGGCATAAACGTTGAAAAAGAGGTGCAGAACGCCGGCGTGCAGGAAAGTCGCCGTGAGCAGCCGCCACCACTCGCCAGCCGCAATGGCCTCGTTGATTTTGGCGCCGTAGACGAACAGGGCCTCGAGTCCAAGCACCTCCACGAGCAGCGAAACGAGCACGATGGTGCCCAGAATGATGTAGCTCCACTGCGGCTTATGCAGCGGAATTGCCATCTGGACCCGCACCGGTGCCGGTTCCGCGGGTGGCTGCAGGGGGCCATCAGACCAGGATGAATCGTTCATAGCTGCACCGGCTGCCAGTTGACGCGGCACTTTTCGGCGGTGATGATCGACAGAATCTGCCGTACCGTCTCTTCCAGGCGGTCTTCGCGGTTGACGACCACGTAGTCGAACTCGTGGACCCGCTTCAGTTCCTGGCGCGCCGTGGCAATCCGAATCTCGAGCTGACCCGGCGGTTCGCTGCGCCGGCGCTGCAGGCGAACGACGAGCTCTTCTTCGTTCTGGGCGGTCATGAACACCGTGATCGCCTGCGGCACCAGTTTGCGAATCGTGGCTGCACCCTGGACGTCGATGCGCATGAGGACGTCACGACCACTGGCCAGCGCGTCGCGCACGTGGCGTTTCGGAATACCCTTGTAGTCGCCGTAGACGATCGCATACTCCAGCAGTTCGTTACGGTTGATCATCTCGGCAAAATCGGCCATCGATACGAAATGATAGTCGACGCCGTCCGCCTCATTGACCCGCTGGGGCCGTGTCGTGGCTGTGACCACAAAATAGAAGGGTGTTCCCAATCGTTTTAGCTCGTCGAGCGTACTGTCCTTGCCCACACCCGAGGGACCGCTGATTACCACCAGCAGCGGTCGCGGATGCTGCAGGCTGGCGTACCAGGTCGCCAGTTCTTCGTGTGTCATGTCCGTCATGCACTGTTCCTTTGGCCTCAACGGGCCGCCCAAGATTTGATTTGCACCGGGTGACCCATTATAATTTCGCGCACATCAACTTGCAAGAAGAGCAAATCCATCATGCCGATTTATGAATATCACTGCACCCACTGCAACCGTCGCGTCAGCCTGCTCTGGCGCTCGATGGCCGCTGCCGCCGAAGGTACACCTCAGTGCCCGCGCTGCGGTGGGCAACAACTCCGTCGCCTCATCTCACGCGTCTCCGTCGTACGCTCCGAGGATAGCCGCATGGATGCCCTGGCCGACACGAACATGCTCGGCGACCTGGACGAAAATGATCCGCGCTCGATGGCACGCTGGATGAAGCGCATGAGCCGCGAAATGGGTGAGGACCTGGGAGACGAGTTCCATGAAGTCGTCGAACGACTCGAAGCCGGCGAGAACCCCGAAGAGATCGAAAATGCGATGCCCGACCTGGGGGGTGGACCGGGCGGGGGCAGTGATTTTGGCGTGATGGACTGATCGGGTGGTCCCCTGCGTTCGCAGCCGTGGCGCAGCGGGTTGCAGCCTAGAACTTTTCGAAGCGCTCGACGTTGAGCACAAACACGGTCGCACCCCCCACCGACACCTCCACCGGTGTGGGCAAGTACAACTCGCCCGGCTCCATGATCGGCGGCAAGGGGTTGACGTGATGCCGGCGGGTACGTGAACTGTCGCGTACCAGGCGCAGTATCTCGTCGATGCGTTCGTCCTCGACCCCGATGATGATGGTCGAGTTGCCCTCACGCAGAAACCCACCCGTCGTGCTGATCACCGTCGAACTGAATCCCCGCCGGATCAACACGTCGAGCAGTCCGCGCGCATCGTCACTCTGCACGATCACCATGACCAGTTTCATCGCGTTATGCTCCCCCGCTCGGTATACGCATGGATTCTTGCGTTGACCGCACTGATGCGCCCGGCAGAAGCGCCCGCATCCGCTGCACGATCGTCGCCCCGGTCTCTGCAATCGATCGGGCGGCATCGATCACGAGCCAACGCAGCGGTTCGGCCTGCGCCATCTCCAGGTACCCGGCACGTACCCGCGCATGGAATTCGAGTTCCTGCTGTTCCATCCGATTCCATGAGTCGCCAGTGCCCGCCCGTTTACGCTGCAGCCCCAGTTCAACCGGCAGATCGAGATAGATCGTCAGATCAGGCCACAAATTACCGGTGGCAAACGTCGTGATGAGCCGCAAGGTCGGCAAATCGAGCTGGCGGCCATAACCCTGGTATGCCAGGGTGGAATCGGCGTAACGATCGCACAGCACCACCCCGTCACGTGCCAGGTGGGGGCGAATGACCTGGTTGACGTGCTGGGCCCGTGCCGCCGAAAACAACAAGACCTCGGTCGTGGCATGCATCTCGTGATGGGCGACATCGAGCAGCAGTGCCCGCACGCGATCGCCAATCGCGGTGCCCCCCGGCTCGCGCGTCGCCAGGACATCGTAACCCTGCTGCTCCAGCCAGGCGGTGAGCTGCGCGATCTGCGTCGTTTTGCCGCTGCCTTCGGGACCCTCGAACGTGATGAACAGACTCACGTGTTATTCCCGGTAGATGCGCACCCGCCGCTGCGGCTCGCGCCCGTAACTGTGCGACAGCAGATTGGCCTCACGCGCCAGTTGGTGCTGCAGACGCCGCACGTACGCGGCCTGCGGCGCCAGCTCCATCGCCGCAGCGCCCGATAACACGTGTTGGATAGCATCGCGCGCTTCCTGCATCGCCTGCGAAAACGTATCGACCGGCTGCACAGTCAGGCCAAACACGTCCGCCAGGCACATTTCCATTTGGGTGACCGTATTCGAACGCAGCACGTACACCGGAATGCTGCGCCGCTCGGCTTCGGCCAACGGCTGCGGCTGTTTGCGGTAGTAGTTCTTCAGGGTGATGACCATGTCCGCCTGCCGCAGCTCATCGACGATCTGAACCGGCACACGCAAATTCTGCGCAGCCTGGCGCAGCCGCTGCTGGCCAATCCCGTACGGGTAGATGCGCCGTATGCGCGGGGAGCCGTTGTCGGAGCGGGACGGGCTCGCCACCACCGGTTCGCCGTACGATTCCTCGTCGTAGCGCGGCGTCGGTGACGGCACCGAACGCCGCGCTACGTGGCTGCTGCTGCTTTCGATCTGCACCTGTTCGATCTGGACCTGTCCCTGGGTGTCACGGTAACGAATCTCGGCCGGCAGTGCGCGGCCGCGCAGCAGCGCGTCGACCGCTGCCGCCACGTCGTGGTGAATCGCCAGCCGCTGCCGGTCCTGAATTTCGACCAGAATATCGAACGAGGGCGGGGCACGCCGCTCCAGAACCGATTTTTGGGTACCACGCCGCCGCGCTTCCTCGTCGCTGAGGGTAACGCTCTCGATGCCACCAACCAGGTCGGACAGGGTTGGGTTGAGGAGCAGGTTTTCCAGGCTGTTGCCGTGCGCGGTGCCGATGAGGGTTACGCCGCGTTCGGCGATCGTGCGTGCGGCCGCTGCCTCCTGCTCGCGCCCGATCTCGTCGATGATGATGACTTCTGGCATGTGGTTTTCCACCGCTTCGATCATCACTTCGTGCTG
>CAYUCC010000186.1:0-4502 GCA_964443225.1 uncultured Anaerolineae bacterium
GGTTGACGCCAGAACCTGAACCCGCAAAACGGGAACTTATTTCTTGACGAGCCCTATGAGATCGATGGTAAACGTGTTGCCGCTGCGCGTCTGCTTCACCTCCGAGATTTGCGAGCACGCATCAGGCAGGTTACCATGGATGATCAACCGCACCTGCACCGGGAACGACTCCATGATCAATACATCGACACCGTCCACGTGCGCCTGATCGGTCGGCGGATACGTCACTACCGGCGTGCTTGCTGGCTCCGTCGCCGTCATACAGCCCGCCAGCACCATCACCACGATCAACAACCCAACAACCCACAGTCGCTTCATCGTCCGACACCTCCCGTCATCGTAATCATCACATAAAGCCACAGGGCTCACACCCTGCACCTACACCCCTCCCCAGACGTTCCCGCCTCCCAAAAAGTTCGCCCACCCTCCAACCCTGATCCCCAACCCCTGTGATATCGTGCGACAGGCAACCCTCCTGACCGCAAAAATACACAGGGCACACAAAATATGTTAAGTTCTTTGTGTGCCCTGTGCGTTCTGTGCGGTGAAAGACGCAGCGTTACTATGCAGTGCCGTTCACTGAGACGGGAAATGCGCGGGCACTGGTGAGGTCCAGCGCCTGGGCCAGGTCGGCGATGATGTCGGCAACGTGCTCGCCGCCGATGCTCAGGCGGATCTGGTTGGGCGGGACGTTGGCCAGGGCACGGCCGGCGTCGCCCTGCTGCTGGTGTGTGGAAATGGCCGGGATCGTCGCGACACTCTTGATGCGCCCCAGGTCGGTGGCCCGCCAGATCATCTGCAGGCGGTCGAAGACCTGGCGTGCCGCCATGGCACCCCCCTGCACGTCGAAACTCAAGAGCGTGCCGTAGCGGTTGACGGCCTGGCCGTAGTCGTCGGCGCCGTCGGCCAGCCACAGGTAGTGCGTGGCGATGTCGTGGCCGATCGTGCCCGGTAAACCCGGGTAGGCGACGCGTTCGACCGCCGGGTGTTCGTTGAGGAACTGCGCCACGGTGAGCGCCGCCTGGCTCTGGCGGTCCATGCGCAGCCGCAGCGTACGCAGGTCGTTCATCGCCATCTGGGCGTTGAACGGGCTGAGCGCCGGGCCGTGGTCGCGGAAGGGCAGCAGTTTGACGTACAGCGCAAAGTTGCGGCGCAGCTCGTCGGGACCGATGCGGCTGGGGATGTCGTGGCGGGCAATGAGCACGCCGGCGATGGCAAAACCGCTGGTGGCGATGCTCTTGCTCACCGAGTGCACGACGATGTCGGCGCCGTGCTGCAAGGGGCGCATCAGCGCTGGGGTCGCCACCGTGGCGTCGATGATCAGCGGTACGCCAGCCTGGTGCGCCAGTTCGGCCACGGCGGCGATGTCGAACACACCCAGGCTGGGGTTGGCGGGCATCTCACCGTAGACGAAGCGCGTATTGTCGTCGATCTGGCTGGCCCATTCGTCCAGGTCGAGCGGGTTACGCACCCAACGCACGTCGACGCCGCGCTCGTTGGCGTAACGCTGGCTGAAGAGCATGAAGGTGCCGCCGTAACATTTGGCGCTGGCGACGATGTTCATGCGCTGGCTGGGACCGTGGCCGTTGCTGTGGAGGCCGGCGGGTGTTTGAGCCAGGAAGGGGTTGGTGGCCATGTGGATCGCTGACATGCCGGACGCCGTCAGGCAGGCGCTGACGTCGCCGTCGAAGCCGTAACCTTCGAGCAGGGCCATGGTCTCTTCCAGGTAGTGGAAGGTCGGGTTGGCGATGCGGCTGTAGGCCCAGGAGGGCATCAGGTAAGCCAGGGCGGCTTCCATGTGGTCGCTGTTGGCGAAGGCCTGGGCCGGGCTGAGGTAGGCCGGCTCGATGATGCTGCCCTGGTTGGCCAGGGCGGCGTCCAGGTCGTAGACGCCGTGCACGGCGATGGTATCGAACTTCTTGCGACGCATCGTTGCGCGCCGTGCGGCTGCCGCTGCCGTCATGGCCTCGCCCTGGCGAATGTAGTCGTGGACACCGGATGTGTAGGATGGGTTGTTCATCGGTTGATTTCCCTGCCTTTTTTATCTAGAGATTGAAACAGACGACTTTGAGCTCGGTCATTTCTTCGACGGCAAACGGTACCCCTTCGCGCCCCAGGCCGGAGCCTTTGACACCACCGAAGGGCATGGCGTCGATGCGGTAATCGCTGCTTTCGTTGACCATGACGCCACCGCAGTGCAGCTCCTGGATGGCGGTGAAGGCGGTCGATAGATCCCGCGTAAAAATGCCCGCCTGCAGACCGTAGTCGAGCTCGTTGGCCTGGTCGATCGCTTCGGGCAGGGTGCGGAAGCGGTAGAGCAGCGTCACCGGGCCGAACACCTCCTGGCGGGCCAGGGTGCAGTCGTCGGGCACGTTCTCCAGGATCGTGGGTGCAAAGAAGGTGCCGCGGCGCTCACCCCCGGTGAGCAGTGTCGCGCCCGCGGCAATAGCCTCGTCGACCAGCTGCTCGATGCGCTGGGCCGCTGCTTCGTTGATCAGGGGACCCATGTCGGTGGTTTCGTCGAGTTTGTCGCCGACGCGGTAGGCCTCGGCGGCGGCCACGAAATGATCGCGGAAGTAGTCATAGACCTCCTCGTGCACGAGGACACGCTGCACGTGCAGACAGTTCTGCCCGGCGGCCCAGAAGGCACCGCTGACAGTGGCCTCCAGCGCGCAGTCGAGCCCGGCATCGGGCATGACGATGACCGGGGAATTGCTGCCCAATTCGGCGCTGATCTTCTTCAGGCCGGCGCGGCGCATGACGGCCTCGCCGGTGGCGCGCCCGCCGGTGAAGGAGATCATACGCACGCGCGGATCACTCACCAGGACGTCACCCACCTCGGCACCCAGGCCGGTGATGACCTGCAGAATGCCCGCGGGCAGGCCGGCATCGTCGAGCGCCTGCGCCAGCAGCAGGGCGCTGAGGGGCGTCGCTTCGTGGGGTTTGACGATGATCGTATTGCCGGCCGCAATCGCCGGGCCAACCTTGTGCGCCACCAGGTTGAGTGGATCGTTGAACGGGGTGATCGCGCCGACGACGCCTACCGGCTCGCGGCGGGTGTAGCCGGTACGGTTCTCGCCGCCGGGCCGCTGGTCGAACCGGATCGTCTCGCCGGTCAGGCGGCGCGCCTCTTCGGCGCTGAGGCGCAGGGTCTCGACGCAGCGGGTGACTTCTTTGCGTGCCTCGCGGATCGTTTTGATCCCTTCACGCGCAATCGTGCGTGCGAAGTGTTCGTGCGCACGGGCCACGTGGTCGGCCGCGGCCGACAGCACCGCCATACGCTGGTGGGTGGGCCAGCGACGGGCCGTTTCGGCGGCGGCGACGGCCACACCAATCGCCAGGCGCATGTCTGCGGCGCTGGCCTGCGGCACCGTGTCGACCAGGCGGCTGTCCTGGGGGTCGCGGATTTCCATTGTGTGCGGGCGGTCGACCCACTCGCCATTGAGAAACATCTGCATCGATCGCCTCCGTAATAGGGTGCAGGGTTTAGGGGTTGGGGGTCAGGGGCACCGCCGTGGTGACCTTGACCTCGGCCAGGACCAGACTGGTGTGGATGCGGGCCATGCCCGGAATCGGTGCCAGCCGGTCGACCACAAACTGTTCCAAATCCCGCCGGCCACGTACGACGACCTTCAGGAGGTAGTCGTATTCACCGGTCAGGTGATGGCACTCCAGGACCTCGGGCATGTCCTGCACGAGCGTCCGGAAGTGATCGATGTGCTCCCGCTGGTGCATGGCCATGCTGACGTTGATGAAACAGAGCATGTCGTACCCCACACGCTCGCGGTCCAGCAGGGCCACGTACTTCTGAATGATCCCCTGCTGCTCCAGCCGCTTCATGCGGGCATGCACCGCCGGCGGTGACAGGTTGATCTGCCGCGCCAGGTCGGCGTTGCTGATGCGCCCGTTGACCTGCAGCGCCTGCAGGATGCCGCGGTCCAACTCATCCATTTCTATATCTGCGTGTGAAGATTCTATCATAATTGGCCTCTTGTGTCAATAGTTATTCGGCATCATATCATAAATGCAGAAGATGTGCAAGTAATGCATTGATTGTGCATGATTTCATTCACCAGGGAAGGGTAGATTCTGGTTCGGCGGCGAAAGATCGAAAGTGAGGAAGCGGGGGTGGGAGAGTTACGCACTCACCTCGTTTTTGTGGTATGATTCTGGGTGAGGTGCAGCGGCTGTGAGCGAGCTCGATTACGCAGCAGACGAGTGGGAATAAACGGAGTGGCTGCAGGCAGCAGCGCACAACGCGGCGTTTGCCTATTTGTCCGACGCCGACGAAGATATTTATAACCTTGCGTGATGGGCAGCCGATTCAGGACGAAGACTCGAAAGGCGAGGCGTATGCAGGCAGTGCAGGCGTTTGCGAGCGGCGTGATCGATAACGTCGAGAAGGTGATCGTCGGCAAGAGGGCGGCGATCGAGCTGCTGCTGGTGGCGTTGCTGACGGAGGGGCACGTGCTGCTGGAGGACGTGCCGGGCGTGGGCAAGAC
>CAYUCC010000187.1:0-4460 GCA_964443225.1 uncultured Anaerolineae bacterium
TGCGTTTGAACGCCAGGCGTGCGTTTGAACGCCAGGCATGTGAACGCCGGGGCGTGCCTGCGATCGCTGAAACCGCATTGCTCTCCGGTGCGTATGGAGTGATACGCGTCGCAGCTTCGTCTCTGAAGGAGGAAGGTCATGGATTACGGTCGTATCTTCAGCCGTGCGTGGGAAATCACCTGGCGCTGGAAAATCCTGTGGGTACTCGGCTTCCTGGTGGCCCTTGGCCGTGCCGGCACCACCGGTAATGGCAATGTGACCTACACGATAGACAGCAGCGATCCAGCACCGGCATGGCTGCGTGGAATGGATGGCATGGACTGGGGCGCCATGGGGGCGGTGATTCTGGGCCTGGTCTGCCTGGGTCTGGTGATCGCCATCATCATCTGGATCATCTCGATCATCGCACGTGGTGGCTTGGTCGCCGGTGTCAACCAGGTCGAAAATGAGGGCAGCACCACCCTGGGACGCGCCTGGCTGGTCGGCCAGCGCCGTTTCTGGACGATTTTTGGTATTGGGGTCCTGGCTGCGCTGCCGATGATCATCATTGGGCTGATCGCAGCTGCTATGGTGGGGGCTACCATCTTTTTCGGCGTGAGCGCTGGTGAGGACTTTTGGTCCGCCTTCGGTCCGCTGTGGGCGGGCCTGGCGCTGTGCCTGGTGCCGTTGACGTGTGTGGCAGCCGTCGTGGCGATCGTATTCAGCCTCATTCGCATCTATGCCGAGCGCGCCGCGATCATCGAAGGCCTGGGCTGGATCGATGCCTTCAAGCGCGGCTGGACGTTGTTGAAGACCAACGTCGGACCAACGATCGTCGTGGGGGCGGTCACGGTCGTCATTTGGATCGTGTTCATCGCCTTGGTAGCGGTTGTGGTGACTGTGATCACGGTGCCCTTTGCCCTGCTTTTTGGCAACAGCGAACCGGGTCTCTGGTTTGCGCTGGTGTTGTGCGGCAGCGGGCTCTTTGCCCTGATCGCCGGCGCCCTGGCGGGGAGCATCGTGGAGGTGTTCACATCGGCCAGCTGGACTGAACTCTACCTGTCCCTGAGCGGTCGCAGTCCGGCCACACCGGCCGCGTTGCCCGTGGAAATCAGCTGACCAACCCCAACGATCGAGCACAATCCGACGGCGGAGTCCGCACCCCCGGGTGCAGACTCCGCCGTCGGCGCGAGTCTCTGCCCTATTGGTTGATGGCTGCAACCGCCAGTCCGCACCCCCAGGTGCGGACTCCTCTCCCTTCGCGCCTTCGCGCTCCCCGTCGCGCTTCGTGTCCTTCGCGCTTCACTTCGCGCCTTCGTGCTCCCCTTCGCGCCTTCGTGCTCCCCTTCGCGCCTTCGCGCTCCCCTTCGCGCCTTCGCGCTCCCCTTCGCGCCTTCGCGCTCCCCGTCGCTCCTTCGTGATTGTGCGATCCAGTCGAAGTACTGCCAGGTCATGCGGCTGACGTCGGTCATGAAGCCGTTACTCAGCTCCCACTGGACCCAGCCTGGCATGTAGATGTAAATCGACAGCACGTACGGCCCGGTGGGGCCCCAAACGATCGCAACGTCGGCGTGACTGTCGTTGATGTAGCCGTGTTTGTGGGCGTGTTCAGCGTCCGCGGGCAGGCCGGCGGGAATGAGTGCCTCGAGACGGTTGAGTTTCATGGTCTCGATCATTTCCTGGCACTCAGCCTGTGTGATGTCGGGTGCGTACGCGGCCAGCAGGGTGCCACCACCCTCGGCGCACTGCACAATCATCTCGGTCAACAGCCCCATATCCTTGGCCGTCGTCTGCATGTGTGTGTCGGGCAGGGTCGTCAGATCGGTGCGTGAATTGGCCGGCGTTGTGATGAAGTGTGACTGTGCTTCGACGTCGTAGGGTGTGGCCATGAAGGTGTTCACCAGTCCCAACTTCGCCATGGACGCGGTCAAGACGTCGGTCCCCTTTTGGGCGCTGCCATCACCGATCAGGCGCAGCAGCAGATTGGCGCTGAAATTACCGCTCAACCCCAGTGTCTCGGTCAGCAGCTTTCGTTCCTCGATGTTGGGCGGCCGGTCGAGCTTACGGTAGACTTCGACGAGGATGGGGATCTTCATCGTGCTCATGCCGGCGAAGGCGACGTCACCGTCGATGCTGGTCTCTTCGCCGCGGCCAATGTCGCGTACGAAGACGGAGGCGATGCCAGGCCACGGCGCGGCGCGTGCGGCAATCAATTCACCCAACGCGTCGATGGTGGGTGCGGGGGGTGGCGTTTCGACCAACACCAGGTGAGCTTCACGATCGTCGGGTGATGTCAACGCTTCGATCAGGGCGGGCAGCGACTCCTGGGCCGCCAGCGCCAGGCCAGGTTGACCTTCGACGAAGGGCAGGGTATCGGTGGGGACGTGCCCTTCGAGCAGCGGCAGGGCGTGGGCCGGTTCCGGCGGTCGATCATACTGCGTGGCGACGTTGTCCAGCCAGCCGGCCAGGGCGCCGGCGTCGACCTCGTACTGCAGCGGCACCTCGACGGGCGGCACCGGCCGGCCGACGAGATGGTAGACGAATCCACGCCAGCGGCCCAAACCTTCGGCTCGTTTGGCCGCTTCGTCCAGCATGGCGGTTGTGTTGACCTTGAATCCGATGTCGCGCGGCTGCAGAATCAACCGCTCCTGGTCGAAGTAGACCGCTACCGGCTGGCTGAACGTGTACTGCAGGGCACTGTCGATGGCGGCGCGGTCGCTGCTCCCCAAATCGAGCCCGCCCAGGAGGATGCCGGGCGGAACCGGTCCCTGGGCTTCGGCATACCAATAGGCCTGCGGCACGATCAGGACCACCGCGAGGACGATCAATAATGTCAACAGAATATGCCGCAGGCGACGCTTGAGACGTGCCAGGCGCACACGGTTCATTCCCACTCGATCGTTCCCGGTGGTTTCGACGTAATGTCGTACACCACCCGATTGACACCCTTGACCTCGTTGACGATCCGGCTGCTGACCAGGGAGAGCAGATCGAACGGCAGACGCGACCAATCGGCGGTCATGTAGTCTTCGCTGGTCACGGCGCGCAGGGCGACGACATTTTCGTAGGTGCGGCCGTCACCCATCACACCAACGGTGCGCACGGGCAGCAGCACGGCGAAGGCCTGGGCGGTGGGGCGGTAGAGGCCGGCGCGACGCAGTTCTTCGATGAAGATACAATCGGCCTGGCGCAGGGTTTCCAACCGTTCCCACGTGACTTCGCCGATGACGCGAATGGCCAGGCCAGGCCCCGGAAATGGATGGCGCCAAACGATTTCCTCCGGCAGCCCAAGCGCCGTGCCAACCGACCGGACTTCGTCTTTGAACAGCCACTGCAGCGGTTCGATGAGTTGAAACTGCATGTCGGCGGGCAAGCCACCCACGTTGTGATGAGTTTTGATCGTGACCGCATTGCGGCCAATGCCGGCGCTCTCGATACGGTCGGGATACAGCGTGCCCTGGGCCAGGTAGCGTGCCTGGGTGGTGCCCCATTCCTTCGCCAGGCGTGCCGCCTCGCGTTCGAAGATGCGTACGAAGCGGTTGCCGATGCGCTTGCGTTTGGTTTCCGGTTCGGTCACACCGGCCAGGTCGCTCAGGAATTCTTCGCTGGCGTTGACGGCGACCAGGCGCATGCCCAGTTCGTGCTGGAAGGTTTCGATCACCTGCGGGGCTTCACCCTGGCGCAGCAGTCCGTGGTCTACGAAGACGCACGTGAGCTGGTCACCCAGCGCACGATGCAGCAGCGAGGCGGCGACGGCGGAGTCTACACCACCACTCAAACCGCATACGACGTGACCATCCTCGACCTGGATGCGCAGCTGTTTGATAGTCTCTTCGATGAAGTTGATCGGCGTCCAGGTGCCGTGGCAGCCGCAGATTTCGATCAGGAAGTTGCGCAGGATAGCCGTGCCCTGGCGCGTGTGCGACACCTCGGGATGGAACTGCAGGCCATAGAGGTTGCGTTGCATATCACCGATGGCGGCAAACGGTGAGTTATCGGACGTGGCAATGACGTCGAAGCCGGACGGCAGCTGTTCAATGCGGTCGCCGTGGGACATCCAGACGGTATGGCGTGCGGGTAAATTCTGCAGCAGCGGTGACGTCACGGCGGTTGGTCCGATCTCAGCGGGACCGTATTCACGAGCACGGGCCGGCGCCACACGTCCACCGAGACGCTGCGCCAGGAGCTGCATGCCGTAGCAGATGCCAAGAACGGGCACACCACTGGCCAGTACGACTTCGGGTAACGTGGGCGCCCCAGGCTCGTACACGCTGGCCGGCCCACCCGACAGGATGAACCCACGCGGGTTCAAACGCTGCACCTGCGCCGCGGATGCATCCCACGGCAACAATTCACAGTAGACGTGCGCTTCACGCACACGGCGCGCGATCAGCTGGCTGTACTGCGAACCAAAATCGAAGATGACGATGGCTTCAGCGCTGGCGTGTGACGGCTGGTCGATGGTCACAGGACTCCTTGTT
>CAYUCC010000188.1:0-4406 GCA_964443225.1 uncultured Anaerolineae bacterium
CATGGTTGACATTCTACTCGCCCATTCCTACTTTCTCAAATACGATGCCAAGCAGGTCGAAAAGATGCGGCCCTATCCGCCGCTGGCGACCTTGTATGCGGCCAGTTACCTGCGCAGTGAGGGTTACACCGTGGCATTGTTCGATGCGATGCTGGCCGATGGCGAGCACGAGTTCGTCGCCGCCTTACACGAACACCAGCCGCGCGTCGTGGCCCTCTACGAGGACAATTTCAATTTCCTCAGCAAGATGTGCCTGGTGCGCATGCGCGAAGCCGCCTGCCACATGAGCCAGGCCGCGCGTGCGATGGGTGCCACCGTGATCGCGTCTGGTTCGGATGTCACCGACCATCCCGACCTCTACATTGCCCACGGCGTGCAGTACGTGATGACCGGCGAGCCCGACCACACCCTGCGCGAGCTGCTCGACGTGCTGTGCGGCCGCATCCAGGCACCACTGACTGCCATTCACGGCGTGGTGATGCCCTCGCCGCACGCGGCTGGCGAGCTGACGTTCACCGGCAAACGCGGGCCGGAACGTTACCCTGACCGGTTCCCCTTCCCAGCCTGGGACCTGATCGATGCCGAACGCTATCGGGCGGCCTGGACACGCGCCCATGGTTTTTTCAGCCTCAACATGGTGAGCACACGCGGCTGCCCCTTCCACTGTAACTGGTGCGCCAAGCCGATCTGGGGTCAGCGTTATGCCATGCGTTCGCCGGCCAACGTGGCCGAAGAAATGGCGTTCATCAAACAGGTGATCAACCCCGATCACATCTGGTTTGCCGACGATATCTTTGGCCTGCGCCCGCAGTGGGTGGCCGAGTTCGGTCGTGAAGTGGCCGCGCGTGACGCCGCCATCCCCTTCATGATCCAGTCACGCGTCGATTTGATGACCGACGAAGCGGTGACGGGACTGGCCCAGGCCGGCTGCGTCGAGGTGTGGATGGGTGCCGAGAGCGGCAGCCAGAAGATACTCGATGCCATGGACAAGGGCACGCACGTGAGCCAGATCACGGTGGCGCGTCAACGCCTCAAGAAGGCGGGCATCAAGGCCTGCTTCTTCATTCAATTCGGTTACCCTGGCGAAACCTTCGAAGATATCATGGCCACCGTGCAGCTCGTACGTGAAACCCTGCCCGACAACATCGGTGTGAGCGTCAGTTACCCGCTGCCCGGCACCAAGTTCCACGAGATGGTCAAAGAACAGCTGGGACCGAAGACCAACTGGGAAGACAGCAACGACCTGGCCATGATGTTCCAGGGCACGTACAAGTCGCCCTTCTATCGTAAGCTGCACCGCGTGCTGCACCGTGACCTGGAGGTCCGCCAGCGCCTGGCCGCCGCCGCCCGCAGGCATAACAACGGCCATGGTCCGGTCGCGGTCGATCCCGACCTGCTCGGCGAGATCGACCGCCTGAACAGCGAGTGGCTCGAGCTGGGACGCCTGGAGGTCCAGGAGCGCAGCACCACACCCACGCGGATCAATAAACCCTACGCGGTCCTGGCCGCCCCAGACCTGAGCAAGGACTGGAACTAAGTGCCGGAGAGGTGCCCATGCCCGATATCCTTCTGACCCACGGCTATTTTCTGTGGGAAGACGAAAAAGAACGACAGATCATGAAGCCCTACCCCACCCTGGGGCTTCTTTATATCTCAGCCTACCTGCGCCGCGCCGGTGTGGGCGTCGAGATCTTCGATTCGACCTTCCGCAGCAAACCCGAACTGACCGCGCGCCTGGCCGCCGAACCGGGCGGTGTTTTGGGCATCTACACGAACCTCATGACCCGAGGCAACATCGCCTGGATCATGGGCGAAGCGCGGCGTCACGGCTGGACCGTGATTTGTGGGGGGCCGGAATCGGCCAACTATCCCGCCGAGTACCTGGCGCATGGCGCCCACGTCATCGTCGTAGGTGAAGGGGAAGTCACCCTCAGCGAACTGCTGCCGGCACTGGCACAGCGCGGCCCCCACCGCCTGCACGGCATCGACGGCACGGTCTTCGTCGATGAGGACGGCCAGATCGTCACCAACGGTGAACGCGCGCAGATTGCCGACGTCGACAGCCTGCCCTGGCCGGACCGTGCCCAGATCGATCTCAAGGCGTACGTCGACGTCTGGCGCACGCACCACGGCATGGGCAGCGTCAACCTGATTACGGCGCGCGGCTGTCCCTACAAGTGCAAGTGGTGTTCGCACGCTGTCTTCGGTTACACGCACCGCCGGCGTAACCACATCGACTGCGCGGCCGAAGTGGAATTCATTGCCCAAACCTACCACCCCGAACAGGTCTGGTATGCCGATGACGTCTTCACGATCAGCCACCGCTGGCTGTTCGACTATGCGGCCGAGCTGAAACGGCGCAGCCTGCGCCTGCCGTTCGAGACGATTTCACGCGCCGACCGCATGATGAAGGAAGAGGTCCTGGCGACCCTGGCCGACATGGGCTGCTATCGCATCTGGATTGGCTCCGAGAGCGGCAGCCAGCGCGTCCTCGACGCCATGCAGCGCGGCGTCACAGCCGAACAGGTGCAGTGGGCCACCAAAGCCGCCCAGCGCTACGGCATCGAAGTCGGGATGTTCCTGATGTGGGGTTACGACGGTGAGGAACTGGCCGACATCGAGGCCACCATCGAGCACGTCAAGAAGGCCAACCCCAACATCTTCTTTACCACCGTGGCCTATCCGATCAAAAACACCCCGTACTACCGGCAAATTGCACCGAGCCTGCGCCTCGACAGGGACTGGGTCGACGCCACCGATCGCGACTACGTGGTGCAGGGACGCCACACGCGACAGTACTACCGCTATGCCGACCAATGGCTGCGCAGCGAGGTTGCTGCGTTCCGGCTCGACGGCACGGACCCGGCAGAAGCGCTGCGCCTGCAGGCCGCGGCCGACGAGGCCCGTCGCAACCTCCTGGCCGTGGCGCATGACGTCGAAGCATGACCGAAGAGTCCGCCGCCGTAGACAGCGTAGGCCAGCCGGTGTTTACGGCTCCTCCGCCGTTCGCCGCAGAACCGTCTACCTCCCCCTTCGATACCCTGGCTGCGACGTACGATGACGATTTCACGCACAGTGCCATCGGCCGGCGCATGCGGCGGGCGGTGTGGCGGCGGTTGGACAGCCACGTGCATGCCGGCGACCGTGTCCTGGAGCTCAACTGCGGCACCGGTGAAGACGCCGTTCACCTGGCGGCGCGCGGCGTCACCGTCCTGGCCACCGACATATCACCGGCCATGCTGGAGGTGACCCGCGACAAAGCCCAGCGGCGCGGCCTGACGGCGCGGATCACCGTGCGCCAGCTAACGATCGAGGACCTGGCGCCGGTGTTGCAGGACGAGGTACCGTTCGATGGTGTCCTGTCCAACTTCGGCGGCTTGAACTGCGTGACGGACCTGGCGGCGGTTGCCGCAGGGCTGGCCCGGGTCGTGCGGCCTGGTGGCTGGGTTCTGCTGTGCGTGATGGGACCGCTGGTGCCGTGGGAGTGGGCCTGGTACCTGGGGCATGGCCCGGTGCGCACGGCGCTGCGCCGCCTGCGGCCGGGTGGGGTGGCCTGGCGGGGTTTGACGATTCGTTATCCGGCGATTGGCACGCTGCGCCGGGCCATGGGTGCCAGTTTCCAGCTGCGGCGGCTGAGCGCAATCGGCGCCCTGGTGCCGCCATCGTACGTGGAACCGTGGGCCAGGCGCCACCCGCACTGGCTGGCCCTGCTCGATCGTCTGGAGCGTCGCGCCGAAACCTGGCCACCGCTGCCCTGGCTGGCGGACCATTATCTGGCCGAGTTCGAGCACCGGGGTGGTTAACGGGGCAAAGCCGCCTTGAACTAAAGTTCAGGCTCAAAGCTGAAGTCGGCTGAAAGCCGACTGAGCGATCTCGACAGGCCGGCAGCCCGCTTTAGCGGCCTTGAGCTGTTAGCCTGAACTTTAGTTCAAGGCGGACGCCGCTGCTGTACTGAGCGATCTCGCCTGGTCGGCAGCCCGCTTTAGCGGCCTTGAGCTATTAGCCTGAACTTTAGTTCAAGGCGGACGCCGCTGCTGTACTGAGCGATCTCGACAGGCCGGCAGCCCGCTTTAGCGGCCTTGAGCTGTTAGCCTGAACTTTGGTTCAAGGCGGGCGCCGCTGCTGTACTGAGCGATCTCGACAGGCCGGCAGCCCGCTTTAGCGGCCTTGAGCTATTAGCCTGAACTTTAGTTCAAGGCGGGCGTCGCCGCTGTACTGAGCGATCTCGACAGGCCGGCAGCCCGCTTTAGCGGCCTTGAGCTATTAGCCTGAACTTTAGTTCAAGGCGGACGCCGCTGCTGTACTGAGCGATCTCGACAGGCCGGCAGCCCGCTTTAGCGGCCTTGAGCTATTAGCCTGAACTTTAGTTCAAGGCGGACGCCGCTGCTGTACTGAGCGATCTCGCC
>CAYUCC010000189.1:0-4379 GCA_964443225.1 uncultured Anaerolineae bacterium
CGGATTACTGTCAACGCGGGTGGGACGCGGTCCCATCCCTGGGGAACGGATTGAACGGATTGCTGTCAACGCGGGTGGGACCGTGTCCCACCCACGGGGAACGGATTGAACGGATTGCTGTCAACGCGGGTGGGACACGGTCCCATCCACGGGGAACGGATAGGAACGGATTGGAACGGATTACTGTCAACGGATTTGGGGAATGGATCGAGCGGTGGTTGGGCGAAAGCCGCGTCGTGTGTTATGATGGGGGATAGATGATGACCGGACTGGCGGTTGCTTGGGCAGCGATTGGCATGGGCCGGATTATAACAAAGGATGGGGCATTTTATGAAGATTGTCAGTGACCGTGGCATGGATTTGTCGCCGGCACAGATGGCGGGTCTGGAGATACACCTTGCGCCCTTGCTCTTGACCCTGGAGGGGCAAACGTACAACAGCGGTGTGGATATTCAACCCGACGAGTTCTATGCATTGCTCGAGAAGAGCAAAACTTTCCCAACGACATCACAGCCGTCGGTGGGTGACCTGCTGACGATTTACCAGCAGTTGGCGCCCACTGACCCGGATATCCTGTCCATTCACATTTCTTCGGGGCTGAGTGGAACCTACAATTCGGCGCGGTTGGCGATCGAGCAGATGCCGGATGCGCGGATAACTCTCTATGACTCGAAGACGCTCTCGGCGGCCGAGGGGTGGCAGGTGGAGGCGGCGGCACGGGCGGCACGGGCTGGCTGGTCATTGGAGCAGACGCTGGAGCTGTTGGGACGTATTCGCGATAATACGCAGACGTTCTTTACGGTGGCGACGCTGCGTTACCTGGTACATGGTGGGCGTATCAGCCATTTGAAGGGCCTGCTGGGATCGATTCTCGATATGAAACCGATTATCGGTGTCGACAAAGAGACCGGCATGTACTATCAGGTCGGCCAGGCGCGCACCCTGAACAAAGCCATCCAGCGCATCGCCGAGGTCGTGGCGGAACAGACGCCGCGTGGCCGTCAGCTGCGCGTCCAGATCATGCACGCGCACAACCCTGAGGGTGCCGCCGCGCTGCAGCTGCAGCTGGGGTCCCGTGCGGCTTGCCAGTTTTTGCCCGCCGGTCCCATTGCACCCGTCTTGGGCGCGCACACCGGCCCTGGCCTGGTCGGCCTCGCCTTTGCCCCACAGGAGATCTTCACCGGCGCGCCGTGGGATTGAGCGGCTGGCTCAGCGTGACTTGCTGTCTTCTCTCACCTCGTAGTGCTGGGAGCGGGCATCGAAACGCGACAGCAGCGCCCTGGCCTTGAGGGGGAATCACGGCGACTTCGTAATCATCACCGGCAAAGGCACGGACGGCGTCCAGGGTATCGAACGACATGATGGTCACGAACTCCACTTCGGTTTCGAGCTGGCGCCGTAGGAGCTGAATGCCGCGATACCCGTCGATGTGGCGGTTCTGGATGTTGACGAATATCTCCTGCGTGAGCAGCGATTCGTAGGCGCCCGCATTGGCGGGCGCCGTCCAACCGTGCCAGATGCGGCTGATCATACGCGTGGCCTTTCAGGTGTTGATCACAATGCAGGATGTGATGCGTATTATGTCATAGGTCCGCATGACATCCTGTCATGTCCTGGCTGTGGTTTTCCGCGTCGTTACACTTGAATCAAACTGTTGACGTTCCAGGGAGTGCAGCTGTTACAGAGCAGGTCGTAACACCCCCCAACCCCTACTCCCCATCCCCCAACCCCCTTTCGCATGGTTGACGCACCCGCCATATTTCGGTATAATTCCTCCCTGCGTCTCACGTGCCTGCCGGCGGCGGGGGACGCGGTATTTACCGATCGTTTGGAGGACAACACCGTGGCAGTCTTCATGCCTTGGGGTAAGAAAAAAACATCCAACATCCTCTGGCTCGACCTGGGTGACCTGGGCGACCTGGTCAACCCGGGCGGACCGCACGAGCAGTGGCAGGATCACGGTCTCGGTCTGCTGCGCACGATCCTGCACCAGAACGGGATCATGACCGACCTGGCCTCGACGCGGGCGGTGACGTCGTGGGATGAGTTAGCCCCTCAGTTGGCCGGCTATGACATGCTGCTGATGAACGTGCGCAGCTATACCTACCCCCCGGCCCGCAAATCGGCCGAACTGTTCAAACAAATCAACCCCCACGGGCTCGTCCTGGCCGGCGGCATGCATGCGACCGTCGCGCCCCATGAAATGGAAGCGGTGGCCGCCTTCGACCGCATCTGCATTGGTGCCGGTGAAAAAGTGATCGTCGACCTGGTCAAGGACCCCACGGCGTTCCCGCGGGTTTTCACCGGCCAGGGCGCCAAATCGATGGCCGAGTGGCCGATGATCGACCGCGAGCTGTGGCCCAAACCGCGCGGCTGGCGCATGCAGCGCCGCTGGAAGTGGAAGTGGCCGATGGAACCGGAGTGCGGCTGGGGTCCCGGGCCGGTGGCAACCATTCTGACCAGCCGCGTCTGCCCATGGCAGTGTGTTTTCTGCAACGAAAATTCCTACATCGCCAACATGGGCCGCAAATCGGTCGACCAGGTGATCGACGAGCTGAATTACCTCGATCGCAAATACGGCGTCGGCTCGGTGGTCATCCACGACTCGATGTTCTTTCAGAACCCAAGCTGGTTGAAGGAGTGGGTCGACAAGTATCCGCGCCAGACCAAACGCTGGACCTACTGGGCGGCGGGGCGCGCCGATACCGTGCGCCAATGGCCCGATCTCTTCGAAGCCCTGGTCAAAGAGACCAACTGGCGTACGATTTCGATCGGTTTCGAGTCGGGCAGCGATCGCGTGCTGCGCCTGCTCAACAAAGAGTGCACGGAAGAGGACAACTACTTCACCATCGACCTGGTCGATCGTATTGGTGACGAGTTGGAAGCGCGCGGCGAAAAACCGCCGGTTTTCTGGTCCAACATCATGTTGGGCATCCCCGGTGAGACGCACGAGGACGCCTTCAAGACAATGCGTATGCTGAAACACATGAAGCGTGTGATGCCGTCGATCTCGTTCTACGCACCGTATCCCGGCTCGGCGCTCGGTTACCAGCTCATTGCCGAAGGCAAGAGCCTGATGAGCAAAGATAACTACCACCGATTCCCCGACGACGAGAAGGTCAAGGGGGTCGATTATCAGTTTTACCGCGAGCTGTTGGCCGGCAAGTACGATGCCGAAGTGAACCGCGGGCTTGGTGACACAGTGCGTGGGGCCGACGTCTACCAGGGCTCACTGGTCAAGGCATGACATGAGTAGTTTTAGCAGCCCACACTACATGTACCTGTTCGAGATGACGAACGGCAAACAGAAGCTCGGTTATGGCCAATCACCGGAGGATGCGTTGGAGATTCTGCGCACGCGGCTGAACGAGGGTGAGATGGCCGAGATTCTGCCGGACCGTTTCCTGAAAATCAACCAGCGCGAGCTGCAGAAGTATATCAATAACCTGGGATAGTCGATTGAACCGAGAATATCACCGCTGGCACAGCCCGCACCTTCATCGCGATATGGAACTGCTCGTTTTTGGCCACGCCGGCGCGCGGATGGTCGTTTTTCCCACGTCACGCGGCCGCTTCTTCGAGTGGGAAGACCGCGGCATGATGGAGGCCATGGGGCACCTCATCGACCGCGGCGACATCCAGGTGTTTTGCGTGGACAGCGTCGATGCCGAAAGCTGGTACGCGCGTGACCGGTGGCCGGGCGATCGTGCCTACCGGCACAGCCAGTACGATGCCTACATCCAGCACGAGGTCCTGCCGCTGACACGGCGCAACCCTAATCCCTTCCTGATCGCGACCGGTGCGAGCTTCGGGGCCTACCATGCGGTCAATTTTGCCTTCCGCCATCCCGAACTGGTCGGTCGCGTATTGGCCATGAACGGGCTGTATACGATTAGGAGCTGGACCGACGGCCACTTCGATGACAACGTCTACTTCAACAACCCCGAAGACTTCGTGCGCGGCGAAAACGACCCGACGCGACTGGCACAGATGCGTGCGATGGATATCATCCTGACCACCAGCGAGAACGAGCCGTTACGCGGCGCAACCGAACGGTTTTCGCAAATCCTCTGGGACAAAGGCATCCCGCACGCCCTGCGCGTCTGGGGCGGCTGGGCGCACGATTGGCCCTACTGGAAACAGATGATCAACCTTTATCTGGGTGGTCACGACTAACCGAAGCCCGTCCCAAGCACAAACTCCGGTCCAATGCCGGAGTTTTTGATTCGCGAGACGCTCCGGTGACTCCTGACTGCCAGGTTTCGTCCAATGATTGTTGTTTCGGATTTATCACAGCACGGGGAGAAAGGATATGAATAAGAATATCGTCAGACAGGCGATCAATGCGGTCGCCATCGTTGCGGCAATTATCATCAACA
>CAYUCC010000190.1:0-4358 GCA_964443225.1 uncultured Anaerolineae bacterium
TACTCCTACTCGGTTGCTAGCTCGGATTCGAGTACGAGTACCGCTGCGCTGAGTACGAGTACGATTGTGAGCACCGAAGGGAAGCGCGCAGGCACGGCCGGCCTTGCGCGAAGAAATGCGCACGAGCCTCGTCATCGTCGTTTCGGTCGATGCCGTGCTTGATTGCGAAGACCGTTATCCCACCCTCACCAGTCCATCAAGTTAGCACGTGGTAGTGACTTTGCGCAGTACGCGGTACACTTGTGACCTTGCTGGGCATACCCTGTGAAAGTGGGATTTGAACCCACCGGCGCGGCCCCACGCACCTATCCGGTGCCAACGTTTGCCCCCGTCGGCGGAGGGTTGTGCTCACCCTTGTTGGTCTGGCTACCGTCTATGAAGTTATTCCTGCAAATCAGTGCGCCAATTCAGCTCTTGAATCCTCGTATCCAGCTCGCGATGCGCAATGGCCAGTTGGTCGGCCCGTTCTTGAATCCCTGACACGTTCACGGTGCCCTTGTACTTGACTTCGGACTTGGTGCGGATGTCATGGGTAACCGTCGCGGCCTGTGCCAGGTCCCGATAAATCCCGTGTTTGAGCACGAGAATGTCTCTGGTGGCAATTGCGTCTGAAAGACTCATGTCTTTTTCGAGCGCGGTGACGGAATTGGTTTTGTTGATGCGCTGGATCAGCACGTTGAGTTCTTGCGTCATGCGCTCCAGTTCTTCGACGAGGGTTTCGGGGTTCTCGGCAGGTTTCTCCCCTTCTTGAACCTTCGCATTGCGAATCAGACGCTGCCGCAATTGATCGATACGTTTTTTCGTGTCGGCTCTCAGGATAAGTGCTTCTGCCAGTTTCATCGGTTGACCCCCTCTATCTTGCGTCCCGGTGACCCGCATGGAGATGTCGAAATCGGCACCCAACTCCGGCGGGATCGGCGTCTTTTAGCCGTGCTGGCCCGCCTCTGCGTTGAAGAATTCAAAATGCATCGTTCTAAACATCGTTGGCGCTCATGACTTCCGCTTCCGTGGCGTGGATTATACCACCTGACCAGATGAGCGTCAATCAATGTCATGACAGATGGCATCTTCGGTGACGAAGTCCGGTCCGAGCGAGGGATTGCTGGATTGGTCACCGAAGGTGGCATCTGTTCCAGTCAAGAAGCCATACTTCGAGGCCTATGTCGAGATTCTGGATTTCAATCCGGGTGTTATCGGATTCTAATCGAATCCCGACTCCCACTCGTAGGACTCGACAATGACCCACTGCGCGGCGTCGAGTCTCTCTTCCAGGCGACGCATCGCTTCGGCAGTCTCACCATGCTGGCCCTGCGGGTTTTTGACATAGGCTTCTCGACAGTGTTTGTCCCAGGCTGCCGCTTCGCCCATTGTCAGGAGCAGCGCATAGTCCAGGTACCAGGGATTGCCGGTATCGAACCAGCGTGAGCCTGGCTGCTCGAATGAGCCGTACCTCTCGAAGAAGCCGCTGCGATTCCACCATACCGGAAAGTCCATCACCCAGCCTGGCTGACCATGTTCGCGGGGGCACAAATAGATTCGTTCATTGCGCGCGGGCATTGTTATCTCCGGCGTGTTTCCGTGCATTTGGTGTTTGTCCGGCTGCTGGGCCGAGCGGACACCCCGACGCGCTCAGCAGTCGAACACCGACCAGCAGATGTCGTTGCGCAGCCGCTGGTCATCCAGGACGAGCTCACGAATCGCATCCGGCAGCTGGTCGCGCTGCCAGCGGCACTCGAGCCGGCCGGCGCGCTCGCCTTCTCCTGGCGGCACAGCCGCACGTGCGGCCTTGATCGCATACGCCGCCGCACCGAGCTCGTGTGCGGCGACGTGGGCGACGGCGGCGGCCTGGGCGGCGGCGTACGCGGCATGGCGGGCGGCCCCACTCAGGTCCCTAGCGGCGGCGTTGGCATGGCCGGCCGCGGCGCGCGCCTGGGACATCGTGATCTCGCCGCGCAGCCAGGCGCGGGCCTGCCCGATCGCCTGGCGGGGGCGGGGGTCGTCCGGCTGCACCGACTCGAAGAGGTGCAGCACGTGCTCGGCGCACGCTGCCGCCCATAACGCCAGGAGTCGATGGTCCGCATCGCTGAGCGTTCCACCGCGGCGGATAGTGATGAAGCGGGGATCACGGTCTTTGGGGAGAATCACGGTGGCACCCTTTCTGATGAATCTGCCCAACGGTTTGGCTCACCGGCGCGCGTCGCATGCAGCCGCACAGCATGCCGGCTGCATGCGACGTTGGGCGCAGCTGGCATGCTGACTCCCTCTAGAACGTCGGTCAAGTAATCAAGGGGCGACGAAAAGCTGGACCCAAAAGGCAGGTTTACGTACCATTTCAGCTTAAAGAAGGCGGTTTTCGGTGCCATTGCGGGCCGGCATGAAGCTGGCGGCGATTACTTGACCGACGTCCTAGGTCACGTCACGGATGATCGCATACAAATTTCGAAACCGATACCTAAAGGCTGGTCCAAGAATAACTTCCAGCCATTTTGCTGGAAGTTATTCTTGGACCAGTTCTGACTGTGGCTGGAGCGGCCATCCGCTCCAGCGCGGTGTTAGGCATCTGGTCACCTGGTGTAGTAGAACCAGTTGCCTGCGTAGTTCTTGTCAAAATTCTCCTTTGAATCGAACTCGACGGTGAATCGTGCTCGGCGCAAATATCCGAACTCATCATGCCTCTGGAGGAGTTCAAAGTACAGGTCGGCGTAGGCTTGCCGGCGCCCTGCCTGAGCGTATGTTCGTACCTGCTCGTCCGTATAGAACATGAAGGTGACGCGCCCGAAACACCGATGAATGGTCCACAGATGCGGATTCGCGATTCGCTCCCGCAGGTCGCATATATCGACATCCGCAATCTGACTGTCCGCATCCTGACGCGCCATCGGCGCAAAGGCCGAGAACACCACAACAAGTCCGTCAACGTCACACCGACCCGGATATTGCCTATTCACCAATTCCGCGAATCGTGCGGCGATCGCCTGCTGCTTCGCTGTATCGAAGTTGGGCCCATCGAAGAACTCTCGCCACTCACGGGAATGTTCGACGATCACCTGGAGTCGCGGGCGTTTGTGATGGACATCGATCTCATCGTAGATGACGTTGAGAACGGTCACCAGCCATCTGGCAGCGATCCAAGCGGCCAACTGTGCGAGCACTGGCTCCAACGCGGCCTCACCTCGCTTTATCAATCTGGTTGCCTTGTACTCTCTGTCGTTTGCGGTAACCAACTATCCTCAACCCTCCTAACGGTCGGTTCACCGGCTGGGGATAGCGGGCACACACCGCCCACACCCAGCCTGCCGGTGCACGATAGCCAACGAAAGCTCTGATCATCCCCAATCTGGTGCAATGGATGTTCGGCGGTTCGCACTGTGGTTTTGCCATGCGGCCAACCCCATGGGCAAACCGATCGGCAGCCAATGGGCTCTCAGCCGATTGGTAAAGGCGCAGATGGATCGGTTGGACTTATGTCTTCGTCCTCACTGCGCAGCATCCGGATGATATGTCTGGCAAGATGGTCTTTGATCTCGCGATGCCGCGGGATTGGCTGCGAGACCCCAGTCGTGGGATTGGTATACCAATCATGTTTTGCCCCTTGCCGAACGAAGACGCAGCCAAAGCGCTCAATGGTCCGAATCAGCTCCACCCGTTTCACGCCACCACCAACTCTTCGACTTTGCGAATGCCAGGAATCAAGCCGTCGGTGATGTCAAGGTACAAATCTTTGAGGTGATCTTTCAACTCATCGAGCGTCTCGCCCTGAGTCCAATAATCAGGATACTCTTGAAGATACCCTAGCCAAGCGCCGTCGTCTTCCCAGCACACTATTTTGACTACGTTCATTGAACGCTCCTAACTCGCTGTTGCGGTGGGATACCCATCAGGAGTCCTGCGATGCCCCCCCCTGCCAGGATTATATCACGATCCCAGATCGGCAGAAAATACACCGTTTTTCGCGCGCGATCGGGATACTCGAATTCATCAAAGACCCAGCGGCTGGGCCGAGCGGACACCCCGACGCGCTCAACAGTCGAACACCGACCAGCAGATGTCGTTGCGCAGCCGCTGGTCGTCGAGTACCAGCTCGCGAATCGACTCTGGCAGCTGGTCGCGCTGCCAGCGGCACTCGAGCCGGCGGGCGCGCTCGCTTTCTCCTGGCGACGCGGCCGCACGCGCAGCCTTGATCGCATACGCGGCCGCACCGAGCTCGTGTGCGGCGACGTGGGCCACGGCAGCGGCCTGGGCGGCAGCGTACGCAGCATGCCGGGCGGCTCCAGTTAGATCCCTGGCGGCGGCGTTGGCATGGCCGGCCGCCGTGCGCGCCTGTGACATCGTAATCTCACCGCGCACCCAGGCGCGGG
>CAYUCC010000191.1:0-4205 GCA_964443225.1 uncultured Anaerolineae bacterium
TCCGCCTATTTTACCTTGTTACCCTCCTTTCAATGAAAAAAGTGACGGCCACCCGAGGGAGTAGGGAGTAGGGAGTAGGGAATATGATATAATGGAAGGCAGGAGGACAGGGGAGGGTGGTTGTCGTCCTGGCTTTGGTTGTTTGGTGTGTGTCATCGATGGTTGGCTTGTGGACAAGCCAACCATCGTTTTGTGTGTGGTTTGCCGGGCTTAGGCGGCCGGTGGTGTGGGTGGTGGTGTGGGGGGGACTGCCGTCTTGGGATGCAGCCGGCGGTTGCGCCGCACCAGGTAGATCACCAGGATGACCGGTAGGGCCAGAACGATCAAAATGGGGAGAACGTAAATCACCAGCCAGATAAAGAGGTCGGCCAGGCCCTGCAGCGTGCGTACCAGGCGATTGGCGGCGGTACGCAGGGTCGCCAGCGGCTGCCAACCTTCTTCGATGACCGGTTGTTCGACTTCGTCAGGTACCAGCTCGATCGTAATCGTCGCGAGGGCTGCCAGGTTGTCCAGGTACTGCATCCGCCCCTTGGTCTGCTCGATCTGTCCGCGAATCTCGGCGATTTGGGTGTACACCTGGAGAATATCTTCGGCTTTGGCGTTCGGTTTCTGGCGCACCTCGGTGAGCATCGCCAGCAGCTCGGTTTCGGTCGCCTCCAGGTTGCGCAGGCGCGACTGCAGGTCGGTGTATTCCTGGGTGACATCTTCGCCGGACAGGCTTTCCCGCAGGACACGCACGGCCAACCCCTTTAGCTGCTGCATGGTTTCGTCGACGCTTTCGGCCGGCACGCGTACTTCCACGGTTCCACGCATTTGTGTTCCGTCGTGATACAGATTGGAGTTAGAGACATAACCACGCAGACCGGTTACCAGGTCCCGAATGGCTGTCGCCGTTGCATCGGCGTCTTTGACGACGAGGCCCAAATCGGCCCGCCGCACAACCTTACGTTCCTCCAAATCGGACGCCCCTGCTTCACCTGACGCGTTGGCCGGCACGTCGACCGCCACCGACTGTTCCATCGATGCCGGCTGCGCCGGCGCCGCGCTCCCACAAGCCGTCCAAACCACGGCCACCAGAACCAACAACAAAAACGTAACGCCCTTACGCATCATGACCGCACCTCTTTCTTCACCATCCGAACAGTTTCACCTGCCAACCCCCAACAAGATACCCAACCTCACCACAACCCCTTCACAAAAACGTCCCTCCACCGCACTTACCCAATCTACACCCCCCATCCACAATACCCAACCCCACAATACCCAACCCCACAAAAACTCACCCTACCCAACATGACACTACCAAGACGTTCTCCCCACCCCCCTTGTTCCGCTCCTCCGTACTCCGTACTCCCTACTCCCTCCTCCTCACCACCCATACGACAACCGCGTGATCAACCGTTCCGGCAGCTTGGCGGCTAACATGCGGTGCTGGGTTTCTTCGATTGGATACTCCAAACGAACGTGCCACCACTCGCATGTCCCGGTATCCAGAATCGCATAACTGGTGCGTGGGTCGTGGTCGCGCGGCTGGCCAACGCTGCCAGGGTTGACGATGATGCGGTGCGTCGTGTCATCGAGCAGCAACGGCCTATCCTCGGGGTGGATCCGGTCCTGGGTAGTCGGCGAATGCACCGCACCCTCGCGCGGTCCCAGGGCGTAACGAAAAATCGCCGGCACATGGGTGTGTCCCACCAGGCAGATGGTGAAATCGGGCACGGCATCGAAGTTCTCGCGCGCAATACGCGCCGAGCTGATATACTCCCAAACCGAGTCCCGCGGACTGCCGTGGGCGAGAAAAAACTGGCCCCGGCGCACAGGTATACCCGGAAGGGCATCGAGATAAGAACGCACCTCAGGCTTGAGCTGGGCACGCGTCCACAGGACAGCCCGTTTGGCCTCGGGGTTGAAGTCGTTGATGTCGATGCCCTTACCCAGGGCAGCGTAGTCATGGTTTCCCGCCAGGCAGGCACCCAGCTGCGGACCTAACGCTCGCAAACGCTCGACACAGGCGTTGGGATCCGGGCCATAACCCACCAGGTCACCCAAACACCAGACTTCGTCGTACCCCCGCCGCGCAGCATCGGCCAGCACCGTTTCCAGCGCGGGCAAATTGGCGTGAATATCGGACAGAACCAGCACCCTCATGATGTCTACCACCTCGCGCACAGAACAGCATCACACCCGCTGCGCCGCACGGTCAAAATATGCGATCATTATACTCCACGTCATGGGGATTGCCAAGGCTTTTTGGCGTGTGATAGAATAGGGAGTACGGAGTACGGAGTAGGGAGTACGGAGTAGGGAGTACGGAGTGGCAGGAGGGGGGATTTTTGGGATAGGGGAGGAGGGATTGGGGAATGACGGGCGCGGGAGGAGGTTGGATCATGGTTGAGTGGGGGTGTGAGGTGGTGACGGAATCGGCGGAGGCGACGATGGCACTGGGGACACGGTTGGGGGAGGTGCTGCAGGCGGGGGACGTGGTGGCGTTGGTGGGGGAGCTGGGGGCCGGCAAGACGACGTTTACCCAGGGAATTGGCCGCGGTCTGGGTATTGCGGAGCCGATCACCAGTCCCACGTTTACCCTGGTGGGGGAGTATGATGGCCGCCTTCACCTCTATCACGTCGATGTCTATCGATTGGGAAATGCCACCGCCGAGGCACTGGCGTTTGGGTTGGATGACCTGTTGGGCGGTGACGGCGTCACCATCATCGAATGGGCGGTTCAGGTGCGCGAGACGCTGCCGGAGTCGTGTCTTTGGGTGACCCTGGAAACAACCGCCGAGTCGACGCGCCGCGTTCGTTTCGAAACCAAAGATCGCCGCCTGGCCGACTATTTGGCCGTTCTGTGTACGGAGGAGCCACGATGAACGACCGGACCATCCTCCTGGCCCTCGATACCGCTACCGACCAGGCATCGGTTGCGCTGTACGACGGAGAACACGTGCTGGCTGAAATCACCTGGCATTCGGCACGCCGCCACACGGTAGAGCTGATGCCGCAGGTGGACAGCCTGTGTGCCCTGATGGGGCTGACAGCGGCCCATGTAGGGGGTGTCGCAGTGGCGATTGGGCCGGGATCGTTCACCGGGATTCGCGTGGCTTTGAGCCTGGCCAAAGGCATTGCCGGTGCCCGCCAGCTCCCCCTGTTTGGCGTTTCGACCCTCGAAACGATCGCCCACCCACACCACGCACAGCCCCTGCCGGTAACCGCCCTCGTCCAGGCAGGACGCGGGCGTGTCTGTTGGGCCCACTTCACGCAGGACGGCGAGAATCCACCCTGGCACACCACCAGTCCGCCGCGCATCAGCAGTGTCGAGGCAGTGGCCGAGGCCACGATGGGTGCTGCCCTCTTTGCAGGCGAAATCCTGCCCACCACGCGCGCGACCCTGCTCGCCCTCCTGGGCGACCGCGCCCACTTCGTACCGCCCGCCCTCACACTGCGCCGTGCCAGCTGCCTGGCCGAAATCGCCTGGCCGCGCTGGCTCGCCGGACACAGCGACGATGTCGCCAGCCTGGCACCCATCTACCTCCACGAACTGCCACCGGGTCCGGGTCATGACTGAACCGGTGCGACCACACCTGCTGTTTCCGGTCGAGTCGATGCAGTTGACTGACCTCGACGCCGTCATGGCGCTCGAACCGCTGCTGTTTGCAGGCGATCCCTGGCCCCGCAGCGTTTACCGGTACGAGCTGACCACAAGTGACTATTCTTTCTTCCGCGTCGTTCGTGGTCAATTGCCTGCGCACCCGCCTATCCTGGCCTATGGCGGCACCTGGCTGTTGGTCGACACAGTGCACGTGGGCACGATCGGCACACATCCCGCCTGGCAGGGCAAAGGTTTGGGGGCCTGGCTGCTGCTGCATTTGATCGAAGAGGGGCGTATGATGGGGGCGGTGGAAGTCACCCTGGAAGTGCGGCTCTCGAACCTGCACGCACAAGGTCTGTACACCAAACTCGGCTTCGTCAGGGTGGGACGCCGCCGGCGCTACTACCGCGATACCGGTGAAGATGCGCTGCTCATGACCCTGGAGAACCTGCAGTCCGATGCCGTCCAGCAAGCCCTCGACGTCGCCCGCGCCCAAACCGCCGACCGCCTGCTCGCCCTGCTCCAATCCGCCTGACAACGGTCCTCGACGACATCCGCCTCCCAAGCTGCTCGTGAGACCAATGGCCTCATGTTTTCTACAAGAAACTCAGCAGCG
>CAYUCC010000192.1:0-4151 GCA_964443225.1 uncultured Anaerolineae bacterium
AGCACGTGTACAGAGGACCACTTACAAAACGGGAAGTTATTCTTTTACGAGCCCTTAGCTCAAGGCGGGCCCGTTATGGCGACGCATACGGCGTTCAAACGCCCGCCTGGCGTTCAAACGCCAGGCTTATAGCTGAAGTCCGCTCAAGCGGACTGGGTGACGTTGGTGGGCCAGTTCGGTGTAGGCCGCCAGGGCCTGGCGGGCGATGGCGCTGATGCTGAGCTGGGCATCGAAGAACTGCCGGGCGGCGGCCGACTGTTCGGCCCAGGGGCGTGCCGTCACCGTGCGTAGGGCTTCGGCCAGGGCCTGGGCATCGTCGACCGGCCAGAGGGCGCCGAATGCACCCTGGTGGGTCATCACGCGAAAGGTCGGGATGTCGGTCACCACCGGTACCACGCCGCAGGCCAGGGCGTCGTTGAGGGCGTAGCCGCTGCCTTCGCGGTGACTGCCCTGCACAAAATAATCGGCGCTGTTGAAGTAACGCTCCATGTCGGCATGCGGGAACGACCCGAGCAGGGTCACCGCGCCGGCCAGGCCAGCACTTTGGGCAATCCGCGCCTGCACCTGCGGCAGCAGGTCGGCGTAACGGTAGGCCATGTACAGGCGCGCCTGCGGCATGGCCGGCAGCGCCAGCTCGAAGCCGGTCAGCACGGTGAGCGGGTCTTTGTTGGCATCCAGGTTGCCCGCCCAAAACAGAACCGGATCACCGGTCATGCCGGTTTGGGCCCGCGCCACGACGCGCGGCCAGACCTGGAAGGTGGTCGAGCCTTCCATGATTTCGTAGACTGGCTGCCGGACACGAATCGCCCCGCGTGCGATCCATGGTTCAGCTAGGGCCCGCGCGGCAAACATGAAGCCGTCGGCGGCGCCCAGCCCTACGCGCTGCACGAGGCCGCGCCGTCCCCTCCAGGGCCGCTCCGCATGGTGCTGGACCAGCAGCGGGACGGAGGGTGGCAGCTGGCGACGCAGTACCCACAGGGCGAACGGAAACACCAGCCCATTGACGTGCACCGCGTCCGGTTCAGCCCGCTGCACAGCCCGGTGCAGACGCCGCGGTACCTGCCACTGGCGCGGCAGCGGCGGGAGACCGTCGCTAACGAACCGGTAGGTGACACCGCCGCGCACCCGCGTGGCGTCCTGCCCGAAGGCCTGCACCACGGTCACCGCGGCGCCCACTGCGACCAGACCGTCGGCCCAGTTGGTCAGCGAGAAGTAACGCGTGAGCAAGTCGTCGGGATCGGTCAGGTCCGCAGCATGGGCGTAGTTGACGATGGCGATGTGCATGGTTGTTCAAAACCCTTCGGGTCTATCAGACCCGAAGGGTTTGCTACTAAAACCCCGACGTCTCGGGCCGTTGATAACGAATCCACTCCTGCAGCTTGTGCAGTTCCACCGGCTTCTGGTAGAAGCGTGTCTTGTAGCGCCAGGTGCTCAGGGCCTTGAGTGCGGCGTACCACATGGGGCTGCGCAGCCGGCGGTCGGTCGTGGTGGGGTAATAGGCGTTGAGCACCGTCTCGAAGTTGCGCATCAGGTCACGGTCGGCCTGGGTCAGCCAGGGTGTGTCGGCGCTGCGCCGCAGCTGGATGCGTTCCCATTTGGGATCGACCCATTCATCGAGCGTCTGCGGGAAGGCAAAACCGGTCGAGGCGGCACCGTCCCACATCTCGCCGGCCAGCGGCACCGGATCGTAACGGTACATGATGATTTCGACGTCGGGATTGGTCTCTTTGACGCGCCGGATGAACTCGATGCCGCGTTTGATGTCGGCACCGGGATCGGGCGGATTGCCCAGGATGAAACTGAACTCGGGCACAATACCGTACTGGCGGGCGCGCGCAGCCAGGGCCAGGGTCTTATCGGCGGTGAGGGTCCCGCCTTTGTTCATGCGCTTGAGCGTCTCGTCGTCGGCGCTCTCCGCCCCCATGAAGACCATCTTCAGCCCGCTGTCACGCATCAGACGCCAGGTCTCGTCGCTGAACTTGAGCATCGTGTCGATGCGGCCCTCGCCCCACCAGTTCACCTTCAGGCCGCGGTGCAGAAGCTCTTCGGAGTAACTGGCTACCCGCTTCTCGCTGGTGAAGAAGTTGTTGTCGTGGAACTCCAGCGCATCGATCTGCCAGCGGTCGACCATGGTTTGGGTCAATTCACCCAGGCGCTCGGCACTCTCCGGCAGCCACTTGCCTTCGGCCAACACGACCACGGCACAGAAGTTGCAGAAGAACGGGCAGCCGAAGCTGCTGTGGTGGCTGAGGGTGCGGGCACCCAGGTGCGTGCGGTTGACGTATTGGTCGACCGGGACCTTGTGGTAGGGGTACCACGGCAGATCGTTGGGGTGGTGCGGTGAGCGGGGTGGTGTGCGAATGACCTGGCCGTCACGCGCAAAGGCCAGCCCGGCCACCTGCGCCGGATCACCGCCGCGTTCGAGGGTGTCGACCAAATCGAGCAGGGTGTCTTCACCCGCACTCAGCACAACGTAATCGATCGCCGGGTCTTTGGCGCACGTGTTGGGGTGATTGGTGGGGAAATAACCGCCCACGATGATGGTCACCTCGGGGCAGGCCGCTTTGATGCGCTTGATATCGGGAACCGCCCGCTGCAGCTGCGGACCGGGCATGATGGTCACCCCCAGGTAGCGCACGCCGTCATGCCTGATCTGGTCGATGATCTCGCCCGGCCGGTCGCGGCCCTGCTCCAGGTTGCCGTCGATGATCGCGTAGGGATAACGGCCTTCGAGCAGGGCGCCGAGCTGGAGCAGCGAATGCGGCAGCCGGTGATAGCCCGGCTTGGCCACCTTGGGGTTGTAAAGCAGGATGAGGGGTTTTTCAGTGTTTGTGGTCATGGTCTGTTCTGGTACCTCGTTTCTATGACTGCGCGCGCAATGACTCGTAGAGCGCCTCGAAGGTGTGGGCCGTCCAATCGGCATCGTACGCCTGTGCCCACGCCTGCGCGGCGGCGCCCAGCTGCTGCCGCTGGGCTGGATGACGCAGCAGGGTCAGGATGCCGGCGGCCAGGGCCGTTGCATCACCCACCGGCACCCGCCAGGCCGCGTGCGGTGCTAACTCATTCACCAGGCCCACGGCCGTGCCCACCGTGGGCACCCCGCAGGCCGCCGCCTCGCACACCGCCACGCCCTGGCTCTCGTGACGCGACGATTGGATCAGCAGGTGGGCCTGCTGGTACAGGGACGGCAGCGCACGCACCGGCAGCACACCGTGAAAATGCACTGCATGGGCCACCCCCAAATCGGCGGCCAACTGTTGCAGCGCGCCGTGCAGCGTGTCCTCGCCCACCCAGTCGAGCCAAACGTCGGGCGCTTCGTCCAGCACCCGGCGCAGCGCATGCAGCAGTGTCGTCTGGTCCTTGACCCGGTTGATGCTGGCGACGTGCAGCAGGCGCCAGGGCGGGCCTGCCGGCCGGTCAACCGGACCGGCAAACGACCCCCGGTCGACCCCAAGCGGCACCCAGCGTGCATCCGCCCGCCGCGGCCGGACCCTCTCCAATACAAACTGGCTGCCACCGCTCACACCATCCGCCAGGCGCCAGGCCAGCCCGGCATGCGCCCGCCCCCGCCGCGTGCCGGCACCACCATAGCCGATATCGGGCAGCCACACCAGCTCTCCGCCGCCGACGCTCACCACCACCGGCACCCGCAGCCAGCGCCCCATCAGCACCGCCAACGTACTCGTGGTGCCAACCCAAAACGCATGCACGACGTCGGCCCCGCCGTGGTCGTGGATCGCCTTCTGCACCTGGCGCAAACGCCGCATCAAACCAAATCCCGCCACCCGCGATACCGCGGCCCCCAAATTGACCACCTGCGCACCCAGCAGCGGATAAACGTCCGGCTGCGGCTCCTGCGCCAACGCAATCACCAGCACCCGGTGCCGCCGCGCCAACCGCTCGATCAACCACAACAGCGCCGGAATCACCCGCTCCTGCCCGCCGCGGTCCACCCCCCCCGGCACCACCATCACCACGCGCATACGCGCTCACATCCCATCCAATCTCCGCCCAATCCGTTCCAAATCATCCGTTCAATCCGTTCCATCCTACTCGTACTCGTACTCGTACTCGTACTCGATCGTTGCCGCAGATCCGAGTACGAGTACCGTTGCACTGAGTACGAGTACGATTACGAGTTCCGTCCTACT
>CAYUCC010000193.1:0-4037 GCA_964443225.1 uncultured Anaerolineae bacterium
TGCCTGCATTGCGGGCTAATGTAAAGCTAACTCTGTGAACGAATGAACCATGCCCTGAATTCAAATCGGATGCCGATCTATTGACTCCCGGAGGCAACACACCGTGCTCAAACTCATCGTCGTCACGTTGCTGTTATGTGTAGTAGGAGCCTGGTTGGGTCAGGTGTTACTTGGCCAACCCATCGTTGGCGCCGTATTGGGTCTATTCGTGGGACTCCCACTGGGCCGATCCTTACAGGTCAAACAAACACACATAGGCGGGATCAGCCTTCTGTTTCTCTTCATCGGTGCCGTCCTTGTTGTGGTCTGGAAAGCAGCAACGCCTGAGATTGCCCTGGTGGCGGCAGTGCTCACCCTCCTGGGGGCTGTTGTGTCCTTTCTCGTCTGTGCCGCAACTCAGCGCGATCTGTACAATGGCAGCACGAGCAGAGCGTTCATGGCGCTGCTCAAAATTGCCTTTGGCCGGACGCTGGGTTATCACATCATCGACGATGGCAAGACGATAGTTCCGGCGAACTCCCCCGAACCGATCATGGGTCCGCGCGTCGTCATTGTCAGGCCGGAAAACGCAGTGGTCTCAGTGCTCGGGTCGAAACAAACACGAATCAGCGGGCCGGCCACATTCACGAGCCGGCCGTCCGAGTACGTCAAGTCGATCTACCGCCTCAGCGAGCACAGCAAGCCTGTTCAAATTGAACACGTATTGACGCGTGACATGCTGGTCACAACGATCAGGCTCGATATGTTGTATGGCATCGATATCTCCCTTGACATCCGCACCGGAGAGCGCGAGGAGCTGACGGTCGATGAAAGGGCGGTCATACAGGCGATCCACACCAGCACGACCGATTGGCGTGAAATCGCGCAGGAAGCCGTCGAAACGTGCATTCGCCAGGCCGCAGCCGGCATGCATCTACGAGACATCGTGCAGCCCGCAGGTTGTCGTCGACTCGAAGAGCAAGCCCGGCATTTGGCCAATTTGATGCTGGTGCCCTGGCACATCGTCGTCCACCGGGTGATCATCAAGGAGGCCCGTTCGTAAGTTGCGATCACGTTGCGCCACAACACCAGCAGATCGTTGAAGTCCACTTGATACCGCTTCTGGTGTCAGACGTGTACCCGGGCATCACATCCGCGCTTTGATCTCCATCGCCCAGTACTTCCCAATCAAGTCCCGCGTGCGCAGCACACCCGCCGCCGGATCCCCATCCCCCTCGTACTCGATCACCAACGAACCGGCGTACCCCGCCCGCTGCAGCACGGACAACGCTGCCCCATAATCGATGCGGGTCTCTTCCCCACCAGCGTCGAATGCCTGCGCCTTGGTGTGGACGTGGATCGCGTACGGCGCCAGCATCTCCACCCCCGCCTGGCGCTGTTCGGGCGGGAAGTTGCCCAAATCCAGGCACACCCCCAACCACGGCGAATCGACCGCCCGCACCATGTGCCACAGCACTTCGGGCTCGGTGGTCAATCCCCAATGGTTCTCCAACGCCAGCCGAATGCCCGCCGCCCGCGCAACCACCACCGCCCGCTGCAGCCCGCCGATCACGCGCTCCACGGCACCCGCCCCCAGATCGTCCGACTTCTCGCGCCGGTCACTGGTGACACGGAGAATGGGTGCCCCCAGGGTACGCGCCGCCGCCAGACCCGCCTTGACGTGCGCCACGGCCGCGCGGCGCTGTGCCGGACTATCTCCGGTGAAGTCGCTGTTGAGCGTCAACGCCACACAACGAATACCCGCGGCGCGACACCGTGCCGCCAGGTGCCGGCGCGTCTGCCGGCTGGCAAGCCACTGTCGTTGGAACGCCGGCCACACGTCGCGGTGGGTAAACCAGCCGCGCAGCCGCCAGGGCAGGTAGCGGACACGGCTGCCGCGCGGGGGCGGCCAAAAGAGGTCGTTGAATTCGATGCGATCGAAGCCGAGGCGCGCACAAATTTCGGGCAGGTCGAACTGCGTCATCCGCCCCGCATACAGCGCGTCATGAAAACTCCACGCCGAAACGGCGATATCCACAGTCATAATCAGGCGATTCCATCCGCACGCAGCAGCCCGTCAGGCCACGACGTGAACTCCGTGCCCCTCGACGACGTGCCCGATGACCCAGACAGCCTGATCGGCGGCTGCACAGGCCGCCTGGAATTGGCCGAGTGCCGCGCCCGGCACCGCCAGCAGCAGGCCGCCCGACGTTTGAGGATCGTGCAGGATCCATTCGTCGACGCGATCCAACGCCGCGTCCAGCTGTACCTGCGGTCCAAAATAGGCGCGGTTGCTCTCCGTGCCGCCGGGAACCATCCCAGCCTCCGCATACTGCCGCGTTCCGGGCAGCAAAGGCAAATCTGCCATGGACAGCCGCAGCCGCGCCGAACTGCCCGCGGCCATCTCGACGGCATGACCCAACAAACCAAACCCCGTGATATCGGTCGCACAGCGCACACCCGCCACGTGACCCGCGCGCGCTGCGTCACGGTTGAGCAGCAGCATGCTGGTGACCGCCGCCGTCACGTGTTCGGGTGCCGCCTGGTCGCGCTTCAGGGCCGTGGTCACCAGGCCGGTACCGATGGGCTTGCTGAGCACCAACACGTCCCCCGGCTGCGCACCCGTTTTACGAAAAATGCGTTCGGGATGCACTTCGCCGACCACGGCCAGGCCATAGAGCGGCTCGGGACTCTTGACCGTGTGCCCCCCCGCAATCACCGAGCCGGCACGCCGGACCTGCTCGGCGCCGCCGCGTAGAATCGCCGTGATGATCTCCGCCGGCAGATTTTCGGGGAAAGCCGCAATGTTGAGGGCAAACAAAACCTCACCACCCATCGCGTATACGTCACTCAGGGCGTTGGTGGCCGCAATGGCGCCGTACGTGTAAGGATCGTCCACGATCGGGGTGAAGAAGTCGGTCGTCACGACCAGCGCACGATCTGGCGCCAGCCGGTACACGACGGCATCATCGGGCGCGTTCAAACCGACCAGGACGTCGGGGTGTGCCTGCTCATCGAAGATCGGACCCAGCTGGCGCAGAACCTGCGCCAGGGCCTCCGGGGCCAGTTTGGACGCTCAGCCTGCGCAGCTCGACAGGCTGGTCAGGCGAATGCGCGTGCGTGCGTTGTCGGTCAACATGATTTTGCTCGTATGTTCATAAGGCTCGGACCCAACGCGCCCATTATAGGCGCGCCGGGCCGTATTGGCAAAGCGTTTTCGGTCCGGAGCGCGCATATGACCGTTTCGCAATACGACCGGATGACGTGGCCGATCCATGGCTTCCCGGGACAACGGTCATGGTCGATAGCTGTTGAAAACCTCGGCCTGCCCGTTCTTGTCGAAGATCAACACCTCGTAGGCTTCAGGTTCGGCACCCGGAATCTCCATTCCAGGCGAACCAACCGGCATCCCCGGCACTGCCAGCCCCACGACGTTCGGTCTTTCGGCGAGCAGTCGCTCGATGTCGGCCACCGGGACGTGTCCTTCGATCACGTAGCCATCGACGATGGCGGTGTGGCAGGATTGGAGCGCAGCCGGCACATTGTAACGGGCCTTGATGTCAGTCAGGTCGTTCATGTCCTCGACCTCGACCGTGTACCCGTTGTCTGTCATGTACTGCACCCAATCGCCACAACACCCTCAAGTCGGGCTCTTGTAGATCTTGACGGTCCCCGCTGCCGGATTACTCGTCGCCGGCGGCGCCGGTTGGTTACCCGTGCAGGCGCTCACCAGCAGCACCAGCAGCAGCGACACCAGCCCAAACCACCCCATTCGTTTCGGCACCCTGTCACCTCCTTCGTTGGCAAAAGCCGCTTGTGGGGGATGCGTAGTATCCCACACCACTCGGGTTGGCGTCAAGTACGATTGAACACAAATACACCTTTGTTTGCCAGATTCACCTCCAAAACGATGAACAGATATCCCGCCGCCCCATCAAACCTCCCCCACCGCCCGCCCATGCCATGGACGCACCAATACCAGTCGCCCCCTCTCCAACATCCCCCCCAACCCCCAACCCCCAACCCCCAACCCCCAACCCCCAATCCCCGACCCCCAT
>CAYUCC010000194.1:0-3991 GCA_964443225.1 uncultured Anaerolineae bacterium
GCAAGGTCACCTGCGCCTCGCGGCGCGCAAAGGCGGCATAGATCGTGGGCAGGTAGCCGATCAAGAGTGCCACCAGGATCAAGCCGATGACTGCGGCGGAAAACGCGAGCAGCAGCTGGAGCACACCATCGGCGGATGCAAAACCCAGGGTCAACAGCGAAGAACCGCTCAGCTTGAACGCCGCATAAAGCGGCACGACGCCGACTGCCCAGAACATTGCTGTATAGCCGACACAGACCAATGCCAGCCAACCGGGCAGCAGCAGCATGAGACCAATCGGTGCAAAGACCGCCATGACCCGGTCACGCGCTTCGAATGAGCGCGCAAAACGCAGCCGCAGCGCCAGCACCTGACGCAGAGTCAGGAAGATCACCCGCACGAAGAGGTCCGGTGCCGCACGCGGCAGTACGAACGTCCGCATCGCCGAAAAAAGCGTAGCCATAACCAGGCCGCTGCCGGCCAGAAACACTCCAACACGCAGTATCAGCATAGTCACGAATCGGTGAATCCGTTGATTCTGTGCGTGTGGTCGCAAAACGGCTGGTTGGCGGAACCACCGCAGCGGCAGAACTTGCTGCGTTCCGACTGGAAAACAACCTGGCCGTGGCGGTCGACGATGGCGTGCGGACCCTCGAAGCGCAGCGAGGCATTGGGGCGCAGCGTGATACGCAGTGGTCCGGGCTGTGTCGCCACGGTCAGCTCAGCGCCCGGCTCGGACATTTTGGCGGGTTCTTTGAACCGGGTGGTGAGATGGCTGTTGTCGCAGAACGGCTTGTTCTGCGATGCGCCGCAGCGGCACAAGGCCAGGCGCGTGTCGCGCACCACGATCGTGCCGTCAGGACGCACGATTTCTACGTCGCCGCGTACGTAGAGCGGTCCGTTGGCTTCCAACCGGATGGTGTTGGTGGTGGGCGCTGCTTCCTGATGACCAGACTGACGCACGTAATGCAGCGCGCCGGTGGGGCAGCGTTCGACGATGGCGGCAACGTCATCGGCGCCGGCGTTGGCGGGCTGGACCCACGGGCGTTTGTGGGTATCGAACACAGCGGGCAGCCGGCGGACGCACTCGGCGGCATGGATGCAGCGCACCGCGTCGTAGGTCACGTCGATGTCGTCACTGGTGTACGTGCGGATTTTGTCAGGCATGGTGGTCTCCCTTGGGCGGTGATGGTGTGCATGTGTATCACGGGGCCAGCGAATTGTCAAACTTTGGGCCTGTCAAAGAATGACTTCCTGCAAAATGGCTGGCGTCATTCTATTGCAGGCCCAAGGCCAGGTTGTCGATCATCGCGTTTCGTGTTATCCTTCGGACATTGCACAGTGTGTCGAGTGAGGGACCATGACCGACAAACCGCCGCCGGCCGGCAGCCTGGTGTTATACAAGAATCGCCCTGCACGCGTCGAGCGTGTGAGCGACAAACTCGACATCCTCATCCCTGGCGGCGAGACCATCAGGGTGCGCCCCAAGGACGTCGTGCTGCTGCACCCGGGTCCAATGTTGAGCCTGGGGCAGCTGACGACCCAGACCGGCGACGTGGTCACGGCCTGGGAGCTGCTGGCTGGCCAGGTAACAACGTTGGCCGAGGTGGCAGAGCTGGCGTTTGGCGATTTCAGCCCGACGAGTGCCTGGGCCGCCTGGCAGCTGATCGAAGACGGTCTCTACTTTCGCGGCGAGCCCGATCGTGTTGTGGTGGTCGGCGCGCTGGAAGTAGCCGAAAAGCAGGCCGTGCGTGCCGCCGAACAAGCGGAAAAACGAGCCTGGGCGGCGTTCCTCGAGCGGGTACGCACACGTCAGATTCTGGCGGAGGACGAGCGTTATCTGACCCAGGTCGAGGCACTGGCCCTGGGCCGCGCCAGCAAGAGCCGCGTCATGCACGCCCTGGCGCGCGATGAAACCGCCGAAAGTGCACATGCCCTGCTGTTGGAACTGGGCGTTTGGGACGCGACGATGAACCCATACCCAATCCGGCTCGGCGTGGCGGTGCATGCCCCACCCCAGGTCCTGCCCGACCTGCCGTCCGAATCGCGCCGCGACCTGACCCACCTGGTAGCCCTGGCCATCGACGATGCCACCACCGAGACGCCTGACGATGCCCTGAGCCTGGAAGGGGACATTCTCTGGGTGCACGTCGCCGACCCGGCCGCCGTCATCACCCCCGACAGCGAGATCGATCTCGAAGCCCGCGCCCGTGGCGCCACGCTTCACCTGCCCGAAACGACGATCCCTATGCTGCCCCATGCGGCTACACCGCTGCTCGGCCTGGGACTGACCGACCTTTCGCCGGCGCTCTCCTTCGGCCTGCACCTGGACGCCGATGGTCACCTGCTCGATGTGGAGATTGTGCCGAGCTGGGTGCGTGTGACGCGGCTTACCTACGAAGCCGCGTCCGCCGCCATCGATGAGGCCCCGCTCGATCGTCTCTATGCCATGGCGCGTCGCTACCAGGACCTGCGCCAGGCCGACGGTGCCGTGCTGCTCGACCTACCCGAAGTCGCCGTTCGCGTCGATCACGGTGAAGTGACTCTGACGCAGGTGCCGTCACTGGCGAGCCGGCTGCTGGTCGAGAATGCAATGATCATGACCGGTGCGGCGGTTGCCCGCTATGCGCTGGCGCGCGACATCCCGCTTCCGTATGCAACCCAGGAGGTGGGCGAGTTAGGATCGGCACCTACCACGTTGGCGGGCATGTACGGGCAGCGGCGCCTGATGCGGCGCAGCCAATACCGCAGTGTGCCGGCACCGCACGGTGCGCTGGGATTGTCGGCGTATGCGCAGGCCACCAGCCCGCTGCGCCGTTATCTCGACCTGGTCGTGCACCAGCAGCTGCACGCCTTTTTGCGGCGGGAGCGTCTGCTGTCGACGCAGGAGGTATTGGAGCGGGTGGGTGCGGTCGAAGCGGTCATTGGCGGCATCCGCGCCGCCGAACAGACGTCGAACCAGCATTGGACGCTGGTCTACCTGCAGCGGCATCCTGACTGGCGCGGCTACGGTGTGCTGGTAGAAAAGCGGGGTCTCAGTGGCACCGTCCTGGTGCCCGAATTGGGGATGGAGACAACCATCCACTTTGCACACGATATGCCGTTGGACAGCCAGGTGTCTCTGCAGGTCAGCCGCATCGATTTGCCCAACCTGCGCGCCCATTTTCGCGTGGTGGTGGAGACGTAGCTTCGGCAGATGGCAGCCAAGCTGCGGCCTGCCGAGGCTACGTCTCCACCGCGCATTTTGACGGACCTTGCCCGCCATGGTATAATGCCGACCGGCATGCGCTCCTGGATAAGAAGTGGATGCCAAGAGAAATCGACTGGTGAGCCGCCGCTACGGATAACGTAGAGGAACTTCCCGACTCCCGCTGGCCATCCATGGATGGCCAGAAGGTTGCCCCATGAAACAGCAAGTGGGGGCACCGGGGTCACCCGGTGACTACAACCGCAACAGAAAGCAATCCCGGCCAGGGAACCGTCGTACGGAGACCGGGTCAGGGCTGAAACGGTGGGGTAAGAGCCCACCAGCGGGTGGCAGCAATGTCCCCGGCTGGGCGAGCGTGCAACTGGGAGCAAGGTGAGTGGGTCAGGCGGGTCGGCGGTGACGCTGGCTGCGGTTTGATCTCATCGCAGCGGTAACGGTGAGGCCGGGTAACACCCGTGCAGGCCAGGAACCGCCACCGGAATTCCGGTGAGACAGATGGCGGCAGTACAGAATCGGGGGTATGACCCAGTCGATTTCCACGTGCCGGTGCAGGGGACGATCCGGCGTGCAGTCCGATTCTCAGCGGTCAAGGCACCGAACCACGGTGATGTGCCGGCCTGTGGCCTGGCGACCGGCAGTGTGCCAGTGCCCGAAGCCGACGTGGCGGAATTGGCAGACGCGACAGACTTAGGATCTGTTGCCCGTCAGGGTGTGGAGGTTCGAGTCCTCTCGTCGGCACCTGGTGGTACGGGCCCGTGGCCTAGCGGGAAGGCACCTCCTTTGCAAGGAGGGGATCGTCGGTTC
>CAYUCC010000195.1:0-3739 GCA_964443225.1 uncultured Anaerolineae bacterium
GGGAGTGGGCAAGACGATGCTGGCGCGGGCGTTGGCTGTCAGCCTGGGGGGCGCGTTCATACGGCTGCAGTGCTCGCCCGAGCTGCTGCCCAACGACGTCACCGGAGTGTCGGTGTTCAACCAGCAAACCGCCCAGTTCGAATTTCGCCCCGGACCGATATTCGTCAACATCCTGCTGACCGACGAAATCAACCGCGCCACCCCGCGCACGCAGTCGGCGCTGCTGGAGGCGATGCAGGAACAGCAGGTGACGGTCGACGGGGTGACGCGACCCTTACCGCGGCCGTTCCTGGTGATGGCCACGCAAAACCCGATCGAGTACGAGGGCACGTTCCCCCTGCCGGAAGCGCAGCTGGACCGCTTCCTGGTGCGCCTGTCGATCGGTTACCCGGCGCCGGCGGACGAGCGCCAGCTGCTGTTGAGTCTGCGCCGCGTGCATCCCATCAACGCACTGCAGCAGGTGGCCAGCGGTGACGAGCTCCTGCCCTTGCAGCAGCAGATCTGGGACGTGCACGTCGACGAGACCTTGCAGGACTACATGATTCGCCTGGTCACGGCCACGCGCCAGCACACCGACCTGGCGCTCGGGGCCAGCCCGCGCGCCAGCCTGGCCCTGTTCAAGACCGCCCAGGCTCTGGCCGCCGTCCGCGGGCGCGACCACGTGATTCCCGATGACGTGAAATACCTGGTGCCGTCGGTTCTCGCCCACCGCCTGATCGTGCGCCCCGAGGCGGAGCTGCGTGGCAAGACCGCCGACGCCGTGCTGCAGGATATCGTGCAGGAGACGGTGCTGTCGTTCGAGGCGTGACCTGACACAAGACCATGCGTGATTTTGTTCCGGTTCTTTTCGTTCTCTTTCTCATCGCCGTTGTGATGCGGGAGGACACCATTCTGACGGTGTTCTACCTCCTGGCCGGTGTGTACCTGGGGGGGCGCTGGTGGAGTCGGCGTGCGTTGAACAACGTGACGCTGCAGCGACACCTGCCTACACACGCGTTTCTCGGTGAAGTCGTGCCGGTACGCATCGATCTGCACAACCGCAGCTGGCTGCCGGTGATCTGGCTGCGCGCCCAGGACACGGTGCCGGTGGGGCTGGCCATCGGCCAGGAAAGCCACCGCCAGGTGACGCATCTGGGACCCTACGACCATTATGCCCTGAAGTACGTGGTTTATCCGCAGAAGCGCGGTTATTACCCGGTCGGGCCGCTGCAGCTGACGTCCGGTGACGCGCTGGGCCTGGTCGGTCAGCGTCAGCGCCAGGAAGCGCCGGCGTATCTGACCGTGTTTCCGCGTATCGTGCCGCTGGCCCACGTACCGCTGCTGTCGCGGTCACCGCTGGGAACACTGCGCCATACGCAGCCGATCTTCGAGGACCCCACGCGCATCATCGGTAAACGCGATTACACCAGCGGCGATACGCTGCGTCGCATCGATTGGAAGTCGACGGCGGCGGTGGGCCGGCTGCAGGTCAAACAGTTCGAGCCGTCGATTGCCCTGGAAACCACGATCCTGCTCAACCTGCACGGACCCGAATACGATCTGCGGACGCGGGTCGATGCCAGTGAGCTGGCAATTGTGGTGGCGGCTTCGCTGGCCAACTGGATCGTCAACCGCAAGCAGACGGTCGGCCTGGGCACCAACGGTCTGGACCCGCTCAACGCCGGCACGACCCTTCACACGATCCCGGCGCGCAAGGGACGCGGCCACCTGATGCGCCTGTTGGAGGTGCTGGCGCGTGTGCAGGTGTCGGAGTCGATACCCCTGGCAACGCTGCTGCGCGAACAGATCGTGCACCTGGCCTGGGGCACGACCGTGATTTTGGTCACCAGCCGGCTGGATGAGGGTCTGTTGGAGGGGCTGCTGCAGGCCCGCCGCGCGGGCCTCAACGCCGTCGTGATACTGTGCGGTTACGCCACCGGGCACGCCGACGTGCAGCGGCGTGCGCAGCGGTTTGGTTTCCCGGTCACGATCATCCGCAACGAGCGGGATCTCGATATCTGGCGCACGCGCCGCGGATCATCACCATGACGCAGACGACACTCCCGCGCTTCTTGCGCAGCAACGAACGTAACGCGATTGTCCTCAGCCATCTGTTGGTTCTGGCCATGGCGATGTGTGTGGTCGCGCTGTTCATTCAATTTGGCCAGCGTCTGGTGCCCGGATGGGATGCCGGTTACATGGTCGTGGTGGCGTTCCTGGTTGGCCTGGAGGCGATTTATTCCAAACGCACGTTGTACAGGGTCATGCCGCTCAGCGCAACCTGGTTCAAACACCGGACGGCCGAGTGGGTCGTGATTCTGGTGGCGCTCAAGGCGCTGCTGTACCTCATGCGCGGCGTGGACCAGTTTTGGGTCGACGTGCAGCTCTGGTCACAGGCCTTTTTCGTCAACTTCTTCGGCGGCGAATTTTTGGGCGCGGTGGTCATTGCCTGGGTGGCATGGAGCATCACCGGTATGTTCACCGGCGTGCTGCTTGACCTCGAAGGGGACGTGCTGTTCGCCGACGATGACAGCCGCGCCGTGCTGCTGAGCGATCGTCCGGGCGCTCGTCAACGCCTGGCCGAGCGGATCTTCCTGCTTGGCGGGTTGATGATCTTCATGATTGCGCTGCTGCGCCTGGACCTGGGTGCGCTCGACTTGAACCTGCCCGTGGTGCGAACCGGGGTTGGCTGGCTGGTGGTGTACCTGCTGCTGGGCCTGGCGCTGCTGGGTCTGAGCAACTTCGCCGTGCTGCGCGCCAGCTGGGGGTGGGATCGGGTGCCGCTGGGGCGTAACCTGGCGGGCCAGTGGGCATTGTATACGCTGCTCTTCGTGGGGTTGGTGGCGGTGATCGCCGTACTGCTGCCGACCAGTTACGCGGTCGGGCTGTTGGAACTGCTTGGGTACATCGTTCTACTCGTCGCCGAGGTGATGCGTTTCCTGCTGGTGTTGTTGGCGATCCCCATCATGCTGCTCATTCTGGCGGTTTTGTCGCTGTTGGGCGTTGGCCAGTCGAACATCACGCTGCCCGAGCTCGAGTTTGCACCGCCGCCGCCACCGGGCGGGGGTGAGCTCAGCTGGCTGGTCTTCCTGCGTTCGGTTCTCTTCTGGGTTGTGATCGTGGGGGTGATCGTTTTTGCCTTTCGGCACTACCTGCGACAGCGCCAGGACCTGGTAGCACGCATCAAGCGGCTGCCTGGCATCGCACAGCTGCTGGCTGCCTGGCAGTGGCTGTGGGAGCGGATGGCGCGTGCCAACCGGAAGCTGCAAACAGCCTGGCAGAACCGCCGGCAGCGTGGGCACCCCACCGCAAAGCCCGCGGCCACGGCGCCCTGGCGCTTCGTGAATCCTGGTCGCCTCTCCGCCCGCGAACGTGTGCTGTTCTTCTACCTGGCCATGGTACGCCGCGGCGGTGAGTCGGGTATTCACCGCCAGCCCGGCCAGACGCCCTACGAGTACGCGCAGTCGCTCGAAACGGCCCTACCCGAAAACTTCGACGATGTCGCCTCCCTCACCGATTCATTCGTCGAAGCCCGCTACAGCCGGCATACCATCTCCCCTGAACAGGCCGGCACCGTACAAACCCTTTGGGAACGCATCAAACGCGCCTTCCGCCGGCACAGAACGTGAGGTGGGGGTTGGGGGTCGGGGGTCAGGGGTTGGGGATCAGGGGTTGGGGATCGGGGATTGGGGATCAGAGGTTTGGGGATCAGGCTCACAGCGGATGTCCACAAGTATTCCTCACTCCCCACTCCGTACTC
>CAYUCC010000196.1:0-3737 GCA_964443225.1 uncultured Anaerolineae bacterium
CGCTGTGTTACACTTTGACGTCGCGGGAACCGTCAGCGTGCGGTGTCCCACGACATGCCGCGCGTGACGGCGCGCGAGACGCAGGCAGGATTGGGTTGACTGTGATGGACTATCGAACGCAGCTCATTGATAAATTCACGACGCGCCGTGCGCGCGTCGCCGTGATTGGCCTGGGATATGTAGGTCTGCCACTCGCCCTGGTGTTTGCCGAAGCCGGATACGACGTGGTCGGCATCGATATCGATTCTCGCAAGGTAGACGCCATCAACCGCGGCGATTCCTACATCGAAGACATCCCATCGGCCACGCTGGTGCGTTATACGGCGGCGAGCCGTGGTGGTCGCAGCCTGCGCGCGACCACGGAGTTCTCTGTGTTGGCGACGTGCGATGCGGTCAGCATCTGTGTGCCCACCCCCTTGGGGAAAACCGGTGATCCCGATATTTCCTACATCATCAGCGCCGCCGACGAGATCACCCGCTACCTGCGTCCTGGCATGCTCGTCGTCCTGGAGAGCACAACCTATCCCGGGACCACCACCGAGGTGATTTTGCCCCGTCTGGCGGGCAATGGGGCCGGACTGCGGGCCGGTGCCGACTTCTTTCTCTGCTTTTCACCCGAACGGGTCGACCCAGGCCGTGTGGATTGGACGACCTACAACACGCCGAAGGTGCTGGGTGGTGTCACACCCGCCTGCCTTGCGGTGGGTCAGGCGCTGTACAGCTCGGCGATCCAGACCATCGTGCCGGTCTCATCGACCGAAACCGCCGAAATGGTCAAACTCCTGGAAAACACCTTCCGCGCCGTCAACATCGGGCTGGTCAACGAAGTGCTGCTGATGTGCGACAAGCTGGGTCTCGACGCCTGGGAGGTCATCGAGGCGGCGGCAAGCAAACCGTTTGGTTTCATGAAGTTCACGCCGGGACCGGGTCTCGGCGGACACTGCATCCCTATCGATCCGCTCTACCTGTCGTGGAAGCTGAAAACGCTGGACTACAAGGCGCGTTTTATCGAAATGGCGAGCGAAATCAACACGGCGATGCCGCGCTACTGGGTGCAGAAGGTGCAGGATGCACTCAATGAGGCGGGCAAACCGGTCAAAGGCAGCCACATCCTGGTGTTGGGCGTGGCCTACAAACGCGACGTGAGCGACCTGCGCGAATCACCCGCCCTGGACATCATCCAACTGCTGGAGGCCAAGGGCGCGCACGTCAGGTATCACGACCCGCACGTGCCTGCTTTCCAGGTCGATGGTATGGAGATGGTCAGCACGAGCGACCTGGCTGGCGGCCTGGTCACGTCGGACTGCGTGGTCATTGCCACTGACCATTCAGCCTACGACTGGCCGGCGATTCAAAGCCAGGCTCGTTTGCTGGTCGATACACGCCACGTGATTCCGGTGGCGGTGGGGCTGCGCCACCTGGTCGCCGGTTGACGGGCCAGGGTTGCGGGAGGATAGGTCGGACGTGGATCTGTTGAATTTTGCCGCCGAGATGCGGCTGGCCCTCTACCAGTGTGGCCAGGTGGCGCAGGCACTGCAAGGCCGCGTGGTGCGCGAGGACAAGGCGCCCGATTCCGTGTATCAGGTGAGTACGGCGGTATCGGTGGTCGATCGCCTGTGCCAGGAGATTCTGCTGCTCCACGCCGCACGGGCAGCGCCAGGCCTGGAGATTCAGAGCGAGGAACTGGCCGACTGCCCGGCCCCAATCGCCACCCTCTTCGCCAAAAATCATCACCGCTACGTCCTGGTGCTCGATCCGGTTGATGGTTCGGGTGACTACCTGGACGGCAAAAACACCTACGCCCACATGCTCGGCCTGCTCGACCAGGAAACGGGCTGCATGGACTGCGGGATGATCTATTTTCCGGCTCGCCAGCGCCTGTACGCTGGTTTGCGCGGCATGGGTGCCTTCGTGACCGACGGTTTTTGGGGTGCTTTGCGCCCGTTGGTGGTGACGCCGCCACCGCGCACGGTCGAGGACGTCAAACGCCTGCTGCCGGGCGATTATGAAACGTTCAGCGCCCTGGGATTCACGGTGGTGCCGCCCGCCAGTGGCTCTGCCGCCTTCGAGCTGACGCGCGTCACGGAAGGGAACCTGGGGGCGATGGTCATGCGCCAGTTTCATGGGCATGACAGCGCCATCAACAGCGTATTGATCGAAGCGCTCGGTGGTGCCGTATTGACAGCGCCCGGGCGGCCGGTGACGTACGACAAAACGATGGCGCGGATGCCGCTGGTGGTGCTGTCGTTGTCGGCGGCATTTGCTGAGGCCCTGGCAGCACGGTTGTGAGGGGGCGCGTCATGGCCAAGGGTTCGAAAACCACAAGTTTCGGCACGACCTCGCGCATCAACCACGACGCGTCGACCTATTACGGATCGAAACTCTACGCCGGCCTGCCCAAGGACAACGAGAGCCCACCGACGCCTGACCATGTGTTTCCGGCGGCGCATACAAACAGCCTCATACTCGGCAGCGCGGCGCGCATGGAGGAATTACCGGATAACTCCCTGCACCTGATGGTCACCTCACCGCCGTACAACGTGACCAAAACATACGACGAGGATCTGTCGCTGGACGCGTACCTGCAGCTGCTGAAAGCGGTGTTCTGCGAAACGTACCGCGTGTTGGTACACGGTGGTCGTGCGTGTGTGAACGTGGCCAACCTGGGACGCAAGCCGTACATTCCTCTGTCGGATTACATCTCGCACATCATGCTGGACATTGGCTTCCAGATGCGGGGTGAGATCATTTGGGACAAAGGGGCGGGTGCCGGTGTCTCGATGGCCTGGGGCAGCTGGCAGTCGGCCTCCAACCCCGTTTTGCGGGATACGCACGAATACGTCCTGGTGTTTTCGAAAGGTTCGTTTGCGCGTAAGAAGGGCCGCCAGCAAACCAACACCATCACGCGCGAGCAGTTCATGGAATGGACGAAGTCCGTTTGGGCCATCAACCCGGAATCAGCAAAAAAGATCGGGCATCCGGCCCCGTTCCCGGTCGAGCTGCCCTACCGGCTCATTCAACTGTATACGTTCACCGGCGACGTCGTGCTCGATCCGTTCATGGGCAGCGGTTCCACGGCAATTGCTGCCATCAAATCGGACCGCAGCTACGTAGGCTATGACACGGACGCCAATTATGTCAGTTTGGCTGAGGAGAGGATTGCCTCTTATCGACGCCTTCAGCAACAGGGCGGAGCCGACGGCTCCGTCCCGCCGATTTGAGTGATGAGCCTGACGGCGATGGCACGCCCGCCTTGAACTAAAGTTCAGGCTCACAGCTCAAGGCCGCTAAAGCGGACTGCCTGGGGGTTGTGATCGTCCTGAGTCGGCTTCAGCCGATTTGAGTCATGAGCCTGACGGCGATGGCACGCCCGCCTTGAACTAAAGTTCAGGCTCACAGCACAAGGCTGCTAAAGCGGGCTGCCTGGGGGGCGTGATTGTCCTGAGTCGGCTTCAGCCGATTTGAGTCATGAGCCTGACGGCGATGGCACGCCCGCCTTGAACTAAAGTTCAGGCTCACAGCTCAAGGCCGCTAAAGCGGACTGCCTGGGGGGCGTGATTGTCCTGAGTCGGCTTCAGCCGATTTGAGTCATGAGCCTGACGGCGATGGCACGCCCGCCTTGAACTAAAGTTCAGGCTCACAGCTCAAGGCCGCTAAAGCGGGCTGCCTGGGGGGCGTGATTGTCCTGAGTCGGCTTCAGCCGATTTGAGTCATGAGCCTGACGGCGATGGCACGCC
>CAYUCC010000197.1:0-3689 GCA_964443225.1 uncultured Anaerolineae bacterium
CAGCTGCGACGGCTTGCGTGCGCCCAGGTTGGGCAGGTGCACCAGGGACAGCATCTCGTTCACGCGCCGCTGGCGCTCGTCTTTTGGCACCTTTTTGATCATCAGCCCGTAGCCAACATTTTCGGCCACCGTCATGTGGGGAAAGAGCGCATAGTCCTGGAAGACGGTGTTGACGTCGCGTTCGTAGGGCGGCAGCTGCGACACGTCCACGCCGTGCAGAAAGATCTGGCCACCGGTCGGCCGCTCGAAACCGGCGACCATGCGCAGGCTGGTCGTCTTGCCAGAACCCGATGGGCCCAGCAGCGTGAAGAACTCGCCGTCCCGGATGTCCAGGCTGATGCTGTCCACCGCCTTGACCTCACCGAAGTGACGGCTGACGTCGACGAAACGAATGGCTGGAATCTGGTTGTTACCGTCGGGCACGGAGGTGGTCCTCTCGGGATAGAGTTGGCAACTCTTTACGCGTGCGAAATCATAACGTGTTTGGTGACCTGGTAATCCCCCATCGCCTCGGCCGACAGGTCTTTGCCAAAGCCGGACTGTTTGAAACCGCCATGCGGCGTCTCCGACGCCAGCGGAATGTGGTCGTTGATCCACACCGTGCCGTATTCGAGCTGCGCCGCCACGCGCATGGCACGGCCGACGTCGCGCGTAAAGACCGATGCCGCCAGGCCGTAGGGCACGTCGTTCGCCATCTGCACCGCCTCCGCCTCGTCGGCGAAGGGCTGGACCGTGATCACCGGCCCGAACACCTCGCTCTGCACGATCTCGGCGCGCTGATCGACGTCACTCACCACGGTGGGTGTAAAGTAGTAGCCACGGTCGAAGCCGGTTGGCGCGTCGCCGCCGGTGAGAATGCGTGCGCCCGCCGACCTGGCGCGTTCGATGAAGCCGCGCACCCGTTCGCGCTGGCTGTGTGAAATCAGCGGCCCCATCTGCACGTCGTCGGCAAACGGGTCGCCCACCGTCACGCCGCGCATGGCAGCGACGAGCGCGTCCTTGACCGCTGCGAACTGGCCTTGGGCGGCGATCACACGCGTGGCGGCGGTACAGTCCTGCCCGGTGTTGAAGGTTGCCCCCAGCGTGGCCTTGGCTGCCACCAGATCGAGGTCGGCATCCTCGAAAACCAGGATCGGCGCTTTGCCGCCCAGCTCCAGGTGCACCCGCTTGAGGGTTTTGGCTGCTGTTTCCATGACCCGCCGGCCGGTATTCGTCGACCCGGTGAGGCTGACCATGCGCACGTCGGGGTGTTCGACCAGGGCCTGGCCGGTGTCATTGCCGCCGGTGACGACGTTGACGACGCCGTCGGGAATGCCCGCCTCGGCAATCAGCTCCGCCAGCCGGAGGGTGGTCAGCGGGGTTGCTGGAGCTGGTTTGAGCACGACGGTGCACCCCGCGGCGAGGGCCGGTCCCAGCTTCCACACGGCCATCATCAAGGGGTAATTCCATGGTGCAATCTGGCCCACCACGCCCACCGGTTCACGCCGGTAGAGCGAGGTGTACCCGCCGAGGAACTCGCCGGCGTGGGAGCCGTGGGTGTCACGCGCGGCGGCGGCAAAAAAACGCAGGTTGTCGATCAAAAACGGCACGTCGGCGCCCAGGCTGACGAAGGCGTAGGGTTTGCCGGTGTTGAGCGATTCGATGCGCGCCAGCTCGGCCGCGTTAGCCTCGACCAGGTCGGCCAGACGGAGGAGGGCCAGCGAACGTTCGGACGGTGTGCGGCGTGACCAGCGACCGTCGTAGAAGGCGGTTTTGGCGGCCTGCACGGCGGCATCGACGTCGGCGCGGCTGGCGTCGACGACGTGAGCGATCACCTCACCGGTGGCCGGATTATCGATGGCCATACGCTGTCCGCCGGACGATGCCGTCCAGGTGCCGTTGATCCAGAGGTTGTATTCCATGGCGTGCTCCCGGGTTGGATTTTGGATTTTGGATTTTAGATTGGATTTTGGATTGGGTATGGATGGGGGCGCTGGACCTTGGGGTGCGGCGCCCCCCCCATCGTTTGTTTACCGGCCGCCGATGACGGCGATGTAGTTGGTGACCCACTCGTGGTACGGCACGCACTCTTTGCCTTCGCCGCACTGGGCGGTGGGCGTTTTCCAGAAGTAGATCTTGTCGAAATCGTCGGCGCCGTTGGTCTGACAGCCTTCGTCACCCAGCAGGGCATTGCCGGTGCAGGCGGCGGGCACAACCGGCACCGAACCGAACCAGGCTGCCAGGTCACCTTGCAGCTTGGGATTGAGCGAGTGCTCCATCCACTTGTAGGCACAGTTGGGGTGGGCGGCATCGGCGTGCAGCATGGTCGTGTCGGCCCAGCCGGTGGCGCCTTCCTGCGGAATCACGCTGGCAATGGGCTGGTCTTCGGCCTTGAGCAGATTGACCTGGAAGGGCCACGACGACGAGGCGACGACCCCTTCGTTCTTGAAGTCGTCGATCTGCACAAAGGCATCGTGCCAGTAGCGACCGACGATCTGGCGCTGCTGGCGCAGCAGATCGAGGGCGGCGTTGAACTGGTCACGCGTCAGGGCGTAGGGATCCTCGATGCCCAGTTCGGGCTTGTGCGCCTTGAGGTAGAGCGCGGCATCGGCGATGTAGATCGGGCCGTCGAAGGCCTGCACGCGCCCCTTGTTGGACTGGCCATCGGCCAGGGTCATTTCCTCGAAGACGACGTTCCAGCTGTCGGGGACTTTGCCGCCGAACGCCTCGGTGTTATACATCAGCACGTTGGAGCCCCACTGGTAGGGGGTGCCGTAGTGTTTGCCGTCGACGGTGTGCCATGCTGCGTTCTGCAAGCGCTCGTCGATGGTTTTCCAGCTGGGGATCAGGTCGACGTTGACCTCCTGGGCTTTGCCACCCGCAATCAGGCGCAGGCTGGCGTCACCCGAGGCGGTGACCAGGTCGAAGCCGCCTTCGTTCATCAGCGAGACCATCTCGTCCGAGGTGGCGGCCACCTTGACGTTGACTTTGCAGCCGGTATCTTTCTCGAATTGGGTGACCCAGTCGTAGTTGGGGTCGGTTTCGCCGCGTTCGATGTAGCCGGCCCAGGCGATGATGTCGACCTGGCCTTCACCGTCGCCGACTTCCTGCAGGGGGCCGCCGGTTTCGGGTGCCTGGGGGGCCTGGCTGGTGGCGGCGGGTTGGGCGGCGCAGGCGGCCAGCAGCAGGCTGGCGATCAATACGACCGCCAACAATACGGACATGGTGCGCAGTTTCATGGTACTCTCCTCCTGTCGGGTATGCGGTTGGAAGTAACTGGGGTATTCGTGCGTTCGACGGTCTGGCGGACAGTGGCACCTCCTTGTGTCGAATGTCTCGTAACGTCCCCGGCACGGGCCGCAAGTGCATTGGAATATGGCAGATCGGTCCGGCCCGTGCCGGGGACGTTTGTCCGCGCGAGCCTGATACCCAACGTACCCGGCACGGGCCGCAAGCACGTTGGTATATTGCAGATCGTCCGGCCCGTGCCGGGGACGTTTTGTCCGCGCGAGCCTGATACCCAGCGTACCCGGCACGGGCCACAAGTACGTTGGCATTTGGCAGGTCGTCCGGCCCGTGCCGGGGACGTTTGTCCACGCGAGCCTGATACCCAACGTCCCCGGCACGGGCCGCAAGTGCCTTGGAATTTGCCAGATCGTCCGGCCCGTGCCGGGGACGTTTGTCCACGCGAGCCTGATACCCAACGTCCC
>CAYUCC010000198.1:0-3635 GCA_964443225.1 uncultured Anaerolineae bacterium
CGCGGCTGCCGCTTCTGCCTGGCGGGCTACGTCTATCGCCCGGCACGCGAACAGCCGCTGCAGCGGCTGCTCGAATGGGCCAAAGAGGGGCTGCAGCACGGCGAACGCATCGGCCTGGTCAGTGCGGCTGTGTCCGATCACACCGAAATCGACGAACTGGCCGTCGAGTTACGTAAACTCGGTGCCCGTCTCTCGGTCTCTTCGATGCGCACCGACCCGCTCAGCGTACCCCTGGTGCGAGCCATGGCCGAAAGCGGTACGCAAACACTGACCATTGCCCCCGAAGCGGGCAGCCAGCGGCTGCGCAACGTGATCAATAAGACCCAGGGCATCGACGACCTCATGGCCGCGGTAGAGCTGGCCGAAGCGCTCAGATTCCCGCAGCTCAAACTCTATTTCATGATCGGCCACCCCACCGAAACCGACGAAGACATCGAGGCGCTGGTCGATTTTACGCGCGAGGCGCGCAAACGGTTCAAACGTCGCCTGGCCATCAACGCGACGCCGTTCGTACCCAAAGCCCACACGCCGTTTCAGTGGATGGCTATGACCGACGAAGCCACCCTGAAGCGCCGCCAGCAGGTCATCGACAAGCTGCTGCGTCCTCACCAGGTGGCGGTGCGTGCTGAGAGCCCGCAGTGGGCACAGGTCCAGGGCGTATTGTCGCGGGGTGACCGCCGTCTGGCCGCCGTGCTTCTGGGTGTCATCGAACGCGGTGGATTGTCGATTCGCAGTTTCCACGACGCGCTGGCCGGCTGTGGGCTGGCGGCAGCCGACTTCCTGGGCGCCCTGCCGCACGATCATCCGCTGCCCTGGCGCATCGTCGAGAGCGGGGTAAGCGACAACTTCTTCGAGTACGAGTGGCGGTTGACCCAACGCGGCGAATTCGGCACCCACTGCCCGCCCGATTCCGCCGGCTGTCTGACCTGCCAGGCATGCGACGAAGCCTGGGCGTTCCGGTTTAGCGGGGGCGTGCCGGTGCCGGGAGTACGGAGTAGGGAGTAGGGGTTCGTGCGGATTAGGATGGCGGGGGGGTTGCCGCTGTGTCAGTTCGATAATTTGAAGGGATTTGCGGCTGTGGCGCATGGGGTTTCGACGCGGCGTGGAGGGGTCAGTGAGGCGCCGTGGGACACGTTGAACTTGAGCCACACCAAGGGCGACGATCCGTCCCGCGTCGATGAGAATCACCGCCGGTTTTGCCAGGCCATGCAGGTGGTTCCCGGGTCGGTTGTGACGGCGTACCAGGTACACGGCACGCGGGTGGTGCGGGTGACGGTGGCGCAGCGGGGAGAGCAGCAGGCGCAGTGTGATGCGCTGATGACCGATGCGCCGGGCGTGCCCCTGATGCTGCGTTTTGCGGACTGTACACCGGTACTGCTCTACGATCCCGTGCGGCAGTCGATTGGCATTGCGCATGCGGGCTGGCGCGGTACGGTGGCCCAAATCGCGACGGTCACCGTGACGGCCATGCGGGATGCGTTTGGCTCGCAGCCGGGCGATCTGGTGGCGGCAATTGGGCCGGCAATTGGGCCGTGTTGTTATGCCGTGGGGCACGAAGTGATCGACCAGGTCCACGCCCATCTCCCGCAGGCCAGCACGCTGCTGCCCCGCGTAGAGGGCCGCCAACACTTCGACCTGTGGGCGGCCAACAGGCAGCAGTTGGCGGCGTGCGGTGTGCAAAACATCGAAGTGGCCGGCGTCTGCACCGCCTGCCATCGTGATTGGTTCTACTCCCACCGCGCCGAACAGGGACGCTGTGGCCATTTTGCCGCGCTGCTCGCGCTGCGCGATCAGACGGAGAAGCCATGATCGATCGGGCACAGTTGGCCGATAATCTCGACCACGTCCGCAGCCGCATGCACGCCGCCGCCGTGCGCGCCCAACGCGACGCGGTGGCCGTGACGCTGGTTGCCGTGAGCAAAGGGCAGCCCGCGGCCACCGTCCAGGCGGCGTACGAGCTCGGTGTGCGCGATTTTGGTGAGAGTTACCTCGAAGAAGCGCTTCCCAAGATCGCCGCCGTCGAGGCCTGGCTTGCCGCGCGGGGCGCAGCCCACGATCCCATTCGCTGGCATCTGGTCGGGCACCTGCAGAGCCGCAAAGCGGCCAGCGCGATGGGTCCCTTTGCCCTGGTACATTCCGTTGACCGGATCAAGATTGCGCACAAACTGGCCCAGGTGGCGCAGCGCCATCGAACCCAGCTGCCGATTCTGTTGGAAGTCAACGTGGCGCAGGAGCACAGCAAGTACGGGTTTGCCTGCGATGACGTAATCCCCGCGGTTGCCGGGATGGCGTCGCTGTCCACGCTGCGTATCACCGGCCTCATGACCATCGCCCCGCTGGTGGAGGCACCCGAGCAGGCACGACCCGTGTTTCACCAGCTGCGGCTGCTGCGCGATACGCTGCGGGCGGAGTTTCCCGCCGTGGGCTGGGATCACCTGTCGATGGGTATGACCGACGATTTTGAAGTAGCAATCGAAGAAGGAGCGACCCTGGTTCGTATCGGCCGGGCGCTGTTTGGGGAAAGATGAGAATCTTATGTTGAGCGAAACGACGGTGTCATTCGTTGGGGCGGGTGTCATGGCCGAAGCGATGATCAAAGGGATCCTGGATCGACAACTGACTGGGCCCGACCGCATCATTGCCTCCGGACCGCGTGCCGAGCGCGGTTATGCGCTGACCGAACGCTACGGCATCCACAGCACGGTCGATAACAAAAACGCCGCTGCGGCGAGCGAAATCATCGTTTTGGGCGTCAAACCGCAGGTCCTGCCCAAGGTACTGCACGAGATTCGCGGGCACGTTGCCGCCGACGCCCTCGTGCTGTCGATCGTGGCGGGCACGCGCATCCGCACGATTGCACGCGATCTCGACCAGCACAAGGCAATCGTACGTGCCATGCCGAATACCCCGGCCCAGCTCGGCAAAGGGATGACGGTGTGGACCAGCACCACCCACGTAAACGAGACGCAGCGCCAACAGGCCGAACAGATGCTGCTGGCGCTCGGTGAGGCGATCTGGGTCGAAGAGGAAAGTTATCTCGACATGGCCACGGCGCTCAGCGGTACCGGTCCGGCATACGTGTTCCTCTTCATCGAAGCGCTGATCGACGCTGGTGTCCACCTTGGCTTTTCGCGACGCATCGCCGAGCAGCTGGTCCTGCAGACGCTCGAAGGTTCATTGGCCATCGCACGCACCAGCGCCCGTCACCCGGCCACGCTGCGTAATATGGTCACGTCGCCCGGCGGTACATCGGCGGAGGCCCTGTACCAGCTCGAAAAGGGCGGTCTGCGCACAGTAATATCCAAAGCGGTCCACGCCGCCTATCAAAAATCCAAGCTGCTCGGGGAGCTCAGCGACCGATGAATTTCGTACAACAGTTTCTCAACCTCCTTCTGCTAGCCCTGGAAATTGCTATCCTGATTCGGGTTCTGATGAGCTGGATTCCCAATCTGAATCCGGACAACCCCATCGTGCAGATCATCCGGTCGATCACCGATCCCATCCTGGAACCAGCCCGCCGCCTGATTCCACCGATTGGCGGGTTGGATATCTCACCGCTGGTGGTTCTGCTGCTGTTGAATTTGCTGCGGTCATTGGTGGGGAGAATGTTTTAGGAGGGAGTACCGAGGGAGTAC
>CAYUCC010000199.1:0-3617 GCA_964443225.1 uncultured Anaerolineae bacterium
ACCACGACTGTAACTCAGCCAAGTGATCCGGTAGGCCGAGTACGAGTACGAGTACCGTTGCACTGAGTACGAGTACGAGTATCGACCTACTCGTACTCGTACTCGTACTCGATCGTTGCCGCGGATCTGAGAAGCAGCGGGTCACCCACCACGACTGTAACTCAGCCAAGTGATCCGGTAGGCCGAGTACGAGTACGAGTACCGTTGCACTGAGTACGAGTACGAGTATCGACCTACTCGTACTCGTACTCGTACTCGATCGTTGCCGCGGATCTGAGAAGCAGCGGGTCACCCACCACGACTGTAACTCAAGCCAAGTGATCCGGTAGGCCGAGTACGAGTACAAGTACGAGTACGAGTACGAGGAGTAGTGGGTCACCACTTGGCACGACGGCAGCGACCATCGAGCGTAATCGATGGCGATGCTCAAACAAAGTGATCCGGTAGTGAGGATATCCGACATGAAAATTGCCATCGGCAGCGACGAAAAGACGCACCTGACCGACTACGTGGTGGCTGACGTGCAGCGCCGCGGGCACGAAGTGCTGCTGGTGGGTCCGCTGGCAGTGGATGACCCCGACAGCGACTGGCCCGTGGTCAGCAGCCGCGTGGCCGAAACCGTCGCACGCGGCGAAGCCGACCAGGGAATCGTCTTCTGCTGGACCGGCACCGGCGCCAGCATCGCCGCCAACAAAATCCCCGGCATCCGCGCCGCCCTCGTGCACGACGCCGAAACCGCCAGGGGTGCCCGCATCTGGAACCACGCCAACGTCCTCGCCCTCAGCCTACGCGCCACCCCCGAACCCATCGCCCGCGAAATCCTCGACGCCTGGTTCACCACCCCCACAAACGAAGGCGAGGCCCAAACCCCCTGGAACCTCGCCCAAATCGAACGCATTAGTCAGCTAGACCACCGCGCCGGCCCAATCCAAAATCCAAAATCCAAAATCTAAAATCGCCAAACCCTCGCCCAAATCGAACGCATTAGTCAGCTAGACCACCGCGCCGGCCCAATCCAAAATCCAAAATCCAAAATCTAAAATCGCCAAACCCTCGCCCAAATCGAACGCATTAGTCAGCTAGACCACCGCGCCGGCCCAATCCAAAATCCAAAATCCAAAATCTAAAATCGGCAAATCCAAAATCCAAAATCTAAAATCCAAAATCACTCAACTTCCGCCAAAAACTCCCCCAACCCCACGACCTGCCCGACACTGACCCCCACCTGGCTGACGCGGCCGGTGCGCGGGGCGCGGACTTCGTTCTCCATCTTCATCGCTTCCAGGATCATCACCGGCTGGCCGCTCTGGACCTTGTCGCCCACCGACACCAGCAGGCGGGTGATGACGCCCGGGATCGGCGCTTTGATGCGGGCATCACCGCTGACCGGTCGTGAAACACCTGACTCCAGGTCCTGGGTGGTGACGTGGTACAGCCGTCCAATCCCTTCGATCCAGTGCAGATCGCGGTCGAGCACCACTTCGTACGAACGATTGCCGACCAGGATCCAATCCAGGCTTTCGGGGTTGCTCAGGCTGCGCACGGTGACCGGAATCGATTCGCCATCGATCTCCACGGCCAGTTCGGTATCGGACAGCGGGTTGATGTTGATGCCAATTTCGTACATCCGCTCGCCAATGGTTACGCCCACTTTGTGCATGGTGACTAAGCTCCTTGTGCTTCTGGTTTGAGAAATTGCATTGGCGTTTGGACTAACTGGGCAGCCGCCGGCTGCCGCGATGCCAGCCCGACTGGAGACGCGCGGGCGTCACCGGTCGCACGACCAGGTTGCGGCTGGCGTAAGCCACCGCCACAGCCACCGCCATGTCGCGCAGCTCCACCGCGTTGGACCCTGGCTCTTGCAGGGGGCGTTCGAGGAAGTCGGTGGTGCAGCCGCCAGCGATGAAATCGGGGTCGTGCAGCACGCGCTGGTAGAGCGGCAGGGTCGTACGCACGCCGCGGATGGTGAATTCTTGCAGGGCTCGCTGCATCCGTTCGATGCACTCGGTCCGTGTTTCGCCCCAGACGATTAGTTTGGCCAGGATGGGGTCGTAACGCACGGGAATATCACAGCCGGCGTAGGCGTAGGTATCGACGCGCACGTTGGGCCCGCCCGGGATGCGAAACCGATCGAGCCGGCCCGGACTGGGCAGAAAGTGGTTCCACGGGTCTTCGGCGTTGATGCGGCACTGCATGGCGCAGCCGCGGATATGGACGTCCTCCTGACGCAGTGCGATCGCTTCGCCCGCCGCTACGCGGATTTGCTCGCGCACGATGTCGACCTGGGTGACCTTCTCGGTAACCGGATGTTCGAGCTGGATGCGCGATTTGACTTCGGTGAAGAAAAAGTTGCCTTCCTGGTCGACCACGAACTCGATCGTGCCAACGCCGCGAAAATCGAACAGCCGCGCGATGTCGATCGCCATCTGCCATAATTGGGCGCGCTGCGCTGGCGTCAAACCAAACACGGGCGCTTCGGCCACCAGTTTCTGGCTGTGACGTTGGATCGATCCGTCGCGATCGCCCAGGTGAATCAGGTTACCGTGGTGGTCGGCCAGTATTTGAACTTCGATCTGGCGGGCTGGCACGATGGCGCGCTCCAGGTACACCCGATCGTCGCCGTAGACAGCCTTCGATTCGGCCTGGGCCTGCTGTACGGCGTGTTGCAGCTTTTCGGGATCGGTGACGAACCGTGTCCCGCGACCGCGCCCACCGCGACAGGCTTTGATAATCAACGGAAAACCGAGGGCTGCGGCCTGCTCGCGCACCGCATCGAACTCGGTCAGGCAGTACGACGCTGGTGAGTAAGTCGGAGTCGGAAAACCGGCGGCTTTGACGCGGTCGCGCGCCGCGATGTTGTCGCGTGTGGCGGCGACGACCGAACTCGGCGGCCCGATGAATACGATCCCCGCCTGTTGGCAGGCATCGATGAACGACGGTTCTTCAGCCAAAAATCCATAACCGGGATGAATGGCATCGGCCCCAGATTCGCGCGCAATCTTGAGCACGAGCGCCTGATCCATATAGCCCAGGCTCGACGTCAGGCGGACCGCCTCGCTGGCCAGACGCACGTGCAGCGAGCTGATATCGGAGTCCTCGTAGAGGGCCACCGTCTCGATGCCCAGGTCGCGGCAGGCCCGGATGATGCGCACGGCGATTTCACCGCGGTTGGCAATGAGTATCTTTTTGAACATGCACTGCTCCTTTGAGTCCGTTTCCAAAGTGCGATCGGGCGGCTTAAACGCACGCCGTGTCGATCGTGCACTTTGGAGCCAGTCTACATCGGCGACACGCCGTGTTTTTTGGGCACGTGGCGCTCTTGTTTGGACAACTTCACTTCCAGCGAGCGGATCAGGATGCGCCGCGTATCGCGCGGCTCGATGACGTCGTCGATCATGCCGCGGGCCGCTGCGACGTAGGGGTTGTTGAACTTCTCCTCGTACATCGCCACCAGTTCATGGCGCTTCGCTTCGGGATCGGGCGCGTTTTTGACGTCGGCGCGGAAGAGGATGTTGACCGCGCCATCGGCGCCCATTACGGCGATTTCGGCGTTGGGCCAGGCGTAGAGCAGGTCGCCGCGCAGGCCCTTGCTGCTCATGACGCAATAGGCGCCACCG
>CAYUCC010000200.1:0-3591 GCA_964443225.1 uncultured Anaerolineae bacterium
TCAGTGCAACGGTACTCGTACTCGGATCTGCGGCGACGACCGAGTACGAGTACGAGTACGAGTACGAGTACGATTAAGACGGTACTCCTACCCGTACTCGTACTCAGTGCAACGGTACTCGTACTCGGATCTGCGGCAACGATCGAGTACAAGTACGAGTACGAGTACGATTAAGACGGTACTCCTACCCGTACTCGTACTCAGTGCAACGGTACTCCTACTCAGATCTGCGGCAACGATCGAGTACGAGTACGAGTACGATGAGGAGAAGGACGGAACTCGTACTCGTACTCAGTGAAACGGTACTCGTACTCGAATCTGCGGCAACGATCGAGTACGAGTACGAGTACGAGTACGATGAGGAGAAGGACGGAACCCGTACTCGTACTCAGTGAAACGGTACTCGTACTCGAATCTGCGGCAACAACCGAGTACGAGTATGACGGTATCGGATAGACGCTCAACGTCCGGTGCCGTAGATCACCTGGTGTACAAGCGGCGGCGGTTCGACTGCGTGCGGCTGCACGGTGATGATGTGCTGGAGCCGCCCGCAGGCCGCCTCCCATGCCGGCTGGGAGGCGGCATGAATCACGGCGAGCGGCTGTCCGGAATCCACCCAATCGCCCAGCCGCACCTGAAGCACCAGGCCCACGCCAGGATCGATGGGGTCCCCCTTTTTGATGCGACCGCCCCCTAAATCAACCGTCGTCAGACCAACCGCCTCGGTATCGATCGCCGCCACGTAACCGCTGCGGGTCGCCAGGCACGGTGCGACGACGGGCGCCTGGGGCAAACGCTGCGGATCATCGACGGTGGTGAGATCACCACCCTGCGCGGCGACAAACTCACGGAACTTCTGCCAGCCGGCGCCGGAATGCAGCTGCTGCTCCACGCGCGGGTAGGCATCAGCGCCCGATCGACCTTGTGCCTCGTCAAACAGCCGGACCATCGTCGCGGCCACGGTCAGCACCAGTTCGGTGAAGTCGGCCGGGCCATGGCCGTGCAGGGTATCGATCGCCTCACGCACTTCGAGCGCATTGCCCACGGCGCGTCCCAGGGGTTGGTTCATGTCGCTGATCACGGCGGCCATACGGCGCCCCAGCTCCTCACCGATTCGAATCATGAGCCTGGCCAGCGCCTCTGCTTCGGCATCCGTCTTCATGAAAGCCCCGCTGCCCGTTTTGACGTCGAGCACAATGCCATCGGCACCGGCGGCGATCTTCTTCGACATGATGGAGCTGGCGATCAGCGGCAGCGAAGGCACCGTCCCGGTGACGTCACGCAGGGCATAGAGTTTGCCATCGGCGGGGGCCAGCTGTTGGGTTTGGCCGGCGATCACCATGCCCACCGTGCGCAGCTGCTGCTTGAACTCGACCAGGCTGAGACTGGCGCGCCAGCCCGGAATCGATTCCAATTTGTCGATGGTGCCACCGGAGAAGGACAGGCCGCGCCCCGACATCTTGCCGACCGGGATGCCCAGGCTGGCCACGAGCGGGCCGACCACCAGGCTGGTCTTGTCACCCACGCCACCCGACGAGTGTTTGTCTATGACGAACGGGGCGACGTCGTGGATGTCGAGTATGTCCCCGGAAAACGCCATCGCGCGGGTTAGCCACGCCGTTTCCCGCGGCGTCATCCCGCGTAACAGCACCGCCATCGCCCAGGCCGCCGCCTGATAGTCAGGGATCGTGCCATGGGTGTAGCCTTCGATGAAAAACCGCAGCTCGTCGTCGCTCAGCTCGTGCCCGTCGCGTTTGTGGGCGATGATGTCGGTGGCATGCATGGTAAGTGCCTCCTGGAACGTAGATGGTCTGTTTTTTATCGCCAAGACGCCAAGGTTTGTCTGAAATCTTCGTGGTCTTGGTACCTTTGTGGTTCAACATAGTCCTAACGAAACGCCGGCAGCACCTCGGTGGCCAGCAGTTCGAACGTTTCCGGATCGTTGTGGGGGATGTTGACGATCAGGTGCTGGACGCCGGCCTCGTGCAGGGCGGCGACCTGGTCGATCACCTGGGTCACGGTGCCAATCAGCGAGGCACGGTCGCCCAGGTGGTACTGTCCGCGCTTGTGCCGCACGCTGGCCTCCTGCCGGGCCACGATCACATCTTCCAGGCTGGTGATGGTGATGTCCTCGATGCTGCGTCCCACGACGGCGCAGTGCTGTGCGAGCACGGCCCGTTTGTGGCGGATGACGTCGGGGCCGCCAAACCAGTTGACGGCGTTGGCATGACGCGCGGCCACACGCAGGGTCAGCTTTTCGCCGCCGCCGCCAATGAGAATGGGCGGATGCGGCTTTTGCAGAGGTTTGGGTTCCAGGACGGCATCCTGCACGTGAAAATACTTGCCGTCGAACGTGGCGCGCGGCTGCGTCCACAGCGCCTTGATTACCTGGACCGCTTCGTGCAGCTGGCCGATTCGTGTCGACGGTTTTTCGGGGAACTCAAACCCATATTGGGCGTACTCGGTGCGAAACCAACCCGCGCCGATTCCCAGAATCAATCGACCGCCGCTGATGACGTCGACCGTGGCTGCCATTTTAGCCAGCAGCGCCGGGTTACGGTAGCTGGTCGCAGTGACCAGGGTTCCCAGGCGGATGCGCGTTGTCATCGCCGCCAGGGCCGCCAGCGTCGTCCACGCCTCGAGCAGCGGCTCGTCGATGGTGCCAAACAGGGGAATCTGCACCAGGTGGTCCATCAGCCAGAACGACACAAAGCCCGCCGCCTCCGCCCGCTGCGCCGCCGCCCGCGTCCGCTCGAACAGATCCCCTGGTTCTCGCCCCGGCCAGTTGAATGAGCAGTTCTGGTAACCAAACAGCAACGTCATGTACCCTGTAAGCCTCGCGTCGACAATTACGCACATTTTAACATGCCTGACGGTGCGTGACAATCGGGAAGCCCCAGGATCAGCAATTCCAAATGTGGCCCAGCGTTAACCACATAGAGCGCATAGGACACAAAGCTGCGGCACGAAAGCAATCAAACAAGCGATTTTTTGCGTCCTGTGTGTCCTTTGTGGTTAAGATGGTTGGCTACATTTGGAATTCCTGCCCCAGGATGACCGTCAACGAATCGCGGAACGAATCAACGAATGGCCGTCAACGAATCGCGGAACAAATCAACGAATGGCCATCAACGAATCGCGGAACGAATCAACGAATGGCGGTCAACGAATCGCGGAACAAATCAACGAATGGGGTCCGATTGGCCTTATCTCATTTCTCCCGTTACAATTACCCAAAATTCCAATCCAAAATCCCAATCCAAAATCCGGCATGGTTCAAGTTAGCTTTACATTACGCAGATGACCGCTCGGATTTTTGCGGGATCCTTGACCCAAAATGGCCATTTGAAGACCCAAAAACATCGTTGCGGCCGATTTCTACGCCAATTCAGGCAGTTGACCAGAAAATTCGGCCATGTGCGCAAAACCTAATGTAAAGCTGACTTTCCGGGATTATGAACCATGCCCCAAAATCCAAAATCCAAAATCCAAAATCCCATGTCCCACATCCAACTTCCAACCCCCAAACCCCAACCCCCATCCCCCGCCTCGAGGAGCTCCTCGGCACCTGGCCGGAGCTGCGGGTCAACA
>CAYUCC010000201.1:0-3585 GCA_964443225.1 uncultured Anaerolineae bacterium
CCGGCGCCGATCATCACCGAGGGGTTGGAGGTGTTGGTGCAGCTGGTGATGGCGGCGATGACGACCGAACCGTGGGCCAGCTCGAAGCTGGAGCCGTTGTCGCGCACCGTCGCCTTGCGTGTGACCGCGTCGGCGTCCAGGGCAAAGCCGCGCTGTGCGGTGGGTGCAGTGAGGGCGGCCTCGAAGGACTGCTTCACGTCGTGCAGCGGCACGCGGTCCTGCGGGCGTTTCGGTCCCGCCAGGCTCGGTTCGATGCTGCCCAGGTCCAGGGTCACGACGTCGCTGAAGACCGGTTCGGCCATGCCGTCGGTGCGGAAGATACCCTGCGCCTGGCAGTAGCGGGCGACCAGGTCGACCAGGCCGGAGCTGCGGGCCGTGTTGGCCAGGTAACGCAGCGTCTCGTCGTCCACCGGGAAGAACCCCATCGTCGCGCCGTATTCGGGTGCCATGTTGGCAATCGTCGCGCGGTCGGCCAGGCTCATGTGGCCCACGCCGTCCCCGAAGAACTCCACGAATTTGCCGACGACCCCTTTGGCACGCAGGAGCTGTGTCACGCGCAGGGCCAGGTCGGTGGCGGTGGCGCCTTCGGGCAGCTGGCCCGTCAGGCGGACGCCGATCACTTCGGGCATCAGCATGTACAGCGGTTGGCCGAGCATTGCCGCCTCGGCCTCGATGCCGCCGACACCCCAGCCGGCCACGCCCAGCCCGTTGACCATCGTGGTGTGCGAGTCGGTGCCGACGAGCGTATCGGGGAAGACGACGGCTGCACCATCGGCCGCGGTCACCTGGCGCACGACGCTGGCCAGGTATTCGAGGTTGACCTGGTGCACGATGCCGGTGGCGGGGGGGACGACGCGGAAGTTATGGAACGACTGCTGGCCCCACCGCAGGAACTCATAACGTTCGCGGTTGCGCTCGAACTCGCGTTCGGCGTTGTAGAACAGCGAGATGTTGGAGCCGAAACTGTCGACCTGCACCGAGTGGTCGATCACCAGGTCGGCCGGGATGAGCGGGTTGATCTGTTCGGGATCTCCGCCCAGGCGGGCCATCGCCGAGCGCAGCGCCGCCAGGTCGACCACCGAGGGCACACCGGTGAAGTCCTGCAGGATCACGCGGCCGGGCATGAAGGGGATTTCGACCGGCGCCACGGCCTGGGCGTTCCAGGTGGCCAGGTTGACGATGTCTTTATCGGTGACCAGGAAGTCGTCGTAGTTACGCAGCGCGGTTTCGAGCAGGATTTTGATCGAAAAGGGCAGGCGTGAGACCTGGCCGACGCCGGCCTCCTCGAGGGCGGCCAGCCGGTAATAGTGCACCGTGCCGGCCGGCGTCGTCAGCGATGCCCGCGCGCCGAATTTGTTATGGGTGAATTTGGACATGAACAGCGAACCTCTCTTGCTTGGCGGTAAGTAGGTTTAGGAATTTTGAATGGATTATACCACAGGTGGGGGTGGGAGGGGGGAAACGGGAGGCGTGATGCGTGAGGGGCAGCTTGGCGATTTTAGATTTTGGATTTTGGATTTTGGATTGGCAGAGTGGTGGATCGCCGCGCAACCTGTGTCGAGTAGGCGTTCATTTCCGCACCCGCCACCACACCCCCACCGGATACCCCAGCATCTTTGCCACGTCCCCCACCACCCGGATCACCGGCACCCACAGGGCGGTGCGTACACGGTCGGGGGTGGACAGCGCACCCCACGCCGCGGCCAGGCGCTGCCAGGGGCGGCGGCAGTAGGCGTAGACACCCAGCGCCAGACCCAGCCAACCCAGCCAACGCGCCCCACAGCCCGCCAGGGCGTGACCCAGCAGCGCGGGCAGCACGACCAGGTAGGTCAGGTAGCGGATGGCGTGCCGTTTGCGCCACAGGTCGGCTTTGCCGTCGCCGCGGGCGTAGCGGTAGTACTGCTTGAAGAAGGCACGTAACGAGCCGCGCGGGCGAAAATGGGCGACTGCGGTTGGCGCCCAGCCAAACGGCCCGGCCACGCGGCGCAGGTTGAAGTCAAAGACCAGGTCTTCGCAGTAATCGAGCCATTCGGGGTAACCACCCGCCGCCTGCCAGGCCGTCTTCCGAAACGCTACCGAACGGCTGGAGGGCAAAAAGGTCACCGGATCGATGTCGTCGAGCGCAGGCAGCACGGTGGCGCCCATCGCGACCTCGAACGGCGTGTGCGGGTCGGCCACGAAAAAGCCGGACACCACCGCCGGCGCATCTGCCTGCTCGAACGGCGCCATGAGCGCGGCCAGCCAACCCGGGTCCAACTGGACGCCGGCATCGGTGGCGGCGATGATCTCGTGACTCGCCGCGGCGATCGCCCGGTTGCGACCCTGCGAGATATTGGCCCCCGGCTCGACGAGGATGCGCAGCGGGAGGCGATCGGCATAACCCTGCACGATCGCTACGGTGTCATCGCGGGAACCGCCGTCGACGATAACGACCTCGTCAGGCGGGCGCGTCTGCTCGACCAGGCTGTCCAGCAGACGGTGCACGGCAGGGCCTTCGTTGAGAACAGTGGCTATGACAGTGACGTATGGCATAGGAGGCTCACAGAAAGAAAATACCACCAAGACACCAAGGCACGAAGCTTCTTTGCTTCTTTGGTGCCTTGGTGCCTTGGTGGTTTCTATGACTGATTCCCGAATGTTCGGGTGATCGATGGAACGCTCAGTCCGCCAGCGACACTTCGGTCTTCGGATCGAAGTAATGGGTGTTGTCCATGTTAACGGCCAGTTCGATGGCATCCCCCGGTTTGGCCTGCGTGCGCGGGTCGACACGGGCGACGAACTGTTTTTTGCCAGTCAACAGGTAGAGATAGATTTCGTTACCCATCAACTCGGTCACGTCGACCTCGGCCTTCATGTAGGACGGCGAGATGGCCGGCGGCGAGAACTGCTTGGCGTGAATGTCCTCGGGCCGTACGCCGAAGATGACCTGTTTGCCCTTGTGCTGGCGCAGGCTGTCCGCCTTGTGCGGCGGGGCTTCGAGACGGAAGGTCCCGCCATCGACCATCAGCTTGCCGTCGGCCTCGACCAGCGTAGCATCGAAGAAATTCATCGATGGGCTGCCGATAAAACCGCCGACGAACATGTTGTTCGGGTGATCGTACAGCTGCTGCGGCGTATCGAGCTGCTGCAAGAGGCCATCCTTCATCACCGCAATGCGCGTGGCCATCGTCAGCGCTTCGACCTGGTCGTGCGTCACGTAGATGAACGTGGTGCCCAGCTGGCGGTGCAGTTTGCTGATCTCGGCACGCGTCTGGACACGCAGTTTGGCATCCAGGTTGGACAGCGGCTCGTCGAAGAGGAAAACCTGCGGCTCGCGCACGATGGCGCGGCCCACGGCGACACGCTGGCGCTGACCACCGGAGAGCTGCTTCGGCTTGCGGTCCAGCAGCTGGGTGATGCCCAGGATCTCGGCGGCCTTGCGTACACGGTCGTCGATCTCGGACTTGGGCTTCTTGCGCAGCTTGAGACCAAACGCCATGTTGTCGTAAACCGACATGTGCGGGTAGAGCGCGTAACTCTGGAACACCATGGCGATGTCGCGGTCCTTGGGCGGCACGTCGTTGACGACGCGGTCGCCGATCAGGA
>CAYUCC010000202.1:0-3551 GCA_964443225.1 uncultured Anaerolineae bacterium
GGCTGTAATGGGCGGGGTCTTTGGCTAAACAAAGGCCTCGGAGACCATGCGAACACTCTGGTGCTCTGTGAGGTAAGAATGTGTACCGATCCTGCCGCAGTAAAAGCGCAGAATGGTACCAGAATCCAACCTGACAGAGCACTAGCCGCCCGATAATCTGACGCAAAAGGAAGTGCATTCATGAAACGGTTACTACTCATCAGTTTGTTTATCGCCGCGTTGCTGCTGGTTGCATGTGTCCAGCCGGCGCCTACGCCCGTGGCGCCGCAACCACCTGGCGGGACCACTTTGGAACCGCAGCCGGAGAAGCCCTCGGAAGCAACCACCCAGCCAACCTCAGAACCGACGGCGGAAGCGCCAGCCGGCGAAGCCGCACCGTCCGGAATTGATGAGGCCGCGCTGGATGATCTGCTGAACCTGTGGATTGGCTCGGGCAACCCGCTGTGCGACGCACCCGGCGGCGTCCTACTGGTGGATTCGCCATCCGGCCGCTATCTCAAGGCTGCGGGTGTGGCCAGCGTGGACGACCAGCGCACGTTGGAGGTGGACGACCGTCTCCAGATCGGCAGCAACACCAAAGCCTTTACCGTCATCCTGGCCCTGCAGGTCCAGGAAGCAGGCGTGCTGTCCATGGACGACCCACTGGGCAAATGGCTGCCGGAGCTGGCGGCGCAGATCCCCAACGGCGACCAGGTGACGCTGCGCCAGATGGCCGGCAACACCTCTGGCATCTGGGACTACGCCGACCCCCTGATGCAGCCGCTGGTCGACAACAACGACCAGGAGGGGTTGGCCAAGGCCTACACGCCGCAGGAGTTGATCGACCTGGTCATCGCCGATGGTTCGCCTGACTTCGCGCCCGGCGAGGGCTGGCATTACAGCAGCTCCAACTTCATCCTGCTGGGCATGGCGGTGGAGGCTGCCACCGGCAAGTCGCTGGCCGAGCTTTACCAGGAGCGCATCTTCGATCCCCTGGGCATGGAAAGCACCAACTATCTGGAGGGATCGCCTGAGCCGGGCTCGCAGGTCGACGGGTATTACACCCCCCCTGGCGAGGAACTGGCCAACATGACCATCTGGAACGCCACCCAGGGCGGCGCCGCCGGCGCCATCGTCAGCACAGCCGAGGACATGGCTCGTTTTGTCACGGGTCTGGTCAGCGGCAAACTCCTGGAGACCAGTTCTCTGGAGGAGTTGTTCAGTTTCAGGGAGCTGGATAGCTTCGAAGGCGGCGGCATCTTCGCTGGCTATGGGCTGGGCACGATATCGTTCAGCACGCAGGGCTTCAACGCCTGGGGCCATGCCGGCCAGACGCCAGGCTTTCAGTCGCTCTGGTTCTTCGTGCCCGAAGCGAACACGACTTTCATCCTGCTGACCAACTCCGGTTCCTGTCGGGTCACGCTGCTGCCGTCATCGGTGGCGCCGGAAACGCTGGGTGTAACGCCCGGGGCAGCGGCGGCAGGCGCATCCTGCGCCAACAACGATCTGCCCTTCCCGCGGCCGGAGCCGGACTATGCCGCCAAGCGCGTGCGCGATCTCAGCCCCTTCGCCGATGCCCTGGCCGGCTTGACAGCGGAACGGGTTGCCGAGCTGGACGCGCTGCTGGCCGATGCCACCATCCTCGACATGCAGCAGGCCATGGCGAGCGGCGACCTGACCGCCGAGGAACTGGTCACCTACTACGTCGACCGCATCCAGCGCTACGACATCGACAAGCTGAACTCGGTGATGGAGTTGAACCAGCAGGCGCTGGACATCGCCCGTCAACTGGACGCCGAACGAGCGGCCGGCACGGCGCGCGGGGACATGCACGGCATCCCGGTGCTGCTCAAGGACAACATCGCTGCCGGCGACGGCATGCACACCAGCGCCGGCGCTTATGCGCTCAAGGACTGGCAGCCCGACCGCGACGCCTTCCTGGTGCAGCAGCTGCGCGACGCGGGCGCAGTCATCCTGGGCAAAGCCAACCTGTCGGAGTGGGCCAACTGGATGGACGGGTGCATGCCCAACGGCTTCAGCGTGCTGGGCGGCCAGACCCGCAACCCCTACGGTCCATTCGAAACCTTCGGCTCCAGCAGCGGTTCGGCCGTGGCCGCGGCCGCCGATTTTGCAGCCGCAACCGTGGGCAGCGAGACCCAGGGCTCCATCATGCTGCCCGCCGAGATCAATTCGGTGGTGGGCCTCAAGACCAGCATGGGCCTGGTCAGCCGCGACTACGTGGTGCCGCTGCTGGAGTGGCAGGACGTGCCCGGCCCCATGGGCCGCACCGTGACCGACGTGGCGGTGCTGCTCACGGCTATGACAGGCGTGGACAAGAACGACCCTGTCACGGCGGATGCAGCTGAGCTGGCCGGCGTCGATTTCACCCAGTACCTCTCGCTGGACGCGGCCAAAGATCTGCGGCTGGGTATCATCGTCTACAGTGACGAAGATATGGAGACAGTGCTCGAACGCTTTGGACTGAGAGGTGACACTGGCGAGACGGCAGAGAGTCTGCGCAATTCATATCGGATGGTGAACGAGGCGCAGCGGGCAACTGGCAAGCGTTTCAGCGAGATGGGTTTTGAGGTGGTTGAAGTCAGCGCCCTGGCGCTGCCTGAACGTGTGGATGTCAGCGCTGCCCTGCCCTACGGCTTCAAAGATGCGCTCAACCGCTTTCTGGCCAGCCTGGGCGATCAGGTGGCAGTGGGCAGCCTGGAAGAGATCATCGCCTTGAACAATGAAGACCTGGCCAATCGTGCCCCCTACGGCCAGGGCCACCTGGTGGAGTCGCAGAACTCGCCTCTCAGCGAGGAAGAATACCTGGCGTTGAAGGAGAACAACCAGACCAAGACCCGTACCGCGCTGAGCAGCCTGTTCGCCGACTATGATATCGACGTGCTGCTGTCTGACGTGGGCCAGGCCTACGCGCCGGCTGGCTTTCCGGCCATGACCGTGCCGGCCGGTTACGATGAGACCGGCCAACCGTTTGGTATCAACATGATCGCCGACTACCTGGGTGAGCCGAACCTGATCGCCGTAGGGTATGCCTTTGAACAGGCCGCACAAGCGCGCCAGGCACCTGACTTGGAGGCAAGTATGAAGCAGATTGAAACAATAGGTGACGAGGCGGCCGCCTCAGAGCAGTCCGGAGCCGGCGCAGCCAAACCGCAGGTCGTAGCCGACCTGGAGGCTGCTTATGGCGCGCCCAGCCAGGCGGGCTTTGGCAGCGCGGTGTTCTACGAACCGATTGGCGCAGACGACAGCCTGACCGAAGCAGCGCTGGCGAAGTACAAGTATTTCACCGGCGAGCTGTGGGAGCGCTGGGGCGAAGCGGCGTGGATGGGGCCGTGGAAAGAGGTCTATGTGCGCGAGGCTGGCGCCGCCCCCGACATCGTGGCCGAGCTGCGCGGCATCACCGATCTGGACGCGCGCAACTCGGCGCCGATGATCCTGGATGTCGTCCAGGATGCCGAGGCGGCGCGCGCGGCCCTGTCAGCGGCCTTCGACGACCCCGCCGTGACCGAGCTGCGCGTCTTCAACCTGGGCGACGGCGGGGCCATGTCGGGCAT
>CAYUCC010000203.1:0-3529 GCA_964443225.1 uncultured Anaerolineae bacterium
GGGCGTCACGGTCGACGGTGCGTTCCTTGAGCCGGTTGACGAACGCGCGTGCGGCAAGCTTACCGGCGGCGTTGCGATTGAAGAACAGGAACTCCTTCGCATCCGAAAGGGTCAACATCGCCCGCAACATGTCGAAGTAGGTGGTGCCGGCGACCTTGTCGATGTCCTTACCGCCACGAGGGCCGGTGCCGGTGAGGATAAGCTTGCGGACAAGGTCGGGGTGCTTGACGACGAAGTCCTGGGCAACCATGCCGCCGAGAGAGAAAGAGAATATGTCGATTTTGCTGAACCCGAGGGCCTTGATAAAGGTGTAGGCGTCGTCGGCCATGGCCTCGACAGTGTCGGGCACCTGGCCGGTGGAGGCGCCGACGCCGCGGTTGTCAAAGGCGATGACGTGACGGTGCTTGGCGATGGGGTCAATGATGCGCGGGTCCCAGTTGTCCAGCGTCGCGGCCAGGTGGACGAAGAAGATCACTGGGATGCCGCCCTTCGGTCCGAGTTCTCGGTACGCGAAGGTGACATCTCCAGCAGCGATGGTGCGGGCCGGTGCCTTTGCGTATGATGTGATGACGGGTTCATTGTTGGTAGTGCTCATGACGGTTCTCCTGTTGAAATGGCCGCGAGGCCGCCGACGATCCTCGGATCAAAATTGTCCAACACCGCGCTCAGGTGATTCATGAAACCCCTTCTTTTTACGTGTATATACACCATTTGGATAAAAAAATCAATCTGAATAGGTTAAAGCCGCTGCTTCAGACAATTGCGTCAGTAATAAGGATGCGTTAGCTTCGCCAATCCCCTCGACCATATAGGATTGCGTTTGCTCCCATAACGGTAATACTTTTAATAATGCCGCCTCACCTTCAGAGGTTAGGGTCACAACCCGGGTGCGCTGGTCGCTGCCTGGAGCAATGGTCAGTAGGCCCAGATGGGCCAGGGGCCTAAGATTACGAGTCAAGGTCGTCCGATCCAGTTCTAGTTTTTCCGCCATTTCATTAATTGTTTGCACGCCGGACAGATACAAAACTACCAGGATAGTTGCTTGACTCACCCGGAGTCCAACAGGCTCAAGCAATTTATCATAATAATTGGTGACCAGCCGAGCGGCGCGGCGCAGGTTATTGCAGATGCAGGCCGAGCCAAGTCGGGCAATCCGCTCATATTCGCTGGAAGACGTTTGCTCATTCACAATTAGGAGTATATACACATATCTCTGCTTTGTCAAATTGGTGTAAAACATAATCCACGTGCTAATGAAACTCCAAGCCAACCCTGCTTCGAGCCAAGATCGGCGTAGGGACAACTATTTTGTTCCCCGATTGCATGGCTGGGCCGTCACAGTGTCCTGGAAGCTGTCGCCTCGGGCCGATTCGGTAACACCCCAATTAACCGTGGTCACAAATACCAACGAGCGATGAGCGTTTTCATCGCCTTTGATTTGGGTCCCCGGCGTTTCGGAGGGAACCAGGGTGGCGGCGGCACGCGGTAGGCGAGTAACTCGTGCACCGTCCAGCAATGATCGGTAAGGCCAGCGGCCAAAGCTGGGGTACGGGGTATCCATTTGTGGCCGCCGATGATGCCAGGAATACGCAGGCTCTTGTGATAGGTATAGAAGTTGTAGACGGTTCCCATCAAGTAAGCACACTCGTACAAGGTCGAACGCTGGCGAGCAAGAGCACGACCGCGACGTACTCCGATTTTTGCTCCACAAAAATCGTGGTTGACGAGGCGTGCGCGGGTTGTACAGGCTGAACCGCGCGATCGGCGGTTTGCCGCGCCCGGCGAAAACCCCAACGGTCTTGTACACCCACCGCATTGACGCGCGCCCTGGTGTGCGTTACAATCTTCCCGCTACCACTTGTGCACTGCTTGCACCACACTAGAACCGGGAGGACACCATGAACACCCGCAAGCTACTCGGACTGATCCTGATCCTTGGACTGCTCGCGCCGACCGCCGCCGGCGCGCCGCTGGCCGGCCCCTGCATGCCTGGCGCCGCCTATGATTCGGCGTGCGACGCCAACCAGGACGGGCAGATCACCGTCACCGATATCCAGTTGACTGCCGGTCACTGGAACCAAACCGGCACCTTCACCAGCGACAACAACCACACCCACCTGGGGCAAACGTGGACGGACACCAACAATCCCCTTACCATCGAGGGTTCCTATGGCTCGCCCTATTGGGCTCCGCTCATCCTGAGCAACAGCGGTGGTGTCGGCGTGCGTGTAAACGCAGGGGGTGGTAGCGGTGTGTGGGTGGAGTCGGCAGGCAACAACGGCGTGCTGGTTGACTCGGCGGGCAACAACGGTGTCTTCGTCTGCCATACGGGCACCGCAAGCGGCTGTGACCCAAGTCTGCAGAACAACGGGGTGGAAATTGGCAATGCCCAACACGATGGCCTACGCGTGACCGCGGCGGGCAATAACGGCGTCACCCTGGGCTCGACAGGTTATACCGGCTTTACCGTCTACGCGGCGGGTACAGATGGCGTCAAGGTGCACTTTTCGGGCGGCGACGGCGTTCACGTGGGCACCGCCAGCCAGGACGGCATCGACGTGTACGGCGTCGCCTATGCCGGCAACTTCGCCGGGGACATCAACGTCTCCGGCAGCTGCCTCGGCTGCCGGCAGGCCAACTTCGCCGTCAACGCCGGGCAGCGCACCCTGCAACCGGGTGACGTGGTGAGCGTTCAAGCCGTAACCACCACCGATTTCGATACCGCACCGGCATTGTGGCAGGTCGTTCCCGCGCAACCGGGCCAGGCGGCCGTCGGTGTGGTGGCAGGACGGGCCGAGGTTGACATTCAGGAAGAACACCGGCCCACCGAAACCGGCAAGCGCCTGGTGCCGCGCGAGGGTGCAGCCCAGCCGGGCGAGTATGTGATGATCGTCTACAGCGGGCCGATGCAGGTGAAGGTGGCAGCCGGCGAAAGCGCCATCACCGCCGGCACACGTTTGACCGCAGCAGGCGGTGGCCAGGTGCGACCGCTCCAAACCCGTACGATCGAGGGTATGCTCGTCACCGAGGGTGCGCCAGTACTGGGCGTGGCACTGGAAACCGTAAGTGAGGGTCTGGTTTGGGTGCTGGTCAATCCCCAATAGCGACCCCACGTGCCGTCCTCGTTCGAGGACGGCACGCCTCGATCGACGCGGTCAGGGCGCTATGAAGCAAGGATTTTGGCGGCATGGTTGTCACCGAGAGCGCACCAGCACTCGGCGTCATGGTAGAAGCGGCAGGAACGTCACGCGCATTGACGCGTGCCTGGTTGCACACTATCATTCCCCCGCTCGATTTGCGCACTGCTTGCACCACACTTATACCAGGAGGACACCCATGAACACCCGCAGGCTATTCGCTCTGATCCTGATTCTTGGACTCCTCGCACCCACCGCAGCCGCCGCGCCCCTGGCCGGCCCCTGCGTGCCTGGAGCGGCCTACGATCCCGTCTGCGACGCCAACCAGGACGGCACAGTCAATGTGCTGGACATTCAACTTGCCGCCGGCCACTGGAACCAAACCGGCACCT
>CAYUCC010000204.1:0-3467 GCA_964443225.1 uncultured Anaerolineae bacterium
AGGATGCTGGCCCAGATCAGCACTGACCCCAGGTTGACGGTGACCAGGCTGAGCCAGTTACCGCCAAGTCGGGCGTTGGGGTCATGCAACAACCAGCGTGCGGTGAAGTACGGGACCACCGCATAGAGGAACTGCGCCATCCAACCGTAGACCAGGGCTTGCGGCGCAGTGGCCTCGATGTCGGCGCCGGGCAGGTTGCCCAAACCAAAGATCACCGCGGGCGCCATCATCACGGGCAGTAAGATCCACACATAGGAGAGCGAAAGATGCCAGGCGCCGGCACGGGCAAACAGGCCGGCACTGCGCAGCCGGCGCGCCAGCACGATGATCAGCGTCACCGTGGCCCCGATGTGCAGCACCAGCCCCGGCACGGTCACCACCAGGTTGCCGCCCAGCCATGGCCCTAGCACCAGGCCCAACGCACCCAACGTCATGGCCCAGAAGATGGCGTTGATGGTTCGGCGGCTGGCCAGCGCCCTACCGGTCAACGCCGGCAGCAGGTCCACCAGCAGGCCGGCGAAGACCAGCGACGCAAAGCCCCAGCTGTTGGCGTGAATGTGCGCCTCCTTGGGCACGCCGATGCGCAGCGGCTCGCTCCAGCCCACCCACAGGCCCGTGCCGATCAGAATGCCCACCAGCAGGTAGATCAGCCCGGTCAGGTAGAACTTCGAACTGCCGGTGCCCTCGGTTTGCCGGCCGCCGATGCCGCGCAGTTGCAGGATCAGCAGCGTGACCGCTATGAAGATCAGCGTACCACCGGCGATGATCAAGGTTGCGTTGATGCTGGGTACGCCTGCCAGCAGCACCACCAACCCGGCGTTCAACAGCAGCCAGATATCCCAGCGCGTGGCGGGAATCGCTGCGCCGCGCCGGCTGGCCACGAAGGCTGGCAGTACCCCAAAGGCGGCCTCGGTCAGCACGCCCAGGGTGATGAAGTGGACACGCAGCCAGGGCAGCCCGGTGAACCAGGGAATCAGGTTGAAGCTGGTCAGCGTGGCATCCAAAACGGCCACGATAGCCACGACCAGGTAGAATGCTGCCATCAGCAAGTAGGGGTTGAGCATAGGATGGTTACCTCCTCGCGTCCTTCGTAAGACGGACGGAAAGCGCGTATGTTGGAATGACTGTGGCGCAAGTCTAACATCCCTGGGTGCGCGTTGCCACGACTTTTGTCGGATTGGGTGTAAAATTTTGACAGAACAGGACCATGTGGTTATCATATGAGCAATCACTCATATGACATGGAGTCCAGGTATGCCTGTCGATGACACAATCTCACTGCCTGAGAGCGATGCCTGCGATGAACCGGACGTGCTGAGCGTAGCCGCCGCGCGCCGGCGCATGGTCGCCGATGCCACGGCGCGTGACCTGGCCGAGCTCTTCAAAGCGTTGGGCGACCCGACGCGCGTACGGATCCTGTCAGCCCTGGGCGACACCGAAGTGTGCGTCAGTGACCTGGTTGCCGCGCTCGATATGGGGCAGTCCGCAGTATCACACCAGCTCAGGTACCTGCGCGAGCTGCGCCTGGTGGCAACCCGCCGCGTGGGCAAGCACGTGTTCTACCGGCTGGATGACGATCATGTGGTCAGGCTCTTTGCGCAAGGCCTGGAGCACGTCACCTCCGGCTGACCCTGCGAGTTATCCTGAACCAAATGCGAGACATCATGACCGAATCAACGCTTCAACTTCAGATCCCCGTGCTGCTGCCCGGTGTCGCCGACGAGCGCGACAGCTGTGTGCAGCGCCTGAATGAGCAGCTGGCGATCCAAAAAGGTATCCACCAGGCCCACGTGGAACGCACCGACGACCAGGCGCTGGTTTGCCTGCACTACGATCCTAACCTGCTGACGCTGGAAAGCGTGCAGCGCCTGGCGCAGCGGGCCGGCGCGCAGATCACCAACCGCTTCCACCACATCCATTTGCCCGTCGAGGGGATGGACTGCTCGGACTGCGTGGTCGTGCTGGAGCACGCGATCGGCCGCCTGGACGGCGTGCTGGCGGTGAACGCCAACTATGCAGCCGCCAGTGTACGCGTGGAGTTCGACGGGCAGAAGGTCAACCAGGCAGCCATCGAACGGCGGGTGCGTTCGCTGGGTTACTCGATTCCGGTGGATGGCTGGGCGCGGCAGGTCGCCGAGAACCGCGAACTGATCTTCAGCCTGGCTGCCGGACTCTGCTTGCTGCTCGGTTGGGTGGGCGGCCGTTTCCTGGGTCTGCCCCAGCCGGTGAGCCTGGCTTTCTACCTCGGCGCCTACGTTTTGGGCGGGTGGGATGTCTCCCGCCACGCCCTCCATGCGCTGCGCTGGCGCCACTTCGACACCGATTTGCTGATGGTGGTCGCGGCGCTGGGCGCCGCAGCACTGGGTAACTTCGCCGAGGGCGCGCTGCTGCTCTTTCTGTTCAGCCTGGGCCACGCCCTGGAAGAACGCGCCCTGGAACGCGCGCGCAACGCCATCGAAGCGCTGGCCGACCTGACTCCCAAGACGGCGCTGGTACGCCGGGATGGCGCCGAAGTGGAGGCACCGGTCGAGCAGTTGCAGCTCGACGACATCGTGATTGTCAAGCCGGGGGCACGACTGCCCGCTGACGGCGTCGTGGTCGTAGGCCGTTCGGCGGTGAACCAGGCGCCGGTGACCGGCGAGAGCATGCCCGTGGATAAGGCGCCCGGCGCACCGGTCTTTGCGGGGACGATCAACGGCGAAGGCGTGCTCGAGGTGCAGGTCACCCGATTGGCGAAGGAAAGCACCCTGGCCCGGGTGATGCAGATGGTGGAAGATGCACAGGCGCAGAAGTCACCGACGCAGCAGACCGTCGAGCGGTTCGAACGCGTCTTCGTGCCGGCGGTGCTGATCGTTGCACTGCTGGTGATCGTCGTGCCGCCGCTCTTCGGCGTACCGTTCAGCGAGTCCTTCCTGCGGTCGATGACGCTGTTGGTGGCCGCGTCGCCGTGCGCGCTGGCGCTGGGCGCGCCGGCCACGATTATGGCGGGGGTCGCGCAGGCCGCACGCAACGGCGTGCTGGTCAAGGGCGGCGCACACCTGGAGAACCTGGGCCGGCTCAAGGCCATCGCCTTCGACAAAACCGGCACCATCACGCACGGCCGGCCGGCGCTGACCGGTGTCGCCGCCTTAACGGGTGGCGGCCTGGATGCGGCCGGCGTTCTGGCACTGGCCGCAGCGCTGGAGGGCCGCTCGGCCCATCCGCTGGCGCAGGCGGTGGTGGACGCAGCCCAGGCGCAGAGCCTGGTGCTGCCCGAGGCGGCCGATGTAGAGGCGATCACCGGGCGTGGGCTGCGCGGCACCGTGGCCGGGCAGACAGTCCTCATTGGCAGCGCAGCGCTGCTGGCCGAGTCCGGCATCACCGTGGCACCGGAGATCACGACGCAAACCACAGCCTGGCAGGGCGCGGGCAAGACGGTCATGTTCGTGGCGCGCGACGGCCAGGTCGTCGGCGCATTGGCCGTGGCC
>CAYUCC010000205.1:0-3449 GCA_964443225.1 uncultured Anaerolineae bacterium
GCGGCGCGTTGTTCTCGTGCTAGTCATTCAGAATCTGGTTGTAGTGTTTCTCGTTCAATGGCTTCTTGTACGGGGTGGCTAGCTGCAGCTGGTTGGACTGGTGCGTGGCGGTGTCTTAGGTGTTGTTGGGTGGGGGGTAGGTGCGGTGGGGGGGGGGCGCTCTGGGGGGTGGGGTATGTGGTGGTGGGGCCTTCGGGGTGGGGTATTCGGGGTTGGGGGATGGGGTGAGTGTGGCGAAAGCACCCCTGTTCCCCAACCCCTATCCCCTAACCCCTAACCCCCATCCCCTAACCCCTGACACCTATCCCCTCTGCGCACACCAGCACATAGCCGACGCCCGGTGAGTTGATGACAACCTGGGGATTGGCGGGGTCGGCTTCGATTTTGCGGCGCAGGTAGCGCACATAGGCGCGCAGGTATTCGAGGTCGCTGCGGTATTCGGCGCCCCACACCTCGGTCAGGATCTCTTCGTGCGACAGAACCCGGTTGGGGCTGAGGGCCAGGCAGCGCAGCAGGTCGAACTCGGTGCGAGTCAGCTCGATTGACTCCCCGCGCACGGTGACCGCGCGGCGCGCAAAGTTGATTTCGAGGTCACCGCAGGACATGGTGCTCGTGACCACCGCTTCGGGGCGATGCCGGCGGCGCAGGACGGCCTTGACCCGCGCCACCAGTTCTTTAGCGTTGAACGGTTTGCTCAGGTAGTCGTCGGCCCCAGCGTCGAAGCCGGCCAGGATGTCGGCGTCGCGCGCCTTGGCCGTGAGCATAATGACCGGCACGTCGGAGAATTCGCGAATGCGCGCACACACCTGGTAACCATCGATACCTGGCGGCAGCAGGATATCCAGCAAAACCAGGTCGGGCTGCTCCAGGGCTACCTTTTCGATGGCCGCCTTGCCATTGACGGCCACAACGACCTGGTAACCCACGGCGGTCAGCACTTCACTCACCAGGCGCGCCACGCGGGGTTCGTCATCGACGACCAGGATTTTTTCGTTCATGGTACGTCTGCCTCCTCCGGGTCCGTGCGGGTCACCGGCAGAGCAAAGTGCAGCGTCGTGCCGGCGCCAGGCTGGCTCTCGGCCCAAATGCGTCCGTTGTGGCTCTCGACGATCGTATGCGCAATCGGCAGCCCCAGGCCAGAACCCACCATGTGGCGCACCAGGCCGGACTCGATGCGGAAGTACTTCTCGAACAGCCGGTTGAGGTGTTCCGGCGCAATGCCCACGCCCTGGTCCGAGACGCTGATGACCACCTCATCCCCGCGGGTTTCGCCGCGCACCACGATCAGGCCCCCATCGGGTGAATACTTGATGGCGTTGTCGACCAGGTTGCGCAGCACCTGCGCGATGCGCTGCGGGTCGGCATCGACGATGGGAAAATCGGGCGCAAAGTCGACCACGAAGCGGTGCTTTCTGGCTTGGTGCCCCATCTCGGCAATCACGTCCCTGGCCAGGCGCGGCAGCAGAACGGGCTGCGGCTCCAACTTCAGGAGCCCGGCATCGATCATCGACGATTCCAACAGGTCGTGGATCAGGTTCTGCAGGACGTCACACTCTTCGTCGATGATTTGCAGGAATTCGTGCTGCGTGCTGGGGCTGAAGGCGACGTCTTCCATCAAGAGGGCCGTGGCATAACCCTTGATCGATGTCAGCGGTGTGCGCATCTCGTGCGCCAGGGTCGAAATCAGCTCGTCCTTGAGGCGGTTGGCCTCCTTGAGGGCGTGGGTGGTCTGTAACTCCTGGCTGAGCCGCATGTTTTCGATGGACAGTGTGATCAGCTCGGCCACCGCCTCCAGAAAAGGCAGATCGTCGTGGCCGAAAGTGCCCTGCTGGCGCAGATTCTCCAGCACCAGGACGCCCACTTTCTCGTGTCCGGCCTTCAGCGGTACACAGACTGCGCTGAGGGGATGGTCGAGGCCCACGGTGGCGGCGCGAAACAGCTCCTGGTTTTGCGGAGTCATGTCGGCCATCGCGCGTGACGTATCTTCGGCGGTGGCAAAGAGCTGTGTCTGGCCGGTTTGGAAGGCCTTGCCACTCAACGATTCGCCGACCCCCAGGTGGAGCTGGCGCATGACCAGCGCGTCGTAACCCTGGGTAGCGACCGTCTTCAACCGGTGCACGACAGGATCGTAGAGCAGCAGGACGCCCGCATCGGCCGCCGGCAGGGTGTCGATCAGACCAGCCAGGAACTGTGGCAGCATGACCGTCAGGTCGCGTTCGCGAGCCATCGTGCGGGCAATCTGGAAAATTGTGGAGAGGCGGTGGTCTGGTGTCAAGTCGGATTCACCGGCTGTCCCGACTGGTGTGCCCGCAACCCAGCCACGTACGCCGCATGCTCCGGTGAGGTCAATCCCTGCTGCAAGACCGCCAGCATGGCTGCCAGGTCGCCAGCCCACAGTGCATCCACCGGCAGCCAGAGTCCTGGAAACACCTCACTGCGCAGCACGCCAGCGGCATCGGGCTGAAGCGTCTCGTAGGCGCCCTCGCGCAGCACGAACCAATCCACGCGCTGCTCGTACGCCTGCGCCACCAGGTATTCCTGCACGCCGTTGCGGGCGTAGACACGGCGTTTGTCGTGGAGATCGTACGACGCGCTGCTCGCCGCAATCTCTACCACCAGTTCCGGGGGCCCGGCGAGATAGTCATCGTCCGTAACCTGGGAACGTCCACCCAACGCCGGCTCCAGCCGCAGGAGCGCATCGGGCTGTACGACGTTTTCATAATCCAGGCGCACCGTTGCATTGTCACCGCCTACCACCCACGGCGTAGCGGCACGATACACGCCCAACCAGGCAACGACATCAACATGTGGCTGGCTGTGTTGCGTAAAATGCACCGGTGTTGGCATATGAACGACTCCCTCGATGAGTTCTGCCTTGTTGATTTCGGGATGCGCCAGGTAACGTCGTTCGAATTCCGCGCGCGTCAGCCGGTCTCCCGCATTCAACGGCGGCATACCCGGTGGCCGTGTCGTTGAGAGTGGCCGAGCCTGAGTGGATAACGTTGAGCGATCGACAGTTTGAACAGTCATGGCAAAGCCTCCCGCACACACAAACGGGTAGAAGCATCTGCGCCATTCTATCACTGGTCTATGGTGACGTCAAACGTTGTCTGGAGGACTGGAGGTGGCCGCAGGCTGCTGGCTGAGTCGTGTGTCATACCCGACAAAAGTCGTGGCAGTGGGTGCCTGGGGAGTGATATATTGACGTCACGATCGAGCCATCAAGAGTGTCTGCCACCGGTCAGGCCAGCGTACCATGAGGTTTCCTGGAATTGTGTCCCATTCGTGGTAACTCCTTGAGGGCTGGAATCTCACTCAGGAGATGTCAGCATGCCACAAACAACAACCTTGCCCACCCTCTTTTTTCCCGCCGTAATCGACCAGGCTGTCTTCGACGGCGACGGCCCGCGCCCGCAGTTTCTGGTAGACAGCGAGAAGCTCACGGTGGT
>CAYUCC010000206.1:0-3331 GCA_964443225.1 uncultured Anaerolineae bacterium
CCTGCTCTTCGTACAGTTTGCGCAGCACGACGATCATGAGCGACTCGTCGAGTTTGTAGCGTGCGCGGCAGTAGCTGAAGTCAGAGAGCACCTGGAAGACACGGTGATAATCGTCGTGCAGCAGGGTAAAACCGGCCAGAGCCAGGATCGAGGCAAACGCCGGGCGGTGCCGGTAGACGGTGTAGTAGTCGTCTTTGTCGGTCTCCACGTCCTGGTACAAAAAGGTCTGGCCGAGCAGGCGGTTGGTGATGCGCGGCACGTCGCGGCGCACGCGTTCGGGCATGTCGGTCTGGTCGAATAAGGCGGTGTTACCTGTCATGATGTTGTCTTCTTCCGTTTCTCAAGGTGCGTGCAGCAGCTGCGGCCTGGGCATGCCGGGGGCGCTCGGGCCGTTGGTGCGCGGGACAGTTGGCTCGAGCGGGCTGGCGGCCGATGTGCCTGGCCGTTTGCTCAGCACGAACGACTGCACCAGGTAGGGGCCAAAATCGACCGGGCCACCCTCGGCGGGTTCGACCCCATAATCGACGTCGGGGTGATGCCCATAGGCCAGCGACAGGATTGCCCACTGCATGTCGTCGAAGAAGTCCGGTGGCAGCTCGCGTACGTGCAGGCGCTGGCAGCCGTTGAGAAAACGATGGACGTACTGCTCGACCTTGTGCGGCGTCACGCCGGCGTTGATTTCCTGCAGCGCGGCCAGGCGCAGGCCGGCGGCATCACGCGGATCGAGCACCGGCCGCATGATGCTGGCCGGCACGAAGGGGGCGCGCCCCGCCGGCAGGGTGTAGAAGCTGTTGGTGTCTGGTGCATCGACTGTGGCCAGGCGGGGCGCAGGGGCGTCGACCGGCAGTTCCTCCAGGCCGTGGTCCTGCAGGGCAGCCAGGTGGCGCGCCAGGGCGGCCAGGCGTTCTTTGAAATTGCCATCGGCGCTGCCCAGCTGGTAACGCACCTGGCGCAGAGAGGTCCGCAGGTATTGCGTATGGCGCCGGTCGATTTCGGCCAGCAGCGGGTCCATTTTTTCCAGTTGATCGACGACGAAGTGCAGGGCATGGACGATTTCGGTGGCGGCCTGGGCCGGGGTCAGCCGGCGCTGCAAGGCCAGGTCGGCCGCGGCCCGGTGGAGCCAGGTTTCGTCGGTCAGCCAGCTTTCCAGGCGGCTGACGATGGCACGCCGGTAGCGTGAGATGTGATCGCTCGTCTTGAGGGCGTGGTAGGTGCTGCCCAGGGCCGGTGCATAATCGTCGAACTGCATCCGCATCAGTTCGGGCACCGACTTGTCGCGCGTGACGTGTTCGGTGTAGCGGCGGATGTTTTGGTTGAGCTCGTTGAGCCCACGCACCAGCTGGCGCACGTTTTCGTAGGCCTGGGTGACGGCCAGCCCGGGTGAAAAGTCGTCGTTGTCGCTGGTGAGCAGCTGGTGGGCGGCGTAGAGCTGGCCGGCGTACTCGCGCGGTTTTTGCTGTTGGATGGCACGCAAGGCTTCGAGCAGGGTAAAGGCGTAATCGGGCAGGATGATGAAGTCGGTATAGTCGGCCGTCTGCTCACGCTCGACCCAGCCGGCATCGACGAGGCGACGCAGCAGCTGGCTGGCGTATTCCTGCGGTGAGCGGTTGTTGGTGGGACCGGGGTCCACGTCGACTACCAACGATGACGCCACGTCGGCCGCCGCCTGGGCATCGGTGAGGTAGTCGACGATGTCGGCAATCACCACCTCACGGGTCAGGCCAAAGCGGTTGAACTCGGCCAGCTCGTACAGGCGCAGCAGGATCGCCATGTAGTGCCGCTGCAGGTTGGCAAACCCGCCGGTGCCCAGGATGTTGAAAAGCTGGGGTGGCAGGAAATCGAACGGGTTGGCCTGGGCCATGGGTTTCACGGTTCGATCCTTTCGGGCACTGGCTTGTCATGCTGCCAGACCAGGATCTCGTGGGGTGTGCAGCGCAGTACCTGGCAGAGACTGGCCAGAGCGTCCAAATCGACAAAACGGGCTTCGCCGGCATCGAGGCGATACACCAGGTCTTTGGGCACGGCGGCTTGCCCGGCCAGGCCGCGCAGGGTCAGACGCTGGCCGGTGGCGGCCTGCAATTGCCCCAATAAAATGGTAAGTCGGTTGGCGGTGACGATCTTGTTCATCGGTTGATGCATGCGTGTTTCCTGGATCACCTGACAAATAGAAACTTTGTTCTAGCGTGGTCTGAATATACCACCACCTGGTCGATTTGTCAAGACATTTGTTCTATGAGATTGTATTTCTGACCTGAGAGCCGGACAGCTTGCATCAACCTGTGGATTCGTGTTATAACTATGGCGCAGGAGGACTGTGTGACCCCATCATTTGTCGATCCACTGGTTGTAGTCCCACCCCCGGCCAGCAAACGGCTGGCGTTACACGTCACGCCGGCAGGCCAGCGCGCCCTGCGCCAGGGTCATCCCTGGCTGTTCGATCAGGCGATTACGTCGCAGCGTGTGCCGGGTCATCCGGGGGACCTGGCCGTGATCTTCGACGAGCGGCGGCATTTCCTGGCCATTGGCCTGTATGACCCCACGTCGACCCTGCGGGTGCGGGTTTTGCAGCACGCCACGCCAGAGCCGATCGATTCAGCCTGGTTCCGCACGAAGCTCATGCAGGCTGCATCCCTGCGCGCCGGCTTACCTGACCAGGGTACGACCGGTTACCGGCTGGTGCATGGCGAAAACGATGGTTTACCCGGTCTGGTGATCGACCGTTATGCGGGCACGCTGGTCATCAAACTCTACAGCGTGGCCTGGGTGCCCTGGCTGCGTGATCTGCGTGCGGTGCTGGCCGAGGTCAGTCCGGCGGATGCGGTGGTGCTGCGGCTGAGCCGGGCCGTGCAGCGGCTGCCTGACTATTTATATGGTCTGGTGGAAGGCATTACGCTGGCTGGGGAGACCGCGCCCGATGGGATTTTGTTCAGTGAGAACCGGTTACGCTTCGAGGCTGATGTACGGCATGGGCAGAAGACCGGATTTTTTCTGGACCAACGCGACAACCGCGCCCGCGTAGAATCGTTGGCCGAGGGTCGTACGACACTGAACGTGTTTGCTTACAGCGGCGGTTTTTCGTTATATGCGGCGCGCGGCGGTGCGCCGGAGGTGGTCAGTCTCGATCTCAGCGCGCCGGCCCTGGCGGCGGCCGAACGCAACTTTGCGCTCAATCAGCACATCCCAAGCGTGGCCATCACGCAGCATACCGTGCTGCGCGCCGACGCTTTTGTCGCCCTGGGTGATCTGCGGCGCGCCCGGCGTCGTTTCGAGCTGGTTGTCGTCGATCCGCCGGCACTGGCCAAACAGGCCAACGAGGTGCCGCGTGCCTTGC
>CAYUCC010000207.1:0-3282 GCA_964443225.1 uncultured Anaerolineae bacterium
GGTTGGGGTTGGCGTCGACGTGGCGCTGCTGCTGCTGACATCGAACGAGGTGTCGTCGATGAAAAAACTGGAGTACAGTGACCCATCCGTATACACACGAAAACGCACGCGCACGGTTTTGCCCCGGATGGCCGCAACCTGGCTGCTCGTCAAGGCGTACGTCCGGAACTGCCAGCCATTGGTGGCTGGAAACGCATCGATCAGAAAGGCGTCGGCGTAATGGCTGCCGGTGTTCGGATCGATGATTTGCAGCGAAAAGAAGTCCCAACCCGTCGATTGTTCCTGGGTAATCGAATAGAACCAGAAGCTCAGGCTGGCCGCGCTGGCGTTGGCCGGCACGGCGATGTGCTGGTACAGCTGGTCATCGGCACTGTGATAGCCACCCAACCAGGCGCCCCAACTGCCGTTGTGCACGGGAATATCGGTGGAGGGAAAAATGAGTTCGTACGGGCCAATGGTGATCCACACCGTACGCCCCTGCTCGAATCCGGGATTGCCCAACATCTCGGTGTTGGGAACCTGGGGGTCTGGCCCCTGGACGTTTGCGTCGGGTATCGTTCCACTCACGGAACCCTTGTCGATCCACAACGGATTGGCGGGTGGCAGGGGTTCCATCACCGGTTTTGGACTCGCGGCGACGGTGGGGCTTGGGCCGGCATCGGCCGGCGCTACGTTCGTTGCCGTCGCCGGCAGTATCGTCATCACGACGCCCGCCACGACCAGCGCAGCCATCATCATCCACCCGATGAGGCGTGCGGGCCGGTGGGGCCGGGAGAATCGTCGATTGAACATGATCTTATTCGCCTCCGTGCAATCCTGAGAGTTGGGGGGCCGCGTGCAGCCAGACTGGTCGCTGAAACGCACCGTTGGCGGTACCTGCCAGCAGCAGACCGCAGGGTGCTGGCAGCAGGCGCAGGGCATATACTGCGCGATCGGCTGGCAAGCCGTGACCGATGTTGCGCCAGGTGGCACCTGTGTCCGTGGTTTCCCACACCGCACCGCCGCGCGTGCCGGCAAACCAATGGCCGGCATCGTGGGGATCGTTGGTCAAGGCGCGTACCTCGTGACCGCTCAAACCAGCTGGGTGCCAACCAGCACCCCCATTGGTCGAGCGAAAGACACCGCTGCTCGTACCAATGGTCACCGTGGTCACGCCGCTGGCCCGCACCGCCGTAATCGTCCAAACGGACACCTCAGCCGGTAAGCCCGTATGAGCGGGTGCGAACGTGGCACCCGTGTTGTTCGACCGGTACAGACCGCGGCGATAAGTGCCCGCATAGGCGATGCTGGATACCCCCGGATCGAAGAGCACCGCATTCAGCTCGTTCAAATCGTTGGGGGCACTACGCTGCCAGCTCGCACCGCCGTTTGTGGTCCGGTAGATACCGTGATCGAAACCGGCAGCCAGCACGATCGGCTGTGCAGCATGCGCGGCCAGCCCGTAGATGCGGGGATCGCCCAATCCGTTGTTGACAGGCTGCCAGACGTGGCCGCTGTCCGTGCTGCGGAACACACCGGCGCCGAAGGTGCCCGCATACAGGGGGCCATCGGCCCTCTGCGCCAGCGCAAAGACCGACTGAGTCGCCAATCCAGCGGTTTGCCAGGCCAATGTGCACCCCGATGCCTGGTAGACACCGCCCGGCTCGACCCCGGCATAGGTCGTTGACTCATCGCCCAGCAGCACGCGCACCGTGTGCCCCGCCAATCCTGCCGGCTGCCAGGTCGGCTGGAACGTCAAAAATGGCAAATAGCTGGCGACCGGGGTCGGGGAATCGGTGACGGTCGCCGGGGACAGTGCCATGCTGTGCGCCAGGGTGGGGTGACCACCCGCCACACCCGACAACACCGCCAGGACAACAATCCAAAAAATGACCATCATCGCGAGTTTTTTGCCCATGGTCCCTTGTCCCTACGATCTACACAATGCCGTGTCCTTCGATCACCGCGCCCCGCCGGTCGACGTACACCCTTGTCGCAGGGGCTGGTTTGCCGGGTGCTCCATCAACGCGGCCTGGGTGTGTTGGTCGGAAGCGGCGTTTCAGTGGGTGGCTGCGGCGTATCGGTTGGGGGTTGTACGGTGGCGGTCGGTTCGGGGCCGCCGCTGTCCGACCGGAAGACAAAGCGGCGGGGTGGTGCTTCGTTGCCGATCGGCATCTCCCCCGCACGACGCACGCGCCCCACAGTCCAGAAATAGCTCCCGTCTCCCCCCGCCCGGACCGCCGGGGCATCATTGACACGAATAACTTGCTTCCAAACGCCGTCCTCACGCTGCGCGACGACCTGCGCGGCACCCAGGTGCGCCGTCTGCCCCTCCTGCCAGATGCGTACCTCGAATGCCTGGTCCGCGGGCAGCGGGCCAGCCCAATCCCACACAAAGGTGACCCGTTGATCTCCGGAGATGTCGGCGTTGCTGCGCGGTTCCTGGAGCACGGGTGCGCCGCCGATCAGCGTTGTGGTCGGGGTCGGGGACGCCGTCGATCGGGTGGGTGTGCGGGTGGGTGTGGCGGTGGGCGGCGCCGGGGTATCGGTCGGGCGCAGCGTGGCCGTGGGGTCCAACGTGCCGGCCGGCACCGCCGACGGGTCGAGCAAGGGCTGGCTCGTCGTGAGCGCTGCGGTGGTCGTCAGCGTGGGTGAGGTGACCACGGCCGCTGCCAGGGTGACCGGCGGAGAGCCGATGGCGACAGTGCTTGACGGCGGGACAGCGACCGTGGTATCAGGCGGCGGCTGGCGCAGAACCCAAAAAGCCACCAACAGGATGCCCAGAATGACGCCAAGCAGGATGCCTATCCACAGCAGCGGTGAACGGTGCGCCGCCACTGCTGCTGGCGGCACGGCGGCAGCAGTGGGTGCGGGTGCACCGGCCGCCTCGAAGCGCGCCACGATCACCGAAATGTTGTCGGCGCCGCCGCGCTCGTTGGCCAGTTCGACCAGGCGACTGGCGGCCTGGTCCGGCTGTAACCGGCTGGCCGTCTCCAGAATTTCCTGATCCATCACGTGCCCGGTCAGCCCATCGGAACACAACACCAGCACGTCCCCCTCGCGCAGCGCGCCCGTAAAAAAGTCGGCATCGACACTGGGTCCTGTTCCGATAGCACGGGTAATGATGTTTCGCTGCGGGTGGAGGCGGGCCTGTTCTGGGGTCAGGACACCTGCGCGTACCTGGTCTTCCACCCAGGAATGGTCACGCGTGATCTGGGAAATTTGCCCGGCGCGCAGCAGGTAGGCGCGGCTGTCACCCACGTTGGCTATCCACAGATCACGGTCGTGCACGATCACTGCGGT
>CAYUCC010000208.1:0-3088 GCA_964443225.1 uncultured Anaerolineae bacterium
AATTCATGCAGATAGCACCCAACGGAGCCGACAATACGAGCCTGCTCACCGCCGCCCGCGCGGCCAACCAGCGTGCCAACCGCCTGGTCAGCAACCTGCTCGAAGTGGCCCGCGCCAGTGTCCAGCAAACACAGCACAAAGTGCAAACCATCCAGGGTGTCGACATCCTGGCGTCGATCCAGGCCGTGGCGCCGGGCCTGGCGCGCTACTACAACGACCCCCCGGTGCCGGTCACCTTTGCCATCGACGGCACCCCAACGTCCATCGCCCTCGATACTGAACAGCTGCAGCGCGCCATCCTCAACCTGCTCGACAACGCCCTCGCCCACACCCCTCCCGGCGGCGCCATCACCGTGCACAGCCGGCTCGACAACGGCACCTGGTCCATCGCCGTGCAGGACAGCGGCCCCGGCATCCCCACCAGCATCCTCGAAGCTCTGCGGAGCAACACAACCACCAACGGCGCCCCCGGCCCGCACCTCGGCCTCGGTCTGCGCCAGGTCCACGCCACCGCCGCCGCCCACGGTGGCACCACCACCATCACCAGCACTCCGCACGGCAGCACGGTGCAGATCGGCCTGCCGGTCCAGCCAGCGGAGTCATGAACCACCAGGGCACCAAGAACAAACACGAAATACCTGGTGGCTTGGTGATTCCACAATAAAGAGTTATCGATTCCCTACCCGAACCAACCCCCACACCACTGCCGCCGGATCACGCGTCTGGTGTAGACTGCACCTTTGTGCCGATCACTGCCGCCAGCGCTCAGGCTGCAGCTTATGCGTAGCGGTGCTTCTAATCCAACAAGATTCAGTCGGTGGCGGGCACGTTTGGGCAGGCGTGGAGTGTGACCAACGCCAGGTACGACGTCAACCAGGATGGTGCGCTCGACATCGACGACGTCCAGGCAGTGGCCTCCAACTGGCAGCTGAGCATCCCGGGTCCGTGCAACCGGCTCACCAAACGTTATTACCGGCTGGGTGGGCAGCTCATTGCGGTGCGGACCAACGGGGAGCTCAATTACCTGCATGGCGATCACCTGGGCAGCGTGAGTCTGCTGACCGATGCGGCGGGGCAGAAGGTGCGCGGTGGTGAGCAGCGGTTTCACCCCTTTGGCACCGTGCGCACCGGCCAGCCGGCGTTCTACCCCACCGAGCGCGGGTATACAGGTCAGCGGCTTGATCTCAGCACCGATCTCATGTACTATGAGGCGCGCTACTACGATCCGCTGCTGGGGCGGTTCGTGCAGGCGGATACGATTGTGCCGCAGCCAGGCGATCCCCAGTCGCTGAACAGGTTCAGCTATGTGCTCAACAACCCGGTCAAGTACCAAGATCCGTCAGGACACTGGGTGGAGAGCGCGCTCGACCTCGCCTTCATCGCCTACGACATCTATGACATCAAGACTCATGGCCTGACCTGGGAGAGCGGGCTGTCGCTGGCGGCCGATGTCGGCGGTTTGCTATTGCCGGTTGTTACGGGCGGCGGCTTGCTGGTGCGTGGCATTACCCATGCCGATGACCTGGCGGCGGTGGTCAACCATGGCGATGAGGTGGTCGATGCCGTACGCATGGCGGATCGAGCAGCCGATTCCAGTGCGGGTCTGCGCAGATTTCAGACTGTTGGCGCAGAAGTCGTTCCAGATGTGCTCAAGAGTTTTGGGGATGAAGGTCACGTAGTTACAGAGATCCCTGCATCTCTGCACAATCGAGGAATCAGGGAGATTGGCCGATGGTGGGATACAGACGTAGCAGAGGAATTTGGAGAACGCATCTTCAAACCAGTCACTGGGACAGATTGGAAGGCGTTGGCAGAAGCAAACTACGCCTGGATCCATGAAGCCATTCAAAACGGAGACTTGTTCTATCTCGCATCCCCAGTAGACGAGTTGCAACTCTTGCCGGAACAGCTGCATTTTGGAGTAGCAGTGTTTGCTCGAGAGCTGGATGCGCTCCTGCAAGCAGGCTACAGACGTGTTGGAGACTATCTAATCCCGCCCCATTGAAAGGAATCGACTTATTGTGATGGACGATGATGTATTCCTAACACAAGCTGGCGATTTGCTTCAGCTCGTCAATTCACTCGATCCCTGGGAATACTGGCAAGGAGAGCTGCCATCACCTGCGGATGTCGAGATAGGAAGACTGAGTGATGTCTATGCGGCTGGATCTCCTCTGCAGCGGGAGATCCTCGTCTCTGGGTTGTCTCGTGCCGGAGCGGCAACTATGGGTTGTTATGCTACCCGCATGGCAATGTTTGGTGTCCGTAATCAATCTGAAGCGGAGTTAATACGTGGCCTAATCGCCCTGGTCATACAGATGGATTACCCTTGGACTGACCCTCGTGATTCGGCCATTTCCGTTTTGGTGCTTGTGTTTCGCAGTGCAGTAAAACTAGGGATGGACACCAATTATCTGTTTCTATTAGCCGCCCAGACATCCATCCGACAATTCACTAAAGAGATTCTCTATCCCCCAAGAGCAAGTGCGCAAGACGCTAAGCCCCTGGAGGGGACAGGTTGGGAAGAAACAAACGGGCCAGGTGGACTAGTTTACTATCGCACAGGGTATCCGATTCCAGAAGGGCACTTGACGCCTGTAACAGAAGGTCAGGAAGGAAAGTAGGGGTAGCAGATGTTCGTGGACACCAGCAACAAGTTAATGTCCATCGTGCAGGGTGGTCGCTTCCTCTCCATCTTCCGGATCGACAGATGGGATCAATGATTTCGGCAGCCGACCTGGAGTCCAGGTTGCCAGTCGGTTCGTCAGCCAGAATGATGGCTGGATCGGCGATGATGGCGCGCCAACGACCCCTCTGCCGGCTGCGCTGAGTCACGGCATACTGACGGCGGCTCGCAGAACGAGCCACAGGAGTTCCTGCGCATCGAGCACGCTATGCTGCAAGCAGGTGATCACTTGTTTGGAGCACGAATTTGGTTCCATACTACATGTTAAGGATGCCAGGTATTGAGGACAACGGAGTGACGCTATGATCAAGAGTCTCCACCATCAGCGTGCCCGCCATTTCAATCGTAATCGCATTTCTTTGCAGGCTTGGCCATACAACCGTGTGCAATTATCCGATCCGG
>CAYUCC010000209.1:0-3048 GCA_964443225.1 uncultured Anaerolineae bacterium
CCATCCCCCGATTGACGACATCCCCGCGCACGAGTATACTATGCCCATCCGTCACTGCCGGGTTCACGGATCGGGCTTGGTGCCCGGGACCCAATGACGTGAGGTTGGCAGGTTTTTTCTATGCACCGACACTACATCGTGCTGCGTACACTGGCTGCTGTTTGCACCATTCTGACCCTGGTTCTTCCGCTGCCCGTCACGGCGGCGCAGACACCCACGGTCGATGAGCAGGTGGCTGCGCTCCTGGAGCAGATGACCACCGCACAAAAGATCGGCCAGCTGTTTTTGGTCCGCTTCGTCGGCGACGACGTTGGACCTGACTCCGATATTGCCGACTTGCTTCGTAACTACAACGTGGGCGGGGTCATGTTGACGCCCGACAACTTCCCGCAGGGCGCACCGGCACCCACACAGGTCGCCGCCATGACGAACCGCCTGCAGGGCCTGGCCTTTGGCCAGATTTTGCCCGCCGAACCCATCACGACCACAGCACCTGTATCAACTACCACCGGCTCGGCCAATCTACTCGAAGGCACCGACAGCCAGGGCCCACGTGTGCCACTCTTCCTGGCCATCGACCACGAAGGGGACGGTTATCCGCATACCTGGCTGGGCGAGGGCTTCACTCCCCTGCCATCCGCCATGGCCGTGGGTGCCACCTGGAAACCGGAAAATGCCGAAGCGGTGGGGCGCATCGTGGGCAGTGAGCTGGCCGCTTCGGGCGTAAATCTGCTGCTTGGCCCCTCCCTCGACGTCCTCGACAATCCACGCGTCGGACGCGAAGGTGATCTGGGCGTCCGTACTTTCGGTGGTGATTCGTACTGGGTAGGCCGCATGGGCCAGGCCTTCATTCGCGGCGTGCACGATGGCAGCACCGGCCGTGTGGCGACTGTGGCGCGCCACTTCCCCGGCCAGGGCGCCAGCGACCGCCGGCCCGAAGACGAAGTAGCCACCGTTCAGAAACCACTCGCCGCCCTGCAGCAGGTCGAGCTGCCCCCCTTTGCGTCGGCGACGCGCCTCGATCCCCAGGGAACGTTTACCCCCACCGAAGCCCTGATGTCGTCGCACATTCGTTATCGCGGCTTCCAGGCTAATACGCGCCAGCTGACACCCCCCATCAGCCTGGCACCCCAGCTGCAAACTATTCTCGGTCTGCCCGAATTCAAACCCTGGCGCGACGCCGGGGGGCTGGTCGTCAGTGATGCGCTGGGGGTACCCGCCGTACGGCGCTACTATGACGCCGAGCTGCAGAAGTTCCCCCATCGCCAGGTGGCACTCGACGCCTTCACGGCGGGCAATGACCTGCTCATGGTGACATTTTTCGCCTTGACCGATGATTATCCGCAGGAGATTGCAAACGTCAAAGATACGATCGTTTTCTTCCGCGAGAAGTACGACAACGATCCTGATTTTCGCGCACGCGCCGATGCAGCTCTTACCCGCATCCTGACGGCCAAGTTGGACATGATGGGCCAGTTCACATTGGACCATGCCCTCTCCAATCCGACAGCCCAACCGGCCGAGGCTGGTCCCAATCTACGCAAGGTGACCGACATTGCCAAGGAGGCAATCACCCTGCTGTACCCGGGCCCGCAGGAGCTGGCCGACCGCGTACCAACGTCACCGCTCGCCGATGAGAACCTGGTGGTGTTCACCGACAGCCGTACCGAACAGCACTGTGCGGCGTGCCCCCCCTTCCAGACGATCGCGGTCGATGCCATCCAAAACATTATCCTGCGTCTCTACGGCCCGCAGTCGACCGGCCAGGTGCAAACACAGCGCGTGACCAGCTACAGTTTCGATGACCTCAAAAAGGTGCTCGACGGGCGTGCCAGCGGTGTGGAATCGGCACCGATCCAGGTGGCGATCCGTGACGCCGATTACCTGATTTTCGCCATGCTCGACGTGATGCCTGATGAAGTTCCCTCCTCGGACGCCGTCAAAGCCTTCCTGCGCCAGCGTTCCGACAGCCTGCGCGACAAGAAGATCATCGTCCTGTCTCTGAAAGAACCCTATTACCTGGATACCACCGAAACCAGCAAGCTGACAGCCCTCTACGGCGTCTATTCGAAAACCGAGCCCGCGCTGGAAGCGGCGGTGCGCGCCCTCTTCCGCGAGTTTACGCCCAGCGGCGTATCACCCGTGACCGTACAGGGTGTCAACTACGACCTGCAAACGCGCCTCGAGGCCGACCCCGCCCAGGTTATCCCGATCGTTCAGGCCAATACGGCCCCCGCAGGCGACCAGCCGGCCGAACCGATCCCGCTCAAGGCGGGTGACACCTTGCAGCTGATGACCGGCGTGATTGCCGACCGCAACGGTCACCCGGTGCCGGATGGCACGCCGGTGACGTTCCGGCTCTTTTACGCCAACGAGGCGCTCGAGCTGCCGCGACAGGAAGTCACCACCGTCGACGGCGTGGCGCGCACGAATGTCAAACTCGAACGCACGGGCGAGCTGCGCATCACGGCCAGCAGCGGACCCGCCACCGAATCAACGACGCTGCTGGTGACCATTCAGGGTGACTCGCCCATCACGATCGCCACGGTCGTACCCACCCCAACGCCCAGTCCCAGCCCGTCACCCACCCCGGTGCCGACCGAAACGCCGGTCCCGACGCCAACCGGTACGCCGCCGCCGGCGTCGGCACCCAGCACACCGGCGCCGCCGTCACGCGTCGATGCGCTGGCGTTTGTCATGGCCGTCCTGGCCTTGTTTGGCGCTTCCGGTCTGATGGTCCTGGCACAGGGGGACGAAGGCCGCAGGCCGGGTGTCCTCGTGCAATCGGTGGCGTGGGTGACGATCTGTGGGTTGACCGCCTACGTGTTGTACAGCCTGGGTTGGCTGCCGGGGGCGACACAACTGCAGTTGGAGATGCGTCCCTGGGGTGCACTGCTCATCACGTTTACGGCAGCGCTGCTGCCGTTGGGTGTGTTCCTGTGGAAACGGTACGCCAGGACGTGACCATTTTGGATTTTGGATTTTGGATTTTAGGCATGGTTCATTCGTTCACAGAGTTAGCTTTACATTAGCCCGCAATGCAGGCAG
>CAYUCC010000210.1:0-2979 GCA_964443225.1 uncultured Anaerolineae bacterium
CCAGTCCGCTTGAGCGGACTTGAGCTTTAAGCCTGGCGTTTGAACGCCAGGCGGGTGGTTGGCGAGACTGCCCCAAGCTCCCGCTCCCCCCAGTCCGCTTGAGCGGACTTGAGCTTTTAGCCTGGCGTTTGAACGCCAGGCGGACGTTTGAACGCTTCACGATTCTATCGCACACCACTGCTGCCTGGTCGGATCGACCGCCGGGTCCACCGAGTTGTGCGGCGTGTCCGGGTCCGGCCCCAGGATCACGATTTCAGGTCGTGCCTTGCGGCACCCCGCCCGGATCGACCGTGCTCGCGTCGTCTCTGGTGCGGTTCGTATTTGCACACAGGCGCAGAACGATATATACTAACGGTAGATATCATCGAGTCAAACGCCGGCTGGCGCCACCTGTGCGGCATCGAGGGAGGAAACCATGGATACGGCCAAAATCTTCAAAAGCGGACGCAGCCAGGCTGTGCGCCTGCCCAAAGAATACCGGTTTCAGGGAACACAGGTCTTCATCAAAAAAATGGGCAATGGGATCGTCTTGTTGCCCTACCAGGGAGGCTGGCAGGCCTTGTTTGACAGCCTGGATCAGTTCTCGGCCGACTTCATGACCGAACGCGAACAGCCAGCACCTCAATGGAGAGAGGATGCCTTCGAATGAAGCTGATGCTGGACACAAATGTCTGCATCTACATCATCAAGCAGAAACCACCTGAGGTCCTGGCCCGGTTCAACCAATATCACGTGGGAGACATCGCACTCTCGGCGATCACGGTGTCTGAGCTGCAGTATGGTATTCGCAAAAGCCAACAGTCCACGCGCAACCAACAAGCATTGGATCAGTTCCTGCTGCCACTGATTATCGTGCCGTTCGACCACGCGGCGGCAGTGACGTACGGTGAAGTGCGCGCCTCGCTCGAACGCCAGGGAAAGCCGATTGGGCCGCTGGACACACTGATCGCAGCCCATGCCCTCAGCCTGGACCTGGTTCTGGCCACGAACAACGTCAGTGAGTTCGGCCGGGTCGCAGGATTGACAGTCGAGGACTGGGTATCGCGCTAGTCGGCGCCACCTCACCCTGTCCGGGTCAGGTCAAAAGATCAGCCCGCCCCAAATGAAATCGGTGAAGCCGGGGGTGGGAAATCGCCCCACCAGGTGCGCCTGTGGCAGGTTGTGGCTCGTCGCCAGGCGGCGCAGCTTCTGGAGATCAGTCGCCAGGGGATGTGTCTTTACTTCGAGGGCCGCAGGCGCCGATCGTGCCGGTCCGCCCAGAACAAAGTTGATCTCGTACTCGCTGCCGCGTGCCAGGTAGGTAAGTTCCCCGTAGCCACGCAGTTGGTTGTGGACAGCATTCTCGAACAGAGCACCTTCACTCAGGCGCGCCAGTACGCCGGCGATCCCGTTGTCGCAGAAGTACAACTTGCGAGGTAGAACGGTAGTGCGGTCAGGACTGGCACTGAAGACCGGAATCCGGTGGATGATGTACGTCATTTCCAGGAATTCCAGGTACTGCATAGGCCGGCTGAGTCAGGTCGAGTCCCCGATTGCGCAAATAGTTTACCACCAGATCGTAGTTGCGCTCGTTGAACACCGCGCGCTGATCGAGTCGCTCCAGGTCCAGATAGAGTTTGTTGCGGGTCGGCACCTGATCGAGCAGCCAGCGCGCCGCCGTGGTTTTGCCGACCCGGCGCTGGCCGGTAATGACAATCACGCGCGGATCTGCGAGCGCACGCTGCATCGCTGGAAAGGTGGTTCGTGGAATGATTGTCATGCGCAGATTTTACAGAATGATGTTTAATCTGTCAAGTGTTGTTTTCGTTGAAAAGCATGATATCGTCAAACTTCTAGGTCGTGCCTTGCGGCACCCCGCCTGGATCGACGGTGTTGCCGTCGTCGCCTGCGGGGGACTCGTCCGCCGCACTGTGCGGCACAAGCGCCGGCAGCACCAGCAGCAGCATCGCGGCCGCGGTGTGGGCATGGCTGCGAAACGCATCGACATGGCCGACATCGGCGTCGGCGGCGAGAGCCTGGTGCCGGTGCATCCGGCCATCGACACCCACCTGGCCGACATACTCGTCGGGGCCGAAACGGCTGCCGTAGACGTGGCCGCTGCCCAGGTCGACGTGCCCCACCTTCTTGTCCGGACCAAAGCGCGTCGCATAGACCTCGCCGCTGACCAGATTCACGTGACCGATCTCATCGTCCAAGCCAGCCTGGCTGCGCGAGACCCTGCCGGCGTCGTCGACGTGCCCCAACAGCCTGTCGGGTGCGCCAGGAATGGTCAGGTATACGCTGCTCATGATCGAATCTCCTTTTCTCTGTTCAGTCCAGCAAAAATACCAGGAAGACGGCCTCGCCAGCCTGTGCGCGACGGCCAGCCACCAGGATGCCCGACATGGCCCCGCCGTCGCCCAGGTTGAAGACGCGCAGCTCGGTCACGGATGGATCATCATAGACCGCGGCCAGGGCGGTGCGCGCATTTTCGGCATCATCGATGTTGTCCAGGATCATCGGCACCGAAATCTGCGCATCGGCGTCGGCAATGCCGCGCAGCTCGGCCACGATGTCGGCTTTGGCGCCGGCCGGGCGGGCGTAGACCTCTTTCCACGGTCCCATCCAGGCCTCTTCGCCCCAGCGTTCCCAGAGCTCGCCGGTGAAATACTTGTACTTCGCCAGCGCCGCTTCGGTCATGTCGTCACCGGCATTCATCGCCTCATGAAACACGGCGCTGCCAAAGCCCGACTGGCTGGGTGCACCGTACGCCGCCTCGAGGGCGGTCACGGTCGCCGGCTTGCTGGGGGCTGCTGGTGTTGGTTCTGATGTGTTCATCGTAACTCCTGTCTGCCCTGGGGGCTCGAGTGCAATGTCGTCCGAAGACTGCAATTCCATAGTCAGGCCGGTCAGCGTGGCCTCATTGGTGGGTGCATCAAACGTGAATAGTTTGCCCTTGACAAAGACCCTGGTCGGTTTCTGGGCCCGGGCGTCCGCCAG
>CAYUCC010000211.1:0-2833 GCA_964443225.1 uncultured Anaerolineae bacterium
CGTGCCGCACCTGGGCGTGCGGCACTCCTCGGGCCACAGGAGCAGCTTCATGAATTCAGTTCGATTCGCGTGATGCCGCCTGCGATTGTATCACGGCGGCGTAGACGGCGAGGGTGCGGCTGATTTCTTGGGCGAGGGTGTAGTCACGCAGGACGGTGGCGCGGGCGTGGGTGCCCAGGCGCGTGCGTTCGCTGGGGTTGTCGAGCAGGTGCTGGAGGGCGGCCACCAGCGCGTCGATGTCGTCCCTGGGCACGAGCAGGCCGTTTTCGTCGTGCCGCAGCACGTCGCTGATGCCGCCGGCGGGGGTTGCGACGACCGGGCGTGCGCAGGCCATGGCTTCCAGCAGGGCGTTGGGCAGACCCTCGGCGTGCGATGGGAGCACCACGACGTCCAGCAGGTTGTAGATGGGCGGCAGTTGGCTCTGCTCGGCAGTGTGGGGAATCACCCGCAGCGGCAGGTCGGGGTGCTGTTTCTGGAATACGGCCAGCAGCGCCGCGTCGTCACCGCGGCGCACACCGCCCGCCAGCAGCAGGGTCACGGGGTGGCTGCGCACCAGCGCTTCGAACGCCAGCAGGAGCGATGCCAGGCCCTTTTTGGCCCGCGCTTCACCGACGAAGCCGATGACCGGTCCGGCGGGAATGGCCAGGGCGGCACGCAGCGCATCGTCGGGAGGGGCCGGGCGGAACAGATCGGCATCGACGCTGTTCGGGATCAGGGTCACCGGACGACCCGGGGCCAGGGCCAGGGCCTTGCTGACCAGGTGGCGTGCATTGGCGGTGATGGCATCGGCGTGCTGCACGGCGTAGAGGATGTGCGCGGCCCTGGCCGGGTCGAACACCGCGCGGTCCAGGTCGTTGCCGCGCGCACTCACCACCGCCGGACGCTGGACGCAGTGTGCCGCATAGACGGCGACGAAACCGGCCTGGTTGAGGAAAAAGCCGTGGAAAAGGTCGAACGGCCGGCGTTGGTGGGCGCCCAGGACGTCATCGAACCAGCGCGCCAGGCTGTCGTCGCGACGAGACAGGGCCCCCAGGCGATCTACGCACAGGTTGGGTGCATCGTGCGACTGGCGCTCGCCGGGACGCAGACTTGTGTCGAGTACGAACACGTGCACGGAATGCCCATGCTGGACCAGCCCAGCGGCCAGGCGAGCGGCGGACACGGCCACACCGCCCACGTCCGGCGGGTACTTTTCGGTCAGCAGGGCAACGTGCATACGCCAATCATCCTTATCAGGAGGCCATAATGGCCGAACAGTGTGCCATGATCGTTGGTTACCTGGTGCCGCACCGCTGCGAGCAGCGCGCCCTCGGCACCTGTCTACGCTGCGAGCGCCAGTACTGTGAAGACCACCTCGCCGTTACGTCCGAAGGTCTGATCTGCACGGCGTGCCAGCAGGGGCTCGACCAGCCGGTGGCGCTGCCAATTACGCAGCAGTCGTACGACGCGGCCGACATCGCCGTGTTCAGTCGCGTAAGCGAAGGGGACGACGAGGACACCGACGACACCTTTGCCGATCTCAGCTAACCGGCCAGCGACAGCAGCGCGCGGTTTTCACCCAGGAAGTCATCGCAGCGCCGGCACGGTGCCAGTGCGGGGGGGTGCATCTGCTGGCGCATGGCCTGGTACGCCGGACCGCGCCAGATGTCGGCAAACGAGGTGGTTTTCAGGTCGCCCAGGGGTGCGATTTGTTCGCGTGTCATACAACATACGTACACCAGGCCGTTGAAATCGATCAGGCTGTGCGTCCAGGGTGCGAAACAGGGGTGCCGGTCGTACCAGCCGAAGGCGTACTGGCCGCGGCGCGCCTGCAGGATTTCGGCGTCGGTTTGTCCAAAGGGATAGGCCTGCTGGGCAGCGGTTAGCAGGCCCAAGGCCAGGCCGCGATCGGCCAGGTGCGGGGCGACCTGGGCGTTGTATTCGGCGATGTGGCGCTGGCGCAGGGCGACCTGCTCCCCGCAGTGATCATCCACCGCAATCAGGTTGAGGGCATCGGCCCCCAGCTCGTGCGCCAGGTCGGGCAGCGTCGCGAGACTGCGGTAACTGCCACGGCTCACCACCGTGTTGATGCGCAGGGTCAGTTTGCCCTTGTGGCGGGCGCGGGCGAAATACTCGATGGCGCGCGTCGTCTTTTTCCAGGCACCGCGCTGCCCGCGGATGCGGTCGTGCACGCGGCGTTCGGGTGAATCGAGCGAGACGTTGACGCCGCGCAGCCCCGCTTCGACCAGGCGGCGGGCCAGGGTCTTGTCGACCAGGGTCCCGTTGGTGGTCATGGTGACACGCAGTCCCAGGGTGGTGGCGTGGGCAATCAGCTCGGGGATTTGCGGGCGCAGCAGCGGCTCACCGCCGCTGAGGTGGATCTTGCGGCAGCCCAGCGCGGCCAGCTCGTCGAGCACGGTGAAGAAGCGGTCCATCGCCAGCGGTGGCTCGCGCGTTATGCGCCAGTGGTTGCACATGACGCATTTCAAATTGCAGCCGAACATCAATTTGATCTTGACGTACAGCGGGCGGTAGGCCGTGGGTGCCGTCACGGCCTGCCGAAACGCGCCCGCGTCTGCGGTAACTTCGTCGATGGCGTACACAACAAATCCGTTCTATTTTCTCCACCGGCCTTCACCGTAGAACTTGCGCAGGCGAGCAAGTTCTCGGATTGAGGAGCCTGTGGCAATTGTCTCGATATCGGTGATGTCGCCAATAATCTCAAGGTTCACAGGAGATGCGCCGTTGTTGTAAAGTGTCGCTGGATTTTACGCGGTTTTTGTGCTAAAGTCAATACTGCAGTAGTCTTGCACATTTAACAATTGAGCTCGATTAAGCCAGAGCCGGTCTCAAT
>CAYUCC010000212.1:0-2824 GCA_964443225.1 uncultured Anaerolineae bacterium
ACCTAACCCCCAACCCCCAATCCCCAACCCCCAACCCCTAGCCCCCAACCCCCACCACCAATCCCACCGGACAATGATCACTCCCCATCACCTCGGGCAGGATAAACGCATCCCGTACGCGCGGCAGCAGTTCGGGGGTCACGAAAAAGTAGTCCAACCGCCAGCCGACGTTGCGTGCCCGCGCGCCGGCAAACTGCGCCCACCAGGTGTACAGCCCCGGCTGGTTGGGGCGGAGGTGGCGCAGCGTATCGACGTAACCGTGAGCGACGACCTTGTCGAGCCAGTCACGTTCTTCGCGCAGGAAGCCGGTGGTTTTGCGGTTCTCGCGCGGTCGCGCCAGGTCGATCTCCTGGTGCGCCGTATTGACGTCACCGCAGAAGATGACCGGCCGCCCCGCGCTGCGCAGCTGCTCGCACACGGCGAGGAACGCGTCGTAGAAGGCCAGCTTGAACGGCACGCGGCCGTTGTCACTGCCGCCGTTGGGGAAATAGCAGTTGATCAGCGTGAAGTCCGCGTAGTCGGCGATGATCGTGCGCCCTTCGTCGTTGAACTCGGGGATGCCCAGCCCGTAACGGACGGCATCGGGTTGCTGGCGGGTCAGCAGGGCCGTGCCGCTGTAGCCCTTCTTGCGCTGCGAGCCGTGCCAGAAGGTGTGGTAACCGGGCGGCTGGCGCATCTCAGGTGCCAGCTGTTCGGCGTCACAGCGTGTCTCCTGCAGGCAGAGGATGTCCGGCGCGGCCGCGGCCAGCCAGTCGAGGAAGCCGCTGCGGTAGACGGCGCGCGCACCGTTGACGTTCCAGGATAACAGGGTGAGGGTGTTGGTTGGCATCGTCAGGGGAGTTTCCATGGGTTGACGATGGGTATGCCAGCGTTCTTGAAGTCATCTTCATTGCGCGTGACCAACGTGAATTCTCCCGCCAGGACGCTGGCTGCGATAAGGGAATCGATCGCTGGCATCGTTTTGCCTTCTCGTTCCAGGCGGCCCGTTAGCTCTCCCCATGCGAGCATCACCTTGATCGTGATGTCCACTGTCTTGCCGGCAAAACGAAGCAGGAGATCATCATTCAGCCAGCGAGTCAGTTGGTCTTTTCGTCGCGAAGGAGCCAGTTTTTCAATTCCCTTGCACAGCTCACCGATCGTAATGACGCTCAAATAGGCCGTTTCAGGATCAAGATGATCGACCCACTCAACGACTCTCTGATTGGGCTCACGCGCGACCAGCTCAGACACAACGTTGGTGTCCAGAACGTATTTCATAATACGATCTCGTCACGTGGCCCGCTTTGGTCTCGCGTCAGGTCAAGGTCTTCGCCAACGAGCGGTGACTCCCGAAAGAATGTGGAAAGGCTCTTGCGTTTGAGCAGCAGCGAACGATAGTCGTCATACGAAAGTACAATCGCAGTTTCGACGCCCCGTCGAGTGATTACTTGAGGGCCGCGGACGATCGCTTCCTCGACCACCTCACTGAATTTGTTTTTTGCCTCCTGCAACTGCCATACGCGTGCCATGACGCACCTCCTGTCTAGTCTGTCTAGATTATAGGACCATGCAGCGAGCGTGTCAAGATGGCAACTACGAAACCCGCCCCGTTAGCACGAAATGCACAAGGTTCTCCTTGCGGTACAGCCGGTGCCGCCAGACGAACCACAGCCCGGCCAACATCCCACCAAGCTCCCACGCCCACAGTTCCGGCCGGCGCGTAAAGGCGTACCAATAGGCCAGACCGATCTTCTCCTGCTCCGAACCGCGTTTGCCCCAGACGTGAAACCGCCAGCCGCGTAACGGCCAGTAGAACGTAGCCGGGAAATACCACAGCCGGTCAGCCACAGCATGGCCCGCATAGGCCAGGGCGTAGACCAAACGTCCTGGCGCATACCAGACACCCAACACGAGGGCAAACAAAAAACTCCAGATGGTGTGCGCAAACAGCACGGCCGATTTGTAACGCTCGTAAAAATAGACCCACGCCAGGGGTTTGTCGATCAAATCAGGCGCAATTGCGGCCAGCGCCACCAGCCGATAGTCGGCGTCCTCGAACTGGCCGAGCGGGTCCTGGGCCAGGCTGAGCGCGGCCCAGGTATAGGCAATGTGACTGGGTGGTAACATCGTGGTCTTTCTAGAGGCACCGGTAGCGGATGGCGGGGTTTGGCACGCGCTCTACCTCGTCCAGGTTGGTAACGGCCAGCTGACCCCGCTGGTAGAGGTATTCGACGTGTGCACCCGCCTCTTCCAGCCCCAGCAGAACGTTGTAGCCATTCAGGGCACTGAACAGCTCGCGCGAAATCTCGTTGACCGTCAGCCCGGGTCCCGGTGTGCGACAGATATCCAGAACACGCGCCAGCCGCTGTTCGTGACTCACCTCGATCTCGCTAATTCGCGCGTACAGGTCTGGAATCGGCGCTTCGTGCCCCCCCAGGGCCAGGTGAATACCGGCGATCGTGCGCACTTTACGGAGCGATTCGAGGTAATGCCCCAGCCCGGTGTAGTTGACGATGCTCTCCGGCGATTGGTGCGGCGAGATGCGCGGCAGCACCTGGTCGGTGCTCAGCAGGATGTCGCCGACACGGATCACCAGCTGGCCTGGGCAATGCCCCGGTGTGTGAAATACTTCGAGCCCGCCCGGCAGAGTGGTATCGTGACGGATTACGTCGTGTACCTCGACCGAACGGAAATAGGCCTTGGCCGCCAGGTACATCTGCATCAGCCGCGTGCGCCGTTCGTCGGATACGCCAGCCTGCTGCAGAAAGTTGTCCATACGTTTGCTGATCACCACCACGCGCTCGTCGTGATTGACCAGGATGCGCAGGTCGAGCTCGTGCACGGC
>CAYUCC010000213.1:0-2755 GCA_964443225.1 uncultured Anaerolineae bacterium
ACTTGCCACATGGTCATTATACAACCCGCATTACTAATTGTCAAGTGGTAATGCTTATTATAACCCACAGGTCATTACGTCCTGGTTATACTCGATTTGCCTATGGACACATTTGTCGAGTGGTTACAAGCAGAGTTGAGAATCCGCGACTGGACACAGGCAGATTTGGCACGCCGCAGCAGAGTCAGTCAGACGCATCTGTCCAGGATTGTGAATGGCATGCGGAAACCGGGGCCAGAAGCCCTGGTCAGTATTGCGCGTGCACTGCGCATTCAACCAGAGGAAGTGTTCCGGCAAGCGGGCATCATTCCCCCAAGCACAGCCGATCTCACGCCACGGGATGAACAATTGTTTTCCGACCTCGTTGAACGGATTGCCATGCTATCGCCCGACGATCAGCGGCTTGTCCTTGAGTTGGTGGAGAGGATCGACCGCATTGAGCAGTGATGAGCTGCTGGCCTGGCGCCGGCGAGTGCGAATGGTGCGCCAGCTGGTGGAGATGGTGGCCAGCGGCCGGCGTATCTGGATGAGGGGAGAGGACCTCTATGCAACCCCGTTGGATCGCGGTCCCGGCGTTGTTGTCTATGGTTTTGATCGCCGGACCGGTCTATTTTCCGTTCGTTACCGGATCGTCGGCCTGGCTGCCGACGTGGACGCCCACTGAGATACCGACCGCGACACCCAGCGCCACGCCGACAGTGACGCTCACACCCACGGCGACGGAGACGCCCACGGCAACGCCGTCGCCGACCGCCACATCAACACCCACGCGCACACCGACGCCCACGGCAACGCCGCCGGCGCCGCCGGGGGTGAATGTGGACTGCAGGGTTATGGGGATGGTGCAGGTGTGTGCGTCGATCAGCAACGGCAGTCCGCAGCGGTACACGAACGTCACGGCCTACGGGCGGTTGATCGTGGGCGGTGCACCGGTGGCTGGCGCGCCGGTGCACACGACGTGGCACTTCCGGACGACGACGCAGACTGAGGACTGCGTGACGGGCGCGGATGGGGTTGGGCACTGTACGCGCAGCATCGGCGGGGCGAGCTTGGGGTATCGGGTGGATGTGGATGTGAGGGTGACGTATCAGGGGGGCTACTACACGGCGTATACCTGGTTCACGCCGCAGTGATCTTGTGTGTGGCCACATCGACCAGGTGAAACAAGAGCCTTGTGTCACCGGTGGCCAGGTCCTGCGAACAAGACAGGATCAATAAGGTTTGTTATCGGCACAGGCTAGGAGTGAACCGGAGACGTAGCGGACAGGTCCAACCGGGGACGTAGCGGTTGGCTGTGATGCGTGTTTTGCGCGGCGCGGTAGGCGAGTTGGCGCGCAAGGCTGTTAACCGCTAGGTTCTTGGTTCGAGTCCAAGTCGAGGAGCCTGTGTTGTTTGGGCAAGGATGGTGTTTTTGACACCATCCTTTTTTGTTGCTCAAATAACACCTTGAGCGACCAGATTGGCGATGTCTTCATCGCGGTACCCCAGCTCGCGCAGGATTTCTTCGTTGTGCTCACCCAGCGTCGGCGCCGCATGCCGGTAGGATACCATCTCTTCGGAAAAATGCACCGGATAGGCCAACGACTTGACGAGCCCCACGGTGCTGTGTTCGACTTCGACGATGTCACCGCGGGCCAGGATGTGCGGGTCGTTGAGCGCCTCGGCAACTTCGTAAATCGGGCCGCACGGAATGCCCGCGGCATCGAATTCGGCCAGCCAGTCTGCCGCATCGCGCGTCGCCAGGATCGGTTCGAGGTGCTGGTTGAGCGCCGGCCGGTTGACGTTGCGGCCGGGATTGCTGGCAAAGCGTTCATCGACCATGAGCGTCTCTTCGACGCCGAGGATCTTGCAGAACTTCTGCCACAAGCGTTCGCTGCCCACGGCGATGTTGAACCACTTGTCGCGCGCTTTGTAGGGCTGGTACGGTGTGATCGTTGCATGCTGGTTGCCCAGGCGTTTGGCCGGCTCACCGGTGGCAAAATAGGCACCTGCCACATGGCTCAACCAGGTTAGCTGCGCATCCAGCAAAGATACGTCCAGTGCCTGCCCCTTGCCGGTCTGGTAACGGCGGATGATGGCCGACAGGATGCCGGTGAACGCATAGATGCCCCCTGTGAGGTCTGCAATCGGCACGGCATACCGCACCGGCCCGCCCTCCGGCTCGCCTGTAATTGACATAATGCCGCACATGCCCTGAACGATGATGTCGTAGCCGGTGCGTTCGGCGTAGGGGCCGGTGCGCCCAAAACCGGTCAGCGAAACGTGGATCAGGCCTGGGTTGTGCTGCCAACAGCTTTCCGGATCGATCTGGCGCTTGTTGAGCGAGTCCGCTCGAGGGAAGTTGTTGATGAAGATATCGGCACCATACACGAGCTTACGCAGGATTTCGCTGCCTTCGGGGGTATCCAACTTCAGGGCCAGGCCGCGTTTGTTGCGGTTGGTGCTGAGAAAATAGGCGCTCTCGTCGCCGACGTAGGGTGGGGCCCAGCCGCGCGTCATGTCCCCTTTGCCCTTCTCCTCGATCTTGATGACGTCGGCGCCCATGTCGCCCAGATACATGGTGCAGATCGGCCCGGCCAGGGCTTGCGTGGCATCGATGACGCGCAGGCCGGAGAGTAGCAGGTTGTTGGTTGATGGGTTTTTCATTTTGGATTTTGGATTGTAACTATTCAGTATGCTGTACAAGGGGTGCGTATGTTACCAGCGAAGAGGTCGCACAGAACCTCATAGACAGAATGGCCCTGTTTGCGCATGG
>CAYUCC010000214.1:0-2733 GCA_964443225.1 uncultured Anaerolineae bacterium
GGTTGGGGATTGGGGGTTGGGGATTGGGGCCAGGCGGCTGCAACCCCTGCCCCCTAACCCCTAACCCCTGACCCCTGACCCCCATCCCCTACCCCCCAACCCCCATCCTCACCAACCCAAACACCGCCCCACCAACAATCAACCAGGTCGTATTGACTTTGAAACGAAACAGGAGAACGGCAGCGACGGCGGCGACCGCCACGGTGTAGACGTCGACAAACGTGGCGCGGCCGAGGGTCCAGGAAACGAGCGCCATCAGGCTGAGCGACGCCACGGTCACGCCGTCGAGCAGGGCACTCAGCCACGGTGATTGACGCAGGCGCGGGATGAATGGATGGGTCAGCGCCACGAAGATGAACGCGGGCAGAAAGATGCCCACCGTGGCGACCAGCGCCGCCGGCACGCCGCCCATGATGTAGCCCACGAACGTGGCCGTTGTAAATACCGGGCCGGGGGTCACGAGGCCAATGGCCACGGCATCGATCAACTGCGCATCGGTCAGCCAGCCCAATCGGCCCACGAAATCGGCACGCATGAAGGCCAGCAGCACGTAGCCGCTGCCGTAGAGCAGCGAACCGATCTTAAAAAAGGTCCAAAACAGCTGGCCCAGGCTGAACGGCACCGCCTGCTGCCACAGCGCCCAGCCAGCCAGCGGCAGGAGCAGCGCGCCGGCGTGCGGCTGGCGCAGGCGCTGCGCGTTGCGGTACAACATAACCAGGGCGCCCCCCAGTGCGAGAATCACCAGTTCGTTTACGCCGAATGCGGCCAGGAGTAAGGTAATGATGGCAACCAGCGCCAGGAGCCAGTCACGCACCGCCTTACGTCCCAGGGTCCACAGTGCCTGAACAATGACGGCAATCATGACCGGCTTGATGCCGTACAGCACCCAGGCCGCCTGCGGCGTCGTGCCGTACGCGACGTAGGCGGCCGCCAGGGCCAGGACGATCACCACCGCCGGCAGGATGAAACAGGCCCCTCCTACGATCAGGCCTGGCCAGCCGGCGCGTTTGTAGCCGATGTGGATGGCCATTTCGGTCGAGTTGGGGCCGGGAATGAGGTTCGTCGCACCGAGCAGGTCGAGGAACTCCTGATCGTCGAGCCAGGCCCGGCGCTTGACCAGCTCCTCGTGGAACAAGCCGATATGTGCCGCGGGTCCCCCAAAGCCGATGATCCCAAACCGGAGGAAGATCAACGCCACTTCGCGCAGGCGACCAGGGGGTTCTGGCGTCATGCGGCAAGCCGGTCGAGTACAGCCTGCAAGTCGGGGGGCAGCGGTGAGAAGAACTCCACGTACTCACCGGTGGCTGGCAGGTGAAAACCGAGCCGCTGGGCGTGTAAAAATTGGCGCGGGCAGTCCAAACGCTGCTTGCGGTAGCCATACACGCGGTCACCCACCAGCGGGAATCCGATGAACTGGAAATGGACACGAATTTGGTGCGTGCGGCCGGTCAGTGGTTCGGCTTCGACCAACGTGTACTCGTCGAAGTAGGTGTGCACCTGATAACGCGTGGTGGCCTGGCGCGCCTGCTTGCTGCCGGGCTGAACGAGGACCGTCATGCGCTGACGCTGGCGCGGATCACGCCCGATCGGTGCCTCGATCGTACCCTGGCGCGGGGTCAGTGTGCCTTCGAGCAGGGCCAGGTAGACCTTGTGCACCGTGCGCTCCTTGAACTGCCGCTGCAGCGCGCGGTGCGCCTGGTCGTTTTTTGCGACCAGCAGCAGCCCTGAGGTGTCCTTGTCCAGGCGGTGCACGATACCAGGCCGCATTTCACCCCCAACACCGGCCAGATCGGGGACGTGATGCAGAATGGCGTTGACCAGGGTGCCCGTCGCATGCCCAGGGGCCGGGTGGACGACCTGCCCCGCGGCCTTGTCGATCACCAGGACATCGGAGTCTTCGTAAACGATGCGCAGGGGAATCGCCTCCGCCGCGAGGGTGGCGGCTGCCACGGGCGGGACATCGACCACGATCTCGTCGCCAGACTGGATACGATAGCTCGCTTTGAGGGCCAGCCCGTGCCGCGTGACGCGATCTTCTTTAATCCAGCGTTGAATCTCGCTGCGCGAGGAATCGGCCAGCTGCGCGGCGAGCCAGCGGTCGAGCCGTTCACCGGTCTGATCGGAGATCACCAGGAGTTGGCGAGCCGTGGGGCGATGGATGTCGTTCATTCAACCGGCACGCGGGAAAGGTGTCGGACGCCGTGCGCATTGGGGGCGTGAGACACGATCAATGCTCGATGAGGGTTTGGCAGCGAATGCACAGCGTGGCGTGGGGTAGGGCCTTGAGGCGGGCAAAATCGATGGCAGTGCCGCAGCGCTCACAGAAGCCGTAGGTGCCAGCATCCATGCGCCCCAACGCACGCTCGATTTCGGCCAGGGTGCGCTTGTGCTGCTCGTTGAGCGCCAGCGCTTTGGCCTGTTCGAACGCCTCGGTACCGTCGTCGGCCATGTGATTGCCCAGACCGGGGTTGTGGCTCGACGCCATCACCTGGTAATGCGCAATCTCGTCCAGCAGTTCCAGACGCTCTGCCTCGAGCAGCCGGCGTAAACGTGCATCGTCGCGTGTCATCCGTGCCTCCAATCTACGTGTAGATCGGGGTAGTTCGTCCAAAATTGGAATACCAAATTTTACACGGATTGCCGGATGATGTCAAAGAGGGAGGAGGGAGTGAGGGAGTGGGTGGCCGTCACTTTTTCTCGGGATAAGGCTGGAACCTGGCTCTGCCGACGGGC
>CAYUCC010000215.1:0-2622 GCA_964443225.1 uncultured Anaerolineae bacterium
CGCTGCTTCTCAGATCCGCGGCAACGATCGAGTACGAGTACGAGTACGAGTACGACCAGGTCACCTGGCTTGAGCATAGCCATCGATTACGAACGGTAATCCAAAACGATAGATCCTATCCCCTACGCCCTGGGCGTAGAGGTCGGGGTTGTCGGGGTCGCGGCGGCCATCCTGCCAGCCGACGATCAGACCGAACTGGCCATCACTCACCGCGGCCAGGTACTTCTGATCACGCGTGATGGCCACCGCCTGTGCGCCGTGGTCGGCCCAGAGCGCACTGCCGTTGGCGTCCAGGTGCTGCGTCCACACGTCGACGTAGGGCGAATCGGAGTACTGGTCGGTCCACGCCACGTAGGCACCGCCAAACCCGTCGGCGACGCCCACCGCATCGAGCTGGCGATCGGGCCAGGGGGTGACGTTCACCGGCAGTTCGCCCCACTGGCGGCTGCCTGCCGGGCTGATCCGCTGCGCGTAGATGTCGGTATCCGATACCACTTCGGGCAGCGCGTTGGCCAGCAGGATCGCACCACCCGCCCCGTCGGCGAAGAGCGCCGTAGTTGCCTCACTGAGCCCCTGGCTGGCCATGACCGCCAGGTCATCGCCCCAGGCACGTGCGCCGCCCGCCGACAGACGCTGCATGTAGATGTCACTGCGGCGGGTATTGGTACGATAATCGTGCCAGGCGACCAGGGCACCGCCCGTACCGTCGGCAACGAGCCGTGCGGGTGGGCTTTGCCGCGCGGGGTCGACGCTGACCGGGATGCCGTGGGCATCCCACAAGGTCGTGCCGCTGGCGTCGAACCGCTGGGCGTAGACGTTTGGATCGAGCGGTTCGCGCAAATCACCCCAGGTCACGATCACGCCACCGAAACCATCGGCGGCAGCCTGCACGTCATACTGCTCGCCGGGTGCGGCTGTGACCGTCACCGGCACCGTCCACGCCAGTGTGCCGCTGGCGGTCAGGCGGTGGGCAAACAGGTTGGTATCGATCGTATCACCAGTGCCGGCCTGCTCCCACACGATGAACGCCCCGCCCGCGTCATCGGGCACCAGGGCACCCAGGATGCGGTCATCCGCGCCGGCGGTAATCGTCACCGCCGTGGTGCCCCACAGCAGGCTGCCATCCGCCGTTACGCGCTGGGCAAAAACGGCGGCCCCGGTCTCGCTGCGGTAATCGGTCCAGGCGGCAATCGCCCCCCCCGCTCCATCGGAGACCAGGTGCGGTGCCACCTGGCCGCCCGGTGCAGTCACCAGGGGGATGCCGTTGCCCGCCCAGTGCACCTCCCCGTTGGAATCCAGGCGCTGTGCGTAGATGTCGCAGTCGTCGACGATGCGGCAGTCGCTCCAGGCGAGAATGGCGCCGCCGGCACCGTCCGCAACCATGACCGCGGCTTCCAGCACACCGCCGGCGGTGCTTACCGGGGTTCCGTTGGGTTTCCAGTAGATTTCGCCAATCACGGCGAGGGGACCGTCCGGCGTCGGTGTCACTCGGGCGCTGGCGGCAGGTCCACCCACAACGGCCGCCAGGATCAGGAGCACCAGGCAGATCACAACTAACCTGGGTTTGTGTGCAGCGTGTGTCATGCCGCCTCCGTGGCCTGGGTTGGGCCTGACCCGGGGGTCTCACCAGCCAGGGTGTGGCGGTGCTGGTACCACGTTTCGGGCGGCTGCCAGCGGCGGTGGCGCAGGTAGTAGGCAACCAGGCCCGCAATCATCAACCCCAGGGCAAAGAGCTGGGCGGCAGGCAGAGGTCCGATCAGCCAGGCATCAGGGCGCAGGATCTCGATCCACAACCGGCCGGCGGCGTAGTAGATCAGGTAGAAGAAGGTGATGTCGCCATCACGCAGACGGTGGGCATAACGACGTCCGATCCACAGGAGAATCACAAAACCAACCAGGTTCCAGATCGATTCGTACAGAAAGGTCGGGTGAAAGCGCTGGTCGGGTGGAAAACGATTCAAATCGACATAGGGTCCAAAACGATGGGCTGGATCGATCTGAATGCCCCAGGGCAGGGTCGTTGGCGGTCCGTACAGCTCCTGGTTGATGAAATTGCCCCAGCGGCCGATGGCCTGGGCAAGCAGGGTGCCCGGGGCGATGATGTCGGTCCAGCGCAGGAAGATCAGGTGGGCAAAGCGGGTATAGAGCCAGATCGCCAATACACCGCCGGCGATGGCGCCGAAGATGCCCAGGCCGCGAAATCCGCTCTTCCAGAAGGCGATGATCTCGATTGGGTTCGCGCGGTAGTAGTCCCAACCCGGGAAACCCCCGGCGGGGCTGGAAAACACGTGGTACAGACGGGCGCCGATGATGCCCAGGAGGAGGACCCAGGCCACCAGGTTCCAGACGTGTTCGGGGTTCTCACCGCGACGTTTGGCCTCGATCCAGGCAATCCAGGCGGCCAGGATGGCGCCAATGACGATGAGCAGGCCGTACCAGTAGATCGTGATGGGCCCAATACGCAGGGCAACTGGATCCATGCCAGTGTTCCTCCAGGCGAAAGTGATCGACGGGCGGATTTTAGCATAAGAGGGGGGTGGGGACAAAAGGAGGGGGAGGAGGGAGTGCTTTTAGGGGTAGGTTTTTTGATATCTGAGCGGGAGAACAAAATGAGGTGAATAA
>CAYUCC010000216.1:0-2321 GCA_964443225.1 uncultured Anaerolineae bacterium
ATATTCAGTTGGTAAGGTGCAAAAGTCGAGTACGGAGTAGGGAGTACGGAGTAGGGAGTAGGGACGGATTTCGGAAACGGGTGGGTTGTGGTGCCGGCGGTGGGGCGGCACTTCGATATGACAGTGACGGAGCATTCAGTTTGATGGACAATAAGGTACAACTGCCGGATGAGGCTGTTGCGACGCAGGATGCAGACTGGGTAGGGGCGGTATCTGCGACGATCGAGAGTGGCCCGGACCTCACGGTTTGGGAGCCGGTCACGGACGATGCGGTTCTGCCTGGGCGCCCGACGCCGTTCAGTTGGTCGGTGGTGGCACCGACCCTGGGGGAGGGTTATCGGCGCACGTTCAGCCAGTTCAATCTACCCTGGCCGGGTGAAGGCGACGCGTTCTGCCTTTTCCAGGGGCTGCCCTATCGCCGGCGCAGCGTCTCGCTGGGCGACGCCGCCGGGGACCCGGTACACGGCGGACGATGGACGCAGACGGGTCTTGCCAGCCGCGGCAACAAGACCGCCGAAGCCCTGATGGCATCAGCGTCGGACATCGTCGCCCGCACCCACCGCTGGTATACCCGCGTCCAGCAGACGCGGTGGGGACAGGCCGATCTGCTGCAGGTCATGGAAGAGATCGAGAACCTGGGCAATAGTCTCCAGGCGGCCCGGGGACAGCTCGGCATCATCCAGCGTGCCGCGGCGGCCCGCGTGCAGCAGTGGCAGCGCGACGTCTGGCCGCAGGCCACGCCAGCGCAGATCGACGACCTCACCAGGCACGCCGGCAGCTACGCCGAGGCCCTGGCATTGGCCGGCACAACCGGCAGCGAACAGGCTCTGGCGGACCTGGTGTCAACCTACGGTCATCGCGCCGCCAACGAACTGGAGCTGTCCACGCCGCGCTGGCACGAAGCACCACCGCGCAGCGACACCGTCTGGCCAACCACCCTCGAACCTGCCTGGGCCGGACAGGCGGCCCGCCAACGCGTCGCCGAACAGACACTGGCCGGCCGCATTGGCTTTCTCAAACGGCGCGGTTTCGAGGCCGACGTCCAGTGGCGCCAACGCGCCGCCGACCTGTTCGACCAGGTCGATGATGCACGCGCCCGCTGGCTGGCGGGCACCCGCATCTGGGTCATCGCCGCCGCCCACGAAACCGCAGCCGATGGCCGCATCACCCAGGCTGATGACATCTTCCTCCTGGAGCTGGAAGAGGTCAAACAGCTGATGACCGGCGAGTGGAACATCACCCACCGCGCAACGCTGCATGAACTCGTCGCCCAGCGGCGACAGGCGTTCGCACAGTGAGCACCATAGACCCTACAAACCAGCTCGCCTCTGGCAGCGCTCAATTGGGTCTAGCGCTGTCCGCAGCGCAGCTGGACCAGTTCGACTTTTATGCCCGCGAACTCATCGCCTGGAACGAACGGTTCAACCTGACAACCATCGCCGATCCCGAACGCATCATAACCCATCACTTCCTCGATTCCTTGAGTGCCCTGCCCTGGCTGGCCGCTGCTCGCCAGGAATCGCTGGCGACACTGCTCGACACCACCCTCACCGCCATCGACGTCGGCAGTGGACCCGGCTTACCCGGCCTGGCCCTCAAGCTCGCCTGGCCCCGCCTGGACATGACGCTTCTCGAGGCCACGGGCAAAAAGGTAACGTTCCTCAACCACGTCATCGACACGCTGGGTCTGACAGGAATCCGCGCCGTGCAGGGTCGCGCCGAAGAGCTCGCCATCCGCCCCCCCTGGCGCGCCGGTTTCGACCTGGTCACCGCCCGCGCCGTAGCCCCCCTGCGCATCCTGGTCGAATACCTCCTGCCACTCGCCCGCCTGAACGGCTGGGTCATGGCCTACAAAGGCGCTCACCCCCACCAAGAACTCGAAGAAACCGGCGAAGCCATCCCCCACCTGGGCGGCCACGTGCTCGGCGCACACGACATCCAGGTCCCCGGCCTCGACGAGCGCCGCAGCCTGATCCTCATCCACAAAACAAAACCCACCCCCCACACCTACCCCCGCGCCAGCGGCATCATCCGCAACCACCCCCTCGGCCCTTGACACACCATCGAATTCCTAAGGGCTTGTAGAAGAATAACTTCCCGTGCTATTTTGATCGACTTTGGCGGTGGCGGTTGCACAGTTGCCATCTTTTTGGAAAGATGGCAACTGTGCAACCGCACCAAATGCTCTCCCCATCCACCATTTCCCAAATCCGCTCACAGTTTTCCGCTCCAAATCATCCGTTCAATCCGTTCCCCGAATCCGCTGACAGTTTTCCGCTCCAAATCATCCGTTCAATCCGTTCCCCGAATCCGCTGACAGT
>CAYUCC010000217.1:0-2309 GCA_964443225.1 uncultured Anaerolineae bacterium
CTACCCCTTTATCCCCGTCAACGTAATCCCCTGAATGAACACGCGCTGCGCGAAAAAGAACACGACGATGATCGGCAGCATGGTTACCAGCGAGGCGGCCATCAGGTAGGCCCAGTTGACCTGGTAGGTGCTGCGGAAGAAGCTGAGACCGAGCGAGATGGTGTATCTGGACTGGTCGTTCAGGTAAATGAGCGGAGCCAGGAAGTCGTTCCACGTCGCCTGGAAGGTGAAGATGGCCACAGCAGCGAGCGCCGGCTTGGAAAGGGGCACGATCACGTGCCAGATGATCTGTAAAGTATTGGCGCCGTCGATGCGCGCCGCGTCTTCGAGCTCGCGCGGGATGGTCATGAAGAACTGGCGCAGCAGGAAGATGTAAAACGGCACCCCCAGGAAGGTGGGGAGGATCAGGGGCAGGAAGGTGTTGACCCAACCGAGCTTGCTGAAAATCACAAATACCGGCACCATCGTCACCGGGTAAGGCAGCATCATGGTGGCCAGCAGCAGCAGGAAGAGGAAGTTCTTTCCCGGCGCGCGCAACCGGGCGAAACCATACGCGACCAGGGTGGAGGAGAAGAGCGTCCCAATGACGCTGAAGGCGGTCACGAACAGGGTGTTGAGCGCATAGCGCCCAAAGGGCACGTAGGTCAACGCCTCAGGGAAGTTCTCCCAGCGCGGCGGGATCGGCAGCCAGTCGGGTGGGATCTTGAGCACGGCGTAGGAGGGTTTGAGCGACGAAATCACCATCCAATAAAACGGCAGCATGAAGACAACCGTGCCCAGGGCCAGGAGCGCGTACACGCCCAGGCGCGACCAGCGCCGCTGCTGCGTGATGCTCGGCTGGTTCATGCGGCCCCCTGCTCGCCATCGTAATATACCCAGCTGCGCGCCGAACGGATCACGAGCAGGGTGAGGCCCAGGATGACCACAAACAGCACCCAGGCCATCGCCGAGGCATACCCCATGCGGAAGTTCTGGAAGGCCTGGCGATAGAGGTACAGCACGTAAAAGAGCGTCGAGTCCAGCGGCCCGCCGTTGGTGGCGACGAAGGCCTGGGTGAAGCTCTGTGAGGTGGCGATGATACTCAAAATCAGGTTGAAGAAAATCGTCGGCGTCAGCAGGGGCAGCGTGATCGACCAGAACTGGCGCCAGCTGTTGGCGCCATCCAGTGCAGCCGACTCGTAGAGCTGCTGCGGGATACCCTGCAGGCCCGCCAGGTAGATCACCATCGTGCGCCCTAACCCCCACAGGCTCATAATGACGATCGCCGGCAGGGCCCAGTCCGGGCTCGCCAGCCAGGTCGGCCCATCGATGCCGATGAAACCCAGGATCGTATTCAGCAGCCCCGCCCGCGGGTGGAAAATCCACATCCACAGCACGACGTAGGCCACGCCCGAAACGACCGAAGGCAGATAAAACATCGTGCGAAAGCCGCGCATACCCCGCACCTTCTGGTTCATGAGCAGCGCCAACCCCAGCCCGCCGATGAGCTCCAACGGCACGTAAACCAGGGTGAAAATGGTGGTGACCTTGAACGCCTGCGCAATCAGGGGATCATTGGCCATGCGCACGTAGTTACGCACCCCAATCCACGCCGGCGGCTTGAGCAAATTCCATTCGGTGAAGCTGAAATAGAGCGATGCCAGCATCGGCCCCAGGACAAAAACCAGGAACCCGATCAGCCAGGGTGAAATCAGGAGATAAAACGTCAATGCCTCGCGCCGCGTGGCATTGAGCCAGGGTTTACGATCTAAAATTGACATAATGGTTTGACATGTCACCACAAAGAACACACAGAACACAAGAGGTTTATTTGGCCGCAGGCTAACGAAGTTTCCGGAACCTCGTTAACCGCAAGCCAAAAACCCTGTGTCCTCTGTGTTCTTTGTGGTTGAAAAAAGCAGTTACTGATTCAGCTGCTCGTCCAGTGCCTGCTGTGCTTCCTGGGCGGCGGCGGTCATCACGTCGGCCACGTTGGAATCGGGCTTGATCAGCATCGTCTCCAGGGCCTTACGCAGCGCCGGATCTGCGGTCTGACCCCAGAAGGGCGTAAAGGTGTAGGCGCGCGGCATGACGTACTGCAGCTCGTCGATCCACACCGCTTCGATGGGATCATCGGCCTTGCCGGACGACTCGGCCACCGACTGCACCGGCGGCAGCGCCCAGTCCTTCCACACCTGCGAGCCCGGCTCGCCGGTGTAGTACTTCAGGAAGCGCCAGGCAGCCTCCGGGTTCTTGGCCGTGCTGGAGATGCCAAAACCGCCCCAGAAGAGCACGTTGGCCCGCTCGTCACCCACCGGCGGCCCGACGAT
>CAYUCC010000218.1:0-2254 GCA_964443225.1 uncultured Anaerolineae bacterium
GGAGACAATATGTGTCTCAAATGGATCGTTTTGTGTTATGGTTGTGGCGCGGCCGTCATGCCGCCGCATGGGACACAAAACGGGCAGGAGAGACAAAAATCATGTGGGAAACAGCATCCTGGGCGATCGTATTGGGATTGGTGATTGTCTGCATCCTGGTGGCCGTTTGGAGCTGTAGGGTGCTCGAGTAGTACGTTGAGGGCGCGGTTCTCCCAAACAATGAGGAGTCCGCACCCCCAGGTGCGGACCCAAGCTGTCGGGACCGTCGTGCCGCGCGAGCTTACAAAGGATCGAGGAGTCCGCACCCCGGGTGCGGACCCAAGTTGTCGGGCCCGTCGTGCCGCACAAAGTTCCAGAAGATCGAGGAGTCCGCACCCCCAGGTGCGGACCCGACTTGTCACGGTGATTGGGTCAACAAATCGAGGAGGACCGCCATGGCCTCGTTGCGCCGGCGGTAGTATTCGCTGCGCGAGATACCGAGCCCGCGCCGCACCTCATCCGGCGACGACAGATTCAACAGCTCACCCTGCAGGATCGTCAGCGACTCTTCGGCCCCCAGGCGTTTGATGGTCTCGAGGTGCTGGTGCAGTGCGGTGTAGGTGTATTCGCCGCGTTGGACGGCACTGCTCAGATGGGGCGCCAGGGCCAGGGCCAGGCTGCTGTTGCCGAGACCGACCAGACCCTGGCGGCGGTAAGCAAACAGGCCCCGCGTCAGGTCGCGTTCGGTGATGGTGGGGGCCCCGGGTCGTTCACGGGCCAGGGCTCCGATCAACTGGGTGCGCAGCAGCCGCAGCAGCGGCTCAGCACCCACCACTTCCGGATTGGCCTGGGCGCGTCGCAGCGCTTCCATGATGCGATCGGCAAGATCGGGTGTGGCCGGTTTGTGCAGCACCGCATCACAACCGAAGGCCAGGGCGGTCATGTGGACTTCGTACTCGTTCATCGCGGTGAGTGCGACGATCGGTACCCGTGTCAGCTCGCCGCGTTCCATGCGGCCGCGGACGTAGAGAGCGAAGCTGGCACCGGCTGTTGCCTGGCGGTTGGCCAGTTCGCGGTACGCGGGATCACCTGGCATGTGCAGGTCGGTCAGGATCAGGGTGTGGGAGACTTGCGGTCCGGCCAGTAACCGCTGGACGTGCGACATACCTTCCAACGTATGGCGCGCGGTGTGAACCTTCCATCCAGCCTTTTCCAGCGCGTAGACCGTCAGCTGGCGATCGACTGCCAGATCGTCAACGACGATGGCCGTGTGGTAAGGCGGCATCGTTTCAGACTTGTGTGCCGGATCGAAGGTGTTTTTGGCCATCATGGTTGTTCCATGGTGAATCGATCAAACAACTGGGAGCGGGCTCTGACTGGGTTGTAAAATATCGTGCTCACAATCGGTGATCAAAGTGCCAACGTCTTCGCCTTGACAGGCGCGCATCATCGCATTGGGCTGGTCGAAGTTGAACACGTGCAGCCGCAAATCGTGGTCGCGGGCCAGGATGACAGCACTTTGGTCCATCGCGCGCAGATTGTTGCGTACCACCGTGTTGTAGTCCACCATGACATAGCGGCGGGCTTCGCGGTCGCGGTTTGGATCGGCGGTATAGATACCGTCGGTGCCCGATTTGGCGGCCAACAGCGCCTGCGCGCGAACTTCGATCGCACGCTGGACCGCGGGATAGTCGGTCGTCATGAAAGGCTGGCCGGTGCCGGCGGCGAAGATGACGATGTAGCCCTTTTCCATGTGGTGAATGGCACGCAGGCGAATGAACGGCTCCGCCACGGTATTGATCGGAATAGCTGTCATAACGCGCACTTCGGCACTGCCGCGGCTGGCCAGGACACCCCGCAGCATCAGGCTGTTGATCACGGTTGCCATCATACCGATGTTATCGGCCTCAGCGTGTTCGATGCCCCATTGCGCGCCCAGGTTGCCGCGGAAGATATTGCCGCCACCAATGACGATTCCGACTTCGACGCCAGCCTGGTGCAGCTTGAGCACTTCGTCAGCGATGAAATTGAGTGCTGTGGGGTCGAAACCAAAGTCGTTGTGACCGGCAACCGCAGCGCCGCTCAACTTGAGGAGAATGCGTGAGTAGCGCAAAGAAGGGGTCCTTTCTTCAGGCCGCCCAGGGCCAGTTATTGTGAGACATTATAGCCGACCGCGGGCCAGGATGCAATTTTTGGATTTTGGATTTTAGATTTTAGATTGTAACTATTCAGCATGCGCGGGAAGCCGAATTACGACAAAATGACTACGTCTGGT
>CAYUCC010000219.1:0-2243 GCA_964443225.1 uncultured Anaerolineae bacterium
AGGATCGTGCAGAACCGGGCGTATAAGAAGACCGTCTGACGAGAGGCGTGAGGACGTGAAACGTGAGGACGTGAAACGTGGGGGGTTTACCTGTGTCACACGTTTCACGTTTCACGTCTCACGTCTCACGAGTCACGTGTCACGTTTCACGTCCTCACGTATGCGCTTGGCCGCGCCATTCATCATGCGTTCGAGTGCATGGCTGCGACGTGATGCCAGGCTGGGCTGATTGACAAACTTTTGCCCGCAGGCCATCGATCGCCTATAATTCGAGCTGAGGCAAAAAGTCGGGCGATATCTGCTGACTGGGCCATTTTTGCACACGATGATGAGGCAAGAAGATGAGGCAAGAAACGGAAAGAGTCGAGATCGGCAAGTATCTGGTAGTAGATCCAGCGATCTGCCATGGGCAGATGACCTTCGCAGGTACGCGAGTACCTGTCGATACGGTGTTGACCTATCTGGCAAGAGGCTATTCGATAGACCAACTCGTGCGCAGCTGGCCCGAGCTATCCAAACCCGCCATTGAAGAAGCGATTTTTCTTGCCTCACAATCTTTGCACGCCTACTACACTCCCGGCTCTGCCCTCGCAGCGCCAGCTTGAGCCTGCGCCGGTTGGAGCCCCATGAGCCAGATCATCCTGGACGACCAATTATTCGACCTCGAAGTGCTGGTACCCCTCGCACGTTGGATTACTGTGCAGCGCCTGCGTGATCTGCGTCCTGGTGAAGTTATCAAGGATGAACGCGTACCCGTTCTCTTACGGCAGCTGCCACAACCGACCTTTGTGACGATTGACATGGGCTTCTGGAACGTACGGCTGCGCGACACTCGTTACTGCATCCTTTGTTTTCCTTTGCGTAATGACGAACAACAGACGCTTCCTGATCTCCTGAGGCGCCTGTGGCGGTTGCCTGAATTCTCCAGCAAGGCCGCACGTATGGGTAAAGTCGCACGGGTCTCCCAGGCCCAAGTCGACTTCTGGCAACTCGGCGATGAGCAGTCGCACAGGTTGACCTGGCCTTGAACACCGGACAGCCTCGTAACCATGAGTTCTTTAGGAGCGCTTTATGTCGCCTGACGATATTCAACCCCTCGCACAAGCCCTGACCACCTGGGAAACAACCGACCTGGCCGAGTCGCTCAAACGGGCGCCGGAGCGGGCGGAAACCCAGGGGATGCAGCGGCTGTTTACACCGCTCGACACCGACCCCCAACCCCCAGCCCCTGAAACCCAGTCATCCTACCTGGAGAAGCTCGGCTTCCCCGGCCAGTATCCGTACACGCGCGGCGTGCAGCCCACGATGTACCGCAGCCGCCTCTGGACGATGCGCCAGTACGCGGGCTTTGGCGCCGCCGAGGAGGCCAACGAGCGCTTCAAGTACCTGCTCGGCCAGGGGCAGACCGGGCTGTCGATTGCCTTCGACCTCTCGAGCCAGATCGGTTACGATTCGGACGATCCACGGGCGGCGGGCGAAGTGGGCCAGGCCGGGGTGGCCATCGATTCCCTGGCCGACATGGAGCGGCTGTTTGCGGGCATTCCGCTGGACATGGTCAGCGTGTCGATGACGATCAACGCGCCTGCGTCGGTGATGCTGGCGATGGTCATCGCCGCCGCGGCCAAACAGGGCGTGCCGGCCGCCAAACTGAGCGGCACGACGCAGAACGACATCCTCAAGGAATATGTCGCGCGCGGCACCTACATCTTTCCGCCGCGGCCGTCGGTGCGCCTGGCCGCCGATACGATTGCCTACTGTGCACGGAACGTGCCGCGCTGGAATGCGATCAGCGTCAGCGGCTATCACATCCGAGATGCGGGCAGTACGGCGGTGCAGGAGATGGCGTTTGCCGTCGCCAATGCGCTGGCCTACATCGATGCCGTGCTGGCGCGCGGGCTCAACATCGACGAGTTTGCGCCGCGTATCTCGTGGATTTTCAATACGCAGAACAACTTCCTCGAAGAAGTGGCCAAATACCGTGCCCTGCGCCGCTGGTGGGCCCACTTGCTGCGCGAGCGTTACGGCGCCCTGAACCCCGAATCGTTACGCTTCCGCACCCACATCCAGACCGGCGGTGCCACCCTGACCGCCCAGCAGCCGCTGAACAACATCGCCCGCGCCGGCTTCCAGGCCCTGGCTTCGGTGCTGGGCGGCGTGCAGTCGATGGCGCTCAGCTGTTACGACGAGGCCTTGGCCCTGCCCACCGAAGAAGCGCAGCAGGTGGCGCTGCGCACACAGCAGAT
>CAYUCC010000220.1:0-2160 GCA_964443225.1 uncultured Anaerolineae bacterium
CGTGCGGGGGAAAGAGGAACTCTTTCTGGGCGATGTATTCTTTCAGAATGTCGTTCTGCAGTGTGCCGCGCAGGATTTTGCGGTCATAGCCCTGCTTCTCGGCGGCCACGATGTACATGGCCCAGATGATCGCCGCTGGACTGTTGATCGTCATCGACGTGCTGACTTCACCCAGCGGAATGCCCGCAAAAAGCAGCTCCATGTCCGCGAGGGAGCTGATCGCAACGCCGCACTTGCCGAATTCACCGAGCGCCTCCTCGGCATCGGTGTCGTATCCGTACAAGGTGGGCATGTCGAAGGCTACCGACAGACCGGTGTTGCCCTGGCTGAGCAGGTAGCGGTAGCGGGCGTTCGTCTCTTCGGCGGTACCAAACCCCGAAAACATACGCATCGTCCACAGCCGGCCACGGTGCATCGTGGGATAGACGCCGCGCGTATACGGGTATTCCCCCGGCAATCCCAGGTCGCGCATATAATCGAGGTCGGCCACGTCCAACGGCGTATAGAGGCGCTTGATGGGTGTGCTGGAGGTGGTGATGAATTCAGGCTGGCGTTCCGGTGCGCGTGCCAGTGTGTGTTGGAGGGTGGTCTCCTCCCAGTGGTCCTGGCGTTCACGCAGGTCGTTGAGCTTGGATTTGTCGTACATCGTTGTCGCCTCCATCAGGTTGATCGTCGAGCAGCTCTGCTCTGATCCCATCGGCCTGGCTCAGGGCTTGTAAAAGAATGACTTACCGTGATTCGCGGCAAATTCTGGCCATTCTGAAGGAAGTTATTCTTTTACAAGCCCTTAGATCTCGGGCCAGATACCGCTCAGCGCGGCCTCCACACACTGCTCCAGTTCGCCAAAACGCATCGTAACACCACTGTGGGCCGGTGCATAACACGCCATTTTGCCGGCGTTGGTCGCCATGCTGCGAATACCCAACTGACGTACCGGCGCCACGACGGCACAGGTATCGGCGACCACCATGCCCCCGGCGTCCTCGATCGCCTGTACCCAGCCCGCCTCCTCGGCACGCGCCCGAATCAGCCGCGCGGTTGTGACCCACAAGCGGGTACGCACCTTCTTGCCGCGCAGGAAACCGGCAATCGTTTCGATTTCGGTCAGACTCGCGTGCGGGCAGCCGATCGTCACCAGGTCGATCGCCGTGACCTCGGGGTTGGCGTCCATGATCGCGTACGCTGGCGCCAGGCTGTCGATGCGCAGCCGCTGCGGTGCAGGCCCGATGAGCGCTGTTCCATGCTGTCGCGCCTCGGGGGTGTATCCGTCGATGTGGTACAGTGCCACGGCACCATAGCCGGCCAATGCCGCGCCCAACGTCTTCAAGCGGTCACCAGCAGCACCGCCCTGGGTCATGTCATCGGGCAGCGGGGGCAGCCAGTCTCCCAGATCGGCAAACCACAGACAGCCGTTGCCCACCTGTGTACCCACGAGATAACCGAGCGCGCCAAAGTCAGCAATCGAACGCACCGGGCAGGCGACGTCGACGATCCAGTTGGCGCGGCGCCCCTCGTCCAGGTGGTAACCGTAGCGGGCGGTGCGTCCCACGATCGCCGCCGCGAGCGCGCTGGGCCCACCTTCGCGGTTGGTGCGAACACCCAGGACCGAGTTGCCGAAAACTACCGCACTCGACTCCGCCCAGGCCACGTGGTCCCCCAGGTGCAGCCCAGATTCGGGAAACAGGTACGGTACACAGCTCAGCGTCTGCTGCACGCCCAGTTTGGCAAAGGCGCCGATGGCACGCAGCTGAGGCCGGGCAAACGCGGCGTCGAAGCCGATTTCTTCCCAACGCGCCTCTTCCATGCCCATCGGGTTCAGCATCGTGGGCACACGGACGCGTGCACCGGCATCCGCCCACGCCTTTAAAAATTCGACGCCGGCATCACCGATGTTTTTGTAACTCACGCCGGCAATCTGCACGTGAGTGATGGGAGCCAGATCGGGTGCACCGTAGATGCGGCCCAGGGTCGCCACGATTTCCATCGCCTTCTGGACACCCGGCCCCTGGTCGCCCGCCAGCATCGCCTGTTCTTCAGCTGTGAGGTGTAGTTCGCGCATACCGTTCCTTATGGTGCTTGCTGGTCTAATTATCGGCCAAACCAGGGGATAAGTCAATCTCACCCAGTGCGCGCTGCGTCATGGGGGATGGGGGGTGGGGG
>CAYUCC010000221.1:0-2129 GCA_964443225.1 uncultured Anaerolineae bacterium
ACCACCGCGCCGTAGTTGGCGTCAAGCGCCACGTCGTCAAGGAAGAAGTTTGTGACCCCAGGACCGAAGATCTCCGACTTGAACTCCAGCACGTGCGCGGCGTCGTCGGCATACGCGCTGACGTCCACCGTCACCTGGCGGTAGGCGGGCGTACTGCAGACCGGATCGGCAGCCGTCGTCACCCAGCGCCGGGTGCCGTCCACCTTGACCTCGAGATAGTCGGCCGCGTTACCGGAACAGGAAGAGTTGTTCACCCAGAAGCTCAAGGTCGCCGGCCCACCGGATGGAATGGTCACGCTCTGCGACACGCTGCCGGCTTCATAGACCGTAATCCCGCCGAACCACGCAAACCAGAGGCCGGTGTGCGACGCAGTGCTGCAGCCAGGGCCGCACAGTGGGGTGCCGAAGTTGGTCGATGCCTCAGACCAGAACGGGTTGGGCGTGCCCAACTCAAAGCTGCCGTCCCGCACCACGTCAGCGTCGGGCGCCTCCCGCAGATCGCGCAGTTCCTGGGTGCTGCGCTGGACGGGGCTGGGCGGACCTGGACGGGTGGGGCTGGCGGTACCTTGGCCCGTCGCCCCGGCGTTGTTCGCCGGCGGCACGGATGGCATGTCCGCGCTGCTGATTTCTATTGGCTGCCAGGCCGGGTCGAACCTGATCCAGCCTACCGTGCTGCTCCAGGCGTAGCCGGAGAGCGCACCGGTGCTAGGGTTGCGGTTAACGCCGTAATCCGTGGCCGAGGTGTTGGCGTAGTTCCATGCCCCGCCGCTCGTGTGCGTACCCAGGCGGATCCAGCCGGTGTTTTCGGCCCAGGCGAAACCCTCCAGGTGGTCGGGATAGACCGCGACGCCGTCCATGAACGCGCCGTTCGGGGCTGTTGGCGCAAGGTTAATCCAGCCGGCGTTGGTGCCCCAGGCCCATTTTTTGGGCGGGACACCCAACACCACGTTGTCGCTGAAGTCGAGCTGGTAGGTGCCTGTAGCGCCGGCGCCGTATGTCGTGATGACCGCCCAATAGGTCTTGCCGGGCGTCAGCGTCACGTTATCCGCCAGGGTAATGGCGCTCAGGTAGCCCGCGCCATCGTCGTCGTCGGTGATGACACCGTTGACGGTGGGGGTCGCCGCATTGAACGGATGGCAGGATACGCTCAGGAAGGTGTCGCCGAGGGTCGTGCCCGCGGCGTTGACCTCGATCTGGATGGGACTGTTGTTGGTGACGTGGAAGGCGTGAGCTTCGTGGTAGAAGCCGCCTCCGAACGGGTTCGGCGTCCATGCCGAAACACAGTTGACCGTGACAGCCGCACTCAGATCGGGCCGGGTGTAGGTAGGGTCATTGCTGTCCAGGGTTCCGTTCACCGTCGGTCCCAGCAGGGGGCCAATGACCTGAGAGGCCATTCCTGCTTCAGGACCTTTTTCACCTGAGCCCTGGGCCGCAACGTTGCCGGCGGCAGTCGCCAGCAGCATCAGCAGCACCAGGAGGGTGGAGAATATTCGATGGAGTTGTTTTTCACCGTTCATGGCAAAGCCTCTTTGTGCCAAAGCCTCATTGTCCGCCACGTACCGGCCACACGTAGGAACTGCCTGCCTTTACGCCGCCGACCAGGGTGCCATTAGATAGGACCACGACCACAGCGCCCGCCGGCTGGTAATCGACGGTGGTACTCGTCCAGTAGATGTTCGATTGGACGCCGGTGAAGGGGTGGCCTGCGGGCAAGGCAGGATTGCTCTGCGTCGGATCGATCAGGCTGTGCAGTTCATTTGCATTCGGCAGCCGCCAGGCGCCGGCAGTGGAACCGTCGCTGAGACCGCAAGAACCGCTGGTCAGCGTGTTGGCGTCGCTCAGGGCCGTTGCCCAGGATCTAACTCCAAGGCAATTGGCGTTCTTCAGCCAGATCAACGCCGTCAGGTTGTCTGTCACCGTGCCATCACCATTGTCCGTAAACCGCACCCCCGTCCACGCCGGCGTGTTATACCCAGTTCCATAAATCGCCGTTACCGCAGGATCGATCCCCGCCTGGTACTGCCCGTCCTGACCCGTGCCGGCACAGGCGATCACGGCACCACCAGCGTCCCAACACTGGGTCTGTCCCGTCTTGGCCACGCGCTTGGCCAGCGCCCGCGGCTGCGCCT
>CAYUCC010000222.1:0-2031 GCA_964443225.1 uncultured Anaerolineae bacterium
GGCTGTCACCCACGTTGGCTATCCACAGATCACGGTCGTGCACGATCACTGCGGTAACGGTGGTCCCCATCCCCTGCCGGCGGGCATCGGACTGGGCCAGCCGGTACACCGCCTGGTTGGCCGCCTGCACAGCCTGGCTGAGCGCGATGGCCAGATCGTCACCGCCGCCCCCGTAATAAGTACGCTCGATCTCATTGACGGCGGTTCGACTGGCCACTTCGCCCGCGTTGTGCCCACCCATGCCGTCGGCTACGATCAAGAGGCTGCCGCGCTGCGCTAACACCGCCGTGTCCAGTGGTTCGTACGCCGTGGCGGTATCTTCCTGGTGATCCCGCGCACGGCCCAAGTCACTGACGACCGCTGCCCGCATCTCCAGCGGCCGCCCCGCGGGGGGTGTGGGAACGGCATTCATCTGGGCGCTGCTGGCGGCGGGTGGTTGGGCACCCACCTTGTGCAGACTACCGCTCGAGCGGTCTCCTTGTTCAGACATACAGCCTCCTCAGGGCCGGCAGTCCCATTGTCAGGCACAGCGTTGTGCATCATGGTGCGATGACGCGCAGCCGGTACGGCTGCGCTGTCAAGGGTGATGTCGGGCTGCGCGTAATACGCACATAATACCGCCCCGCGTTCACCGTGACGTCGATCCGCTCATCGATCGTGCCCGGATTACCGGAAAAACCGACCTGACAGGCGGGATCCGCACAATTGTAGAGGGCCAAATCGTAGTCAGAACCAGCAGGAATATTCTGCAGCGTGATGATCACCCGCCGCCGCGACGACAGGTTGAAATAGTAGAAGTCACGGTCTGTTTCGCTGGCACAGTTGAAGTAGCCCAAAAGGTCCTGGTTCAAGGGCATAGGACCCCAGGCCTGCGCAAACGTTCCATTGGGTTCGTAAGGATCCTGCGGGCAAATCGGCGTTGGTGTGGGTGTCGGCGTCGGCTGGCGACCGACCCACGGTGCGTAGAGGCGCCGCACCCCACCGGGCGGGGTGGGCGTCGGCGTAGGGGTGCCGCAGGGTGTCACCTCGCTGGCGACCGTCGTCGGGCTGTTGGTCAAAAACACCGCATCGAGACGACTGTTTGCCTCGCGCACTTTGATACGCAGCGTGTGTGATCCGGCATCAAGGAGTAAGGGCTGCGGCGGCTGCCCTGCCAGGGCCAGTTCGTCCCAACCCCACGTCCACACGTCTCCGAACTGCGGAATCTCGTAGTGAATGTCGGATCCGGTGTCGATCGAGACAAAAAAGGAGTTGCTTGTGTAACTCGATCCCATGCCGCGCATCCACACGTAGTAGTTCGCCTGACGCGGTACCGTGACGGTGAACTCCACCTTGCCCGCTGACCACCCTGCGGTGTCGTAGAGGTAATAACACGACGATGCATTGGGATTGGTGCCCGCTCTGAGCGGTGGCGTCACGGTACCGTTCTCCGCCTCCGACCGCCAGGTCCAGACGGGTTGGATCGACGTGGCCAGGATCAGATTGCCGTAGGTGGCGGGCACGCTGAAGGTTGCGGTCGATGGCCATTTACCGGTGGTGGCGCCGGTTTCTCCATCGAACGTCGACGTATGAAAGCCAATGGTCTGACCGGGGGTGGCAAGCAGCGCACTGCTGCCGTTGAGCGGGATGGCCACCTCGTACTGCCGGTGCCCGCTGCCCGTTCCGATGGCAGACGTGGTGTTGGTTCCACCGCGTTGTGTCGAACATGTCGCCGGTCCAACGACCCAGGCGCGCCACTGGTCCCTTGGATTGCCGCCAAACGCGCCGTACGACCAGTTGCCTTCACCACGATTGGGTGTACCGCTGCACGCCGTGTTGGTCCACGCATTGTCGTAGAGAGTGGGTGGACTGCCCCCTTCATCGTCGATGTAGACACTGACCTGATCGTTGTCGCTGGTGGTCATCGTCGTATTCGGAATTTCGTCATACGCCAGGAACAGCGTAGTGGCGTTGTTCATGACGTACAAGAACACGAAGGCCGTGTCTGGCCCGATGTCCACGGCAAATGCGTGGGTCCACTCGCTGGCATTG
>CAYUCC010000223.1:0-1884 GCA_964443225.1 uncultured Anaerolineae bacterium
CCGTACGCAAATTCGCCCAGGGCCCCCACGTTGACGTCGTTGCCGACCGCAACCGTAATCCCCGTTTGGGCCTGCAGCAATTCGCCCAGTGGCACATCGGACCAGCCAGGCAGGTTCGGCGCGGTGGCGATAACACCGGTCTTCGTGTCGACCGGACCCGGCGCGCCCACACCGATCGCACGGATGTCCTGGCGTGTCAGTTTGGCACTGGTCACGGCGTCGTCCAGGGTTTCCACAATGCGTGCCACCACACCCTCGACCCCGACCTCGGCTTTGGTCTTACGTTTCGCCTGTCCCAGGATGCGCCCCTCGGCGTCGACGACCGCTGCCAGGATTTTCGTGCCACCCAGGTCGATTCCGACGACCTTGTCACCGGTGTTACTCTTCTTTTTGGCCATTCTCCTCTTCCTAATCGATCGACGCATCCAGGGGCCGTGCGGTTTCAGCGAACGGCAGGTCGTCAGGGTCACCAATTTCGCACGGTTCGACCCGACCTAACGATTCCAGACGCGCGACCAGCTCGGCGGGTAGGTCCGCAATGATGATGCGGCCATCGGTCGTCACGTAGATTTCGGTCTCAGTGGCGAATGACGACGTCGCCGCTGCGTTCGGATTCGTAGTATTCACCGGTCTTTTGTTCCTCTTCGACCTGTCCCAGCACCTTGAGGAGCTCGGCGATGTCGTCACAGCGTGCACCTTTGACGCCCAGGATCGTATATTCGACACGTCCGTCGGGCAGGATGGTGATGGCGATCTCTTGTTTTTTTGGCATGTCGCCCCCTCAAGACCAGCGCCGGACAACCAGGCGGATGGTCTGGTCGCGATCGGTCTTTTCTTCCGCCAGACTGAAACCGGCCTGACTCACTTCGTGCACTACCTTGTGGTAGGCGTAACGCTGATTCAGCCGCTGCAGCATCTCTTTCTGTGCGCCCAGCCCCATGCTGTCACCCAGGATGTCGTAGATGCCGTCGGAATTCTGGCGAAAGGCGAAGCCGTTGAACGTGCCCGCCGTAACGACCAGGTCGGCCTGGTGGGTGCTGCCCGACCAGCCGTGCCGGTAGTCACTGCCGGTGGTGTACGGCAGCCCCAGGTCATCCAGGGCCCGTTTGATCATTTCCAGGTCACGCAGCTCCGTGCGCACCTTGACGAATTTGGACATGCGTACCTCCTATGTGTTCAACATGGACTCATTCTGGGTCTTGAGTATCGGCTATCGTACCAAATGCAGACCCAACTGTCGAGCCAGCCCGGCGGCCCCGGCGATATCGGCCGCATCGAGGGGACCGGCCAGGCTGCCACGCAGGTGGGCCGGTGCAAAGTATTGGGTCAGCAGGCTGACCTCGATGGCTGGCGCGGCCCGCGCGAGCCAGTGCAGCACCGGCCGCGTGCAGCAGTCGAAGTGCCCCGGCATCAGCAGGTGGCGTACGATCACACGGCCGCGCCGCGTGGCCCATTCGATCGCGCCGGTGACCGTAGCCCAATAGTTGGGCATGCCCCCGAGTTCCCGGGCACACGCATCATTGCCAAACTTCAGGTCCGGCAGGTAGATGCTCACGACACCGTCCAGCAGTGCCAGGGCCTCGGGCGTGTGGTAAAAGTTCGAGTTCCACACCACCGGTGGTGTTTCTGTTCCCAGCAAGGCGATCGCAGCCAAGACGAAGGGCAGGTGCGGGAGCGGATCACCCCCCACGAATTCGAGGGTTCGCGCCCCTTCAGCCCGCCGGCGACGGATGACGGCGACCAGCTGTTCTGGCGTTGCCTCGACGCCGTACGTCGGTCGAAAGGCAAAACGCGCCGCCGTACAAAAGGTGCACGTCGCCGTACAACCAGCAAAAAAGATGGCGTGTGCCGGCCGCAGGCTCTCTTCTTCGCCGTGATGCAGCA
>CAYUCC010000224.1:0-1868 GCA_964443225.1 uncultured Anaerolineae bacterium
GACCCGAGACTTGTCAACCAGCACTTCCTTGACCGTTACCTTGGCATGTACCGTCAAATTCACCTAAAATACACCTCGACTTACCGGGTGACCACCAGTGGTTCCCGGCGCCGACCTAACATGACATAACACGGAGAACGACAGAGCATGAACGATCTCTCGACCCTCCTGGGTGGTATCCCCGCCTCAGAAACCGTGGCCGTTTCCGACCGCGCCAGGGTCCTGAAGGCGCAGGGCCGTGACATCATCGCCCTCGCTGGCGGTGATCCCGACTTCAAGACGCCGCAGCACATCATCGATGCTGCCATCAAGGCCATGAACGACGGCGATACGAACTATCCGCCGGCGAAAGGCAAACCAAAACTGCTGGAAGCTATCGCCGCCAAACTCGAACGTGAGAATCGGGTCAAGGTCGATCCTGCGCAGGTCATCGTGACGCCCGGTGGCAAGTGGGCGCTCTACCTGGCCATCGCCGCCATCGTCAACCCCGGTGACGAGGTGCTGATCCTCGAACCAGCCTGGGTCAGTTACGACCCTATCGTGCGCCTCAGCGGGGCCGTGGCGGTGCACGTCAGCCTGCCCAGTGATGACAATTTCCGCGTCAGCGAAGACCTGCTGCGCCGCCACATTACGCCGCACAGCAAAGTGCTCATGGTCAACAGCCCGAGCAACCCGACCGGCCGCGTCTTCACGCGGACCGAAATCGACGCCATTGTGCGCGTGGCGACCGAATTCGATTTGTTCGTGATCAGCGATGAAATCTACGAGCACCTGCTGTTCGATGGCGCCGTGCACTACTCACTGGCCGCCGAGCCCGGCATGCTCGAGCGCACGATCACGGTCAACGGCTTCAGCAAAGCCTATGCCATGACCGGCTGGCGCCTGGGATGGCTCGCCGCGCCACCGCCCATCGTCAAGCTGGCGATGAAACTGCAAACCCACAGCGTCACCTCGGCCGCCTCGTTTGCCATGGCCGCCGGCATCGTGGCCCTCAACGGCCCCCAGGACTGCGTCCAGGAGATGCTGGCTGCCTACACTGCCCGCCGCCGCTTCATGCTCGACGCCCTCGAAGAGATCGATGGTATCGAGTGCACGCCGGTCGAGGGGGCTTTCTACCTCTTCCCGCGTTTCACCAACACCCCCAAAACCAGCGTCGAGCTGGCCACAGCACTCCTGGAAGAGGCCGACATCGCCTGCACACCTGGTGCCGCCTTCGGTGCCGCCGGCGAAGGCCACGTCCGCTTCTCGATCGCTACCGCCATGCACGACCTGGAACGCGCCGCCGAACGCCTGGCACGCGTCGTACCGAACCTCTAATCTTCGCATCTAACCACATAGAACACAAAGGAACACAGAAGTTTTTCGTGTTCTTTGTGTTCTATGTGTACTGTGTGGTAAATTGTGTGCCCACGCGCCGAAGTGCACAAACGCACTTTCCCAATCTTGTGCACATTCGACGTAGTCCCCACCTGATTCTCTGTGTTACCCTTCCCGGCATGGAGCGCTGCGGCGTTCAAGTCCCATGCAGGAGGAGTATCACGGTTTATGAAACCCAAACTGTTCCGTTTTGCCATCCGCCTGGCTGCCCTGCTTTCTTCGCTGGCGGTCTTTGTCGTGCTGGCCCCGCGCGCCTTTGCCCAGGCCGCTGACCCCGGCGCCGATGCCGGCATCGGCCTCAACATCATGTGGATTCTGTTCTCCGGCTTCCTCGTCTTCTTCATGCAGGCGGGCTTTGCCCTGGTCGAAACCGGCTTCACCCGCGCCAAAAACGTGTCCCATACGATGATGATGAACATGATGGTGTTCTGCATCGGCGCCCTCGCCAAATGGCTCACCGGCTATGCCCGCCAGTTTGGCGCGGTCAACTA
>CAYUCC010000225.1:0-1777 GCA_964443225.1 uncultured Anaerolineae bacterium
GAGAGCACCTGGCTTTCAACTTTTGAATCGATTGTTAAAACTGCAAGACTACTGAATACTGATGTGTCTGCGACGTGTCCATGCCTTCGGTCGGGAGGTTATCGTTGTTACAGGTCAGTAACATCCACAAAACGTTCGCCGGTGAGACGCTGCTGGACGGTGTGTCGTTCACCATGAACCGCGGCGATCGGTTTGGCCTGGTCGGACCCAACGGCTGCGGCAAAACCACCCTGCTGCGTATCATCACCGGCCAGCTGCCGGCGGACCAGGGATCGGTGCGCCTGGGGCCGGGTCCTGTGCGCGCCGGCTACCTGGCGCAGGCGCTGGAATACCCGCCAGACGCGACGGTGGCCGATATCCTGCGCCAGGCAGTGGCTGAGCTGACAGCCGCCGAAGGGCGCCTCGCCGAGCTGGCGGCCGCAATGGGCGAGGCCACCGGGGAGATGCAGACCACGCTGCTTGCCGAGTACGGCCGCACCCTGGACGATTTCGAGCAGCGTGGCGGTTACGGCCTGGCCGCACGCATCGACGCCGTGCTCGATGGCCTGGGTCTGGCTGGTCTGGACCGAACGATGCCGGTGGCGGTGCTGAGCGGCGGGCAGAAGACGCGCCTGGGGTTGGCGCGGCTGCTGCTCAACCAACCCGATGTGCTGCTGCTCGACGAGCCGACCAACCACCTCGACATCGAGGCCCTGGAATGGCTGGAGCAGTTTCTGCGCCGGTACAACGGTGCATCGCTGGTCATTTCCCACGACCGTGCATTCCTCGACAACCTGGTCACAACGATCCTGGAGATCGACCCCCTGACGCATCAGCTGCGGGCATTTCCGGGGAACTACACGGCCTACCTGGAGGCAAAGGTACGCGAGCGCGAAAAGCAGTGGGCGGCGTACAAGGACCAGCAGGAATTTATCCAGCGGCTCGAATCGACCATGGCGCAGAAAGAGGGGTATGCCCGTGACATCGAACACGGCACCATCGATTTTGCCGTACGCAAAGTGGCCATGGGCATTGCACGGCGTATGGTCGTGCAGCGCAAACGGCTGGAGAGGCTGCTCGAATCGGAAGAACGTATCGATAAGCCACCCCTCAGCTGGCAGATGAAGCTCGACTTCGGTGTCGCGCCGGAGAGCGGCCGTGAGGTGGTCGTGCTCGAAGATGTCGCCATGGGATTTGGAGACATTGAACTCTTTCACGACGTCAACCTGACGCTGCGGGCCGGCGAACGCATCGCCTTGATTGGACCCAACGGCAGCGGCAAAACCACCCTGGCGCGGCTCATCATCGGTGAGCTGACCCCCACGCGTGGCCGCGTTCGTCTCGGCAGCAACGTGCGGGTGGGCTATTTTGCTCAGCAGCAGGAAGGATTGGACCCCGACAGCACGCCGCTCGCCACGATCCGCGCCGTCGCCGCCATGGACGAGACGGCGACGCGCAGTTTTTTGCACTATTTTCTGTTTGGTGGTGACAGTGTCTTCACACCGGTGCACCTGCTCAGTTTTGGCGAACGTGCCCGCCTGGGCCTGGCGCGCCTGGTGGCGCAGGGGTGCAACTTCCTGGTGTTGGACGAGCCGATCAATCATCTGGACATTCCGTCACGCAGCCGCTTCGAGCAGGCGCTGGCAGCCTTCCAGGGCACGGTGCTGGCGATCGTGCACGACCGGTATTTTATTGAGGAGTTTGCGACGGGGGTGTGGCGGATGGGGGCGTTTTAGATTTTGGATTTTGGATTTTGGATTTTGGGCATGGTTCATTCGTTCACAGAGTTAGCTTTACA